>NZ_JBWBQW010000002.1:0-714824 GCF_056279225.1 Chryseobacterium sp. UYP7
TCCTGCGGTTATCGTAAACCTTTATCCTCTCTTTTGTTCTTTCTGATTAGTATATAAATATATTAAAAACAAACTTAAGGCGGTTTTGCAATAGTACGGGATTTTTCGCCAAGTTTAAAGATTTTAGATATTTCGAAGATTAATTTATAATAGAAAGATTTGGCATATTAAGCCCCACCATCGCCAAGCCGAAAAACGTCAGGCTGTGAAAAAACTCAGCTTTCCTATAATTTCTTAAGAAAACGAACCTTTCACGCCTCAATAAATGCGTTTTAAGACCAGCTATTTTTTAGGCGGCAATTGATAATCTATTTTTGAATAAGATTATAAAAGGCTTAAAATAAGTCGTTTTAAAAACAAAACAATCTTTCGCTTTGTAAGGTGATTTCCAGTTCTTCAATTTGGCAATTAAGTCCGGAACGCCCAGAATATTCATCGCGCGTTTGATGTTGTACACCAGCATAATTAAACTGTGTTCTCCATTTACTTTTTCTAATCCCGTTAAATTCGTGTGATTGTAACCCCACTGTCTTTTGATTGTTCCGAAAATATGCTCGTTGATCTCCTGCCGCTTTCGGTATAATTTCGCATTGGCTTGGTAGCGCTGATTGTTTTCTGCAACAGCATCGGCATACTGACTTCTGTCAATCTCCCGGCCTCCTGTTCTGCTCGTACAAAGTGATTTTACGGGACATTCTTTACAAGCTGGGGTTCGGTATTTTTTGAAGTCATAGCTGTCTCTATCGCGGGTTTTCTTGTGCCATCGTCCGGTGGTTTTTAAAACTTGGTTTGCCGGACAAGTGTAAGTGTCATCATCTGTATTGTAAATGAATTTTGAAACAAAATAATCTGGTTGAGTGCCATTTTCGTTGCTTTTTCCCTGATCTGGATGCGCAACAATGGTGATTATATTTTCCTCTTTGCAACGGGTGATTTCCCGACCGTTGTGATACCCTTTGTCAACTAAAGCAGTGAATGTTTCAACGCCCAAATTCCCCTTAGCTTCAATTGCAATTGCGCTCAAAGCATTACGATCATTACGATTAATGGTGTGTGTAGCCACAACTAAATTGTACCTGTCATCAACAGCGGCTTGAATATTATAACTCACTTCTACCACTTGTCCCTGAGGTAATTGGGTACAAGTCCAAATAAAAGCCATTGCAGTTCAATATTGCGCACACACTCTTTTTCGAGTTTCCGTGAACTTCGAAGTCCATTGAGATAACCATACAAATAGATTTTGAGAAATGTTTGCGTTTTGAAACTCGGTCGTCCTTCCGTTTTGAGGGTTTGAAGTTCAAAACCTAATGCTTTTAAATCGATATTCTCCACAAAAGCATCGATAAAACGAATTGGATTATCTTCAGAAATGGAATCTTCTAAACTCATGAAAACCATTTGATTGCGGGCTATTCCAGTGATGTGTTGCATTATTAAATATACGAATATACTCCCGTATTATTAAAATAATTTAGCTATTTTTGAAAGTAATAAGCGGAGGTTTTTTCACAGACTGACGCTGGCAGCCATATTATGAGAAAATTATTGTACATATTTATCATTTCAACAATATTAAGCTGCAACAATGACAAGCAATATTCTATTGAAATTTCTGACTTTAATTCGCCATTGCGAAAACATCTCAAAAGTCTTGCTTCAGAAAAGAAACTTCCTTCAGACGACACCGTTGCTATAAAATATATTAGAGATAATTGTAGTAAAAAAGAGTTAAATCAATTGCTCAATTGTGAAAATCCTATTTTACGTGTTATTGCATATAAAACAATTGTAAATAAAAACGAAAAGGATTACTTTAAAGTTCTTTTAAAACACCTTAATGACACCACAAAAGTTACGTGGTGGTATTACGAAGATGCGAGCGGTAGTTTTATGGTTTCAGATTTACTTATTAGAAAAGCAGAAGACAGTAGAAAACTTTCTAAAATACAGAAAAATATTTTGGTTGATAGTGTTTTAACCAAACACTCTTATTTAAATGTTTCAAATTGGATGATACAAGATGTTGAACCAAACGAAAGGTATTACTCATTGATAAAGGAAAGGTCTAAATTAAAAACAGATAGATGCGGTATTCAATTAGGAGCATGTTATGCGTTATCAAAATTTAAAAAACAAGAAGACCTAATCTTTCTAAAAAACATCTTTGATAAACTTGAAAATCCTTGCGAGGACTGGATTTTTAAATCTATCGAAGAAAATCCAAATGAAATATATTTTTCTACTTTGGAAAAATACTTCGACAAAACGATTAAAAAAAAGGAACAATCATCGTCAGAAGATTTAAAGTATTATTGTCGTGCAATTGCTAAATATAAAAATAAAAATAGTTTAAACCTTTTATTGAAAATATTAGACAAAAAAAATTATCCTGATACTTGGTATTTTAGATATAACGAAGAATTTGTATTCAAGGCTATCCACAAATATAAAAATCCAATTTATAACGATTTATATGCAAAATTAAAACCCAAAATGAGTAAATTCGTAATGGAATATTTAGACAAACCTGACTATGATGACAAGAAAACTTGGTAAAAATACGTCTGCTAACATCGTATTGGCAATAGTGCGGAGGAATCGCAAGTTTAATAATTTTAGATATTCCGAAGATTAGTTTATAAAAGAAAAAGTGCGCGATAAAGCCGCACCATCACCAATACGCAAAACGTTACCTACAAGTCTAAACAAAGGAGTTTCTAAAATTAAAGAGTGATGAAAATAATATTATTTATATTTTTATTGTTGACTTTTACAAAAATTACTGGACAAAATTTCAATGTTATTCTTCAAGTAAATGACAAAAACATAAATGGAGAAATTACAAGCATAAATTTAAGTAACAACAGTAAAGAAAGAGATGAAAAAATAGATGTTAACTATTATCCTGGAGATTTAATTACTCCTGAATATGAAAATTAAACTTTCAAAATCTCAACGAAAAATTTTATTTAAACTTTGATTATTACACGTACAAAAAAGGAATGCCTGAAATAAAAAGATTCAATATCGAACTAAGTAAAAAAAATCTTGAAAATCCCTATCTTATTATTAATATTTATGACTTCAGGAATCGGAAATATAAAAGATGGTTTCAATATTTAACAAAGGAAGATTATCTAGTACAATTAAGTTTTCTAAATTCGGGATTATGGGTGAGGCAAAGATAATAAGACCTGTAGGTAACACGTTATTTCTATTAGTGGGACGGAAGTTTCTATCATCAAGATTTTTACTAATTATTCAATTTATTATATTTACAAAGATGTATTTTAAAAATCTCCGCCTGCAGAAATGACCACCCGTTAGCAGAATTTGTGAAATTTACCGCAACTCCATGAAAAACTTACTAATTTAACCATCGTGAAAAAAATAATATTTAAGACTTGGTTAATTAATATTCTGATAGGTATAATTTTATACTTTATTTATAGGTTTTCATTTATGCAAACGAAGTCTACTGAGGGCAGTTTCTTCGAAAATTTGCTGGAAATTCTCTATCTGGTATTGAATTTGGCTTATTCGTTTGTCTATTTAATTGGAATGATTTTATATTCCTTACCAATTTTTTTAAATTTAATAGATCGGATTAGAACTAATTTTTATTATTCACTCCTTACATTTTTAGGAATACCATTAACTGTTGTGATTTATTTTCTCTTCGTTACGATAATTGGCAAATTTTATGAAGATCTTAATCCAATAACAACATTTCTTTCTTTCTCAACCATTTATTTATTAGCTTCAATAATACTATTTTTCAATTTCCGAAAAGTGGTTAAAAGAAACGAATCGAATAGATAAAAACCTAAGCTAATATCGATTTGGAAAAATGACCGTTTATTGCTAAATCAAAGACTTCATCTTTTATAAATTTTCTGACTGTTGTAAGCTTCACCCTTACTTTGCCCAGAACTTTACCAATCCGCAAAATGAATAGCTCACTTTGGAAAACTGAAGTTACAAATGAAGAAAATCTTAAGACTTATAGATTAATGACCCAGACCAGAACCATTGAATCTTTAATTTATTATTACCGATTCACTTACATCGAAAATCTACATGTCCAAATAATAATTTTAAACGGAACTCTTCAAAAAACGATATTAAATGTCTGCGGATTACAGTGTAAAGTAAAATGTATGTGCAAATAGTTCGATCTAACTTTTTAATTTTCTACAGAATTTAATAATTTGAGGATTCTTCGGGACTTATCATTTATATTTGCAAAAAGAAATTAGTTTTTGACGGGAAAGATTTTTATTTAAACTTTCAACGCAACTTCAATTTCAGAATTTTTTATTTTAAGAATAGTAATATTCAAAACTCAAACAAGAAACTACCGTAAATGTCAGCAGATCAAAATACTCCAGAAAAAATTAGACTTCATCTCCGAAATAAAAATCGGGAACGATATGATTTAGACGCGCTTAAAATTGCAGTTCCTGAATTAGCGGACCACATAACACCCAATAATCATGGCGCAGAATCAGTAGATTTTGCAAGTCCGGTAGCGGTAAAACTTCTTAATAAGGCGCTACTCCACCATTATTACGGAATTAAAAACTGGGATTTTCCGGAGGAAAATTTATGTCCACCGATTCCCGGAAGAGCTGATTATATTCATCACATCGCAGATTTAGTCACCCAAAGTAATTTTGGAACTACGCCAACCGGTGCGAAAATTATTGGTCTTGATATTGGCGTTGGTGCGAACTGTATTTATCCCATTATCGGCGTTACAGAATATGGCTGGAATTTTATAGGCTCCGATATTGATCCCAAATCGGTTGAATCTGCAACGAATATTGTAGCGACAAATGAGGCGCTTCAAGGTAAAATTGAAATCAAATTACAGGAAAATAGCGAATCTTTTTTTAAAGGTATTCTGGAAAGTGAGGAAAAAATTGACTTCTCCATCTGTAATCCACCTTTTCATTCCTCCACTGAGGAAGCTCAGAAAGGCAGCAGAAGAAAAGTTTTGAATCTTTCCGGCAAAAAAACTTTAAGACCGCCACTCAATTTTGCAGGAATCAGCAGTGAATTGGTTTACGAAGGTGGCGAGCACACTTTTATTCACAATATGATCAGGGAGAGTAAAGAATTTGCGACAAACTGCTACTGGTTCTCAACTTTGGTCTCTAAAAAATCCAATCTCAAAGGAATTTACAAATCTCTGGATGAAATGGAAGTTACTCAGATCAAAACAATTCCTATTGGAACCGGCAATAAATCGAGCAGAATTGTTGCCTGGTCTTTTCTTAACAAAGAGGAGCAAAAAGAGTGGCGAGAAACCCGGTGGAAAGAATAAAAATTTTATTTCAACTATTTTACCCAAATTAAACATTAAAAATAAATAATACCTAACTTGCGACCCCATGAGGATTTTAGCATTTCTATTTAGTATTTATCTCGTGGCACTATCTGTAGTGCCATGCAGCGATACTTTAACGGAATGGCAAAATGACCGGCAAAAAGTTTCGGTTTCAGAATCACATGATCACAAAGGCGACACTTCCGATTTCTGCAGTCCTTTTTGTACCTGTAACTGTTGCAGCACCACTGCTGATCTGAAGTATACGCTTCACACTTTTAAGGAGATGAAAGTTTCCATCGTTTCTAACATTAAATTTCCACTTCGGAATCTTACTATTATTTCCAGTTACTCCGGGAATATTTGGCACCCGCCACAAATTATTGCTTAATATTTTTTTCGCTAATGTATTATTTATACAGGCTTTTCGCGCTGCGTTAAATTCTGTATTTAAGTTTTTTGACATTAGCAATCCTTTTTGTGCCCACAAATTGGATTCAAAACGATACATATTAATCTTTAATTCCATTTATTTTGTTAGATCGTATTATAAAATTTAGTATAAAAAACAAGCTCGTTATTGGGATCATGACGCTCTTCCTCATTATCTGGGGAGTTTGGAGCGCCACTAAATTACCCATCGATGCTGTTCCCGATATCACCAATAATCAGGTGCAAATCATCACCGTTTGTCCAACTTTGGCGGGACAGGAAGTTGAACAACTGGTTACTTTTCCTATTGAGCAAAGCATTGCAAATCTTCCCGATTTAGAGGAAACCCGAAGTATTTCGAGGTTTGGACTATCTGTAATTACCGTTGTTTTCGCGGAAGATGTCGACATTTATTTTGCCAGGCAACTCGTCAACGAAAAATTAAAAGAAGCCGAAAGAAATATTCCGCAAGGAATTGGAACTCCCCAATTAGGTCCCGCTAGTACGGGTTTAGGTGAAGTTTATCAGTATATTTTGCATCCGAAAAAAGGCAGCGAAAGTAAATACAACGCTAAAGATCTGCGAACAATGCAGGACTGGATCGTTGCGCGACAACTTAATGGTACAAAAGGAATTGCAGAAGTCAACAGTTTTGGTGGAGAATTAAAACAGTATGAAGTTTCCGTAGATCCCAATCGCTTAAGATCAATGGGAGTCAGCATTACCGATATTTTCACCGCGCTCGAAAAAAATAATCAAAATACCGGCGGCGCTTACATCGATAAGAAACCCAATGCTTATTTTATCCGTGGAATTGGCTTGGTCACATCACTGGAAGATGTAGAAAACATCAGCGTTAAGAACTCAACAGGAAGTGTCCCTATTTTTATTAAAGATGTCGCCGATGTCCGCTTTGGCAGTGCAGTTCGTTACGGAGCCATGACTTACAATGGCGAAGTTGACGCCGTTGGTGGCGTTGTAATGATGTTGAAAGGAGAAAATAGTAATGAGGTTGTAAAACGCATCAAAGAAAAAATTCCTGTAATCCAAAAATCTTTGCCGAACGATGTGGTGATAGAATCGTTTCTGGACCGGACAGAACTGGTCGATCGCGCGATGAGCACGGTAGAAACCAATTTGATTGAAGGCGCATTGATCGTTATTTTTGTCCTTGTTTTATTCCTTGGGAATTTTCGGGCGGGATTAATTGTAGCTTCTGCAATTCCATTATCACTACTTTTCGCTTTAGGTTTGATGAATGTTTTCGGAGTTTCTGCCAACTTAATGAGTTTAGGAGCAATTGATTTTGGATTAATTGTGGATGGCGCCGTGATCATTGTTGAAGCGACGGTTCATCATTTGGGTTTACGTAAATCTCTCAACAAATTAACACAGCCCGAAATGGATCAGGAGGTTTTTCTTTCTGCCTCCAAAATTCGGAATAGTGCAGCATTTGGGGAAATTATCATCCTTATCGTTTACATTCCCATTTTAACTTTAGTCGGAGTAGAAGGAAAAATGTTTACGCCAATGGCAAAAACGGTTGGGTTTGCAATTTTAGGTGCTTTAATTTTGTCGCTCACTTATATTCCTATGATGTGTGCGTTATTTTTATCGAAGAAAGTTTCTCACAAAAAGACCTTCTCCGATAAAATGATGACTTTTTTACATAAAATTTATCAGCCGCTTTTAGAGAAAGCCATCAAAATTAAATACTGGCTCGTTGGCGGAACCGTAGCTTTATTTGCCATCAGTTTATTGCTCTTCAAAAATATGGGTGGCGAATTTATACCCCAGTTACAGGAAGGTGATTTTGCCTTTCACTGTATTTTACCACAAGGAAGTTCTTTGAGTCAAAGTATCGAAACATCATCTCAGGCATCAAGAATAATTAAAGGATTTGATGAGGTAAAAATGGTAGTTGGAAAAACCGGGGCTGCAGAAGTTCCGACCGATCCAATGCCGCCGGAAGCAAGTGATTTGATCATTGTTTTAAAACCTCAGAAAGAGTGGAAAACTAAAAAAAGTTACGAAGACCTCGCTAATGAAATATCTGAAGAATTGGAGGTTATTCCCGGAATCTTCTTTGAAAAAAACCAGCCCATCCAAATGCGTTTCAATGAATTGATGACCGGAATCCGGCAAGATGTCGCGGTGAAGATCTTTGGGGAAAATTTAGACAGTCTTTCTATTTATGCGAAGAAAGTCAGTCAGGTCATACAAACGGTAGATGGCGCGACGGAACCGCAAGTTGAACAAATTAACGGACTACCACAGATCAATGTGGAATACGACAGAAACCGCCTGGCGAATTACGGGATGAATGTAGAAGATGTAAATAACGTCGTAAGTACCGCTTTTGCAGGTAAAAGTGCCGGACAGGTTTTTGAGAACGAACGCCGTTTCGATCTCGTCGTAAGATTAGACAGTATTTACAGAACCGATATCGATGATGTGAGCAATCTGATGATCCCAACCAATACGGGAAATCAAATTCCTTTGTCACAAGTCGCTAAAATTGACTATAAATTGGGACCTGCGCAAATCAGTCGGGAAGCGAGTAAAAGACGAATTTATGTCGGTTTTAATGTTGAAAACAGAGATGTTCAAAGTGTTGTGAAAGAAATTCAGCAAAAATTAGATCAACAGATCAAATTACCAAGCGGCTATTATTTCACTTACGGCGGACAATTCGAAAATCTGGAGAAAGCTACCAAACGATTGTTGATCGCGGTTCCATTATCGCTTCTTTTAATTTTTTCTCTGCTTTACTTTACTTTCAATTCCATAAAACAGGCAAGTTTAATTTTCACGGCAATTCCGATGAGTGCGATCGGTGGAGTTTTCGCGTTGATTTTGCGCGATATGCCTTTCAGTATTAGTGCAGGAATTGGTTTTATTGCCCTTTTTGGGGTAGCAGTTCTAAATGGAATTGTACTCATTGGAACTTTTAATCAACTGGAAAAAGACGGCGTTACCGATATTTTCAAACGGGTTTTTGAAGGGACGAAAGAAAGATTACGACCCGTTTTAATGACGGCAACTGTTGCAAGTGTTGGATTTCTACCAATGGCATTATCTCATGGTGCAGGTGCAGAAGTTCAGAAACCTTTAGCGACAGTCGTGATTGGTGGATTAATTACGGCAACATTTCTAACTTTATTCGTACTTCCATTGTTGTACATCATCTTCAATTCAAAATTCAATTTCAGAAAAAAATTAAAAATGAAATCGGTAACAGCAATAATGATTCTGATGCTTTCTACATGGAGCTTCAGTCTAAATGCACAGGAAAAGAAAGTTCTCGGAATCGAGGAAGCTATAGAAATTGCGCTTCAAAATAACGGAAAGATCAAGGCGAAAAATTTAGAGTTAGAATCGAAAAAAAGTTTGATAAAAACGTCGGGTGAAATTCCGAAACTGAATTTTAGCACGCAGTTAGGACAGTACAGCAGTGAAAAATTTGATCAGTCTTTCCAGATCTCGCAGACGATTCCCTTCCCTACTTTGTTTGGCGCAAAAAAGGAACTAATAAATGCAGAAGTAAAAAGCAAAGAAATCAACATCGAGCTGTCTCAACTGGAAATTAAAAATCAGGTTCGAACGTATTTCTATCAAATCCAGTATTTGCAGCACAATCAAAGTCAGTTGGTTTATTTAGACAGTCTGTACAATGATTTTATCCGCGTTGCGAAACTGAGATTTAAAGTCGGCGACATTAAAAAAGTCGAGATCAGCACGGCAGAAGCGAAAAAAGGCGAGATCTATTTGTTGCTAAAACAGAACGACGTTTACCTCAAAAATGCGTATCAAAGTTTGCAGGCTTTAATGAATACTGAAGAATCTTTTAGCATTGAAGAAGAGAAAAATTATCAACCCATGCTGGTGAGTAATGTACTCGAAAGTTCTTCTATTGAGAATAATCCTTCTGTAAAAATTTTATATCAGGAAGCCTTAATCGCGGAACAAAATAAAAAGGTAGAAAAAGCCAGGAATTTGCCTGACCTTACGCTTGGATACACGAATCAGTCGCTTATCGGAAATTATGAAATTAATGGTCCGGAAAGATTTTATGGCGCGGAGAAACGGTTTCATTACGTTAATATCGGAGTTTCCATTCCGATCTTTACCGCAACGAAAGCAAAACTCAACGCTTATGATTTTACTAAAAAAGCTTTTGAAGCCACTGCAGAACAAGAAAAGCTGGAACTTAAAACAAAGTTTAAAAATGCCCTATCACAATATGAGCAAGATGTTCAGCAATATCAATATTATTTGGATCAAGCTTTACCGAATGCAAAAGACATTGTTTTCGCGGCACAACTCGGATATCGCGTGGGTGAAATAAGTTACGTGGAATATCTTTACGCTTTGCAAACGGCCACAGATATTCAGTTAAATTATCTGAAAAGTATTCAGCAGGTTAATCAGTCTGTCATCAATATCAACTCAATCATAAATCAATAATCAGTATGTTTATCAATATAAAAAAAGCAGTTGGATTTCTATTTTTCTCAATGTTCATGTGCTTTTCAAACAGTTGCACCAAAGAAGAAAATTCAAAAAAAGAATCCACAACCGAAAAATCAGGCGAGCACCAAGAGGAAGAACCTTCAAACATTGCAACACTGACTCAGGAGCAGATCGATAAAGTTGGCATCGAGTTCGGGAAATTAGAAGAGAAAGAATTAACCGCAACCATTAAAGCCAACGGAATGCTTACGGTGCCGAATAACAGCAAGGGAAACGCGACATCTTTATATGGCGGCGTTATAAAAACGCTTAACGTTCAAATTGGAAGTTTTGTAAGAAAAGGACAGGTGATTGCAACAATCGAAAATCCCCAATTTATTCAACTTCAGGAGGATTATTTGACTACAATCGGAAGAATTACTTTCGCCGAACAGGAAGAACGCCGCCAGAAAGAATTAAATGCTGGAAATGCGGGAGCTTTGAAAAATTTACAAAATGCAACGGCAGAACTAAGAAATCTTCGCACTCGAAAATCATCTTTGCAGCAGCAAATTCAATTAATGGGAATTAGCGCAGGTTCATTATCCAACGGAAAACTGAAATCAAGATTGGTCGTAACGAGTCCGCTGAACGGCGTGGTGAGCAATGTTTTCGCAAAATTAGGAAGTTATGTTGATGTTTCTTCTCCGGTCGCGGAGATCGTGGATAACGGTTCTTTACACTTAGATCTACAGGTTTTTGAAAAAGATCTGCCCAAATTGAAGGTCGGTCAGGTCATTCATTTTACCTTGACCAACAATCCCACTATGGAATATGACGCCAAAGTTTTCAGCATTGGTTCCTCCTTCGAAAATGACAGTAAAACGATCGCGATTCATTGCAAAGTCACTGGAAATAAAGCCGGATTGATCGACGGCATGAATATTACCGGAATCGTGAGCCTGAATGATGCAACGGCACCCGCGGTTCCGAATGAAGCCGTTGTAAATACAGAAGGAAAAGATTATATTTTCATCATCACGAATAAAAAGCCGGAAGTTCATTCTGAAGAAGAAGAAAAAACCGCTGCTGAAGAAGGCCCAACTCATCAAGAGGAAGCAAAAGGTGGTATTAATTTTGAAAGGATCCAGATCATCAAAGGCGTTAGTAATATGGGATATACCGCGCTCACTTTTATTGAGGAAATTCCTGAAAATTCCCAGATCGTAACAAAAGGTGCATTTTTCATTAATGCCAAATTATCCGGCGGTGGCGGTCACGAACATTAAAAAATACAAACTTACAGAACAATGGCACATCAACATATTTACGATAAGAACGGAAAACAAATTTGCTGCACCGAGGAAGAAAAGATCTACAAAGATGCAGGCGCAGAAAAATTATTAGACAATAAAAAGCCGCAGCAACACAGCGACGACGACGGTCATAACCACAGTCACGAAGAAGACGGTTCTTTTAAAATGTTCTTACCGATCATCATTTCTCTGGTTTTACTTTTGGCAGCCTTATTTTTCGATCATTATTTGAAACCGGATTTTTTTAAAGACTGGGTTAGAATTGTTTGGTACGGAGTCGCTTATATTCCTGTCGGGTTTCCTGTTTTAAAGGAAGCTTATAAAAGCATCATCCATGGAGAATTTTTTTCAGAATTCTTATTAATGGGCATCGCAACGGTTGGCGCTTTTGTTATTGGCGAATATCCGGAAGGTGTTGCAGTAATGCTATTTTACGCAGTGGGCGAGGTTTTTCAAACGATGGCAGTTTCCAGAGCTCAGGCGGATATTAAAAGTTTACTGGATCAAAGACCCGATGAGGTTACCATTTTAAAAGATAATAAACCAGAAATTGTAAAGGCCGAAACCGTAGAGATCGGTGCGATCATTCAATTAAAATCCGGGGAAAAATTAGGGTTAGACGGTGAATTGATTTCTGAAAGTGCTTCGTTTAACACGTCAGCTTTAACTGGTGAAAGTAAACCCGACACCAAGAAAAAAGGCGAAACCGTTTTGGCGGGAATGATCAATCTCAACACCGTTTCTCAGGTAAAAGTAACAACCGTTTTTACTGATAGCAAACTGAGTAAAATACTGGAATTGGTTCAAAACGCAACCTCTCAAAAAGCGCCAACAGAATTATTCATCCGGAAATTTGCCAAGATCTATACGCCAATTGTCGTTTTATTGGCGATTCTTATTACCGTTCTACCCTACTTTTTTGTAGCAAATTATGTGTTTTCTGACTGGTTATATCGCGCTTTGGTCTTTCTTGTAATTTCCTGTCCGTGCGCTTTGGTAATTAGTATTCCCTTAGGTTATTTCGGCGGAATCGGAGCGGCGAGTAAGAACGGAATTTTATTTAAAGGCAGTAACTTTTTAGATGTTATTTCCAAAATTCAAAATGTGGTGATGGATAAAACCGGTACCATGACCGAAGGTGTTTTTAAAGTTCAGGAAGTCGTTTTTGATCCCGATTTTGATCAGGCCAACATTTTAGAAATGGTGAACGCGTTAGAAAGTAAAAGTACACATCCCGTTGCCACTGCGATTCACGAATATGTGGGAGAAATTAATTCCGAAATAAAATTAGAAAATGTAGAAGAGATCGCCGGACATGGTTTGAAAGCGACAGTTTCCGGAAAAGAGCTTTTGGTCGGGAATTTTAAACTGATGGATAAGTGCAATATCAAATCCGATATTGATGTTAGTAAAATTGTTTACACCTTGATAGCGATTGCGTACGATCAAAAATTTGTGGGCTATTTAACCGTTGCAGACAGTATTAAGGAAGACGCAAAACTAACCATCGAAAAGTTGAAAGAATTAGGCGTTAAAGTTACGATGTTGAGCGGCGATAAAACAACGGTTGTAAAATTTGTGGCGAATGAACTGGGAATCGAAAATGCATTCGGCGATCTTTTGCCGGAAGATAAAGTAAAAAAATTACAGGAAATAAAAGCGAAAAACGAAACCGTCGCTTTTGTGGGCGATGGTGTAAACGACGCTCCAGTTGTGGCTTTAAGCGATGTCGGTTTTGCGATGGGCGGACTAGGAAGTGATGCGACTGTTGAAACTGCAGATGTTGTTATTCAGGATGACATGCCTAGTAAAATCCCGATGGCGATCAATATCGGGAAGCAAACCCGAAAAATTGTGTGGCAAAATATTTACCTCGCTTTTGCGGTTAAAGCAATTGTTCTGGTTTTAGGTGCAGGTGGAATTGCAACCATGTGGGAAGCCGTTTTCGCAGATGTTGGAGTTGCCTTACTGGCGATTTTAAATGCGGTTCGAATTCAAAGAATGAAATTTTAAACAGATTGGAGACCAATATTAATGCAAAACTTAACTTTTTAGATTTCTTAAGACTTAGTTGTACATTTGTCAAGTATATTGGTTTTTAGAATAAAAAAATATGAATATCGATTTTAAAAGGATAAGTAGCGTTATCCTTTTTTAGTTCATAAAGCATCCATTTTTTTAAACCTATCTTGAATGTCAACTTCTATAAACTCTGACGAAAAATTTCACTAATTAAAATAAAAATTAACGATCATGAGCGATTCAACAAACGATAACAACTCAGCAGATTTAAAAAGTAAGGCGGTTCCAAAGGTTACCGGAATCGGCGGAATCTTCTTTTTTTCTGATGATCCTAATTCCACCCGGGAATGGTACGCAAAAAATCTTGGATTTGATATCAATGAGTGGGGTTCTAGTTTTTATTCCCAGAATATTGATGATCCTGAAGAAACAAATTCAATGCAGTGGAGTCCTTTTAAAACGGGAAGCGATTATTTTGCACCCTCTAAAAAAGAGTTCATGATCAATTATCGGGTGCAGAATATTGAAGGTCTCATCGATCAATTGCGTGCCAATGGCGTGACTATTTTAGATGATCTGGATGTTTCTGAATATGGAAAATTCATTCATATTTTAGATGCGGAAGGAAATAAGATTGAACTTTGGGAAAACGTCGAAACATCTTCGGAAGATCTCTAAAACCCTCAAATTCAAAAGCATGAAAGCATTTTTCATTAACAAGTACGATAAAAAAACACCGCTGCAGTTTGGTGAACTACCGGAACCGGCTTTAAGAGAAAACGATGTTTTAATTGAAATGAAAGCCGCCAGTTTAAATCCAATTGATTTTAAGGTGAAGCACGGCGATATGAAAGTAATTCTGGATTATAAATTTCCTCTGATTTTAGGAAATGATGGTGCCGGAATAGTGGCAAAGATCGGAGCCAAAGTCAAAAATTTTAAAGTTGGTGATGCCGTTTATTTTCGTCCGGATAAAAAAAGTGGTATTGGAACTTTAGCGGAATATTTTGCTTTAAATGAAAATGATGTTGCGCTAAAACCGAGCAACCTTACGATGGAAGAAGCAGCTTCTATACCTTTAGTTGGACTTACTTCCTGGCAAATTTTCGAGAGAGCCGGATTAAAGAAAGATCAAAAAGTATTTATTCAGGCGGGTTCCGGTGGAATTGGAACATTTGCCATTCAACTTGCCAAACATTTGGGAGCAACAGTGGCAACAACGGCGAGCCCCAAAAGTTTTCAAATGCTGAAAGATCTTGGTGCCGATATTCTGATCGATTACAAAACTCAGAAATTCGAAGAAATCCTGCAGGATTACGATCTGGTTTTAAATACGCAGGACGAAGAAACCTTAATACGATCAATGAAGATCTTGAAAAAAGGCGGAAAAATTATTTCAATTTCTGCACCACCCGATCCGAAATTTGCAGAAGAAAATAATCTTAACTGGATCATGAAATTGGGGGTTCGATTTATGAGTGCAAAAGTTCGTCGACATGCCAAAAAATATGGAGTTGACTATTCTTTTCTGTTAATGCATTCGAGCAAAACTCAATTGGAGGAAATCACAAAATTGATCGAAGCAGGAACCATCAAACCTGTTATCGACAAAATTTATCCGTTTGAGGAAACCAATGAGGCATTCGAACATATTGAAAGTGGCCATGCAAAAGGCAAAGTGGTGATCAAAATCAAATAGACATCAGTTAATAATATACTTTTGAGCACAAAAAAATCCCAACTTTTCAGCTGGGATTTTCTTTATTTTGAAATGGTGCTAGAAATTTAAAACCCGCACATCGATTCTTCTGTTTTGAGCTTTACACTCATCTGTATCATTATTTTCGCAAACTGGAAAAGCAGATCCGTAACCTTCAGCTTCAATGCGATCACCGGAAATTCCCATTTCCAATAATTTCAGTTTCGCTGTTTGTGCACGTAAATTTGATAGTTTCAAATTGGTCTCCTCGGTTCCGGTATTGTCTGTATAACCTCCTAATTTCACTTTAAGATTTGGATAATTATTCATGATCTCGGCTAAATTATTCAGCTGTGTTTCTGATCCCGCTTTTAAATCGCTGCTTCCACTTTGGAAAAATAAATTTTCAATCGTGTACCATTTGTCGTTATTTAAAATCGTTTTATCCTGTAGCTGAATGCCGTTGTATAAAGCATATAACTGACTGTTCTCGCCCATTGGAATGGATTTGTTAGCTAATTTTACTTCCTGAATATTTCCGGTATCATAAACAAAATCTCCATCAGCATTCATAGTCCCTATAATTTCCTGAGCAGCCATTGGTGTTCCGGCGTTCATTCCTGGCGCTAAAACGGGGGCAGTTCCTGCAGTAATTGCGGCCATTCTGTTTAAAGACTCTATTTTTTCTCTTCTGTTCTCTTGAATTTGATCTTTGTGCATCACCGCCAAAGTTGGGGCAATAACCAAAGAAACGATCGACATTAATTTAATCAAAATATTCATCGATGGTCCAGAGGTATCTTTAAATGGATCACCTACGGTATCACCAGTAACAGAAGCTTTGTGCGGCTCCGAACCTTTGTAATAAGTTTGTCCATTGATGTCTACACCTTGTTCAAAAGATTTTTTAGCGTTATCCCAGGCGCCACCTGCATTGTTTTGGAACATTCCCATTAAAACTCCACAAACGGTTGCTCCTGCTAAAAATCCACCTAAAACTTCTGGCCCAAAAATAAAGCCCATTAATAAAGGAGAAACAATTGCAATGGCGCCGGGAAGCATCATTTTTTTAATGGAAGCATCTGTTGAGATCGCTACACATTTGTCGTACTCCGGTGTGGCCTTACCTTCTAAAATTCCGGGAATTTCGCGGAACTGGCGACGAACTTCTTCTACCATTGCCATTGCTGCAGTTCCCACTGCTTTGATCGCTAATGATGAGAAGATAAATGGAATCATTCCACCCACAAATAAACCTGCTAAAACGTCAGCACGGTAAATATCAATACCGTCGATTCCTGCAATTCCAACAAATGCTGCAAATAATGCAAGAGCCGTTAAAGCTGCAGATGCGATGGCGAAACCTTTTCCTGTTGCTGCAGTGGTATTTCCTACCGCATCTAAAATATCTGTTTTTTCCCGAACTTCTTTTGGTAATTCGCTCATTTCTGCAATTCCACCTGCATTATCTGCAATTGGTCCAAATGCATCAATCGCTAACTGCATTGCTGTTGTAGCCATCATTCCCGCTGCAGCAATTGCTACACCATAAAGTCCAGCACAAAGAAATGAACCGTAAATACCACCGGCTAAAACCAGAATTGGTAAAAAAGTAGATTCCATTCCTACGGCAAGTCCGCCAATAATATTGGTTGCGTGACCTGTAGAAGATTGTTTCACAATACTTTTAACCGGTCCTTTACCCATTGCAGTGTAATATTCTGTAATGATGCTCATTAAAGTTCCTACGATCAACCCGACAATGATTGCTCCGAAAACTCCCATCTTGGTGAATTCGTGTCCTCTTAAAGTCATGGTTTCCGGCATTAAATAATTTACCAGAAAGTAGGAAGAAATAGCGGTTAAAATAATGCTTCCCCAGTTTCCTAAGTTTAAAGCATTTTGGATTGGTGCGGTGTCTAATTCTACCGCTTCACCAACTTTCACGAATAATGTTCCGATCATGGAATAAATAATTCCTGTTCCGGCGATCAACATTGGTAAAAGGATGGGTGCAAAACCTCCGAAAAGATCATTCGAAATCGTTTCGTTACCCAAAACCATGGTCGCTAAAACGGTGGCGACGTAAGAACCAAATAAATCGGCGCCCATTCCGGCAACATCTCCAACGTTATCTCCAACATTATCTGCGATCGTTGCAGGATTTCTTGGATCATCTTCCGGAATACCGGCTTCTACTTTTCCAACTAAATCAGCACCAACATCGGCAGCTTTCGTATAGATTCCTCCACCAACTCTGGCAAAAAGAGCAATAGATTCGGCACCTAAAGAAAATCCGGTAAGGATTTCAATCGCTTTTTCCATTTCATGAGAATTGGCAACAGCATCCGGCGCAAAAATTTGTTTAATAACCAAGTATAATGAACCTAATCCTAAAACGGCCAAACCAGCAACACCCATTCCCATAACGGAACCTCCGGTGAAAGAAACTTTCAAGGCTTTTGAAAGAGAAGTTTTTGCAGCTTCGGCAGTTCTAACATTTGATTTGGTTGCGATCTTCATCCCTATAAAACCTGCCGAAGCAGAAAGAATAGCACCTAAAATAAATGATAATCCCAGACTCCAGTGAGAATTGGAACTTGAAGCACCCATTAAACCAAGTAAAACGGCAACGATAATAACGAAATAGCCCATCACTTTGTATTCCGCTTTCAAAAATGCCATGGCTCCATCAGAAATGTAACCGGCGATCTCCTGCATACGTGCGCTCCCCGCATTCTGCTTTGTGACCCAGGAACTCTGAATAAAGGTGTAGATCAGGGCAATAATACCAAAAATTGGTACTAAATAAAATAAATTCATAGTTTATTATTTAATGTTAATGTTTTGTTAATTAAAACGAGAACCGAAAGTACAAATTTATTTTAAACTTCACGAATATTTTTGGTAAAAATAAAAAGGACAGATTTGAAAATCTGTCCTTTAACTTGGTGAAAATAAGAGGACTTACCCTCCGAATTTATTTGCATAATCCTGCTCAGAAGCCTGGATCACTTTTTTGGCATGTGCTGAACCGTAAACCTCCTGAATACGACATTTTGCCGGTTCATCTGGTAAATTTTTATAGGTTAAAAAGTAATGCATTAATCTTTTAACTTCTGCCTGTGGTAGATCTTCGATATCGCGGAAATGTCCGAAAGCGTGATCCCCTTTCATTACTGCTACAATTTTATCATCAGCTTCTCCTGCGTCGATCATTTTGAAACCTCCAATTGGGATCGCCTCCAGTAACATTCCACCGGAGTGGATGTTGTGAGAGCTTAGAACACAAATATCAAGTGGATCAAGATCGCCCATTGTAACATCGGTTGCACCACTTTCGATGGCTAACTTCAAAACTTCATCATGGCAGTAAGTTCTTGGAATAAAACCGTACAATGCCGGAATAATATTAGAAAACTGCTGCGGACGGTCAACTTTTAAATAACCACTCTCTTTGTCCACTTCATATTTAATAGTATCGCTTGGTACGATCTCTACAAAAACATTTACAATATCTGGCGCTTCGCTGCCTACAGAAATTCCATGCCAGGGATGCGCTTTAAAATTTGGTATCATTTATTTATTTAATTTACAATTAAGTTTTCTTTTCTTAAATCTTCGATGGTCTGCGAAATAAAATCAGCGTCGTTCATATAATTCATCAGAAAAACCGTCTTAAAATCATCTAAAGTAGAATTATCATTTAAGTTTTCGTAGGTTTTATGAAGGATATGCAGCGTATTATTTTTACAGTTGACCACGTTCTTCCACAAATTCTTCGTTAAATAAAGTTGTTGGGAAGCGTTATAGTCAAATTCTTCGTTAATGGTTTTTTCGACGAGAAAAACGTATTCGTGCGGTGCTAAACTCCGGTCAAATTTCGTCACCAGATTTGATGGTTTCATCCGTTCCAGAAATAAAGTGATTCGTTCGTACGCATGTACGCGCTGTTCCGAATTTCCTTTTATCGTTAACAACCGTATTTCCTGATTTTTGAGTTTGATGTAAGTATAAACGAACTGTCTCATAAAAATGAGGAAGGGCAACGCAATCAAAAGCGCAAAAGCATACGGGAAATAAGGTGAATCGATCATAACAAATTGAGGATGCAAAAATACTAATTATTTGCTACTTCTTAAAGAAGTTTCTCATCAATTCTTTTTTAGAATATTCCAGGATGGGATATTCTTGAAGTTCTGAGCCAAAACTCTTAAAAAAGACTTCAATTCCACGTAGATTTCCGCCCATAAAATCGAATGATCGCTCCTGAATACTCTCCTGAAGAATGCGGTCTATTAAGAACGACGCGCCATTATCTAATTTATAATCATCATTATTGATGAGTCCGAGTAAAGAATAACGGTCTTGTTTATCGATAATAATGGCCAGATTGGTAAGAGCATCTTCTTTAATAGAGGCGAAGATCTTCAATTGCTTATTATCTTCGAGGAATTTAATATAAGTGAAGAATTTATCCAGATCCTTTTCTTTTTCTAAACCTCGGAAGTTAGCTCTGATAAATGATAATACCTCTTCCCTTTTAACTTCTTTGAAACTTAAATACTGCGCCGTTTTTACAGTCGATTTCCGGCCTTTGAAATAATTCTTCCGTAAAGATGGGTATTCCTGCTTACTAATAAAATAATTCTTTTTCATTATAAGCGCAGGAAGAAAAGCGTTTTGAAAATTAAAAGAATAAGAGAACACGTTATAATTTTTTTGAAGATAATCTAGAAACTGCACTTCGATCTGCTCATTTTTCGTCTTTCCGAAAACGCCCAGTTGCTGACAAAAAAGCGGCATGAGCACGATCTTGAAGCCTAATTTTTTCTTAATAGGTAAAGGCATTACGAAATCATAATCATCATCAACAAGAAGTTCCCAGGTTTCACAAAGCGTATCCAAAATCTCTCTGTCGGCGTAAATATTTCTCTGCAAAGAACTGTCGATGCATTTCTGATACTTAGAAAAATCTATTTCTTTGTATTGAAGTCTTCTAATCATAATAAATTTTCGTCGGAGAAACTCAAATAAGAATTTTGAGCAATAATTAAATGATCCAGCAACTGAATGTTCAGAATCTTACCGCCTTCACCAATTTGTTTCGTGATTTTAAGATCTTCCTGACTGGGTTTCAAATTACCGGAAGGATGATTGTGGGCAATCACAATTCCTGTCGCAAAGTGCTCGATAGCAGTTTTGAATAAAATTCTTACGTCAACAACAGATTGGTTTATTCCGCCGGATGAAAGTTTCGATTTTCCCAGAATACGGTTGCTTTGGTTTAGAAATATAGCCCAGAATTCCTCGGTCTGCAGATCTCCTAAATGAGGTTGCAAAACTTTATAAATATCGGAGCTTTGATTGATCTGAATTTTTTCGGGTACTTCCTGTGCCGCTCTTCTTCTGCCAATTTCGAGCGCCGTTGCAATAGATATCGCTTTGGCTTCTCCGACACCTTTAAATTTCAACAGATCCGAAATTTGTAGAAGGGATAAATTATGCCAGTTATTTCCGACAGAATCTAAGATCTTTCGGCCTAATTCCACGGCGGAATCTTCGCGGTTACCGCTGCCCATTATAATTGCCAATAACTCGGCATCAGAAAGTGCATTTTTACCTTTGAGTAAAAACTTTTCCCGCGGTCGGTCATCTTCGGCAAGAAATTTAATAGACATTCTGCAATTTACATTTTAATAATAGGCGTACAAAATTATAGGTCGTTTAGAGGCATCGATATATCGTGCAGCAGTGTTGAAAAAATCTTTAGAAAGCATCGGGCAGCCTAAACTCAGACAAGCAGGCGTCGAACTTTCATCATTTTTGATACAGGGAAAAGGATGCATGACAATTGCGCGTTTAAGGGCATTACTGTTTGTTTTGTCGAGTCCTTTTAAGCGGTAAGATTTACCAAACTTTCCAACGTAGGAATTGCCAATCTCATATTTTCCTAGAGAACTTTGATAAGAATTTTCGATATTGCTAAATTTCAAACTGGCAGAACTAGCGATTTCGGAGCCGGAACCATGAGAGACGATCGCCTTTTCTACAATTTTTTCATTTTTTAAATCATAAATGAAAAATCTAAATTTACCGGAAGGGATTCTGAAATCTATAAATATCGCCAGATTTTGATTGTAGTTTTTTCCTTTGATAAAATTTCTTACATCAGCTATTTTCGCAGTATTTATCGTTTGTGCCGATGCCGCACAAAGAAAAAGAAAACATCCTAAAAGAAATAACTTTTTCAAATTTCTGTTTAGATTTAGTAAATGATCTGTCCATCTTTCATCACGAGTTTACGATCTGTAGTATCGGCAAGATGCGTGTTGTGAGTAACGATGACAAAGGTCTGATTATATTTTGATCTTAAATCAAAAAACAGCTGATGAAGATCGTCGGCATTTTTTGAATCCAAGTTTCCTGTCGGCTCATCGGCAAAAATAATTTTCGGCGAATTGATGAGTGCTCTTGCAACCGCAGTCCGCTGTGCTTCTCCACCCGACATTTCGTTAGGTTTATGGTGAAGGCGATGGGCAATATTGAGATCCTCGAAAAGAGAATAAGCTTTTTCTAAAGATTCTTTTTCGTTTTTACCGGAAATTCTTGTTGGCAAAAGCACATTTTCTAAAGCCGAAAATTCGGGCAAAAGCTGATGATATTGAAATACAAAACCAATATTTTGATTGCGAAATTTAGATAGTTGACGGTCACTCATATTGATGAAAGACTGTCCTGCCAATTCAATTTCAGTTTTAAAATCTTTCGGTTTAGACGGCGTATCCAAGGTGCCAAGAATTTGTAAAAGCGTTGATTTTCCGGCGCCGGATTCACCAACAATAGAAATCACTTCACCTTGTTGAATGTGAATATCAACTCCTTTTAAAACTTCTAAATTCCCGTAAGATTTATGAATATTGCTTGCTTTAATCATGGATTCAAAAATAAGGAAAATGATTGTAATCTGCGCGTTATTTCCCGGCTTTTTGCGCAAGGGCGAAGTGCATTGTTGGAGCTCGTTTCTAAATTAGGCGAAGGCTTTGCCGCCGCCTAATTTAGAAACAGCGACTGCACGCAGACCGACCCAGGAAATGGCCAAAGAATTGGCAATGGTTGCGCCCTAATAAAAAATCCTTCCAAAATAAATTGAAAGGATCGTATAACTATAATTTAAAACCTAGAGTAACAACGATAAGGGTTGCTCCAAATAAGTTCTTAAAGTCTGTAAAAATTGTGCCCCAGTCGCGCCATCTACTACTCTGTGATCGCATGCGAGAGAAAGTTTCATGGTATTCCCGACAACAATTTGTCCGTCTTTTACAATGGGTTTTTCAATGATCGCACCTACTGACAAAATCGCAGAATTGGGCTGGTTAATAATGGAAGTAAAGGTTTCTATACCGAACATTCCTAAATTAGAAACGGAAAATGTTGAACCTTCCATTTCATTGGCTTTTAAACCTTTGGACTTTGCTCTTCCGGCCATATCTTTTACGCCTGCAGAAATTTGATTGTAGTTCATTTGATCTGCATTTTTCAATACAGGAACAACTAAACCGTCTGGAATTGCCACTGCAACGCCAACGTTAATATTTCCGTGGTGAATGATTTTATCTGCTTGCCAACTTGAATTAACCTGCGGATGTTTTCTTAAAGCCATCGCAGTCGCTTTGATGATCATGTCGTTGAATGAAATTTTGGTATCAGGCAAAGCGTTGATTTCTTTACGAGCTTCAATCGCTTTATCCATGTTGATCTCGACGATCAGATAATAATGAGGCGCTGTAAATTTACTTTCAGCAAGTCTTTTGGCGATGATATTCCGCACCTGAGAATTTGGAGTTTCTGAATCCTGGCCCTGAACGAAATTCATGGTCGGCTGAGCCGGGGCTTCAGCAGACACTGTAGGTTGTTGCGGAGTATTTGCAGCAACTTCTTTCGAACTTGGCGTAAATCCTTCGATATCTTTTTTTACAATTCTACCATTTTCTCCACTACCTTTTAAAGCATTAAGATCGATACCCTTGTCTTCTGCCATTTTTTTAGCTAAAGGAGAGATCGCAATTCTTTCGGAATTTCCTGTAGAAACCGGTTTTGGATTTTCGGATTCTTCAGTTTTTGGTGCTTCCTTAGTTTCTTCAGATTTTTTTGAGGAATCATCTGCTTTGGGAGTGTCAGCTTTTTTTCCACCACCAGAAACAATTCCGGAAACATCGGTTCCTGCCGGACCTATAATTGCTAAAACTGCATCAACGGGACTTGTGCCACCTTCTTCAGTTCCTACATACAGTAATGTTCCGTTGAATTCGGATTCGAAATCCTGAACGGCTTTATCGGTCTCAATTTCAGCGAGAATATCGCCTTCTTTAACAGTATCGCCAATCTTTTTGTGCCATTTCGCAACTTTACCTTCGCTCATCGTATCTGAAAGTCGGGGCATTGTGATCACTTCAACTCCTTCTATAATTTCTGCAGATGCCTTATTATCATCAGGTTTAGAAGTTTCATCGGTAGAAACTTTTTCCTCAGTTTTATTTTCTTCTGTCGGTTTTTGGTCAGCAGTATCTGATTTTTTATCCTCAGAATCACCACCTTTCAAAGCAGAAATATCTTCGCCTTCCTTTCCAATAATGGCTAAAATAGAATCGACCGGTGAAGAACCTCCTTCTTCCGTTCCAACATAAAGAAGCATTCCATTGAATTCGGATTCGAAATCCTGCACCGCTTTATCGGTTTCAATTTCTGCTAAAATATCGCCTTCTTTTACCTGGTCGCCTACTTTTTTGTGCCACTTAGCCACTTTTCCGTCCGTCATCGTATCAGAAAGTCGGGGCATGGTTATTACTTCTGCCATAATTATAATTTGTTAAATTTCCTCACCTTAAATCCCTCTCCGTAGGAAAGGGACTTTGAGCAAAGTTTATTATTTAGTTATTTTCTAATTTATTTAAGAACGGATAATCCTCCTGAGCGTAAACATATTCGTACACTTTATCTTCGGTCGGGTATGGAGATTGCTCCATAAATTCAACACATTCATCTACAAATTCGCGGGATTTTTCTTCGATTGCCGTTAATTCTTCTTCCGTTGCCCACTTATTATCTAAAATTCTGTGTTTCACGATTTCGATCGGATCATCTTTTTTACGTTCTGCAACTTCGTCTTTGCTTCTGTAAGGTTCCGCGTCAGACATCGAATGTCCTCTGTATCTGTACGTTCTTGCTTCAATAAATGTTGGTCCGTCTCCTCTTCTAGCTCTTTCGATTGCTTCATAAGCAGCTTCTGCAACTTTTACTGGATCCATTGCATCTACTGGAAGACAAGGCATTTCGTAACCTAAACCTAATTTGTAA
This sequence comes from Chryseobacterium sp. UYP7, assembly GCF_056279225.1. NCBI lineage: Bacteria > Pseudomonadati > Bacteroidota > Flavobacteriia > Flavobacteriales > Weeksellaceae > Chryseobacterium > Chryseobacterium sp. UYP7. The sequence goes on from NZ_JBWBQW010000002.1 coordinate 24,614, forward strand.
ATATCTTCGTGGTTTGCAGTTCTTCCTACAGAAGTTCCCATCGCGTAACCATTATTTTCAACCACAAAAACCACTGGCAATTTCCAGTTCATGGCCATATTGAAAGTTTCGTGAAGCGAACCCTGGCGAGCTGCTCCGTCTCCGAAGAAACAAATATTTACACCACCTGTTTCAAAATATTTGTCTGCAAAAGCAATTCCTGCTCCCAAAGGGATTTGGCCCCCAACGATCCCGTGACCGCCGTAAAATCTTTTTTCTTTACTGAAAATGTGCATAGAACCACCCATTCCGCCCGATGTTCCCGTGGCTTTACCACAAAGTTCTGCCATTATTCTTTTCGGATCAACGCCCATCGCCATTGGATGAATGTGACATCGGTAAGCGGTGATCATGCTGTCTTTAGTTAAATCCATCGCATGGGCAAAACCAGCCGGAATTGCTTCCTGCCCATTATATAAGTGTAAAAATCCTCTGATTTTTTGTTTAAGATAAAGAGAACGGCATTTGTCTTCAAACCTTCTCCACATTGTCATTTCTTCGTACCAGTTAAGGTAAACCTCTTTCGAAAATTCTTTCATGTGCTCGCTTTTGCTTTATTTTGGAACATAAAACTTTAGGGTTTTATGTATGTTAGAAATATTTAGCAAAAATAACAAAAAACTTTGTCTTTATTGGTAGCATATAAAACAAAATTGGGTTCTGTTCAATTAAAATACTACTTTTGAAATTACAATCTTACCTATGACCAAAACTCCTTCGCCGGTGGTGACCAGAATTTCGAAAATCATTTCAAACTTTTTCAATCCACTTACGTCGCTTTTTATCTATTTTATTTACGCAGCCCTTCAGCACTCTACTTTTCAGGAAACCGCCTATCTTTTTTTGCCCTTATTTCTTATTGTTGTAATTCCTATTTCCACCTGGATTTTTTGGAATGTTAAAAAAGGAAATTATGCAGATATGGATGTTTCTAACCGAAATCAGCGTAAAGGTCTCTATTTTTTTACAGCAGGTGCGCTTTTAGTTTACCTTTTTTACGATTATTTTCTTAATAAAAATATCGATTTAGCTATTGCGTGTCTATTGATTTTACTTTTAGTACTGCAGCTGAGTAATTATTTTATTAAAAGTTCTATGCATACTGCTTTCAATATTTTCGTGGCGGCATTATTTTTTGCGATCGATCCCGTTTTGGGTATAATATGGTTTGGAATCTCGGTTGTTGTTGGAATTACAAGAATTATTTTAAAAAGACATACGCCGAAAGAAGTATTTACGGGAGCATTAATCGCCCTTTTAGTTTCTTTTATTTACCTTTATGCCAACATCAAAATTCATCATTAAAAAATGAAAATAAACTATCTTACTCCTTCCGAAGAGCTTCTTATGAATATTTTGTGGAAACTTGATTCCGCTTATATGAAAGAGGTCATTGAAAATTATCCAGCACCAAAACCGCATCAAAATACCATTTCTACATTTATTAAAATTCTGGTTGAAAAAGATTTTTTAACCACCGAAAAGGAAGGTCGTATTTTTAAATATACCGTTGCTGTTCCTTTCGATGATTATAGAAATTTTCAACTTAAAAACTTCCTGAAAAATTATTTTGATGATTCCGCCACGGAATTACTGAAAACCCTAATGGAAGAGAACTTGCTTCAAACTTCAGATATCGAGAAGATTTTCGAAATTGAAACCGCTTTGAATCCTGTAATTTCACCTGAAAAAAAGGATAATGAAATTAGTGATTATATAGTAGAGATCACCTCTGAAAAAAAATCCGGAAAAAAAGACAAAAAGAAAAAGAAAAAAAAGAAGGACGAAAAGAGGATGCTCAAAAAGTTCAAATAACATTGTGAAATATTAAGTGAATTTTTGGGAACATGAAATGGTTTGGCTGACATTCTTTGCTTCAGCATCTCTAATCATTGCTAAATCTCCTATCAATGAATTTACAGCAGAAATGATTTTCATTTTTAAAATCTGGAGCGGTTGGCTATTTTAGAGTTCTTTAACGCATTTTGGAAAGAAAAAAGTTTGAATTCCAAAAGTAGGATAAGTACTGTTTATCAAATTACTCTGTTGTATTTTTTCTTCAGAGATTTTAATCGGTATTTTGATCTCGCAGTTTTCCCTTTCAATACAAATATAAGATTCAGTTTCCGGCTTAAAAAAAAATGGAACGAATTTAAACAGAGCTAGCTTGTAATTTTCAAGTAAGAAAAAATTCCGACAGTTTGTTCTTATCACCAATTATAAGGAAATCAGGTGAAAGAAATTCTAATTTCAAAGCAAAACTAACTTCATAAATACTTTGAAATTATAACGGAAAAAATTCAAGAAGCTGTAATCCAGAATCAATGTTTGATATTGTATTGATTTGAATTTAATAAAAACTAAATGGAATTCCAGTTACTTCATTAAATCTATTTTCAATTGTTTCTTAAAAAAAGACACAAAAAAAGCGACCTTAAAAAAGTCGCTAGAATTATTTCATTGGGATCTTACCAGTTAGAACCGCCACTACGACTTCCGCCGCCGTAACCGCTACCGCTTCCACCACCGCTTCCGCCGCGACTTCCACCACCGTAACCACCACCTCCGCCTCCGCTTCGGTTGTTGTCAAAACTTCTTCTTGGTTTGTCTTCTCTTGGTTTAGCTTCAGAAATGTTAAGTTCTTTACCGTCCAATTCTTTTCCGTTTAGAGCTTCGATAGCGTTCTTGCCATCTTCGTCGCTCATTTCTACAAAACCGAAACCTCTAGATCTACCAGTTTCTCTGTCTGTAATAATTTTGGCAGACGATACGTCACCAAATTCTGAAAATAAATCTTGCAACGATTGTTCTTGTGTTGCGTAATTGATGTTTGAAACAAAAATGTTCATCATAAAAAAAATTAAAAAATTAATACTTGATTGTAAATTATAAATGAAACTCAACTAAGGATGAACATAGATTGACTTCGGATATAAAAACGGTTGCAAGATACAATATATTATTAATAACTCCAATATTTTTTTAAACTTTATTTAACTTCCTTTCCTGCTTTCGCTTCAAGCAGCTTAAACCAATCTTCCCGATCCAGATTTATTTTTAAAGCACCCTTAAGTTCAACTATCGTTTCTGCTCTCGAAGTACCAATAACAGGGAGGATTTTTGCAGGGTGTTTTAAAATAAAAGCCAACAGAATCTGATTTTCTTCCGCATTATATTTTTCGCAAAGAATAGTGAGAATTTTTTTTATTCTCGAATTTTCTTCAGATTGTGTTGAAAAATAATTTCCCATGACAGACCAGGCCATCGGTTGAAGGTTTTTTAACATCATTTGATCTAAAGTTCCGTTGTAAAAAGCATCGGTGTGATTCAAAGAAATCTCGACTTGATTCGTAATAATTGGGAACGAATTATTAATAAGATCAAATTGAGACGGCGAAAAATTTGAAACGCCGAAATGTCGGACTTTATGATGCCTTCTTAAAATCTCAAAACTCTCTGCAATTACGTGGGGATCCATCAACGGCGATGGTCGATGAAGCAATAGTAGATCAAGATAATCAGTCTTTAAATTTTTTAAACTTCGATCAACAGAATCCAAAATATGTCCCTTTGAATAATTATAGGATTTCACCGAAAAATTTCTGTTTTCACACGGCATTTCAATTCCGCATTTAGAAATAAACTGCACTTCTTCCCTATTAATATTCATATCGTAAAAAGCATCTCCAAATAATTTCTCGGTGGTATAATCGCCGTAAAGATCTGCGTGATCGAAGGTTGTGAGATCTTCTGCGAAGGAAGTTTCGATTAATTTCTGCACTTCTTTAATGGAATGATTGGCGCCCCAAATCCCCCATCTCATTGTTCCTATTATAATTGGCGAAAATTTCATCGATTTAAATTTTGATCAAAAGTAAAAAATTACCTTACAACTTTTAACATTTGAAACTTATATTTTCAACATAATATATTTAACTTTGATAAAAATTTAAACTATTATGAAGAAACTTTCCATTCTGTTTTTATCCCTCTTTTCGATACTTCTCTTCTCACAATTTGTAAGTCCCGGAACCGGAGTTTCCTATAATCTCGCTTCACTTTCTACAGCAGCACCAACGGTCTTAGTGAATAATGGAACGGATTATAAAATGACAGCCAATGTCACGATTTCGGTGGGCGATACTTTGGTGATGACTGAAAATACAACATTGAAAATCGATGCCGGTATTCAATTAACGATCGCCGGCGTTTATGATACGACGGCAAGCAATTTCCTGATCACAGCAAGCACACCAACATCTGTTTTTAAAGGAATAAGATTTGAAGAAGGTTCCAGCGCCACTTTTAAAAATACCATTTTAGAATATGGGGGTGGAATTCAGGTTCTAACAGCTACTTTTTTAATGGATAACTGTACCGTTAGATATTTTAAATCTGGTTTGGTATCCGGAGCTTCTGTTAATTTTTCCCGTGGAAATCCTGTGGTGAAAAACTCTACTTTTTTAGACAATGATCTACCAGCGGTGGCGTCGGGAGCGAATCAGTCGGTAGCGCTGGAGTTCACCAATAATTATCTTTCAGGAAATACAAAAGGAAATTCGAACCGACCGCAAATTAATATGGGTCCAAGCGGAAGTGGAATAACGAAAGTTTTAAATAATACGGTACTGGGGAACAGAGCTTTAACGAAGGTTGGCGGGATTTCTGTTTCCTCGCTTTTAGGTATTCAAAATAATGTGCTGATCGACGGAAATACGGTGACTGATAACCGTTACGGAATTACCTGTGCAGGAAATGCATCTTCCGGGACGATCTCTAATAATATTTTAACGAATAACAATTCTGAAAATGTACCGAACAATGGCGGAAGCGGAATTTCTTTGAATGGAAACGGAACTGTTGGTTCAGGATTTAAAATTGAAAAAAATCAAATCCGTGGAAATCTTTGGGGTGTGACAATGATCGGAACCGCAAGCGCTGATTTTGGCGGAGGTAGTTTAGGAAGTGTTGGAGAAAACATTTTTAAAGACAATGGAAATGGTGGAAATCTTTACGCTCTTTTCAATAACACGCCAAATCCTTTGAGTGCAACGAATAATTGCTGGAGAGAAGGGGAACTTTCTGACGATGCAATGGTTGAAGCAGTAATTTCCCATCAAGTTGATGACAATACGCTTGGATTAGTCAATTTCCGTCCCTATTTATGTGCGAATCCTTTGGCGACAAATACTTCGGTTCTCTCAAATAATAAGATCTATCCGAATCCGAATAACGGAACTTTCTCTTTCGTAGCTGAAAAGTCTGGAAACATAAATATAACTGATGTTTCTGGAAGAATAATTTTCTCTGGAAATGTAGTTAAAGGAAATAACACCATTTCGGTAAAAGCAGCTTCCGGTATTTACTTTTTAGTATATCAATCGGAAGGTAAAAAAGAATCTACTAAATTAATTATTAAATAATTGAATGTCTTATAATTAATTTGAACTCATTCTGTGCCACTACAGAATGAGTTTTTTTTTGTGAAATGATCTTTCGATGAGATGTAGAATCGCGACCCGGCTTGAGTGAATCCCGATGTAAAATCGGGAGGGAACGGAAGATCTCGTCCTTAAAAGACGAGACTCAAATAAATATTCTGCAAAATTTACTAAACTTTTGTAACCTTTTCATAATTCATATCGTATAATATAATGCAGTCCTAAAGTGGATTGTTTTACTACATGAGACAATTAAAAATTACAAAGCAGGTTACCAACAGGGAAACCGCATCGCTGGATAAATATTTACAGGAAATCGGAAAGGTGGATTTGATTACCGCCGACGAAGAAGTTGAACTGGCTCAAAAAATCCGCGCCGGAGACCGGGTTGCTTTGGAAAAATTGATTAAAGCCAACTTGCGTTTCGTGGTTTCTGTTTCTAAACAATACCAGAATCAAGGTCTTTCTTTGCCCGATTTAATTAATGAAGGAAATCTTGGTTTGATGAAAGCCGCGAAAAGATATGATGAAACCAGAGGTTTTAAATTTATCTCGTATGCAGTTTGGTGGATTCGTCAGTCGATTCTACAGGCGTTGGCAGAACAGTCGAGAATTGTGAGATTGCCATTGAATAAAATTGGATCGATCAATAAAATTAACAAAGCATACGCGCATTTGGAGCAGGAAAACGAAAGACCTCCGTCCCCAGAAGAGCTGGCGGAAGTTTTGGATATGAGCGAAGACGATATCAAGGAATCAATGAAAAACTCAGGAAGACACTTGTCGATGGATGCGCCGTTGGTTGAAGGTGAAGATTCAAATTTGTACGACGTTTTGCGTTCAGGTGAATCTCCAAGTCCGGATAAGGATTTGATGTTGGAATCTCTTCAGATTGAGATCGAAAGAGCATTGCAAACTCTGACTCCGCGTGAGGCTGATTTGGTTCGTTTGTATTTCGGTTTGAACGGAAAACATCCAATGACTTTAGAAGAAATCGGTGAAACTTTTGACCTGACAAGAGAAAGAGTTCGTCAGATCAAAGAAAAAGCGATCAAAAGATTGAAACATAATACCAGAAGTAAGATCTTAAAATCCTATTTGGGTAAATAATATTTTTCGGAAATTATTTAATAAATTAGAGCAGGTTTTTTTAAAGCCTGCTTTTTTTTGTGTAATGATGAAAATTATTAAAACCTTCAAGTTCGTTTCTAATTTAGAATATGTTCATTCAGTTTTGGAGGAGCAGAAAATAGCTCATTTTATCGATTTGGAAAATCTGACAATTTCTTCAGATGTATATGAAGAAGCACAAATCTTGAAAATTATTGATGATTTAAATTTAGATGAAAAGGAAGTTGAAGTCGATGAGAATTTTCAAAAAGATTTTGATGATTGGCATAAGAACAGTTTAAATCCCGGACATTTTATGGGCGGAAGAATTCCTTTTTTCTTCTGGAATAAGAAAAATTATCCTTTTCTATTTTTTACAATATTTTTCACGCCGATTGTTATGCTTATTTACATGACTTACTTTATAGATGGAGCCTGGAGTTTTGACTTTGATTTTGTAGGGATCTTCACATTCCTGTTTTTAATCTTCGTTGCGGTTTCTATGGTCGTTCAATGGCTCAATTATAGAAAAAACCAAAGATGAAACTTTTAGAAAAATAAGTTTAAGAAACTTCAAACGTGTACTTTTTTTACACCGATCATCTATTTAAATTCACAAATTTATAAATCTTACTCATGCAAAACCTTGTAATTGCTTCTACCCTATTTTTGATTATTTCTTGCAGAGATAAAAGTCAAAATTTAGTTTCTGTTTCGGAACAAAATAAAAATGTGATTTCAAATGTAGAATCAAAATCTTCTTCGAGATACAGTGAAGGAAGTTCTTTGATTGATGCGATTTATTTTGAAATGATAAAGGATGAAGAGCAACTAAAAATTCTTGAGGCGGACATTAGTACCATTCAAAAAAAGTCGGAGGAATTAATAAAACAGAAGCAAGAAATTCTCGATAAACCAACCCAATATTATGACGAGGCGGAAATGAATATCAAGTCAATCTCAGATTCAATATTAAAAAAGGAAATGCAGAATTTTATAAAGAAAAGTTTAGAAAATTTCAAAAAAAATAAAGAAGAATTACGATTGGTTGTTTCGGAAATTCAACGCAATAATCGTAAAATCACCGAATATTATAATGCTTTTAAAATTAAGAAAACTTTACCAGAAATAGAAAAATACCAAAAGCAAAATCCTTTGAATTTAGAGAATTTAAATAAATTGATTTCGGAACAAAAGCAATTACTTGTGAAATTAAAAAGTCTCAAATAAAAAGAACTCAAAACGAGTTCTTTTCTTTTAGGTAATTTCAAAATTTTTCCGCACCAGTTCTTTTCGCACCCTGCTTAAACTCTCAGGCGTAATTCCCAGATAGGATGCAACCATCCATTGCGGAACACGCAATAAAATATCGGGATACATTTTAATAAAATTCATATATCGTTCTTCTGCCGTATCTCCCAAAAGCGCATTTACCCGATTTTGTAGATTCCGAATATGTTTTTGAAGCAATAAGTCATTTCTGTCTGCAGTTTGAGGATAGATCTCAATAAGCCGGCTCATGAAACCATTTTTGATTAAAACGACCTCTGTATCTTCTACCGCTTCAATATAATATTTAGATTTTTCGTTGAAGAAAAGGGAACTTCGATCAGAAATTAACCACTTTTCGGGCGCAAATTGAATGATATGTTCTTTGCCATTTTTATCAATAGAATACATTCTGAGCAAACCTTTTTCCACAAAATAAGTTTCATTGCAAACCTCTCCTTCCTGCAGAAGAAACTGATTTTTTTCCACTTTTTTCGAGAGATAAAAATTGCTGCATTTCGAAACAGCATCTTTTGGAATTTCTAAAATTTCCGATAAATAATCTTCAATATCCATCTCCACAGAATTAGATTAAAGAAACGGAAATGCTTTGGTGTGAAGCATTATTTATTGCTTTTCCATTTTCAAGAACAATTAATTGCGGACTTTGATGCGTAACATCAAACTGATCGGCAATTTTATTTGAAATATTTCGGTGGGCAAGCAAATCCAAGAAATAATAAGAAACGTCTTTATCAGAATCAGCAACTTCTTTCTCGAAATTTTTTAAAACGGTTTTACTAATGAAACAGCTTGTAGAATGTTTAAAAATAGCTACTTTTTTTGATGAGGATTCGTCTACAGCATCCTGTAAATCTGCTTCTGACGCAATGTTTTTCCAAAAGGTGGTTACTGATTTTTCTTCTTCAGAACCGCCAAAAATTTTATTCAAAAAACTCATATTTTATTTATTTAGGGTTAAGCCGTGATTCGACTTTACAAATTCCAACTTTTAATTTACTCCATCAAAAATACCACTTTCTTTAGAAATGATTTCCTACACTGGTTTAGAAAATTTTCTTACCAGCCTTTTTCTTTTTTCAACTTTTCGATATGGGAAAAATGATGGTCGCAATGCCAGGAATAAAAGGCAACACTTTCCCGTAAAGAAATATTCCTGTTTTGTTCGGGATGATGAAAAGTACTCTTCAATTCTCTGTTGGTAAGGCATTTCAGCTCGTAAACCCATCTTTTGTGCAATCCTTTCAGAATCTGCAGCGCAGGTTTAATATCCATGCTAAAACTATCCTGTAATTCTGCCCACTGCGCTTCGTCATAACATTTAACCGTAGGATTATCTTCTGTTAAAGCCAGTTTAAAACGGATAAAACTATTCATGTGACTGTCGGAAAGATGATTGATCAACTGTCTGACCTTCCAGCCGCCACTTCTGTATTGCGTATCCAACTGATCGTCTGTCCAGTTTTCTACTAAATGTTTCAGCCGGCTCGGAAAATCTTTGATGATTTTGATATGACGGTCCAGGTCCTCGTCTGAAATTTTTTCCGGTTGCTGAAATTGCCCGATGGGATATTTTTTGAGGTCTAAATTGTCCATTTTCTTTTAGTGGTTTGACTTTTTGGCTGATAGATTTGATTGGCTGAAATTTTGCGTTTTCAGTTATGTAAATTTACCAAAAATAAGTTGAATTCGATGTCTGTCGAAAAATTTTAAAATATGAAAAAAGCCCTTATAATTGTTGATGTTCAAAATGATTTTTGCGAAGGTGGCGCGCTTGCCGTGCCTGGTGCAAACGATGTTATTCCCTATATTAATCTTCTTATGGAGGAAAATGAATATGACCAGATCGTTCTGACTCAGGATTGGCATCCCGCAAATCACAAGAGTTTTGCTTCTTCGAATGGTAAAAAAGTGGGCGATACCATTATCCTTAACGCGATCCCACAATTTATGTGGCCGGATCATTGTGTTCAGGGGACTTTTGGCGCAGAATTTCATAAAGATCTAAATCAGGAAAAAGTCACCCATATTATTCAGAAAGGGAAAAATGTGGATTTCGATAGTTACAGTGGGTTTCAGGATAATAATCATTTCGTAAAAACAGGTTTAGATGATTTTTTGAAGTATCATGATATTCAACTTGTTGAAATTGCCGGTTTAGCTCTCGATTATTGTGTGAAATTTACATGTTTAGACGCAGCACAACTAGGTTACGTAACATGTTTGCATTTTAATGGAACGCGCGCCGTTAACGTAAAATCTGAGAACGGAAAAGATGCGATTTATGAAATGCTTCAAAACACCGTGACTGTTTTAGGATAAAATTTACAATACTTTAAAATATACCGCTCTACAATTTATTTTGTAGAGCCTTTTTGTTTGCTCCAGCAAGAATTATCTCGCTTAAAAGATTTATTTTTATCAAAATTTTTGATTTGAAGAATCTTACGTTAATCCTACTTTTCACTTTCCTGACCTCCTGTGTTTCCGTTAAAAAACACAATCAAAAGCTCGAAATTCCCATCAGCGCTGAAAAACTAAGAAGTGATGTCGATTTTGCGAATGAAAAACTGCAGCAACTTCATCCTAATTTGTACTGGTATATTTCTAAAGAGAAACTGGATAATAAATTCGACAGTTTAAAAACAACCATCAATCATTCCTTAAAACCGAACGAATTTTATCAGAAACTGGCTCCCATTATTTCTGAGGTAAGAGAAGGACATTTGCGCTTGGTTCCGGTAAGTAAAAAATTATCTAAAAAAGAAATTAAAAATCTTAAAAAGCAGAAAGGATTATTAAGCCGTTACAATTTTATTTTGGATGGTGACCGGATTTTTGTAAAAGACAATGCAGACAAAATTCCCGATATGAATGTGGGAACCGAAATTCTTACCATTAAAGATATTGAGGTTGAATATCTCCTGGAAAAATACAGACCGTTTGTAAATAGTGATGGATACAACGAAACTTTTCAGAAATATATTCTGGCATTAAGATGGCCGGCGTATTTCACCGCAGAATTTGGAATTTTAGACAGTGTAAAGGTTAAAACAAAGTATCAAAATGAAGTAAAAACGTTCTATTTGCAACGCGAAAAAATTACGAAAGAAGAAAAGAAAGAAACAGAAGCTAAAAATAAAAAGCTCACCAAAAGTGAAATAGGGAAAACGAAGGACTATAATCTTGTGACGAAAACATTTAATCGTGATATGCAGTTCCCTACCAAAGACAGTACTATTGCTTATATGAAAATCAAAACATTTTCCGGGACTTATTCCAAAAAATTCTATAAGGAAAGTTTCGCAATTTTAAAAAAATCACCCGCTAAATATTTGATACTCGATGTTCGGGATAATTTAGGCGGTTCCCTTTCAGAAATTAACAATCTTTACTCCTATTTAGTTCCACAGAAATTTAAATTCATTAATGATATTAAAGTAACATCGCGTTCTTCGATGTATCACGCGAGTTACTTATCGGCGGTTCCACTTCTTTTAAAACCTTTTGCCATTATCGGTTATCCATTTTACTTAGCAGGAACTGCGCTTTCTGTAAAAAAAGTCGATGATGAATTCTACTTGAAGAACAAAGGAATTTTTAGTCTTAAAAAGGCGAAGGAAAATAATTTTAAGGGTAAAGTTTATGTATTGATCAATGGAAGTAGTTTTTCCGCCTCCTCTATTATTTCATCAAAATTAAAAGGAGATCGAAGAGCCTTTTTGGTAGGCGAAGAAACGGGTGGAGCAAATGATGGAACGGTTGCAGGAAGATATGCAATTGAAAAATTACCGAATTCAAAGTTATATTTACCAATTGGTTTAATGTTGATTCAGCCCAATATCGAATTCACCAATACTCAAAAAGGCGTAACGCCGAACCAGGAAATTCTGTTAACAACTCAGGAGGTTTTACAAAAGAAAGACATTCAACTGGAGTGGATCATGAATGAGATTAAAAGTGCTCAAATTCAAAAATAAACTCAGGCTTTAAATAAAAAAAACTCTCGATTAGAGAGTTTTTTTCGTGTCAAGAGTGAACTTGAAAAATTAATTCTGATGTACAACACTTAGAATTTCAATTTTTTTATCGCCGTCTTTAAAAGGCCATTCGATGATATCTCCAACTTTATTTCCGACGATAGATAAAGCAATATCAGATAAAATGGAGTATTTTCCCCTCTTTACTTTTTCTAAGGCAGCAGGTACAAACTGATAATTTTTCTCCTGATTATTCGAAAAATCCTTAAGCCTTACGAGACTGTTAACCGTTACAACATCAGCCGGAAGTTCTTTTCGCAATACTTGTTTCGCGCCTTTCAGTTGTGCCAATAAAATTTCTTCCTCTTGTGCGGTTGTTTGTTTTCTTCTTAAATGATCTTTTATTAAATCATAAACTCCCGTTGTTAATACGATACTATCTGACATATTTTTATTTTTTCTAAATATTCCTTTTGAGCAACTTTCATACAGACTCAGGCATTAAAACCAATCCAGACATAGGAACTATATTTTATGCAAAAAGTAGAATCAAAAAAGAAATTGGTAATTATTGTTATTTAATACGGTGTAAAACGCCCTGTCCCAAGTCTCGACAGGGATATTAAATAAACTCTTTAGAACTTTTCAAAAAAATATCATCGTGAAGATATGACAACAACAAAGAAAGTCCCAGCGGGAATTTTTTCTTTGAAATTAAGGAAATTGTTGTCATTTTTTATTATTGAAAGGCAAACTTACGCCTTATATATGACAAAAGCAAAGTTGTTCCTTAAACCTCTTTTTGCTGCGCACCCACTCTGACATTAGTACAAAAGCTGATCAATGCAGATAGATTTATAACTTCTAATTGTTCACTATTTTTCTGTTGATTTCAACGCCCAGGCAATTAAAAGTGGCTGCATAAATAATCTCGCCAACCTTCTTTTATCTGTATTTAAGCCAAAACTGCTTTTTTCATTTTTATACTGAGCGATGTTTCCCGGAAAAACGGCGGTAAAAAATCCCGCAGCAATTTTTCCTACGAGTGATTCATATTTTTTCGGAGTTGCTATAATGGCTGTGCCCAAAGCGATTTCTGCAATTCCAGAATATAAAACGGTATCATCTTTATCTAGAGGAATCCAGTCTGGAACCTGTGCTTGAAATTCTTTCCGGACAAAACTAAGATGTCCTATTCCGGCCGTAACTAGCATAGCGCCTAACCCAAATTTTGCAATGGTTTTTATGGTATCTTTTTTCATAATAATTGATTTTGAAAATTAGATTCAAGAATGATTCCAAAATCTTTTATTCAAACTAATTCCTTTTTCCAGTTCATTTATCCCAGCATGCTGAATAAAAAAGAATATTTTTGTTTAAAATTACAAATATGTTTTCAAAATTAGTTTTTAGCAGTGTATTTCTTTTTGCGGTATTTTCCTGCAATCAGAAATCCAAAACAAATATTGCCGCAAATACCTCAACCGATTCTACCAAGATCACCAAATCAGAAAGTACTGTTTTAATGGGCGGCAAGCCCATTAAAACGTATGCTAAATTGCCGGAAGTAGATAAGCAGGCGCCAGAATTTACTTTAACGGACGTAGATATGAAAGATCAAAAACTCGATTCGTACAAAGGAAAATTTGTGATCCTGAATATTTTCCCAAGCGTTGATACAGGAGTTTGTTCAGCATCTGTAAGACATTTTAACGAAGATGCCGCAAACCTTCCCAATACAGTAGTTCTTTGTATTTCTAAAGATCTGCCATTCGCGCAGAAAAGATTTTGTGGTGCCGAAGGGATTAAAAATGTAGTGATGCTCTCGGATTACCGTTCCGATTTTGGTAAAACTTATGGCGTAGAAATCACCGATTCTCCTATGAAAGGACTTTTAAGCCGAGCGGTTGTAGTGATCGATCCTCAGGGAAAGATTGTTTATGAAGAACAAGTTTCCGATATTTCGCACGAGCCTAATTATGAGGCGGCGATGAAGGCGGTGAAAATTTAAAATCAGATCCTATTTAAATAGAAAAACCTGCATAAATGCAGGTTTTTTTATGAAAAAATTTCAGTTTATTAGAAGTTAATCGTCCTCTAAAATATCTTTATAATTCTCTTCGGGATCTTGAAAGTTCTGGAGGATTCGGACGATCGTTATTAAATCAGCACTTTTTTCATAAATAAGAGTGTTGTGCTTTGTTAATAAAAGTTTTCTAAATCTTGTATTTTCGTATCGCTCAAAAATCACATTTCCACTTTCTAAAATTTCGATTTTATTGATTAGTTTTTGATAAAAATCATCAGCGACTTTTTCAGACCATTTTCTGAGCAGATAGTTCTCAATTTCAATTAGATCTAATTTTGCCTCAGAAGAAATTTTAACTTCAGGCATCTTTGCGAGATTTTAAATTTTCTCTTCTTTCATTTACAAAATTATAGAAGTCAGTTGTCTTTCCATTTTTTATTTCATCTTCGGCCTGTCTCAAAGATTCCAGAATTTCTTCTTTTGTTTCACTTTTCCAGATTTTGGTTTCTACCGTCTTAGAAATTAGGAGAAGTTCTTCGGGTGTAAATCTTTTCTCTTTCAATTTTTTAAAGAAAGTTGGTTTTTTTATTCCCGACTTCTCAATGATATAGGACATTTTGAAGGGCGAATTTTTTAAAATCTCATCAATGTTATTTGAAATTTCGATATATCTTTCGATGTCTGCTGTCATGATATTTAATTTTAGTTTCTAAATTGTAGATTTAAAATTGATTAATCTGAGATTTAAAGTATCAATTTATGAGACAAATTTACTAAATTTTAGCTATTCAAAATAATTTAAGGATTTAATCTATTCTGATTTTCAACAATAAATTTGGGTCCGGACAATTTTCCTTGAAAAAATCTAATTCCCTCGAGCTACAAACTCCAGGATAATCACCCTTTTTATCTCCTATATTTTTGATGATCTGGAAATGCAGATGTGGCGCATAATCGCCGTTGATAGGCGGTTTTCCTAACTCTGCAATTTTCTCACCTTTTTTTACAACTTGACCTTCGACTTTCTCGTCTAAACTTTCTAGGCTTAAATGTCCGTATAAAGTATAGAAAGTAAGATCTTCAACAGTGTGTTCCAAAATGATGGTTGGACCGTAATCACCGATGGCAGCGTTATTCTGAAAACTATGAATTTTACCGTCTAAAGCGCTCAGTACGGAAGTTCCTGCTTTGATCCAAAGATCTAATCCAATATGAATATTTCGTTCCTCTGTATTTGTATTATTAAAATTTTCACTTCGTTTGTAAAGATTGCGGTGTTCCAGATATCCTCCAAATGCGACTTTAGCATTATTTTTTGAAAGATGATCTTCAACAAATTCTTCAAACTTTTTGGCATCTGTAAGATCCAGTTTTAAATTATCTGTATGAGAAGCCGAAAGATCGAATGCGACGTAGTTTTTGTAATCGATGGTTGAATCAATTACGTGAATATCTTGTTGAATTTGCAGTATTTCTTCTAATGATTTCATTTATTTTAATTTATAAATTTTTCTTGAGTTTTAAAACGTTTTATTTCGCACCATCGTCGCAGCCCAACCTGAGTGGAGCTCTTTTTGTAAGGAGGTACGACGAGCAAAAAAGCGGGAACGGAGGGTGGAAAAAGCTGCCCAAAAAAAATTAAAACAAACTTTCATCCACTATATTCGGCAAGGTAACTTTTAAATTCGGCTCTATTTCCATCGCCCGTTTTATAGCGAAAATCGCACCTTCATTTCTTGCCCAACTTCTGCGGGAAATTCCGTTGTTGACATCCCAAAAAAGCATGGATTTCAATCGTCGGTCCGCATCTGCACTTCCATCGAGCAACATTCCGAAACCGCCATTGATCACTTCGCCCCAACCAACTCCGCCGCCATTGTGGATGGAAACCCAGGTTGCGCCCCGAAAACTGTCACCAATTACATTTTGAATCGCCATATCGGCCGTAAATTTGGATCCATCGTATATATTTGAAGTTTCGCGATATGGAGAATCGGTCCCGGAAACATCGTGATGATCGCGGCCTAAAACAACCGCGCCAATTTCTCCATTATTAATGGCATTATTAAAGGCTTCGGCAATCTTCATTCTTCCTTCTGCATCTGCGTATAAAATTCTGGCTTGTGAGCCTACTACGAGATTATTGTCTTGAGCGCCTTTGATCCAGGTGATATTATCCTGCATTTGCTGTTGAATTTCGGGTGGAGAATTTTTCATAATTTCCTCCAAAACTTGACTGGCAATTTTATCTGTTTTTTCTAAATCTTCCTTTTTTCCACTTGCGCAAACCCAGCGAAAAGGTCCGAAACCGAAATCAAAACACATCGGACCCATAATATCCTGCACATAACTCGGGTAACGGAAATCGATTCCGTTTTCTGCGATAACATCGGCGCCTGCTCTACCCGCTTCCAGTAAAAACGCGTTTCCGTAGTCGAAAAAATAGGTGCCTTTTGCAGTATGTTTATTAATTGCGGCCGCATGTCTTCTTAAAGTTTCCTGAACTTTCTTTTTGAAGAGATCCGGATTTTCTGCCATCATTTGATTCGATTCTTCAAACGATAAACCCATCGGATAATAACCGCCGGCATAAGGATTGTGCAGCGAAGTTTGATCTGAACCGATGTCGATTTTCAGATTTTCTTCGTCAAATTTTTCCCAGACTTCCACAATATTGCCCAAAAATGCAATCGAAATAGTTTCTTTGTTTTCTTTCGCTTTTTTAATACGGGAAACGAGTTCATCCAGATCTACTATAATTTCGTCGATCCATTGCTGATCGTGACGGATCTTCGTAATTTTCGGATTGACTTCTGCGCAAACCGTTATACAGCCTGCAATATTGCCAGCTTTAGGTTGGGCTCCAGACATTCCGCCTAATCCAGAGGTTACAAACAAGCCACCTTTTGGTTCTTTTTTAATTTTTCTAAAAGCATTCAGAACCGTGATTGTTGTTCCGTGCACAATTCCCTGCGGACCGATGTACATATAACTTCCGGCAGTCATTTGCCCATACTGCGAAACTCCTAAAGCGTTAAATTTCTCCCAATCGTCGGGTTTAGAATAGTTCGGGATCACCATACCGTTGGTCACCACTACTCTTGGCGCTTCTTTATGACTTGGGAAAAGTCCCATCGGATGACCGGAATACATCGTTAACGTTTGTTCATCGGTCATTTCCGACAAATATTTCATCGTTAAAAGATACTGAGCCCAGTTTTGAAATACCGCCCCATTTCCACCATAAGTAATAAGTTCGTGTGGATGTTGAGCAACCGCGTAATCCAAATTATTCTGAATCATCAACATGATCGCTTTTGCCTGTTCGGATTTCCCCGGATATTCTGAAATTGACCGTGCTTTCATCTCGTAATCCGGTCGGAAACGATATATATAAATCCTGCCATAGTTTCGGAGCTCTTCTTTAAATTCCGGCAATAATTCTGCATGAAATTTCGGTGCAAAATAACGCAGGGCATTCTTCAGCGCAAGTTTTGTTTCGTCCTTAGAAAGAATATCTTTCCGTTTCGGCGCATGATTTATTTGAGGATCATATAATTTTTTCTGTGGTAGTTGATTTGGAATTCCCCCCTGAATTTGTTCTTGAAAAGTCATATTTAAGTTTTAAAAACTTCAATTTTTGTTGAATTGAATTGTGATGCTTTAAAGATATTCAAATTAGAAATTACAAACGAATCAAAAACGAAAAAATTCCCCACAAAAGCAGGGAATTAAATAAAATGTTATAATAATAAAATTTTTCTAAGGTGTGTTAATTAACAAGATCTTCATTTATTTCCTCATGATTATCATTGTTATCTGATTGACTGTAATAATTATTTTCCTCATCTTCCGATCCAATATTTTCCATATCATCATCTTGTGAAGAACCCGGAACGTCAAGATCTGAACCTAAAATATTACTTTGTGCGTTGTGCTTGTCATCGATAGGATTACCGTCTCCGTCTATTGCGATTGCTTCTTCCTGATTGAAAATATCATTTTCAGGGCTGTAATTCATTTCTCTTAACTGTTCGTTTTGTTCGCTTTTGTTATTTTCTGGTGTCATAATATTGATTTTTGTAATAAAGTTAAAGACAAAAATGATTCCAAGCTCTGCTGATAAATCATTTAAATTAATCTTTTATCTGTATTAATTTTTATACACTTCAGGATTTGCGCAGTGCGGCATGTTTTCACCTTTAAAAAAAGCAACGATATTTTCGGCTGCTAATTTCGCCATCCCATTTCTGGCCTCAACCGTTGCGGAACCAATGTGTGGTAAAACGCAAAAATTTGAGAGTTTCAATAATAAATTTTCTTTCTGCATCGGTTCGGAATTGGTAACATCTAAACCCGCTCCCCAAATTTTTTTCGTTTTTAATGCTTGAAATAAATCATTTTGATTTTGAAAACCACCTCTTGCGGTATTGATAAAAATTGAGTTAGGTTTCATTTTTTCGAAAATATCTTTATTAAAGATTTCAGATTGTTCTTTTGTATAATTCGCATGTATGCTGAGCACGTCGGAGTTTTTTATAAGATCCTCAAATGAAACGTATTTTGCAGCCAATTTTTTTTCGGCTTCTGCGTTATGGCTTCTGTTGTGATAAATGACATTCATTTCAAAGGCGTTCTTGCATTTTTCGGCCATTTTAAGACCGATCCTTCCTAAACCGTAAACTCCCAAAGTTTTTCCGTACAATTCCTGTCCCAATTCTTCGAGTGCATCAAAATCCTTCCACTTTCCAGATTTTACTTTTTCAATATAAAAACTTGCTCTTCTGGACACCATTTGCATAAGAAGAAAAGCAATATCAGAAGTGGCTTTACTCAAAACGTCGGGCGTATTTCCCACGGGAATGTTTCTCGCGTTGGCTTCCTTAATATCCACACTGTCGAAACCTACAGAAAACAGCGCTATTGCTTTGATATTCGGACAATTATCAAAAAACTCTTTATCAAATTGATGTTTACCAACATTTAACAGAACATCAGCTTTTTTACAATTCGCCAACCATTCCTCGGCACTTTCATTTTCTTTTTCGGGCAAAATAATTTCTATATTTTCCTTTTTTAAGATCTCCATTCCAATCTTAGGAATTCTGTTGCTGATGAATACTTTCATTATTTACATGTTAATTGCATGAGGCAAATTTGAAATAGTTGCGGCATCGAATTCAATTTCCGTTCCGAATAGCAAGATTTCTTTTTAGTCAAAATCAAACTGAATTTTATTTTTAAAATTCTGAGTTAAGGCAGAAAACATCTATATTTACGGCCGAAAGGGTGAATCGTGTGTAAATCACGAACTGTCGCGCAACCGTAATTCATTTTAATGAAAAGTCGGATCCCCAAAAACTTTCGCGATTTGAAGTAGAGATCCAATTACGATTTCTGTTCATTTCTATTTTTAATATTAAAAGAAAAAAACAATGAACTATCAGGAAAAAATCAAAAATTCTGAAACCCACGTTTTCAAAGTCGTCTTCCCCAATGTTACCAATCATCACAACACCATGTTTGGCGGAACAGTGATGGAAATGATGGATGAAGTTGCGTTTATGACGGCCACAAGATTTGCCAGGAAATCTTTCGTAACCGTAAGCTGCGACCGCATCGATTTTAAAAAACCAATTCCGGCAGACACTCTAGTTGAACTGATCGGTAAAGTAAAATATGTAGGAAATTCCAGTTTGAAAGTTAATGTAGAGGTCTTTGTGGAAGAGATGTATGCCGAAAATAGAGAGAGAGCGGTATTTGGCGATTTCACTCTCGTCGCCATTGACGCAGAAAAAAAGCCAGTCCCTATTTTCGAAAATGAAATAAAGCCTGAATTGATGTAAAATAACGAAATCCACTGTTTAGTAAATTTTTTATTATTCTGAGGGTGATTAAATATCATCCTCCATAAGTTGATTTTTATTATTTTTCCAGGCGTCATCGTAGGCTTTTTTCTGATTTTTCCAGGCATCTGGAGGAACTGCATTTTCAGCAACTTTTATAATATTGCCGTCTTCATCATGTAAAACTCCAACTTCTGGATGTGGAATATTATCTTTTCTATTTTCTGAGCTTTGAACGTTTTGATCTGAAGTGCTTTCGTTGCTTAAATCGTTTCGTTTGTTTTCGGTATTATTTTCCATGATTTATATTTTATTTATTGAAACTATACATTCAATTATTATTCCTAAAGTAAAGCGAAGACGGTGAATGTTTTCTACTTTATAAATATTTTGGATAACAGCTAAACTCGCCCTTTTGCATTACTAAAATTATAAATAGTTTTTAAAAATAAAAGCATAAAAGTTCTCCATTATTGCTGAAAAATTCTTAAATTTTATTATTAAATTTGCCCTCATCGATATTATGGAAAAAAACACAAAAAAGACTCCGTCTCAGACGGCTGAGCAAAGCAAAATACTTTCAAAACCACGCATATTTTTTGGAGTTCTCTTTATAGTCACTGCTATCATTCTTACCTTTTCTTTCATTTCTTATCTCTCTAACTGGAAAGCTGATCAAAGCCAGGCCGGAACAATGCTGGATAAAACCGTACAATCATCCAATATTTTTGGAAAAATTGGAGACTGGTTAGGAAATCTGTTTATTTTCGAAAGTATTGGTGTCGCGGCTTTTGCTGTTGCATTTCTCTCTCTTGTTTTAGGTATGATGATCCTAAAAAAGAACTATTTCAAACCCTGGAAAACCATTGGACATTCGCTGTTCTTTATTTGCTGGCTGCCAATTTTCATGGGCGCCGTTACAAAAGGGCAAGGCGTTTTAAGTGGAGTTTATGGATTTCAGATCATGGATTTTTTAAATTCTATTATCGGAACGGTTGGTTTATGGCTGATTCTTTTGGTAAGCATTGGATTGTATTTTATGCTTGAATTCAACTTAAATCCGAACAATGTAAAAACAAAACTCAATACCCTTAACGATCAGACTTTAGGACGGGTGAAAGCGATGATGCCCAACTCCTCCGAAAATTTTGAGGCTGATGAAGAATTGGAGATCGAAGAAAATCTGCAAACTTCAGAAACGGTTTCCGTTAAAGGAAATACACCTGTTCAACTTACTCCAGATCCAGAAATTAAAAATGATATCGAACCTATTGTTACGCCGAACAAAACTTCTTTTGATGATGTTCCGAATGTTACCGTGACGGAAAGCACAGGAAGTTCTATCAATTTAAGCACAGATTCAGGAAACACCACAGATAAGACGGTTAAGACAGATGATATCGATTTTAAAATTGAAGTGCCGAAAACCGTTGATATTATCGATGAGTCAGATAAAAAATCGCAGGAATTAGTCGAAAAGCACGGCCTTTATGACCATAAATTGGAACTGGCAAAATTTCAGATGCCGACAATCGATTTGCTGCATGATTATGGAAACGAAGAAATTGCCATCAACCGCCAGGAATTAGAAGAAAATAAGAATAAGATCGTTGGCTTACTCAAAAATTTCAATGTTGGAATTGCAGAAATTAAAGCGACCGTTGGTCCAACAGTAACTTTATATGAAATTGTTCCGGAAGCTGGAATTCGTGTTGCTTCGATCAAAAAATTGCAGGATGATATCGCACTGAATCTTTCCGCATTAGGAATCAGAATTATTGCGCCAATGCCTGGTAAAGGAACAATTGGTATTGAAGTTCCGAGAAAAAATCCTGCAATGGTTTCTATGCGAAGTGTTATTTCTTCTCAGAAATTCCAGAACACCGATATGGATTTGCCTGTAGTTTTCGGGAAGACTATTTCTAACGAAATCTTCATGGCTGATTTAACGAAAATGCCTCACCTTTTAATGGCGGGAGCAACCGGGCAGGGAAAATCTGTTGGTATCAACGCGATCTTAACTTCCCTACTCTACAAAAAACATCCAAGCGAACTGAAGTTTGTGATGGTTGATCCTAAAAAGGTGGAACTTTCCCTTTATTCAAAAATAGAAAGACATTATCTGGCAAAACTTCCGGATGGTGATGATGCCATTATTACCGATACGCACAAAGTGATCAATACTTTAAATTCTCTTTGCGTGGAAATGGATCAGCGATATGACCTTCTTAAAAATGCTTTTTGTAAAAATATAAAGGAGTACAATAAAAAATTCACAGAGCGGAAATTAAATCCTGAGAACGGACACCGTTATCTGCCTTACATCGTTTTGGTGGTAGACGAATTTGCCGACCTGATCATGACTGCGGGTAAGGAAGTAGAAATCCCAATTGCCAGATTAGCGCAGTTGGCAAGAGCAGTTGGAATTCACTTGATCGTGGCTACACAAAGACCTTCTGTAAATGTAATTACGGGGATGATCAAAGCGAATTTCCCGGCGAGAGCGGCGTTCCGTGTAATTTCAAGTGTCGATTCCAGAACGATTCTGGATTCTCCAGGTGCGGATCAGTTGATTGGAAAAGGCGATATGCTTTATTTTAACGGAAATGAAATTATGCGTTTGCAATGTGCTTTTGTAGATACTCCGGAAGTTGAAAAAATAGCAGAATTCATAGGTGAACAGAAAGGGTATGCGAGTGCATTTATGTTGCCGGAATATTCTACCGAGGAAACGACTTCTACGGTTGGAGCTTTTGATCCAAATGAAAAGGATGTTCTTTTTGAAGATGCTGCAAGAATTATTGTTTCTACTCAGCAAGGTTCAACTTCAATGCTTCAACGACAGTTGAAATTAGGTTACAACAGAGCTGGTAGAATTATGGATCAACTGGAGGCGAGCGGAATTGTAGGCGGCTTTAATGGCGCTAAAGCACGGGAAGTGCAGATCTCTGATTTAAATTCTTTGGAACAGTTTTTGGAAGGTTTGCGGAAATAAGGTTAAACATTAAACAGAAGTTTAACTTTAGAGCAAAATCACCATCTAAAAATAAAGAAGAATGCAAAATATAATAAAGAAATTGACTTTAGGAGTTTTTACACTCGCAACTGTCGCAAGTTTTTCTGCACAAAAAATTGATGCGAAAGCAAAAACGATTTTAGATGCCGTATCTAATCAATACAAATCTAAAAATAACGTTTATTTCAAATTTATTTATGGAACCGGCAGCGGAAAAAAAGTAACCAGAACAGAACCTGGAATCTTCTATTCTGCGAAAGATAAATACAAATTGAAAATCATGGGCACAGAACAGATTTTCGACGGAAATAAAATTTATAACATTTCAGCGGAAGATCAGGAAGTTACTGTTGCAAAGCCAACTGGCAGCGAACAAATGTTTTCACCGCTTACTTATATTGAAGAATATAAAAAAGGTTATAACGTAAAATACATGGGACAGTTAACTGTAAATGGCGTAAAATCCGATTATATAAAACTGACTCCAACCACCAAAACCGGCATTAAAGAAGTTAATCTTTTTATAAACAATGCGAAGAAACAAATCGTAAAGCTGGAACAGTTTTCTACAGATAATTCAGTTTCTGTAATTGCAGTAAGTGATTATAAAGAAAATCAGACTTTAAACAACTCCATGTTTACTTTTGATAAAGACCAATATAAAAATTACATTGTTACGGAATTGTAACTAAATTTAAAAATTCAAATAAAGTCACAAAGGAAAATTCTTTTGTGACTTTTTTGGTAAATTTGAGCCATGATAAAAAAAATCGACGGTTACGTCATTAAAACTTTTTTCGGTCCGTTTATTTTTATTTTCAGTGTGTTGTTTTTTATTTTTGTAGTTAACATTATCTGGATCAGATTGGCGCAGTTTACGGGAAAAGGTTTAAGTTATGGCGAAATCCTGAAGCTTCTCTCCTATCTTTCTGCGATCGTTGTACAGTTAGTTTTACCTTTAACCATATTGCTTTCGGCGATCATGACGTTCGGCGATTTAGGCGAACGATATGAACTTGCTGCGATGAAAGCTGCCGGAATTTCGTTGACACGCATCATGTTGCCTTTATTTGTAGTATCCTTTGTATTCTCGCTCTTTCTCTTTTTCTTCTCCAACAACGTCATACCCGATTTCCAGCGGAAGGCAAAGAATATGCTCTATAATATTGCAGCTACGAAACCTGCCCTGAATTTCACGCCCGGACAGTTTATTCAGCAAATTCCGGGATACAGCGTTAAGTTTGATAAAATTCTGGGCGAGAATGGAGAAAATTTAGAAGGCGTTTTTATTCATAAAATGGCAAACTCTTATGAAAATCAGCAATCCATTGTAGCAAAAAAAGGAAAATTTGTACCTGCAGATAACAGGAATTATTTAAAATTAGTTCTTTTCGACGGTCATATTTTCGAAGACAATATTGGCAATCTGGATCAGCGCCTGAAACAACCCGATCAGGCGATTAAATTCGATACCATGGTTTCGCATTTCAATATTTCAGAAATCATTAATAAAGCTTTGGAAGCAGAGAAAATAACAGATGATTATTCATTTCAAAATTTCATACAGCTCAGTACTACCATTCAAAATGCGAAGAAGGAGAATGGCAATATTCTAAATAATATTAATTCCGAGCTTGTTAACCAGACCAACAGTTTTGTAAGTTATATTGGCAAAACAAAAGCAAAAACGCCGCTAAGTCCGACTCCAAAATTAGATACTTTAAAGAAAGAAAAAAAAGAGCAACTTCTCTATTCCGCTTACAATAAAATTGAAAGCATAAAACAGCTTAGTCAAAGCAAGGCAGAACAAATACAGGGTCTTCACGCCTATTACTCCCGTGTCATAATCTATCAGCAAAGGATCTTCGCTTATTCAGTAACATGTTTAATTTTCTTTTTAATCGGTTCTAGTTTAGGTTCTATTATCAGAAAAGGAGGATTAGGTTTACCCGTCGTGATTGCGATCGTCGTTTTCATTATTTTCTATGTCGTAAATCTGTCTGTAGAAAATATGGCATGGTCTGGGAAAATAGATCCATATTTAGCGGCCTGGCTTCCGAATCTTATTCTCTTCCCTTTTGGTGTTTGGCTTACATATAAAGCGTTAACAGATTCTCAGGTGTTTGATATCGAAAAGTACAAAGCTTTATTTAAACCGATCATTGCTAAATTTTCAAAACGTAAGGAACACGCGAGATATCAATAATTTAATTCAAAGTACAAATTAATCTTTAGGATCAAGAAGAAATTTTTAAGAAAACGTTTCATAATAAAAAAGCAAAATGAATGATCATTTTGCTTTTTAGTTTGAGGGAAGGAAATAACTTTTATAATATTTCCGGAATGAAGTAATTATTTGTAGAGAATTACTTTAAATATTTAGTGATCGAATCGCTTGTAGGCTTCGTTGTGCTTATAAAACTATCGATCAATTTGCCATTTTCATCTACTAAAAATTTCGTAAAATTCCACATGATCGTCGTGTTTTTTACGCCGTTCATATCTTTCTCTGTCAAGTATTTAAAAATTGGCGCAGTGTCATCTCCTTTTACAGAAACCTTGGCAGCCATTGGAAATGTAACGCCGAAGTTTTTCTCGCAAAAAGCACCGATTTCAGCATTTGTTCCCGGTTCCTGACCACCGAAATTATTTGCAGGAAATCCTACAACAACCAACTTATCTTTGTACTGTTCTGCTACTTTCTCCAGATCTTTGTACTGCGGTGTAAATCCACATTCAGAAGCGGTATTTACGATCAGGATCTTCTTTCCTTTATAATCCGCAAAATTAATTTCCTTACCGTCCAGGCTTTCTACTTTAAAATCGTAAATGGTTTTCATTACTTTGTTTTTATCTTTTGAAATTTCCTTTTTTTGATTGGTACAGCTTTGCAGAAAAACTCCGGCTGACAATAGAATGATGAATATTTTTTTCATTGTGTACGTTTAAAGACTTATCGTCTGTTCTAGTAAATTTATTGTTATAAAAAATTCTCAAAATAAATTATTCTGAAAATATGCTTTAATTCATAGCTGTAGCCGGAATCTTGTAAATTCGTTATTCTCCGCGAACTCCAGTAAAAATTATTAATAAGTTTGTTTTTCAGCCCAGCTTTCTTACAATTATTTATGGGTCCTGAATCCTGAATGGAAGCGCTGTATAAATAATGAACGGAAACTTTTGTCTGAAAAAAAAATTTCTGCGAATAAATTGTTCAGGGAAGTAAGACAACTGCTAAATTAAGAATAAGATCATGATGACCATCTGCTTAATTTGGACAACAGCATCAAACATTAAACCACCGTGAACGTTTTCGATCGTATTTATCTATTAAAACTTAAAGGTATTCGCAGGGAAAACTTTATTCGTCTCAATTTTATTGATGAGCATTACGTAATCACTGTCTCTTTTTTGAGAAGAAGATTCAATTCGGAAAGGCATTTGTAAGTTCCCTACCTTTCTATAATCCTTGTAAACAAGGGTTTCGTCACTTTTAATTTCCTTAACGACCATGTAAGTTTTGGTATCGAAATAGTACATTGATTTATTTACGTTCTTCGTTAATTCAACTTTGTGACAATAAATTTCACCTACTTTTTCTTTACCCATATATTGCGCATCAAAACCTTTATTCTCCCAGTCGATAAAATCGTTGTCGAAACTTTCGGCGATATAATTGGGATATTCCTGAATTTTATTAGCGGCGTAATTCATAGCGAAACCTTTTTTTCCATCATAACCTTCAATTGCAGTTTCCTTATTGTTCATTGTGATAACAGTTTTCGTCAGGTTTGGACGCTGCTGATAAATTTTTATAGGATATTCATCATTCACGCCTAAACTTACGTTTCCTTGCAGAAGTACGGAATTTAAGAGCTTCCAGTTAGTTAACCCACCCGATAATTCTATGTTTTTTTCGATAATTTCTTTTGCAGTTTGTGCATTTACGATGCAACCAAGTATCATTAAAAATCCTACTAATATCTTTTTCATTAAATCGCTCTATTTATTTTTCAAATATAAACTTTTATTTCTTCTTAAAACCCACAATTCATCGCATCTCTACAACTTTTGATCTTTTAAAATCTGTCTGGCTTTTTCCAGATCTTCGGGAACATCAATACCAATTCCTACAAAATCTGTCTCTATTAATTTGATTTTCATACCATATTCTAAATAACGGATACACTCTATTTTTTCTGCGATTTCTAAAGATCTCATTTCGAGTTTTGCGAAATTTAACAGCGCACTTTTTCTAAATGCATAAACGCCAATATGTTTAAAATATTCTGCTTCAACAGTCGTTTCTCTCGGATACGGAATCACAGAACGGCTGAAATAGAGCGCAAAACCCTGATAATCTGTGATGACTTTCACGTTATTCGGATTCTCAACATCCTCTTTATCATGCAATTTGATCTTTAAGGATGCCAAAGATATTTCTTTAGCTACATCGTCGTGAAAAACAGAAATTAACTGTTTCAAAGGTTCTGTTTTCAAAAAAGGTTCATCGCCCTGAACATTAATAACAATATCACAATCGATGGTTGAAACGGCTTCCGCAATTCGGTCGCTTCCTGTTTCGTGTGCTCCGGTCATCACGGCTTTTCCTCCGGACTTCTGAATCTCTTCAAAAATAATTTCAGAATCTGTGGCGACAAAGACTTCCTCAAATAAACCCGTTTCTACGACATTTTGGTAGGTGGTCGCGATCACCGTTTTTTCTCCCAAAATCTGCATAAGTTTTCCCGGGAATCTGCTGGCTTGATAACGGGCGGGAATAACGGCGATAATCTTCATGAGATAATTGAATTGGAATAATTTAAAATGAAAGGCGATCTTTGAAAAATTAAATTAATCATTCAAAATTTATTTTAACTGAGACAACGCTTTTTCAAGTCTTGGCAACATTGTTTGTATTTCGTTAAGTGATAATCCACCTGCCGAGGCTCTAAACCAAGGCATTTTCGGAGAATTTCCAAAAGCAGAAAAAGGAACAAGCGCAACTCCGGCTTCATTGATCAGATAAAACACAAGATCAGATGAATTGCTAATTTGAACACCATCCGGTTTTGTTTTACCGATGTAGTTTAATTCAATTGTTAGATACAAAGCGCCCATTGGTTGAATGCTTTCGACTGCAAAACCCCGGGATTTCATATCTTGAATTCCCTGATGAAGTGTTTCCAGACTTTCGGAAATCTTGCCTTTAAAATCATCAACAAAAGCATCAACATTTTCGGGTTCTCCTAAAAATATTGACACTGCTTCCTGTTCGGGCTTCGGCGCCCAGGCTCCAACATGCGTTAAAAGCGCTTTCATTTTATCGATAATTTCAGACGGACCAAAACTCCAGCCCACGCGAACTCCGGTTGCAGCAAAACATTTAGAACTTCCATCGATAAAAATGGTATATTTCTTAAGTTCCGGAAATAAGGATACGGGATTAAAATGTTCTTTATCAAAAGTCAACATTGCATAAATCTGATCGTACATCAAATAAAGCGGTTTCTCATTTTCGCCTCTTTTTTTATTTTCTTCTAAGACCAGTTCGCAAATATCGGAAAGCTGTTCTTTCGTAAACATCGTGCCAGTAGGATTTAGCGGCGAACAAAGCGCCAATAAAACGGCACCTTTCAAATGAGGTTTTAAATCATCGGCAGTTGGTAAAAAATTATTTTCCTGCGAAGTTTCTACTTCAATTTTATCAGCATTTGTTAAATACGCGTAATGATTATTATTCCAGGACGGAATTGGATAAACTACCTTGTCGCCTTCATCTACAATCGTTCTAAATGTAGAATAAATTAAAGGTCTGGAGCCGCCGGCAACTAAGATCTCATTTTCGGAATAATCAAGATCCCACCGGTTTTTAATGTCTTTTGAGATTGATTTTCTTAAAGATAAAAGACCGTTTGCAGGTGGATAATTGGTTAAATTATTTTGATAAGCTTTGTTTATTTCTTCTTTTAAACGCGAAGGAATCGGATAAATATTAGAATTTAAATCTCCAATTGTCAAGTTGGCGATTTCGGCACCTTGTGCTTTTAAATCATTTACCTGATTTCCGATCTTAATAATTTCGGAACCAATTAAATTTTCGGCAAGTTTTGATACTTTCATAGTCGGGTTTTTATAGGTCGTAAAAAAAAGATTAAATATTTGTTCTAGGCCTTCTCAAATGTACAAATTTTTATAATTTTAAAAAGCGAAAATACAAATTGGAAGAGGAAAAAAGGCATTTCTAATCTTAAAAAAAGTTAAATTATTTCTTGGTTTTAAAAAGTGATCTTTTTCGATTTAATAAAAAAATGTATTCAACCTTCAAAGAACTGCGGTTTTTTATTTCATTAATGAAGAAGAATTTGACATTAACTGTTGAAATCAAAAAAAAATCATTATCTTGAAATCGCTAATATGGCACTCATTAATAATTCAAATATGATTGAAAACCAGAATCCTGAAGAAGTCTCTTCTATTCCTCCACCGAAAAAAAAATCTAAAAAAGGACTTACGATCGGACTCATTGTCGGCATAATAGCACTAATTATTATCGGAGTGTTTTTAAAGAATAAATTTTTTCCCACCAATACAGAAAGCGACGTAGATAATGGATATCCGCAAGTGGAAGCCTTATTTTCTGCTCCGGCTTACGACGAAATTCCTCAGGATTATAAAGTATATATCTATAATTATTTGTCTACCAACGGGTATTTAGACGGAACGTACTTTATGACGAAAATTCCAGACAGGGCTAAACGGGTTTTTGCGTTTGGCGATTATACGGGTGACGAGAAAGAAAACAGCGATCTGGCGATTATACTGGAGAAAAACGATTTTAAAGGGTCAAAACTGATTATTTTCAATAATAAAGGTGAACTTCTTTTTGTGGAAGATTATGATTATGATTTACCTGTAATTAATTCCTTCGACAGCGGTGCTAAAATTTTCTTAAATGAAAATAAACTAATCCCTGCGCCAGTGGGCGGTTTGATCGTGCAGAAAGAATCCAATAAATATGTAGTTCTTTATGATAAGAAATCAAAGAAGTTTAGTTCCTATTATCAATATACCGATGAAGATAATCAGGTATCAGATGAAGAATATGATGAGGGCAGTGAATATACCGAGTCGGAAGGCGAGCTTGAAGAAACTATTCCTGCAGTTGACATCCAAAAGCCAAAAACTGAAGTCATTGAAAAGAAATCTCCAGCTGTTGAAACTGAAACCGAAAAAACTACGGTTCCTGTTATGAAAGATCAAGTGAAGGACGAAGCAACATTTTAAAATTCTTAATCAATTTATAAGGCGAAAGTTTCACAACAGGTGAAACTTTTTTCTTTTTGCAGACAAAATTTAAAAGTCTAAACCGCTCTCCTCGTCCACTTTTAGTAAACTTTTTTCCTGAAGAAAGAACAAGCTTTCTTTTCTCGTTTTAACAAGGCCTTTAATTCTGGTCCTCTTTTGTGTTTTCAAATTGGTAACTAAAATCCCGGTATCCATCGATTCTTCTTCCGAAAAATAAGTAGAGTAGATCAAATACTGAAACCCATTTTGAGTAAAGCTTAAATTCGCAATTTCCTGGCCGGCATTCGCTTTACCACCACCGCGCATATAATAATTATAGGAAAACATATTCCAGCTTTCAGCGTTTTTTTCGGTAGGAAACGCTAATTCGACCTTGTCTTTGCCGCCAAATCGATATTGAATGTAATTGTTGTTTTTATCTTTTACCAGAACCATCTTCTTCTGTTCTTTAGTTTCAAAAGAATATAGGATCACCTCATTGGGCAATAAATACTGCGAAAATAAATGGAGCGGCAAAAGAAAGAGAGATAGTAAAATGATGTATTTCATGTAGCCAATTTTTAGTTGATGAATGCTGGATTTATTTCAAGTAATTAAAAAAACAGATCAAAAAAAGACAGACAATTAAAATTATCTGCCTTTTCTATATTAATTAAAATCTCATTATTAAAGTTTCAAATCAGCTTTGATTCGCTGGATCTTATCTTCTGCGTCACTTAGTTTGGACTCAAATTCTGCCTCAGAAGTAATTGAATCTTTCACAGAAACGTAAAATTTAATTTTCGGCTCCGTTCCGGATGGGCGAATACAAACCTTCGTTCCATCTTCGGTGTAGTAAATTAAAACGTTTGATTTCGGAATTTCATCCATCACCGTTTTTTGATGATCTGCTAAGTTTAAAAGGGTTTGTTCTTGAAAATCTTTCACTTCGGTTACTTTGGAACCCGCCAATTCTTTCACCGGATTATCTCTAAAATCGCTCATCATTTGAGTAATCTCTTCTGCACCTGTTCTACCCTTTCTTACGACATTAACCAAGCCTTCGTAATACATTCCGACATCTTTATAGATTTCGATCAGGTATTGGTACATTGTTTTTCCTTCTGCTTTGCACACTGCAGCAATTTCGCAGGCAAGCAAAATGGAGCCACAAGAATCTTTATCGCGAACGAAATCTCCTGTCATAAAACCAAAGCTTTCTTCGCCACCACAAATAAATTTTTCTTTGCCTTCGAAATCCCGGATCATTTTACCGATCCATTTAAAACCGGTCAAGCCAACTTTGCAGTCAACCCCGAATTTTTGAGCGATATCATAAAAAATATCAGAAGTCACGATCGTAGAACCTATAAATTCTTTGCCCGTAATTCTGCCTGCTTTTTTCCACTGATCTAAAATATAGTAGGTTAAGATCGTGTTGCATTGATTTCCATTTAAAAGTTGAAGTTCGCCCTCTAAATTTCGTATAGCAATTCCCAGACGATCACCGTCTGGATCTGTTCCAATCACGATATCACCATTGGTAATCCTGGCAAGATCAAGTGCCATTTCCAAAGCTGCAGGTTCTTCTGGATTCGGAGAATCAACGGTCGGGAAATTTCCGCTGGGAATCATTTGTTCCGTCACCAGATCAATTTTCTGGAAACCTGCTTTTCTTAAAGCTTGCGGAACCGTTGCATAGGTCGTTCCGTGAATAGAAGTAAAAACGATATTTAGATTATCCCGTCCAATATTTTGGTAAAGAGAATTTTTCATACAGGCGTCGATATAAACTTCGTCTTGCTCAACACCGATCCATTCAATTAGATCATCGTTCCCGTCAAATTTTATTTCGTCGAATTTTATTGAATGAACTTCGTTAATAATCGCACTGTCTTGAGGCGGAACAATCTGCGCACCATCGTCCCAATAAACCTTATAACCGTTATATTCAGGCGGATTATGAGAAGCAGTCAATACGATTCCGGCGTTGCATTTTTTATCACGAACGGTAAATGAAAGTTCGGGAGTTGGACGATGATCTTTAAAAAGTAAAACCTTAATTCCATTGGCAGTTAAAACATCAGCACACATTTTACCGAATTCCCGGGAATTATGTCGAACATCATAAGCAATGGCTACTTTTATCTCTTCGCCTGTAAATTGGGTATGAAGATAATTTGCCAGACCCTGAGTTGCTTGTCCGAGCGTATATTTATTGAGGCGGTTTGTTCCAACGCCCATAATTCCGCGCATTCCACCAGTTCCAAACTCCAAGTCTTTATAAAAGGAATCTTCCAGTTCATCAGAATTGGTATCGATCCAGTTTTGGACGGTATTTTTTGTTTCTTCGTCGAAAGAATCGGTGAGCCAGAGTTTTGCTTTTTCTAAAGTTGTCATGTTTTATTTTTTTGCAGAGGACGACCTCCATTTATTGTATTGTGATTCGCTAGCGGAATTTATCTCTTATTTTGAACAGCTCTACTTTTATTCATTGAGCTTTCTATTTTCCACGGTGCTTGTTTTTTCAATATCAAACGCGCGGATCGGATCATTGTAATATACAAATTGAGAGGTGTTTTTTACACTTCCTTTTAAAGAATCTTTCACATTTACTTCCGCATAATTTTCATTTTTAGACTCAATTTTTAAATTGGTTATTGCCCAGTAAGGCGCAATTAAACTCGCAGTATCGGATATTTTTATGGTGGCATCTTTTGTAGTACCCATAAAGTTAGCGCGGCTTTTACCGCTCATTTCTACTTCTGCCCGTCGGGAATTTACCGATCCTATAAATTTAGCACTTTTTTTCAAATTCAGTTTAAAATTGTCGGTCTTGATCTCACTTGAAATATTCATTTCTACAGAATCAGAGATCGAAAGTTTTTCTAAATTATATTTTGAATAGATTGTGATATTGTAGAAATCCACCCCTTTCGTTTCTCGCTTTTCAGTGATGTCTAATGTTTTATCCTTCACGGAAATCTTTAAATTATCCGCAACGTTTTTGTACGTTTCAACATTTATAAAACTGCTGTCACTTTTTATGTAAAAAGCCCGGAATTTCCCATGAAGATTAACACTGGTAAAATCTTCAACCTTTAGATCTTTGCTGTCGATTTTTCCTTTTGGCGTCACTTTACCACAAGAAAATAAAAGGATTAAAGGAAAAAGATATAATAGTTTTTTCATTATTGAATTTTACTAATATTTTTGAAGTTTAGTTCTAAAAGTTTAAGGTAACAAGTTTGATTAAATTACTTCTTCAATATGATAGTTTTCGTGCTGTCGGTTTGTTCGAATGATCATCTCGCTTAAAAAGCCAGCGATAAAAAGCAGCGTTCCTAAAATCATCATGGTTAAAGCGATAAAAAACCAGGCATTATCTGTTAATAAATGTCCATAAATTCCACGGGAAACATCAATTAATTTTGAAAGTCCAAGCCAAAATGTGGAAAGAAATCCGACAATGAACATCACCGTTCCAACCGCACCAAAAAAATGCATCGGTCTTCCACCAAAACGGCTTACAAACCAAAGCGTAATTAAATCCAGAAATCCGCGGACAAATCTTTCAGTGCCAAATTTTGAAGTTCCATACGGTCGCGCCTGATGCTTCACTTCCTTTTCCGTAATTTTTCGGAAACCAGCATTCGCAGCAAGAACCGGAATATAACGGTGCATATCTCCATAAACATCGATGGATTTTACAACTTGCTTTTTGTAGGCTTTTAAACCACAGTTAAAATCGTGTAATTCTACTCCCGACACCTTTCTTGCCGCAGCGTTGAAGAGTTTCGAAGGTACATTCTTAGTCATTACATTATCGAAACGCTTCTTTTTCCAGCCTGACACGATATCGTAATTTTCAAGTTTTATCATGTTGTAGAGTTCCGGAATTTCTTCTGGAAAATCCTGAAGATCAGCATCCATAGTAACAATTACATCACCGTTCGCTCTTTCGAAAGCAGCGTGTAATGCCTGAGATTTACCATAATTTCTGGAAAATTTGATTCCATGAATTTGCGGAAATTGAACTTTTAAATTTTCAATAATACTCCAGGACAGATCGGTGCTTCCGTCGTCGATAAACCAAATTTCGTAAGAGAGATTTGCGGTTTTACATACAGAATCGATTCTGGTAAAAAGTTCGTCTAGAGATTCTTCTTCATTTAAGAGAGGAATTATGATGGATAAATTCATTAATTATTTAAAATTTGAAATTAGTTTCCTCAAAATTAGATTTTTATTTTGGGATTTGTGGGTTGTAAAATCGCTTCCTTTGTACTATATTAATTTTCAATATTACTCCGGAAAAAACTTGCAAAAAAGACCGATAAAATAACATAAAAGGCCATGATCGCGCCGAAATAGTATGTAAACTGCCGAAAGG
Organism: Chryseobacterium sp. UYP7; assembly: GCF_056279225.1. NCBI lineage: Bacteria > Pseudomonadati > Bacteroidota > Flavobacteriia > Flavobacteriales > Weeksellaceae > Chryseobacterium > Chryseobacterium sp. UYP7. Next base: position 59,045 of record NZ_JBWBQW010000002.1, read on the forward strand.
AGAACATATCTTTACCCTCGATCATTTCAGGCGAAAAGCTTTGTAAGCGGTTGTTATAATTGGTGTCGAGTTCCTTCTTTTCTGCTTCATCTTTCATTCCTATTTTGGCTTTCTCGTACTCATTATTCAATTCGGTTTTCTGTCTTTCGATGTATTGATAATTTAGAAGGTCTTTCGCATCGCTGTCGACAAAATTCAAAAATAGAAAAATAGTGGTTATTGAAAGAATTCCACCCACGAACATTGGTTTAAAGGACCGTCCGAAAACTTCGGTGAATCCCATTTCAATTCCCTGTTTTTTTACCGAATGGATTAAAAAATAACCCCCAGCCACATACACTACAGGAAGAACAAAAGCATTGATCAGCAACGAATTGCTAAAATATTCGGTGTTCATTCCGAAAAAGTACATTCCAAAAAAAATTAACATTGTTACGCCATACAGCACCAATCCTACTCCATAAACATTTTTAATCATATCTGAATTTTTATCAATTTTTAAATTTTTATTCACTTTCAAAACCTTTGTTTATCAGGTTTTTAAGCTTTTATTTTTTTCTATTTTCACTCTTTTGCTAAAAAATAAGCAGTTCTAATTTTGAAATTTCAATTAAACCCTTATCTTTGCAACGGCAAGTCCTAAACAACCAGCTCCTGAGAACCCTCCAGGGTGGGAACGCAGCAAAGGTAATTGGTTGTAGCGGTGTGATTTAGGTAGCTTGCCATTTTTTGTGCCTTGTTGTCTCCTTATATTTTATCTTAGCAAAACCTATCATTGCAGGAATTAAAATTATGATAAATATTAAATAACCAATATTTACATTTACTATCTCAACCTCCAGCATCCTTCCAAATAATCTAAACAAAACCATCGTTAGAACGAATACTCCGCTTACCAATACAAAAAAAAGTATTGGCTTTATTTCTTTTACGATCATCGCCAAAATGTACGACAGAGGCAGAAATAGAAAAACAAGAAATGGCTGTATTAAACGGTAAGAATTTTTTTCAATATTTTTACTCAGTTCTCTTTGCAAGTAATATTCTTCTTCCTTAATGGTGAACTCCAAATTTGAGTTGATAACCATTTCATCATAATTAGAAATTTCTGACCTACTTCCAACTGGCTTATTCAGACCATGATTTTTTAAATGTAAATTTTCATATTGATGTTCGGCTGTTTTTATTGGCAGCAAATTCAGTAAAGAATCTGCAGATTTTAAGATCGTTACCTTTTCTATCTGCAAACTGTCAATAAATTTATTTAATCTAGGAAATGTAAAGGAAGTTGGATCATTCATTAAAAAGTTTTCTTTTTCTTTATTAAAAAAAAGACTGGAGACAATTCCAGTATTTGAATTACTAGATGCAATTTTATAAGTATTTACAAAAACAAATATTTCTAATCGTGGATAAATAAAATTATTAAAAATGAGCATTGCAAAAAACAAAATTACAGCCATCCCTATTTTTTTGCGAAGAAATCTAACATTTCTATTATTTTTCAAAAATGAAAAGGAATTTGCAAAGAAAAATGCAAATAATAAAGAAATTGAGATCGGAAATAAAAATCCTATCAAAAGATTTTGTACCGCCAGTTGAGGGATGTTTCCAATCCATCTGCCAGGTCTAATATATTTAGCAAATGAATATACAAATACACAAAAATTAAAGAGCATTGAAAATCCAAACCCTAAAGCAAAATTTTTAAAATATGTTTTTTCCAATTTCATATCTTCAAATGGTAAAATCTATGACTTGTCCAAGTTCAGGTAAAATCAATTCTACATTTCTATCTTTAAATCGTGTTTTCGCTTCTTCATGATCAATCACAATTGGCGGAAAAGTATCGAAATGACAGCCGATCACTTTCTTGGTTTTCAATAATTCCGACGCAGCAAAACTTGCCTTTCTTGAACACATCGTATAATGCGAACCAATGGGAAGAATCGCCAAATCAATGTTTCCATATAATTTCGGAAATAATTCCATATCAGCCATTACTCCGGTGTCGCCTGCTAAATAGATATTTTTTCCTTCGAATCTGAAAATATAGCCAGCAGGTTCGCCACCATAACTTCCATCTGGAAAAGAGCTCGTGTGAGAAGCCGCAACCATCGATATTTTCATATCTAAAAATTTTGCAGAACCACCGAAATTGATATCAATCGAATTTGGATGGCCGAAGTAACCACAAATTTCTGGTTGCCCAATAATTTGTGCTTCCGGATGATGTTCCAAAACTTCTTTCACATCAGCAATGTGATCGCCGTGCGCATGAGTGATCAAAATGTAATCAATTTTTTGAGCAGAGATATCGAAGCCCGATTGTGCTTTACCGAAATTATAAAAAGGATCGCTCAGGATATTTTTTTCTTTATAGTTGAACAAAAAACAGTTTTGTCCGAGGTATGTAATTTTCATTTTGTTCTTTTTATATTTAAAAATAATTCAGTCCTGCTGCAACTAAAACCGCCATTGCCAAAGTCATAATACCGACTTGCTTAAGAAACGGATCCAGTTCTGTTGGCTCTTTAACTTCCATTATTTTTCGTCGAAGGGCCATCATTGGAAACATTAGAATAAAAAAGATAAAAGCGTAATATTTTCCTTCGGTATGCAGTCCGTTTTTCATCATGAAAACCAGCATCAAAAGCAAAGGAAGCTGCAGTAAAACAATTTCATAAACCATGGCTTTTTTAAAACCTAATCTTAAAGCTAAGGTCTTTTTGCCGCTCAAACCATCGCTCTCAATATCGCGCATGTTGTTCAGGTTCAAAACTGCGGCACTCAGCATTCCAACTGCAGTTGCGGGCAGAAGCATATCCCAGTTAAACGTTTTTGTAAACAAAAAATAACTGCCACAAACGGAGACTAAGCCGAAGAAGATAAAGACGAATATATCGCCAAGTCCCATGTAACCGTAGGGTTTTTTACCAACGGTATAACCTACTGCCGCTAAAATACAGGCAATTCCCAATCCTACAAAAACATAAAATTCTTGCATCAGGTTTTCTTTGAAAAAGGCAAAATATAACAAGGCGATCGTTGCGACCAAAGACAAAATAGAAAATAAAATCACGGCATTCCGCATTTGATTCGCAGTAATTCGTCCGGAAGCTACTGCTCTTTGTTCTGCGACATTCACTCTTAATTTGTCTGTTCCTTTAATACCGTCGCCGTAATCATTTGCGAAGTTGGATAAAATCTGATAGAGTAAAGTTACTAAAATCGCCAACCCAAATATCTTCCAGTCCCAGGTTCCGCCGATTTGTGAAATTCTCCATTTTGCAATGAAAGAACCCAAAATTATTCCGCTCATCGAAAGCGGTAAAGTGCGCAATCGTGCGGCTTTTATCCAATCTGTCATAAATTATGAGTAATGATTAATAAGTAATTGGTAATGGGTAATGAGTAATGAGTAATAAATTACTTATTGCCTATTGCTAATTGCTTGTGTTAAGATATCCAGTTATTTTCGCCGAAGTCGGGTTTTCTTTTTTCTAAAAAGGCATTTCTGCCTTCTTTTGCTTCTTCGGTCATGTAGGCGAGACGGGTTGCTTCACCAGCAAAAACTTGCTGACCAACCATGCCGTCGTCTGTTAAGTTCATAGCGAATTTGAGCATTCTGATAGACAAAGGAGATTTTCCTAAAATTTCCTGAGCCCATTCATAAGCAGTTTCTTCCAGTTTTTCGTGTGGAATTACGGCATTGACCATTCCCATTTCGGCTGCTTCTTTTGCATTATAATTTCTGCCTAAAAAGAAAATTTCGCGCGCTTTTTTCTGTCCGACCATTTTTGCCAAGTATGCAGAACCGTAACCACCATCGAAACTCGTAACATCGGCATCGGTTTGCTTGAAAATCGCGTGCTCTTCACTCGCCAAAGTCAGATCACAAACCACGTGCAAAGAATGTCCGCCACCTACAGCCCAACCATTCACCACCGCAATTACAACTTTCGGCATAAATCGGATGAGTCGCTGAACTTCTAAAATATTCAAGCGGTGTCTTCCATCTTCACCAACATAACCCTGTTCACCACGCGCTTTCTGATCACCGCCGCTGCAAAATGCATGACCGCCATCTTTCGGACTCGGACCTTCGCCCGTAAGCAGAACTACGCCAACCGAAGAATCTTCGGAAACGTGATAAAAAGCGTCGTATAATTCTGAGGTGGTTTTCGGACGAAATGCGTTGCGAACTTCGGGCCTGTTGAAGGCGATCCGGGCGACCGCGCCACATTTTTGATAGGTAATATCGTCGTATTCTTTTACAGTTTTCCAGTCGATCATTTTCTCTAAAAATTTTGCGTAAAGATATGCAAAATTAAAAGTGAAGTCAAAAGGAAAAGGACTTCTATTTCGGAAAGTTCTGCAGTTTTAGGGAGCGCGAAGATCTGGTCTTTTTCGAAGATTGCTACCCGCTTTCCGCTCTATCTTTTTTTCGTCGTTCCTCCTTAAAAAAGGATGCCGCTGCAATCGTGGCTAGAATGAAGATTTATTTTTTCTCCCAAAAAAGGCAGTTGAGCTTTGAGTGTTTGAGTAATTGAGTTTGTGAGTTTGTGAGTTACCATTTTTTTTTAAAGTAGAGTTCCATCTTCTGAAAGTTCGTCGTTTTCTTGCAGGACCTTCTCGGCATTCTCGAAATCTCTTTCGCTCACCATTAAATAATAGTTTTGAGACATTGGAAAAACGGCGATATTGTTTACGAACTCGTTTTTAATAAAGCTCGGAATTTCCCGGGAAGCGAGTTTTGTTTTAGCGACTTCGATCTCGTAAAGATAAGAGGACTGGAATATGGCGACTAATTCTGACATAATTTTTTTGTTTATAACCTACTCTCCTTCCTATCAAATAGAACGCCACAAAAAGTTTTGATCAGAAGACCTGCCCGAACTTCTAGCCTCGGTTGAACGTTCTGTTTGAGCTCTCCCGATGCATTTGATCGGGAAGCGAGTAGTGAAAACGGGTGATCATTTGGAGCAAAGCAAAAACCTTAATGCTCCTTACCAATTAATCAACTTTTTTATTCCGGTTAATGAACCAATACACGGGTAATCCAATTAAAATTAAGAGGAAGCCGGGCCAAGTATATTGCGGTTTGAACCAGATAAGCAAGCCACAAAATGCAGTTCCGATCAACAAATACAAGATAGGCGTAACCGGATAGAGCCAGGTTTTATAAGGTCTTTCGAGGTCTGGCTGTTTAATTCTTAAATAAATCACGCCGAAAACTGTGATCATATAAAATAATACGATGACGAATGAGATCATGTCGAGCAAATCGCCGTATTGTCCGCTGAGTGCGAGAACACAAGCCCAAGTTCCCTGCATCCACAAAGATTTTCCGGGCACCCCGTTTTGATTATTTTCGATGGCGGATTTAAAGAAGAGGCCATCTTTTGCCATGGTTTGAAAAACTCTGGATCCGGCTAAAACCAATCCATTGATGCAGCCAAACGTGGATATCATTACTAAAACTGCCATTATAATGGTTCCAATATTCCCAAACATTACTTCGGAAGTGGCAACTGCAGGTCGGTTTTGATCGGCAAAGGCTATTCCGTCCCGATCCAAAGCATTTAAATAAACTAAATTCACAAGCATGTATAAAACCATTACTACAATAGTTCCCAAAACCATGGATTTTACGACGTTCTTCTTTGGATTTTCTATTTCTCCGGAAACGAAAGTTACATTTTCCCAAGCGACAGAACTAAAAACGGAACCAACCATTGCTGCGGCAATTCCGCCTAAGAGCGTTATGCTACCAATGGATTTCCAGCCACTCGGGACGAGATTGTTTCCGACTTCTGTGCCAAAATCCTGAAATGCATTCCAACCGAAACTCATATTCTCCGTCCACTGTGAATTTTTTATGAGGATGAATCCGAAAATAATAATTCCGAGCAGGGCTAAAATTTTTGAAGTTGTAAAAAGATCCTGTAAAATTTTTCCGTTTTTAAGGCCTTTCGTATTGATGAACGTAAGAAGCATAATGACCACAATTGCCAAAATCTGAATCCAGGTGATTTTAAAATTTCCACTCTGAAAAAGCGGTGCGGAATCATTTAGTGCCGGAACAAGATACGCCGTAAATTTCCCGAAAGCCATGGCGACAGCAGCGATCGTTCCGGTTTGAATAACGGTGAATAAACCCCAACCGTAAAGAAAGCCCGTCATTTTTCCGAAAATTTCGGTAATGTAGGTATATTGTCCACCCGCTTTTGGAAACATGGAAGAAAGTTCGCCGTAGGAAATTGCTGCAGCAACCGTCATGATTCCGGTAATGACCCAAACCGCCATCAACCAGTAACCGGAGCCTAAATTTCGCATCATATCTGAACTTACGATAAATATTCCGCTACCGATCATCGAGCCCATTACGAGCATTGTGGCATCCCAGAGTTTGAGTTTTTTATTCATAAAGTTTTATTTCAGTCCTGATTTTAGTTTAAAGAATGGTTAAAAGTAATGTTTTTACCTATTTCTGTTTTGAAAAACGTAAATATATAAATTTTCTGTAATGATTATTAATTTTCTGTAGCACTTCTATTGTATTTAGGTTTAAAGTTTACGCTTTTAAAAACTGCACATCAAAATATTTCTTATTTTTGTGAAAATTATAAATAATGAAAAAACTAGTTGCTTTATTAACGATAGCATTTTCTACCCTGGTTTTTGCCCAGGAAAAAGAAATGAAAATGGGACCACCAGCCGGAATTGCATCGGTGGGAGATTTATATGGAACTCAAGTTTCTGCCAAAGCAGAAAAATCAGCTCTAACTACTGCACAGCTTGACAAAAAGTTATCGAAATCAAAAAAGGTAGAAAACGTGGCCGTGAAGGGAAAAGTTACCGACGTTTGCGATAAAAAAGGATGCTGGTTGACCGTACAAACCGACAACCATGAGAAATTTTTCGTGAAAATGAAAGATTACGGATTCTTCGTTCCAACTGCCTTAATAGGAAAAAATGTGGTACTGGAAGGAAATGCTGAGACCAAAGTTACTTCGGTTGACGAACAGAAACATTACGCAGAAGATGCAAAAAAATCTCAGTCTGAGATTGATGCGATCACCAAACTTCAGGAAGAAATCAGATTTATAGCGACTGGAATTAAAGTCGTGAATTAATCGATAAAGTTTTACTCCATAAAAAAGCGAAGTTTTCGAACTTCGCTTTTTTTTATTCTATTTTGAAATCGACTTCCGCATCAAGCTTCGGAAATTTCTTTTCGGAAATAAACATTTTTCCGGTACAGTCAATTTCTTTCCAGCCTTTCTTTTTACCGACATCGCCCACTTCGACTACGATTGGGATAAAGATAATTTCATCTTCGCCTTCTAAAATTTCTTCTTTGTATTGCACTGCAATATCGAGAATACATTCAAAATCTGTATTGAGTTTTACATTTTTGTAGATCACATCGTAATGGGTTTCTTTATTTTCCGGGATCTTTTTATAAGTTTCCCAGTTTTCTGTGGATCCATTTAATTCTGATATCGCTTTCAAACCTTCGTATAAAGCAATCGTATAATATTTCCTGGTTCCTTCTCTTTTATAATCATTTGGAAAATGTCCGCCTTCGTATAGAATGGTTGGAATTCCCATTTTTGTAAAATTATCTCCCGTTGAAGTTGGATAAAATTCATCGGAATATCTCGCAATTTGATCTGGAATTTCTGTCTTTAAACTTTCATAAATTTTCGATATCACCGCCATTGCTTTCTTACGCGTTTCTGTGATTTGTCTGGTATGGTCTTGCGCGGGCGCTAAAAAGGAAAGCGTTGCGGGATTCTTACCATCGGTTGTAAAAATCGTTCGTTGTTCGTGAAGGTTCAAAGCATAATTATAATTCCCTTTCTCCGCGATTCCTTTCAGAATAGGAAACTCTTTGCTGGACAGTTTGAGGAAATCTCTGTTCATATCAATATCCAGAGCATTTCTTCTGGTCCATTTCTCCGATCCGTCCGGATTCAACATAAAAATAAAATCCAACGTAATTTTTGAAAATAACTCTTCTCTTAAATCAGATCGATCTTTCAATATTTCCATCAAATCAAGCATCGCATGCGTTGCGTTCGATTCGTTGCCATGCATTTGCGACCATGCTAAAACTTTGATTTTGCCATTTCCGACTTTCAATTTAAAAATAGGTTTCTCTAAAAACGATTTTCCAACCTCCACAATGTGATCGCTGAAATTCGTCTGTAGGTAAATAAATAATTTTCCGGGGGAAATATAACGGTTTGGGAAATCAGGGTTTTTTCGGTAAACGAAAGATTCGAACATATTTTAAAATTTTACATTTTTCAAATTTAATTTTTTTTCAGCGAATTTTAAAATTAACTTTTGTAAATTAATTAAACAAGTCGAAATGTCAGTTTGTCTGTTGATAAAATTGTGGATTGCACTAATCTTACTTAAAAAACACAACTTACTATAAGTCAGTTTACAATTTAACTTACCTCAATCAAAATTTGAATTGTACTTTAAGTTAAAATTAGGTATGAAATAGCCATTTGAGGGGAAAAAAGATAAACAATTTTTGTTTTTGTAATTGTTAATAAAACTATTTTATTACAAATGTAAATTAGTAGAGATTTGATATTTCCGTATATTTGCGAACAATTAAAAATATGACAAGCGAAACAATTTTTCTACTGGGATTTCTCCTGTTTATCCTTATTATTCTTGCTCTGGATTTAGGCCTTTTAAACAAAAAATCTGCGAATGTCTCAATGAAACAAGCGGGATTAATGAGCTTTTTTGTGGTTGTGCTTTCCATGTGTTTCTATTTCCTGCTTATTACATATGGTCACCTACTCCATGGCATCAACAGTATGGAGAAACTACAACAGGTCATTACTTCTCACCATCATCCTGTAAAAATTATTCCTAATGATCTGGAAAACAGCATTCAGCTTTACAATCAAAATCTGGGACTCGAATATCTGACTGGTTATGTTGTTGAGTATGCACTTTCGGTCGATAACATCTTCGTCATCCTTTTGGTGTTTACCGCCTTCGGTGTTGCTAAGAAAAATTATCATCGGGTTCTGTTTTGGGGAATCTTAGGCGCGATCGTAATGCGCTTTATTTTTATCTTTGTGGGAGCAGCCTTAATTGAGAAGTTCGACTGGATCATGTATGTTTTTGGTGCTTTCCTGGTGTTTACCGGAATTAAAATGTTTCTGGACAAGGATAACGACGAGGAGATCGATACCCAAAATCATCCAATAGTAAGATTCGCCAATCGCTTTTTTAAAGTTCACGACCGTTTCGTTGGTAATAAATTTTTTGTGACGATCAATGGCGTTAAGAAACTCACACCACTGTTTCTCGTTCTACTGATCATTGAGGCGACCGATCTTATATTTGCTGTAGACAGTATTCCCGCGATCTTTTCGGTGACTAAAGATCCCTACATTGTTTTCTTTTCTAATATTTTTGCGATCATTGGTCTGCGCTCCATGTTCTTTATCCTGTCTGGAATTATAGATAAGTTCCGCTTCCTTAAAATTGGATTGGCAGCTCTCTTAACCTTTATTGGATTAAAGATGCTATTCCATCATTTTCTTGAAGATTGGGGATTTTCAACGACCCATTCGCTCTTCGTAATTGTGGGAATTCTTGGTTTCAGTATTTTCTTCTCGCTCATATTCCCGGAACGGAAAAAGGTTCGTACTCTTAAATTCGATCCTGAAAGTGATGATCATGCGAGATATTAATTAGACCTGTAAATACTTTAAACAATTATAAACCAATGTGATAAGCATTGGTTTTACTTTTGTAAAGACGATAAAACTCCTTTAGTTTACATTTGTATTATATAATTGTAAAATATAGTTTTACATTTGTAATTATGAATTTAAACGAAAGAATTTCAAAAATCATCGCTTATTCAGAACTTTCTGCCTCGGAGTTTGCCGATGAGATCGATGTGCAGCGTTCCAATATTTCTCATATCGCTTCCGGGAGAAATAAACCTTCTCTTGATTTCTTGATCAAGATAAAAGAACGTTTTCCCGAACTGCAGTGGGATTGGCTCATTAATGGTCTTGGAGAAATGGTTAAAAAAGAGGAAGCAGAATTGGTGATTGAAAAACCAAAGACGACTTCCCTGCCCGATTTATTCTCCTTAATTGATGACCAAAATTTTGGAATTACTGAAAGTGAAGATAAAATTTTAAGTGATGTTCCGCGAGAGTTCGAAATTTCTGCGCAGTTGCCAGAAAAAGAGAAAATAAGCGATTCTCAACGATTAGCAATTCCCGAGGTTAAAATAGAAGCACAAACCGCTGTAAATCAAGAAAGTAAAATAAAAAGAATCGTTTGGTTTTATGAAAATGGAAAATTCGAAAGTTTTGAGCCATAAACAAGAAATAAAACTTTAATATCTCTCTTTTTTTCTTTTATTACGGAGAGGTTAAATTTTAAGTCGGCTTCCGTTTCCTCTCCGGTTCCATTTCCTAATTATTTTTGTAATTTTGATTTTAAGCAAAATACTATTATATGAAACTGACCGAACTTGCAAAAGACCTTAAGATCTCTACAGAAAGTTTTATGAAATTTATTCAGGATTTCGATTTAGAACTTTCAGAATGTGTTTCAACTAATTTAGAGGTAAAGCTCGACTTCGAAAAATTTGCAAGAGAAAATATTGCTTTCCTAAAAAAGTATGAACAGGATTTAGACGAAAAGAAATCTGTTGAAGATATCGCAGAAAACATCAATCAGCCTGCCGCTAAAGTTGCAGAAATTATCAAAAAAGAAAAACCCAAAGTATTTGATAACGGTCTTTACAGATCATCAGTTTCAAGCTACGGAATTGATAATCGTTTGGGTGGAAATTACCAGTTCGTCTACAATTATTTTGGCAAAAAATCCAGTTTAACACAGCGAGATTTTATTGGATACAGAGATTTATTCTTCTACATCTCGAAAACTTTAGAGCCTTTTATTAATCAATCTCCGCTTACGGATTGGGGAATCCATAAAGCAGCCGGTATTATTTTATACGGTCCACCGGGAAGTGGTAAAATTTTCTGGACCAATAAAATTGCTGAAATTATTAATTATCAGTTTAAAGAAGTTAAGAAATATTACTACGGAACTTCTTTCGTTGATGGCAATAAGACAAGTTTTAATGATTTTCTAATGCAAATAATGAAAGAAGAAAAAACTCTTCTTTTTATGGAGGATTTCGACACCATTATGGATAACCGAACTGAACAGCATTCCGTTTCGTCCTGCGATGAAGAAACGAAGGCAATTATTCTTCACTACGTTGGCCATTTTGAAGACGAAGAATTACTGATGATCGGCTCTGCAAATACTATTGTAGATATCGACAAAGAAATTTTAGCACCGGGAAGATTTGATGTGATGATCCCCGTTTTTCCGCCGAACCTGCAGGAACGGTCTGAAATGATCCTGCATTTTATGACAGAAAATCTCTCGGAAGAATCTTTATTAATGAAGATCTTGATTAAAAATAACGCTACAAAACTTCCTTTTTGGAAAGAAGTTTCATCGAAAATGCAAGTCTTTTCAAATACAATGGTGAAGGATTTCACTCAAAGTTTAAAGAAACGGATCCGTAACTCCTATTTAAAAGATCATTCCGAGAATATTAAAATAGAAAAAACTCTTATTGATGCTTCATTGAGAGCAGCTTCGGCAAAACTCACAGGAGAATATTTGGATCAGGTTTCGCAATTTATCATGGATGTTTCTATAAATAATTACGATGATTTTCCGAAAAGAATCAATGCGTTGAAAAACGAATTAGAACATTATAAAATTGTTGAAGCTCCGCGACAGTCGATCGGTTTTACACATCAGGAAGAGGCAGAAGAAAAAAAATAATCTGCTTACGACAGATTATTTAATACTTTTTGTAGAAATTATTTTTTCGGTTTTTTCGGAACTTAATTGATCTTCTTTGGCTTCCGAGATTCCAATTGCGACTGCCTGTTTCCTGTCCGTTACTTTTTCTCCAGATGAAGATTTAAGTTTTCCTTCTTTAAATTCGTGCATTACTTCCCCAATTTTCTCTTCCGCCTTTTTAGAATACTTTTTTTCTGCCATTATATTTCCTTTAAGATTAAACTTTAACTTTTTTAAAATCAGTAACTTGTCCAATAAACACCATCAATCTTTTTGCCATATAGATCGCGAAAGACAAGTTTAACAGTAGTTTAATAAAATTACTACCTTTGAATTCTTATCAAAATTATACAATGAAAAAGCTTTTTTTATCAGTTTCAATCCTCGTTTCTGTGTCTTATTTCGCGCAGGAAATTACCTTAGATAAAATTTATTCCGGCTACTATCGCGGCAAAGGAATTTCCGGAATCGCTTCCCTGAAAAATGGCGAAAATTATGCGGTCATCGAGAAAGACGGAATTGCAAAATACTCTTACAAAACCTCTAAAAAAGATGGAAATATCGTCGACGGAAATTACATGTCTTACATATTTAATGATGACGAATCAAAAATATTGTTACTAAAAGACAGCGAACCTATTTACAGACATTCTTTTTTAGGAAAATTTGATGTGAAAGATTTGAAATCCGGTAAAGTTCTGAATTTAAATAACGGTAATTTCGTACAGGAACCAACCTTTTCGCCAAATGGAAACAAAGTCGCGTTCATTTCTGAGAATAATTTGTTTTACCAGGAGTTATCTTCCGGAAAAATTACGCAGATCACTACCGATGGAAAGAAAAATTCGATTTTAAATGGTCTTGCTGACTGGGTTTATGAAGAGGAATTTGGTCATGCAAAACAATATGAATGGACGAAAAATTCTGATGCGATCGTTTTTGTAAAATCCGATGAAACCAAAGTTCCGGAAATGTATATTCCTATTTATGGGAAACAACTCTACCCATCTGAAATGCGTTATAAATATCCAAAAGCTGGTGCAAATAACTCAGTGGTTTCGGCACATTTATATCGTTTAGATTCTAACAAAACGATGGCTTTAAATTTATCCAGCTTCAAAAATTATTATATTCCGAATGTTTTTAAAACTGCAAAAGCCGACGAAATAATTCTCGTGACTTCAGAAAGAATTCAAAATTCATCTGATGTTTTAAAAGTGAATACAAAAACCGGAGTGATCAATAAATTATTTACAGAAAGTGATGCCAGATGGATCGATACCGATAATGTTATCTTAGAATTTTTAGATGACAATTCCTTTATTTGGGGCGCAGAAAGAGATGGAAACCGTCATCTTTATTGGTATGATCAAAACGGAAAACTCAAAAAACAAATTACGAAAGGAAATTGGGAAGTAACTGATTATTACGGATTTAATCCTAAAACAAAAGAAATTTACGTTCAAACAACCGAAAAAGGAAGCATTAATAAAGTCGTTTCCAAAATAAATATTGATACTGGAAAATCGGTTTTACTTTCTAATGATGCGGGAGCTAACAGCGCCAATTTTAGTGGAAATTATAATTATTTTATAGAGACTTCTTCTTCTGCCGCAAAGCCTTACTCCTACACCTTGAAGGATAACAGCGGAAAAACATTGAAAGAACTTCAAAATAACGATGAGCTTTTATCAAAATTGAAAGCAGATAATTTTGTTGAAAAAGAATTTTTTACAGTTCCAAATGAAGCGGGCGATCAAATGAACGCCTGGATCATGAAGCCGAAAGATTTCGATAAAAATAAAAAATACCCGCTGTTTATGTATCAATATTCCGGTCCGGGTTCACAGCAGGTTTCCAATTCCTGGGATGGCGGAAACGCGATTTGGTTTGAAAGTTTAGTTCAAAAAGGATATATCGTTGCTTGTGTCGACGGTCGTGGAACGGGTTACAAAGGAACTGATTTTAAGAAAGTTACTTACCTAAACTTAGGAAAATACGAAATTGAAGATCAAATTGCCGCAGCAAAATGGTTCGGTAATCAAACTTACATTGACAAGTCCAGAATTGGCATTTTCGGTTGGAGTTTTGGCGGTTATATGGCGAGTTTAGCTTTGACAAAAGGTGCAGATGTTTTCAAAACCGGAATCGCTGTCGCGCCCGTTACGAACTGGAGATATTACGATTCAGTATACACCGAACGATTCATGAGAACACCACAGGAAAATCCAAAAGGCTATGATGATAATTCACCGACAAGTTATGCGCAATTATTGAAAGGAAAATTTCTTTTAATTCACGGAACAGCCGATGATAACGTACATTTCCAAAATTCAATGGAGTTTTCTGAAGCTTTAATTCAAAACAAAAAACAGTTTGAGTTTATGGCTTATCCAGATAAAAACCACGGAATTTATGGCGGTCAAACTAGACCACAACTCTATCAGAAAATGACAGATTTTATTCTGAATAACCTCTAAAATATTTTTCAATGCTGAAAACTAGGCCACTTCTTAACGGAGTGGTTTTTTTTATAAATGGCTTAGAAATATGTGTGGATTTTTAGTATTATTGATCTTTAATGGCAAATAGACCGAATGATTTTGCCATTCAATTAAAAATCCTATTTTTGAGAAATTTAAAAATCTATGGAAAAGTCGACCAGTAAACATCCGAAAGGATTGCCCTACCTATTTTTTACGGAAATGTGGGAGCGCTTCGGATATTACCTGATCTTGGGAATTTTCGTCCTTTATCTCATTGAACCTCAAGGAATGGGCGGTGGTTTGGGAATTACAGACAAAAACGCCGACGATATTTTCGGAACTTATATCGCCTTAACTTACCTGACTCCTTTTATCGGTGGGTTTTTAGCGGATCGCGTTTTGGGATACATTAAATCTATTTATTTAGGTGGAATTTTAATGGCAGCGGGATATATTGGGATGGGAATTTTTAAAGATCTGACCTGGTTTTACAGTTCCCTGGGTTTAATTATTATCGGGAATGGATTTTTTAAACCTACCATTTCTACGCTTCTTGGGAACCTTTATTCAGAAGAACCTTACAAAGCCAATAAAGATTCGGGATATAATATTTTCTACATGGGAATTAATATCGGAGCGTTTATTTGTAATATTATTGCTGCGTTTATGCGGAATAAATTCGGTTGGGGTGAAGCGTTTATCACGGCTGGAGTTGGAATGTTGGTCGGCTTGGTCATTTTCACCATCGGTTTAAAACATTATCGACATGCTGCGATCATGAAGCCCAGTGAAGAAGGTGATACTAAACTTTCGGAAATCTTATTAAAGGTTTTTGTTCCAGCTTTAGTTGCAGGTGCGATAGGTTGGTTTATTCCGGGCAATTTAATTGGAAGTGATTCCACAGACGCCTTTATTTTCGCTACGATTCCAGTGATTTATTTCTATGTTTCCCTTTACTTTAAAGCAAAACCAGAGGAAAAACCTTCGATCGGCGCGTTGCTATCTATCTTTTTGATCTCAATGTTTTTTTGGGCAGTTTTCAAACAAAATGGAACAGCATTAACAAGATGGGCGAATTATTACACCGATAGAAGCGTTCCGGCAACTTTAGAAAAACCTTTGGAATCCATTTATATGGTGGAAGGTCTGGAATATAAAAACAAAGAAGTTCCGATTTACGATGACCAGTACCGTGCACAAAAAGATGCTGATAAAAAAACGGTGAAAATTCAGGGCAAAGATGTTTACTTTAAAAATCTTACGCCAGAACGGCGCGCAACTTTAGAATCAGGAAAAGAAGACCGCCTCTTTCTTTACAATACCGAACTTTTCCAGTCCATTAATCCATTCTGGGTAATTGCTTTGACCCCAATAATTGTAGGAGTATGGATGTTTTTGAGGCGAAAAGGAAAAGAACCTTCTACCCCTTCAAAAATTGTTTTAGGACTTTTCATTTCTGCAATTTCCTGTTTGGTAATGGTTTTGGCAGTACAGGCCGGACAAAATGGAGCCATAAAAGTTTCTCCGTGGTGGCTTTTTGCGAGTTACGGAGTTATTACGATCGGTGAATTGTGTTTATCGCCAATGGGACTTTCCTTCGTTTCTAAATTATCACCGGCACGAATTACTGCATTAATGATGGGTGGATTTTTCCTCGCAAATTCTGTAGGGAATAAACTTTCCGGGATTTTAGCGAGTACTTGGTATGATTACGAAAACAAAACGAATTACTTCCTCGTCAATTTTGCTCTTTTAATATTTGCTACTTTACTTGGACTTTCTATGCTGAAACGATTGAACAGAATTATGAAGGAGAAAGGCCATTAATTTAAAAAGCAACGAAACTTGTAAATCGCAGAAAATTTCTGCGATTTTTTTTGTAATTGATTCTAAAAGTCTTGGCAAAAACTCAAAAAAAACTATATTTGCTAATCTTAACAAAAATTAACACTAAAATATGGATAACACTGAAGCATTAAATGCACCGGAAGAATTTTTAGAAGGACAAGCGAAAGGTAAACACCCGAAAGGATTGTGGGTTCTTTTTGGCACAGAAATGTGGGAGCGTTTTAACTTCTACGGAATGCGCGCGTTGCTCACCCTTTTCATGGTGAACGCCCTTTTAATGAAAGAAGGAGATGTAACCATTATTTATGGTGGATTCTTAGCGTTATGTTATTTGACACCAATGTTGGGTGGATTTATCGCCGACCGGTTTTTAGGAAACAGATATTGTATCATCATTGGAGGAGCTTTAATGGCAGTAGGTCAATTCCTGATGTTTATGAGTGCTTCTTCGTTTGAATCGAACTTAGGTTCCGCACAAATGTTGATGTGGGCTGCTTTGGGAGTTATTATTTTCGGAAATGGATTTTTCAAACCGAATATTTCTTCCATGGTTGGAAGTCTTTATCCGAAACAGGAAAAATCAAAATTGGATTCCGCATTTACCATTTTCTACATGGGTATTAATATGGGAGCGTTTTTAGGTCAGTTCATCTGTCCGTTCTTAGGAGATGTAAAAGATGCCGATGGAATCAGAGACGTTCACGCTTTTAAATGGGGATTCTTAGCCGCTTCTATCGCAATGGTGATCGGAACTGTTACGTTTATCGCACTTAAAAACAAATATGTAGTGACTCCTGAAGGACGACCAATTGGTGGTTTACCAAGTGAAAGTACTGCAGATGATTTTGAAGAGGGCGAAACTCAAACCGCGAATTTTACTGGAAAATCAATCGGTATTGCAGTCGCTATTTTTGTGCTGACTTTCTTTGGATTTCAGTATTTATTCGTAAATCACATTGGATTTGGTTCGGTAGGAATGGGAGAATTTGTAAAAGCGATCATTTATCCTTTCATTTATTCAATGGGACTTGCATTGGCATTTTTAATTATGTCTGCTACAGAAAATAAAATTGAGAGAGATAGAATCTGGGTAATTTATATTGTATCCTTTTTCATTATTTTCTTCTGGGCTGCCTTTGAACAGGCAGGTTCATCTTTAACATTTATTGCAGATAACCAAACCGACAGAAATATTTTTGGCTGGAATATGCCACCCTCAATGGTTCAAATTTTTAACGGTTTATTTATTGTGATCCTGGCTGTTCCTTTCAGTATGCTTTGGGACAAGTTAAGAGCCAATAAAAAAGAACCGGTTTCACCTCTTAAACAAGCAATTGGTCTTGGTTTGATTGCTTTAAGTTACTTGATCATCGCCTACAACGTAAAAGATTTAGGAAACACCGGTCTTCTTGCAGTGAAATGGCTGATTTTACTTTATCTAATTCAGACAATGGGAGAACTTTGTCTCTCTCCAATTGGATTATCTTTGGTTGGAAAATTAGCACCAAAAAGATTTGCTTCTCTATTATTCGGAGTATTTTTCATCGCAAACGCTGCAGGATACGCTTTATCAGGAACCTTGGGATCAATCTTACCGGCAACAGGTGATAAATTTGTCTCCGCGCAGGAACAGAATATCGATTTACAGAAAGTCCTGGACAAAACCTATAAACCAACCGCTAAGGAACTATTTTTATTAGCGCAGTCGAACTTAGCAGATACTAATTTTGGTGCTGATGAAAATCTTAAAAAGGATGTGAGTGGTTTATTCGCTGAAAATAACAAAATCATTTCGGCTCAAAGAGGTGAATTTGATACCAGATTAAAAGAACTTCAGAAGTCAGATGCAAACGCAAAACTAGAATTTAAGATGGATTTAGCGCAGTTAAAATTCCCGTCTGAAACGCAGTTAGCAAAAATTGAGAACGATAATGTGATCAAGGCTGAATATAAATCTTTTGCCGGATTCGAAATTCGTAATTTATTTGAATTTTTCATGGTGTTTGTAATTCTTTGTGGAATTGCTGGAGCTATTTTAGCATTAATTTCACCGATCTTGAAAAAAATGATGCACGGCGTAAATTAATTTCGTTGAAATATAATTAAACTAAACCACCGATTTATTCGGTGGTTTTTTCTATTTTAGTATGATGGAATTGCAGGAAGATCTCTTATTTCAATCCGTAAAACAAATTATTAGCAAGGCGCGCGAGAAAGTTTTTCGTGCAGCCAACTCTACTTTACTACTAAGTTATTGGCAAATAGGAAAACTCATTGTAGAAGAGGAACAAAATGGAGAAGAACGTGCTGTTTACGGAAAATACACTTTAAAAAGACTCTCGCAGAAATTAAGTTTAGAATTCGGAAAAGGTTTTGATGAAAGTAATTTGAGAAATATGCGTTCTTTTTATCAAGCTTTTCCAGTATGTGACGCACTGCGTCACGAATTAACTTGGACCCATTACAGATTACTCCTCAAAATAGATTCGGTAAAAAAAGTAAATTATTATATTGATGAATCTATTCAAAATAATTGGAGTTCCAGAGATTTAAAGAGACTAATCAACTCATTAGCTTTCGAAAGAGTTTTAGAACATAAAAAATCTTCTGAAGAAAACATTCACAGCATTTTAAAAGATCCCTATATTTTTGAATTCTTAGGTTTAAAAACGGATGAGAAAGTTTCAGAACGAGAAATAGAAACCGCAATAATTGATCATATTCAAAAGTTCCTGCTAGAATTTGGGAAAGGATTTGCTTTTGTGGCAAGACAGCAACATATTTCTACTGACAATTCAGATTTTTACATTGACTTGGTATTTTACAATTATATCTTAAAATGTTTCGTCATCATTGATCTTAAAACAGGCGAGCTTTCACATCAAAATATTGGTCAAATTGATATGTATGTCAGAATGTATGATGATTTAAAACGTAGTGAAGGTGATAATCCTACTATCGGAATTTTATTATGTTCAGAAAAAGACGAAACCATCGTAAAATATTCTGTTGTTAATGATAAAAACAGTCTTTTTGCAAGTAAATATTTATTATACCTACCGAAAGAAGATGAATTAAAGGAACTCATTGATCAGGACAAAATCCGTTTTGAACTGAATGAAGAAGATAAAAACTCTAACCAAAATTAATTACTACAAAAATATGAACCTAACGCTCGATCAAATACAGGATTTTAAAGGAAAATATCCCAAACAAATATGGTCCCTTTTCTTCTCAGAGATGTGGGAACGCTTTTGTTTCTACGGAATGCGTGGGATGCTCGTCTTCTTCATGATCTCGCAGTTAAATCTGGATGAAAAAGATGCTAACCTTCAGTACGGCGCAACGCAGGCGTTTGTTTACGCATTTACTTTTGTTGGAGGATTATTTGCGGATAAGATCTTAGGTTTTCGAAAGTCCCTTTTTTGGGGTGGATATTTGATGATTATTGGTAGTTTAATTTTAGCAGCGGATCCACATCAATTTTTCTTCTTAGGAATTTCTTTCACCGTGGTCGGAACAGGATTTTTTAAACCGAACATTTCCACAATGGTCGGTAAACTCTACAAAAATGGAGACAACCGTACAGACGCCGGTTTCTCTCTCTTTTACGCCGGAATAAATCTGGGAGCTTTGCTCGGCGGCTATCTCTGTATCGCCATCGGAAAAGGAGAATTACTGGCTCACCTAATACCGGAAGGATTACACTGGAATGTTGCTTTCGGCTTAGCAGCCGTGGTGATGGTAATCAGCTTAGTTAACTTTGTATTTACGCAGAGGACGCTTGGACCGATCGGACTTCAACCTCAGAAAGTTCTGGCAAATGGGGAATTGGTCGACATGGAAAAATGGAAGGAATATGGAGTTTATGTACTTTCCTTAATTTTCATTCCAATGATCATGATAATGGTGGCGAAAACACAGTACACCGATTACTTCATGTACACCGTTGGACCGTTAACATTGCTTTATTTATTCTACGAAATGTCTAAGGTTGACAAAGCGGAAAGAAGTAAACTTTTTGCAGCACTTATATTTATTATTTTCTCCATTGTTTTTTGGGGTATTTACGAGCAAAGTGGCGGCTCCCTGAGTATTTTTGCAGCGCATAATTTAAATCAGGATTTATTAGGCTTAGATCCCAATGGCGTGAACAATTCTGGAGGTGCATTTTTTATCCTCTTAGTTGCCGTTCCGATTGGTTTACTCTGGATCTGGTTGAGCAAAAAGAAATTAGAACCTAATACTGTAATAAAATTTGGTCTAGGATTTCTATTTCTAGGTTTAGGATTCTATGCAATCTACGCCACGAAATTTTTCGCAAATGCAGCAGGCGTCACTTCCCTAAGTTTATTTACGATCGCCCTTTTTATCATTACGCTCGGAGAAATGTGTCTCTCGCCGATCGGACTTTCAATTATGACGAAACTTTCTACCCAAAAACTGCAGGGAATGATGATGGGGATGTGGTTTCTAGCCTCTGCTTACGGACAATATGTAGCGGGATTAATTGGTGCAAACATGGCGACAGCGCGCGAAGGAGCTTCTAATATGGAAAAATTAGAGGCATATACTTCAGGCTATAAAGATCTGGGATTATATGCCGTAATTGCAGGTATTTTATTAATTTTGATTTCCCCATTAGTCAAGAAATTGATGCGGGAAGTCCGATAAGATCAACAAGGCTCAATTTTTGCAATTACCGAAATCATGAAAAAATTTCCTCTCCTTTTATTATTATTGATATTTTCTTTTTCTTTCGCGCAAGTGAACTGGATGACTTTGGAGCAAGCTGTTGAAGCCCAAAAAAGCAATCCAAAAAAGATCGTTATCGATTTTTACGCCGATTGGTGCGCTCCGTGTAAAGTCATGGACAAAACCACTTACAGCAATCCCACCATTGCAAAACATTTAAATGAAGATTACTATCCTGTGAAATTTAATGCAGAAGGTCAGGAAAGCGTAACGCTTTTCGGCAGAACATTTACCAATACTGGATTTGTAGAGGGGAAAAAGAAAAATTCTCTGCACGACTTCACTAAATTCATGAATGTTAATGCCGTTCCAAGTATTGTTTTTCTCGATGAAAAAGCGATGCCAATCACGATTTTAAATGGTGCACTTACTGCGAAGGAGCTCGAACCATACATTCCATTTATTGCGAATGATGACTATAAAAAAATTGACTCCCGAGATAAATGGGAGAATTATCAGAAAAAATTTAAATCCAGCATCAAAGATTAAGTGAGACTGGATTAGGAAAAGAAGATCTGTGAAAATATTTTGCAGGTCTTTTTTATTTTAACGAAATTCGCTTCTTTACAAAAACCCGCATCTAACGATGTAATTTCCAAATTTGACTCTAGAAACTTCCATAGAATTTTTAAAAGGAATAGGTCCTGAACGTGCAAAATTCATCAAAAATGTTTTGGGGATTTCGACCGTTGAAGATTTCCTCACCTTCTACCCCTTAAGGTATATTGATAAAAGTAAAATTCATAAAATTGGAGATTTAGCGGAAGGATCCGAAGCCGAAATTCAATTAAAAGGAAGAGTTACAGACATTCAGGAAATTAGTTACGGACAGGGACAAAAACGAATGACCGCAAAATTTCGGGACGAATCAGGGACGTTAGAACTGGTGTGGTTTCGCTATTCGAAATGGATGAAAGACCAAATTCCCCTCAATCAGGAGCTGTTTATTTTTGGGAAGATCAACTTCTTCAATGGCACTTTTTCAATGCCACATCCTGAAATTGAAGTCGATGAAAAGAAAGCACTTTCCGGAACACTTTCCCCAATTTATCCAGGAAGCGAAAAACTCGCAAAAAGAGGACTCAATAATAAATTCTTTCAGAACGTTCTTGGAGATATCAGTAAGAATTTACCGAATTTAATTGAAGAAAATTTACCGGAAGCTTTACGATCGAAACTAAAGATCATCGGTAGAATGCACGCCTATTATCACATTCACTTTCCAAAAGATCTGGACCATTTTGAGCATGCGAACCGAAGACTAAAGTTTGAAGAAGCCTTTTTCTTTCAGTTGGGTTATGGATTAAAAAAGCAACATCATAAAGCTTCTGTTGTCGGAAATCCTTTTCCAAAAATCGGTGAAAATTTTAATAATTTTTACAATGAGATTTTGCCTTTTAATTTAACCAACGCACAGAAAAGAGTTTTAAAAGAAATTCGAACCGACATGAAAAAGCCCATTCAAATGAATCGACTTTTACAGGGCGACGTAGGTTCCGGAAAAACAATGGTAGCGCTTCTTGCAATGTTGATCGCTCTGGACAACAGTTTCCAGAGTTGCATCATGGCACCAACTGAAATTTTGGCCCAACAGCATTTTGCTGGAATTTCAGAATTATTAGCCGAAACAAATGTAAAAGTTAAATTACTTACAGGTTCTACAAAAACGGCAGCGAGAAGAATTATTCATGAAGAATTACTCAGCGGTGAACTTTCGATCTTAGTTGGAACGCACGCAGTTTTGGAAGATATTGTAAAGTTTAAAAATTTAGGTTTAGCGATCATCGATGAACAACACCGGTTTGGCGTGGCACAACGTGCAAGATTATGGGCGAAAAATAAAATTCCGCCCCATATTTTGGTCATGACGGCAACTCCGATTCCCAGGACTTTAGCCATGAGTTTTTACAGCGATCTCGATGTTTCTGTCATCGATGAAATGCCCGTTGGAAGAAAACCGATCATTACCGCACATCGACGGGAAAAAGACCGGCTATATGTTTTCCGTTTCGCAAGAGAAGAAATCGAGAAGGGCAGACAGATCTACTTTGTTTATCCATTGATCGAGGAATCTGAAACTTTAGATTATAAAAATTTGCTCGAAAATTTCGATCATATTGTAGAATTCTTTGAAGGTAAAACAGTAACCATGCTACACGGCCGAATGAAACCTGCAGAAAAAGAAGCCGCGATGAACTTCTTTGCTTCAGGAAAATCTGAAATAATGGTCGCGACCACCGTTATTGAAGTAGGCGTTAATGTTCCGAACGCCTCTGTAATGATCATCGAAAGTGCAGAACGGTTTGGTTTATCCCAGCTGCATCAACTTCGTGGCAGAGTTGGTCGTGGTGGCGAACAGAGTTATTGCATCTTAATGACTTCGGATCAATTGACGAAAGAAAGCCGCACCAGAATAAAAACGATGACGGAAACCAATGATGGTTTTAAAATCTCCGAAGTCGATATGCAACTTCGTGGTCCCGGAGATATTTTAGGAACCCAACAAAGTGGCGTTGTCGATTTTAAGAAGTTGGATCTGCTCTCAGACGGGAAGATTATTAAAGCCGCAAAAGCTGCCGTTGAATTATTGTTAAAGAATGATGCACATTTAGAACATCCAGAAAATTTAGATCTTAGAAATTATTACTCCAAACAGTACAAAGGGAAGAATAAATGGGGAAGAATTTCTTAGATTTTATTTACTTTTAACGTTACTTTCAGGGTAATTACAAACATTCAAAAGATGGATTTTTTATAGAAATATTATTTTAATTTTGAATACATTTGCTTTAATGAAAAAATTATTTATTCTTGTATTTTCCTGCCTTTTTCTAACCGTTTTTGCGCAGTCTAAAATTACAGTTTTTAGCGCCGGAAACCGCGCTCCCATTCCAAATGCTACTATAACGTGTAATAATAAATTCTTAGGTAAAACAAATGCTCAGGGAATTTTAGAATTTCGCAGCAGTTGCAAAAAAGTAAATATTAAAGCGCCTGGCTATTTTGATGATGAATCGGTAGTCGATAAAGTGATGGAAATTACCTTATCTAAAAATGATCCCAAAACTCAGTCCATTCAAGGTGTAGTGATCGACGATAAGAGTGATCCTTTGGCTTTAGAGATCCTGCGGAAAGTCAATGAAAATTATAAAAATAACTCGCCGCAAAGTTTAGATTCTTACTCTTTTAAATCATACCAAAAAATCTCTTTAGATATTGATGAAGACAGTATTAAACATTATGATCAGTTTATTAATCACCGCATCGATTCTCTAAAAACAGTTCCAGTTAAGGTGCAGTCCAAAAGCGATAAGAAAGATTCTATCGAAAGTGAAAATGTACAGAAATTGATGGTTACAAGCAAACTTTTCCTTTGGGAAAGAGCATCTGAGTACTTATTTTCTCAACAATACGAGGAGAAGATCAATATTCTGGACAATCGTGTTTCGGGGTTAAAACAACCTATTTACGAAATGATGTCGCTGCGTTCTAACAGGAATAAAATTCCGCGCGAGATCAGAGAAGAAAACCGAACCCTTTATCGTTTCTTTTTAACGGACTCTATCGATATTGAAGGCCGAAAAAACTACGTCATCCGCTTTCGTCAGGTCGATTACAAACAAGGTACAAGCAAACGAAAATTCAATGGATATCTTTACGTTGATACCGAAACGTACGGTTTGAAAAAGATTGAAAGTAACAGCAAGAAAAAAAGCGAGGGAACCATCACAAGTATCTGGAAACCCATCGATAATAAATGGTTTTTGACGAAAGAAAATCTTAAATTCAAAATGGGTTCTACCATTTTTGATACCGAAAGCACGAAAGGAAAAACGAAAGAAGAAAAGAAAGAAAATCAACAGAAGTACGGCAATTATGTTTTCATCACTGCTGATTACTTTGATTTTAAAACTCCGATAGACGTTAATAGAAAAGAATTTTCCGGTTATACGATGGATGTAAAAAATTCCGATGGAAGTTTGTTAGACCAATACCGCACAGACTCTTTAACGGCACGGGAAAAAATGACTTACGAAAAAATTGACAGCGTTGGTAGAAAATATAAATTAGATCAAAAAATTAGCGCTTTAACGGGATTGGTCAAAGGTAAGATCCGAGTTGGAATTGTTGATTTCGATGCTTCGAAGATCATTGCATATAACCAATATGAGGGAATCCGATTGGGAGTTGCGGCGAAACTTAATGAACGATTTAACAAATATATTTCGCCAGATGCCTATTTCGCTTACGGTTTAAAAGATGACACCTGGAAATACGGCGCTGGAATTGATTTTAAAACAACTTTGGAAAAAAATTCATTCTTCCGCGCAGAATATTATAATGACGTGGTCGCAGCCGGACGTTTTAATGAAAATCTCTGGAACTTTAAAATGAAAATTATGAACTCCGGGATCGATCTGCAAAATGATCGTTTTTACCATTACGACGGATTCAAACTGTCTTACGAAAATGATTTGACCAATGCTTTAACTGTAAACGTTTCTGCGAAAAAAGACAACGAAGAAATTTTATTTGATTACAATTACAGAAATCTTGGCAGTCAGTTCGAAAATTTTGCGACGCAAATCACCCTGAAATACTCGCCGAATTCCAAGAATATCATGACGCCTTCCGGGAAATATACTTATGAACAAAACTATCCGGAATTTTTTGTGAATTACGAACAGGGATTGGAAACGTTGGGTGGAGATTTCAGTTACAGCCGATTCGATGTTTTGGCGCAACACGTGTTCAAAACAAAAATCGGAGTTACAGGAATTCGTGCTTATGGCGGTCTGGTGACAGGTGATGTTCCTATTCAACATAATTTTGCGATGAATGGTTTAGGTAGTGGTAAAGCGGATAGCTTTAACTTTAATCTGACTTCTTTCCTCGGTTTTGCAACCATGGAAGGTGGGAAATATTACAACGATAAATTTGCAGGATTTTATTTAACACATAGAATTCCGTGGTATTTTAAAACTTTCGGAAAGAATATTTCCAGCTTTGATTTCGTTTATCGCGGCGTTATCGGCGATATGAAAAATCCGGGATATCATGATTTTCAGTTCCAAAAACTGGATCATTATTATCAGGAAGTTGGCTTAGAAAGCAATAACTTTTTAGGTTCACCCTTCAACCTTGGATTCTTTTACAGAGTTGGACATTACGCAACAGACACTTTCAAACAAAACTTCGCGATTCAATTGAAGCTGAACTTTTTAGGATTTTAAAAATGGAGATCATACAGATAAAAGCCTCGGCGTTTTTCGAATTGCTGAAGATGAAAGACACTTCGATGTGGGAGATTTTTGCGCAGATGATTGCTGAAAAAGAAAAGGAAATCATCTTTTTGGATGACGAGGAAAAAGTATTGTTTACCTATATTCTACCGAATAATGTAGAGCGTTTAAACGAAGACCGGGAAAAATTCGCTAAAGAATATTCTGATAAACTATCCAGTTTCAACTAATAATTTTAGTTGAAGAATTTGGAAGATTCTAAAAGACTTCGCCAAATTCAATAGGATTTCGACAGGCTCAGTCTGACATTTGACAGTTCAAATCAGAAGGATATGCCGTGTCACGCTGAGCCTGTCGAAGCGTTTCAAAAGTAGAAAAGATAGTAATTTTTAATTATTCAAAAAACCATCAATCGTTTTCTTTGCTTCTGCAACATCGTGAACCCGCAAAATTTTCGCGCCTTTTTCTAAAACTTTCAAATGAAGTTTCTGTGTTTCTTCGTTAATATTTTCAGGCTTTTTGCCTAAAGGTTTGTAGATAAAAGATTTCCGGGAAATTCCGATCAGCAAAGAATATTTGCCAAAACCGATGAACTCCGCTTCATTCAAAAGTTGATGTTGCTGCTCCACTGTTTTTCCAAATCCGAAACCTGGATCCAGAATTACATCTTTCACGCCTAAATTTTGCAATTCCTTAATTTTTCTGGAAAAATATTGATTCTGTTTCAAAATAATATCATCCTCAATTAATTTTTCATGCATCGATTCGTAAGTTGCGTTGTTGTGCATTAAAATATACGGAAGTCCAGTCTTGGCAACAGTTTCAAACATTTTAGCGTCGAAATTTCCTCCTGAAATATCGTTTACGATATCGATTCCTTCCTCAAAACCGAATTTTACAACTTCCGAATAAAAAGTGTCCAGAGAAATAAAAGCTTCCGGAAATTGATTTTTAATTGTAGAGATCAAACAGCCGATTCTGGAAATTTCTGTTTCAGCTGGTAAAAACTCTGCCTTTGGACGTGTTGATTGGGCTCCAATATCGATGATCGTCGCACCGTCTTTCAACATTTTTTCTACTTGATTCAGTGCAGATTTTTCTTCAAAAAATCTTCCGCCATCAGAAAAGGAATCCGGCGTTAAATTAAGTATTCCCATAATGTTTGGAGAAGACAAATTCAAAAGATTTCCATTGCAATTTATAGAGTGAAAATCGGCGTTCGCGGAATTGAAATTAGCAGTATTCATCTGACAAAAATACATTTTCTGGGCATTTTCAACCTATAACTATCACCCAAAATTCTTATCTTTGAAAAGTTTAGAAATTTTATGCAGAAAACAGCACAACAGTTTGAAGATATAATCAAGGATTGCCGGGATTTATTCAGTAAAAAACTTCAGGATTACGGAGCCTCTTTTCGGGTGCTGAGAACGCCGTCTTTAACAGACCAAATCCTGATTAAGGTAAAGAGTTTGAGAACGTTTCAGATCACCAAAACTTCAAAAGTAGGTGAATCAGAAGAGGAAAATTTTATGGCGATCGTGAACTACTCCATCATTGGTCTCATTCAGTTGGAAAAGGGTTTTGCAGATGATTTTAAACAGGATCAAAACGAAATGCTTCAACTTTACGATCACTTTGCAAATGAGGCAAAAGAGTTGATGATGAAGAAAAATCACGATTATGGTGAAGCCTGGCGCGATATGAGAGTTTCGTCCATCACCGATCTAATTTATCAGAAAGTATTAAGAACCAAGCAGATCGAAGATAATTCCGGCGCAACTTTGGTTTCGGAAGGAATCGATGCTAATTATTTTGATATGCTGAATTACGCCGTTTTTTGTCTCATTAAATTTTCCGAAGAGAAAGAAGTCTTTAAACCTAACTAATTTAAGCACCAACTATGTTTAAAAAAATACTCCGAATTGTAATTGCCCTCATTTTTATTGCTTCAGGATTTGTGAAAGCAGTTGATGCAGTTGGATTTTCCTTTAAACTGGAGGAATATTTTTCGCCTGCCGTTTTTAATATTCCATTTTTAGAAAAACATGCTTTGGTTATCGCGATCGCGGTAGTTATTTTTGAACTTGTGCTCGGATTTTTATTACTGATAAAAAGCCGCCTGAAAATCACACTCTCCCTTTTAATAGCGTTATGTGTTTTCTTTGCTTTTCTGACTTTCTATTCCGCTTATTTTAATGTCGTTACCGATTGCGGTTGCTTTGGCGATGCACTGAAGTTATTGCCGTGGCAAAGTTTCTGGAAGGATATTATTCTTTTGATTGGATTGCTCATTTTGTGGGTTTTGTACCGAAATGATTTTAATGAGCTGGAAGCAAAGACAAACTTTAAGAAATACCTTTCTGCATTTGCTTTTATGACCATGGTTTTTGTCATTAACTGGGGAATTACGCATGAGCCTGTGATTGATTTCCGTGACTATAGAATTGGAACTGATCTAAATGCTGAAAAAGCTAAGATTGAAAAAGATCCCTCAGAATTTAAAACCTTCTACTCTTTAAAAAATGACAAGACTGGTGAAGTTTTAAATGTGAATCAGGATGATTACGTAAATGATAAAAAATATTGGGCCGAAGGTTCGCCCTGGAAAATTGAAGAGGGAAAAACGACCTCGAAAATTGTAAAACAAGGGTACGAATCAGAGATTTCAAAATTCAAACCTGAAAGTACAGACGGAATGGATCTAACGGAAGAAATTCTGAAAGCGCCGAAAGCCATTCTGATTTTTTCTTATCAGCCCGAAAATGTATCTGCAAAACTTTTAGCAAAAACAGAGGCGAAAGTAAAAGAAAATAAAGAGTCCTTAATTTTAGGAATTTCTACCAATCCTAATACTTTCAAAACGATAAATAATGCAATGATGGACGGCACTGCGATTAAAACCATCGCAAGAAGTAATCCTTTTGTCTTAACTTTGCAAAACGGAAAAATCGTAGATAAACGCTCTGCAGAAGATTACTTAAATTATTAAAAATAAAACAAAATATAGATATGCAAAAATCGAATAAATCAATTGCTGGTTATCATCTTTTAATGATCCTTTCTTCTGTAGATGGGGAATTCGCGCCAGAAGAAGGTTTAAAACTGCAGGAATATTTGGCAGACGAATTTCCGTTCAAAATAAATTTAGATGATGAATTAGACGTGATCGCAACTTTACAACCAGAAAAGTGGAGAGATCATTTTGAGTTTCACGCAAATTGTTTCCTCGATGATTCTACGGAGGAAGAAAGAAAAGATTTTACAAAATTCGCTAAATCTTTGATTAAAGCCGATGATCAGGTGAGCGAACAAGAACACGATTATTATAAATCTTTGAAACATACATGGAAACTGGATTAATTTTCAGCATTCTAAATCTTAAATAACTATCTAAAATTATGAGAAAAAATATCGTTGCCGGAAACTGGAAAATGAACAAAAATGTGATTGAAGCACAGGACTTAATGTTTCAGTTATTAGAATATAAAAGAAATCACACGCCAAATTGCGAAATCTGGATCGCACCACCGTCTTTATATTTGATGATGGCAAAAGATCTTTACGAACAAAACGAAATCGGGGTGTTTGCACAAGATATGAGTGAATACGCAAGTGGCGCTTACACGGGCGAAACTTCTGCTGATATGTTAGAATCGATCCACGCAACCGGTGCCATCATAGGACATTCGGAGCGCAGACAATATCACGGAGAGACCGATTCCCACTGCAATAGAAAAGTAAAATTAGCTTTAGACAATGGATTAATTCCTATTTATTGCAACGGCGAAACTTTAGAGCAAAGAAAAGCCGGACAACATTTAGAAGTCGTTAAAAATCAAACTGAAGTTGCGCTTTTTACCCTTTCTGCAGATGAAATTAAAAAAGTGGTCATCGCTTACGAACCCGTTTGGGCCATTGGAACTGGCGAAACAGCTTCTCCGGAGCAGGCACAGGAAATTCATGCCCACATCAGAAAATCCATAGCAGATAAATATGGAAAAGAGATCGCCGACGAAATTTCGATTCTATATGGTGGTTCTGTAAAACCAGATAATGCGAAAGAAATATTTTATCAACCTGATATCGACGGTGGTTTGATCGGAGGTGCAGCTTTAAAAATGTCTGATTTTGCGCAAATCATCGAAGGTTTTAATGCATAGATCGTACAAATGAGAAAACAATATTTAAAAAAAATTACTTTAGCTTTTATACTTCTTTTTAGCATTAATTCATTTCTTACTGCACAATTAAAAACACTAAGCAACGGAAGTCAAATTGATGAAAAATTAGTCGGAGTCTGGACGGGTTCAGAAATCGACAAGCAAATAAAAGGAGTTTCTAAAGAATGGGAAATGACCAGAAATGAAGATGGAACTTTTGTTCTGGATTTCACTTTCACGCAAGATGGAGAAACTCACAACACTCAGGAAACTGGAAAGTGGTGGATCGAGAATGGTCAGTTTTACGAGTATCATAACGGATCTGACCAGACAGATGTTTATGATTACAAACCGATGGGTAGAACTAAGGTTAAATTTAAATCAAAGAGCATGAGTATGGATATGAATACTGATTCTTATGAATTTACTGATACGCGTAAGATCATATCTTCCGCTAAAAGTGATGGCCTAACCATGAACAATGCGATAAAAGTTAAAAATGTTGCTGATGAATACAAATATGTAAAGGAAGTTTGTGTGGATTGCCAACTTGTCAATCAGGCAATAACAGAAAGGGCAAATAAATATTACGATGTTATTAACCTTACAAAATCAGACGGAACTCCCGTTCGTTATTATTTTGATGTGACCTCATTTTATGGAAAATGGTAATTCGTTTTTTGTCAATGAATAAAAAAAATGCGCGGAAATTAATTTCCGCGCATTTTTATATTCTAGAGGTTTTAAGAAATTATTTTTCTTTAGTCTCCGTTTTTCTTTGTAGAACTTCATCTACCATTCCATAATCTTTGGCTTCTGAAGAAGTCATCCAGTAATCTCTGTCGGAAGCTTTTTCAACCCACTCGTATGTTTGACCGGAATGTTCTGAAATGATATCGTATAATTCTTTTTTCAGTTTCAACATTTCTCTCAAGTTGATTTCCATGTCGGAAGCTACACCTTGTGCACCACCTGAAGGCTGATGAATCATCACTCTTGAGTGTTTCAATGCAGAACGTTTTCCCTTTTCACCTGCAACCAAAAGAACAGCACCCATGGAGGCTGCAATTCCTGTACAGATCGTCGCAACATCCGGTTTAATGATCTGCATGGTATCGTAAATTCCTAAACCTGCATAAACACTTCCACCTGGGGAATTTATGTAGATCTGAATATCTTTCGATGCATCAGAACTTTCTAAGAAAAGCAACTGAGCCGTTACGATATTTGCTACCTGATCATCAATTCCTGTTCCCAGGAAAATAATACGATCCATCATTAAACGGGAAAAAACATCCATTTGAGCTACGTTCAAACGTCTTTCCTCCATAATATATGGCGTTAGATTGGTTGGTCCGTACATTCCCATATATTGATCCGTCGCCAATCCGCTATTTCCTAAATGCTTAACAGAGAAATCTCTGAAATCTTTTTTTATATCCATTTTATTTTTTTTGTTATAATCTATTTGTCTACTTATTCAAATGTGCTTCTCAAATTTACACAAACTATATTCCACAACCAAAAATTAGACATTCTGTCATAAAACCCGAAACAGTTTCTCGTCCAGGTCTTTTCTTAGCTGATTTAGATTGATGATTTTTTTATACGTTTCATCATTATTTTCAGTTTCAGATAGCTCGCTTTTCATTCCGTTGATGATCTTCATAACATAAGCCCTTTTATGCCGGTAAATTACGTCCTGCACGACCTTTGGAACAACATCTTCTTCTGTACTGAAAAAGATCTGATGTTTACCCCAATCACTGTTTTCATAAGGATTCAATAATGCATCGGCGATTCTTCCGGAAATTTCTTCATCCAGCAAAGTCATAAAAAAATCCCCGGACCGCAATTCGTTGTTCGAGATTCCCTGTTTAATTTCCTCCACAATTTTCTTATTAATTGCGGACTGAATTTCGTAATCATCTTCCTGCAAGTGACCAATTATTTCTTCGATCACCGTGATCTGATATTCTTTTTGCTCCTCGTCCGCTCTGTCTAAAACACGATCGCCGTATTTCAACATCAATTCAACCAGTTTCTCTTCTAAAACCAAAAGTGGATCAACGGTTTGGGAGAATTCGGTCACTTTCTCCAGCTTTGGTTGCACCTGAATTTCCTGCCTTTGGTGGGGAGAAACATGTTGTTTTTGAAGTTGTTTCTGAACATTCAGCTCATTAAAAAGCGACTGTTCCGAAAGTCCAAATTTGTTGGAGACTTCCTTTAAATAAACTTCCTGTTTCAGCGCATTTTGAACGAAAGCCACCGATTTTACAATATCGCGGATCGATTCTGCTTTTTTTATCGGATCACTTCCGGCTTCTTTAAGCAGGATCTCTGCTTTAAAATCGATAAAATCTTTGGCTTCATTTTTTATGAAGTTTTCAACATAATCCTGCGGATGTTTTCGAGAAAAAGAATCCGGATCATCACCATCCGGAAAAAGTAAAACCCGAATATTCATGGCCTCAGAAAGTAACATATCAATACTTCGGAAACTCGCCTTAATTCCGGCGGCATCACCATCAAAAAGAATGGTTACATTTTCAGTAAGGCGTTTAATAAGTTTAATTTGCTCCACTGTTAAAGCCGTTCCCGAACTCGAAACTACATGTTCAATTCCACTTTGGTGAAGCGCAATCACATCCATATAACCTTCAACAAGCAGACAGAGATTATTTTTAGATATCGCTTGTTTCCCCTGATTTAAACCATAAAGAACTTGCGATTTATGATAAATTTCCGTTTCCGGAGAATTGAGATATTTCGCAGTTTTTACATTATTTCTTAGAATTCTGGCACCAAATCCTAAAACCCTTCCAGAAAAACTATGAATAGGAAACACCACCCTTTCCCGAAAACGGTCAATTCCATTTGGCGCATTTTCCGGAAAAATAGAAAGTCCCGATTTTTCCAGAATCTCCCTGGAATATCCTTTATCTAAAGCAAACTGGGTAAACGCATTTTTCAGTTCCGGCGCATAACCCAGCTGAAATTTTCTGATGATCTCATCGCGCAGTTCTCTTTCCTTAAAATAAGAATAGGCGATCGATTTGCCTTCCTCCGTTTCGAACATCTGATCCTGAAAAAAATCATTTGCAATTTCATGAATTTTATAAAGGAGTTCCTTGTCGGTCTGGGACTGCTTCTCCTGCTCCGTTAATTCGCGCAGATCTTCTTCGATCTCAATACCATATTTCTTCGCAGCATGCCGAAGCGCTTCCGGATAAGTAAAACTTTCAATTTCCATTAAAAAAGAAATCGCTGTTCCGCCTTTTCCGCTGGAGAAATCTTTCCAGATCTGCTTACTTGGCGACACCACAAAACTCGGAGATTTTTCGTCATGAAAAGGACTTAATCCCTTAAAATTAGAGCCGGCTCTCTTAAGTTGTACGTATTCGCCAATGATCTCTTCCACCCGAATTGTGGAAAATATGTTGTCAATGGTCTGCTTAGAAATCATTCCGCAAAAATAAGAAAAAGGTTTTGTTTACGGGTAAGTATTTGGGCGTAACCCTTGCCAGCGCTTATAAAAATTCTTACCAATTTCCCGCACCTTGGGTCGGGCTCTCCATTGCAAGTCCTCATTACGTCTCGTCTTTAAAGCCGAGACTTCATTCCGGGCTTTCCATTGCGATCCCTTACGCGAAGGAAGAGCCAAGTAAAAAGTAGAAAGAGCCAAGTAAAGTCAATTTTAGATTTTAGATTTTAGATTTTCAAATGCACATAACAATTTTCTTTATTTCAAAAATTTTCATCTTAAAGAAAATTAAAAAAAGATTTTCGGCGCTCGCTTCGCTCGCGCCTCCAAAAAAATTCGATAAATTTGACAAACATTTCCTCCACATGAAAAAAATATTCTTGGCTTCCATCATTACATTCTCTTGCATGCTCGCGGCGCAAAAAAAATACGTCCTCGTTATTCACGGCGGTGCCGGAACTATTTTGAAATCCAGCATGACAACTGAAAAAGAAAATGCCTACAAAGAAAAACTCACCGAAGCATTGAAAGCCGGATATGCAGAAATTCAAAAAGGAAATTCTTCTCTTGATGCAGTTGCAGCTACCATTATTGTTATGGAAAACTCTCCGCTTTTCAACGCCGGAAAAGGTGCCGTTTTTACGAACGAAGGCAAAAATGAAATGGATGCCGCAATTATGATCGGTAATGATAAATCGGCTGGCGCAATTGCAGGCGTTCACACCATCAAAAATCCAATTAAAGCTGCCATTGCCGTGATGCAAAAATCAGAACACGTTATGCTGAGTGGCGAAGGTGCAGAAGAATTTGCGAAAGAACAGGGATTAGAAATTGTTGATCCTTCCTACTTCTGGACCAAAGACCGGTGGGAAAGTCTTGAAAAAATGAAAGCGAAAGAAAAATCAAAACCCTCCAAAAATACCTCACAGAATATCTTGCCCGATTCCTACGAGATCGATAAAAAATTCGGCACTGTCGGCGCGGTGGCTTTAGATAAAAAAGGAATTATTACTGCGGGAACTTCTACAGGCGGAATGACCAATAAAAAATGGAATAGAATAGGCGACGCTCCAATTATAGGCGCTGGAACATACGCCAATTCTCAGGTCGGGATCTCCGGCACAGGCTGGGGAGAATTCTTCATCCGCGCCACTGCCGCAAGAACCCTTGCCGCAAAAATGGAATATCAAAATAAAGACATTAAAACTGCCGCACAGGAAACCATCGATGAAATTGAAAAAATGGGTGGCGACGGTGGCCTGATTGCGCTGGACAAAGACGGAAACATAGCAATGCCTTTTAATACCGCCGGAATGTACCGCGGCGCCATCACCGAAAATGGCGAGATCCTCATCGAAATTTACAAGTAAAATGGAATTTAAAATTACCAAAATTGAAGAATGGCAAACCATCATCGATGAAATTTTGCCTCAGCTTCAACACAATATATTATTACTCAAAGGAAATCTCGGCGCCGGAAAAACTACTTTTACACAGTTTCTATTAAAAAATCTGGGCAGTAATGACGAAGTTTCTTCCCCAACTTACGCCATCGTGAACGAATATAATTCATCGAAAGGAACAATTTTTCATTTCGATTTATACCGCATGAAAAACATCAACGAAGTTTACGACATCGGCATCGAAGAATATCTGGACAACAGCTATTTATGCATAATCGAATGGCCCGAGATCTACGAAGAAGAATTGGCAGATCTTGCTCATCACGAATTAAAAATTGAAAATACCGGCGAGGAACGCGTGATCAATTTCAGGTAATTTAAACTATTTAGTAATGAAATGATTGTATCTTTGTGCCTTCATTTTACCGGATATTAAACAACTTATATCTCTGCAAAAGCAGGAAATTATTTTAAATAATGAGCAGTACAAATATTTTTACACCTTTTTCTGAACAGGATCTAATGCCTCAGGAAGAAAAACTGGAAGTAATTAAAAAAGGAAAACAATTCAGCATTGGAGTTCCGAAAGAAACTTGTCTAAACGAACGCAGAACTTGCTTAACACCAGACGCAGTACAGGTTTTAGTCAACCACGGACATCACGTTATTGTAGAAACCGGCGCCGGAGAAGGTTCTTTTTACACCGATCTGCAATATTCAGATGCAGGCGCAAAAATAACTCAAAGTCCAAACGAGGCTTTTGAACAGGATCTTGTTCTTAAAATAAATCCGCCAACCATAGATGAAATTGCGTTTTTAAAACCGAGTTCTTATTTGGTTTCTGCCCTTCAGATCAATTTACGCGACAAAGAATATTTCGAAAAACTTTCTGAAAAAAAGGTGAATGCCATTGCTTTTGAATTTATCGTTGATGAGTACAAGCAACTTTCCCTTGTAAGATTGATCGGAGAAATTGCCGGAAATATTTCTGTGCTTTATGCGGCAGAACTTCTCGCGCTTTCCAACGGTTTAATGTTGGGTGGAATTACAGGTGTTCGTCCGACCGAAGTTGTAATTTTAGGAGCCGGAATTGTAGGGGAATTCGCTACAAAAGCCGCCATAGGATTAGGGGCCAGCGTAAAAGTTTTCGATAATTCACTGTCTAAACTTCGCCGACTTCACATGATGGTCGACGGCAGAGTTCCAACTTCCATCATTGATCCGAAAGAATTAGGTAAAAGTTTAAGAAGAGCCGATGTTGTTATTGGTGCACTTTCTAAAATAAGCTTAACGCCAATTGTTACGGAAGAAATGGTGGCGCAGATGAAAAAAGGAAGCGTCATTATCGACGTTACCATTGATAACGGTAAAGTAATCGAGACATCCGAACTTACCGATATGGAAAATCCGTACGTCATTAAACACGGCGTGATTCATTGTGGTTTACCGAATTTGACCTCGAAAATGCCGCGAACCACGACAAAAGCGATCTCTAACTTCTTTCTAAGCTATCTTCTGAATTATGATGAAGAAGGTGGTTTCGACAATATGCTTGTTCGGAAAAATGAAATGAAGCAAACGCTTTACATGTACAAAGGGCGCCATACTAAAAAACTGATATGTGACCGTTTTGGTCTTACTTACCACGATATCAATCTTTTAATTTTTTAAATGAGGAAGATAAAATTTTTTGTCATCGGGCTTGTTCCCGGTCTATTACTCGTATTTTTTATTCTGAACAAAAAAGGCGCAAGCTGCAGCGGATATCTCCCGAACTCCCGTGTTATCGCGGAAACGCTTTCTAAAAAAATGATTTACTCTCCAGCTTTTTCCACAGAAATGGCAGAAAATAAGATCGAAGAAAAATTCCTGAAAGACAGCATTATTACAAAAGGTGAAATCGATTTTGATAAAAGTCAGGCTCAGAAAAAGCCCTGTCCGGAATATGTCTTAATTTATCCAAAGAAAAATCCGAGATATGAAGTTCGGTTTGAAAAATGCAAAGATGACGCGACTTTCAGTTCTTTAAAAAAGTTGAGATAATTGTTTTCCTAATAATTCTCCCAAATTTATATATTATTGTAGATGAAAATTACTTTGATCGGTGTCGGCTTAATCGGCGGCTCTATGGCGCTTAAATTAAAAGCAAAAGACTTTGCTTCTTATGTTTATGGTGTTGATCAAAACGCGGAACATTTACAGGAAGCAAAAGAACTCGGCATCATCGATGAAATTGCAACACTCGAATATGCGATCTCGCAGTCGGATCTAATTATTATTGCAATTCCTGTTGATTCTACGCGGAAAATATTGTCGCAAATTTTAGATCTGGTCGATGAGACTAAAACCGTTATGGATGCTGGTTCTACGAAAGAGGGAATTGTAAAATCGGTAGAAAATCATCCGCAAAGAAATCGATTTGTAGCATTTCACCCCATGTGGGGAACTGAAAATTCCGGTCCAAAATCTGCAATTTCTGATAGTTTTTCGGGAAAAGCAGGTGTTATTTGTGATCGTGAAAATTCTTCCGATGATGCTTTGAAAACGATAGAGAACGTTGCGGAGCATCTCGACATGCATTTAATTTACATGAAAGCAGCGGATCACGATGTTCACACCGCTTATATTTCCCATATTTCTCACATCACTTCTTACGCTCTTGCGAATACTGTTTTAGAGAAAGAAAGAGAAGAAGATACCATTTTTCAATTGGCGAGTTCAGGGTTTTCGAGCACTGTTCGTCTGGCGAAATCCCACCCGGAAATGTGGGTTCCGATCTTTAAACAAAACAAAGAAAATGTTTTGGATGTTCTGAATGAGCATATTTCTCAACTCCGAAAATTTAAATCGGCGTTGGAAAAAGACAATGATGAATTGCTGGGAGAACTCATTAGAAACGCGAATAAAATAAGAGGTATTTTAGGGGAGAAGTAAAAAACTTTTGAGGGATGTTTGGTGTTAAATGCTGGATGTTTGATGCTGGATGATTTATCCTTTTTTAATTATGCTTGATTCCTCAACATCAAAAGGTTAGTTGAAAATAAGTAATTTTACTTAAAACTAATCGCCATGGCAAAATATAAAACTCCGGGAGTTTACGCTGAGGACATTTCGAACGCTCTTCCCATCAAAAAAATTCCTGTTACAGCTGTTTTTATTGGTTATACCGAAAAACATGAAAATCTTAAAGAAGAAAATCTCTGTCGCATTCCTACAAAAGTTCATTCTGAACAGGAATATGAAACTTATTTCGGATTTGCTCAGGAAGAAGAGCATCTTGAAATTACCGATGAATCAACATCTGTTTTAGAAAAAATCTCAGTCGGTTTTAATGGGTCACCATCGCTGCATAACCTCCACTACTCCATTCAGTCATTTTTCGATCAGGGCGAATCCGGTTGTCAAATTATTTCTGTAGGAACTTATAAAAATATTGGTGAGCCTTTGGATGTGGAGGATTTTCTGCTCGGTTTAGAAGTTTTAAATAACAACCCGGGAACTATTTTGGTCGCTGTTCCGGAAAACCAAAATCTAACCGACGGTGATTTGTACTTCCTGCAAAAAAATCTGCTCGAATACTGCAAACGAAATTTAGGATTCTGTGTTTTAGATCTGCCGAGAACTTCTGCTGAAAATTATATAAAAACAATCGAAAACTATAGAAATCGTCTTCAATCAGATTCGCTTTCTTATGGTTCGGTTTTTTTTCCAAATCTGGTCACGTCTAATGCTTAATTTTACGAAGATGCAGCGGTGAAAATTAAAAAAGATTCCCGCGAATTTTATTTAGATTCAATAAAGGAAACAAACTTTTCTCTCTATACAAAATATCAGAATATTTTAAAGCAATTTTATATGTCGTTGCCACCAAGTTCGGCAGTACTTGGTGCTTTTTTACAAAACGATCAAACAAGAGGGATTTGGAAAGCGCCGGCAAACATTGCTTTAAAAAATATAATAAGACCCGGAATCATCATCACAAAGGAGGATCAGGATTTTTTAAATGTTGATCCCGTTGCGGGCAAATCAATTAATGCTATTCGGAATTTTTTTGGAAAAGGAACTTTAATTTGGGGAGGCCGTACTTTGAGCGGAAATGATTCTGAGTGGCGTTACATATCAACAAGAAGGTTCGTTAACACTATTCAAAAGGATATTCAGGAATATTTGAACCAATGTGATACGAAAGGAAATTTTGCCGAAATATGCAGGAACATCTCCATGATGATTGAAAGTTATTTAAATACCTATTTTCAGGACGGTGCTTTCCCGGGAACGACCATTAATGATTCTTACTTTGTTCGTTGTGGTCTTGGAGAAACAATGTCCGAAAGCGATATATTGGCGGGAATTTTAAAGTTAGAGGTCGGTTTAGCGGCAGTTCGTCCGGAAGAATTTATTATCGTGAGATTTTCGTGGGAGGTAGCTTAAAAATGATGATTGACAAAAATTATTCTTCTATTATCTTAATAAACTTCTCCAAATATTTTTCTTCAAAATCATAAATTCCTCTAATATGTTTGCTATCTATTTCCCAAAATCGAGTATTTGTTTTATTAGCTGATTCGAACAATTTTTGTCCTAACTCATAGGGAACTTGCTCATCTAATTTACTGTGTATAATTACAGTTGGAATGGTTAATTGTGTTATTTCATTTTCAGCAGCGAAGTCAATAAAAACATGAGTTCGAAAGGAAGGATTGTAGGGAAATGATTTGTTCAAGATCATATGAGATTAGTTTTTGACTGCATCTTTTGGCAAAATAATTTTAAGATTGTATAGTGCATTAAAATTAATGCAGTTCTGATTTCATGTAGAACTTTTAAAAAATCACAAGAAAATCAATCGACTTCTCCTGTAGATTTATAAAATTTAAGATAAATAAATTTTACAATTTGATAGAGTACAAAACCCATTGGTCCCAACATAAAAGTGAACAGCAAGCATGGCACGATCAGCAAATGGGGGATTTTTAATTTTTGCGCGTCTTTCAATATCCAGGTTCCGACAAAAAGATCGAAGGCAAGATAGTGATACCAAAGCGCGCTACTTACCCAGGCATCACTGCTGTGTAGCATTTTCATAATTCCAGCGAGAGAGGTAAAATCCATAAAGTCGATCTGGTCAAAATTGGAAATAATGAGCACTGTATAAACCAAGCTGAGCAGAATTACCACTATAAAATTAGTGAGGATGAACTGTGTAAATTTCCACTTTGGGGTAATGATCATTAGCAACCATACCGCTAAAACGAGATTGTTTAAAACGGAGAAAATAGTATCAGGATTTATCATAATTATTTTTTTTTTACCAGTAGAATTCTTGTGATTTATATTTTTCAATTTAGATATAATCTCCATTCCAGCCCGGATCAAAACGGCATCCTTTTTATTTTTTTTCGGAAAAAATGAAAAGATATAGTGGAGAGCCGGAACTCATTTTCGGAATCGCAAAAATCTTGTTGCTCCTGAAAATGATGAGAACAAATCTAGCATTCGGCCACATTTACAGCGATCGCTAAACCTCCCTCCGAAGTTTCTTTGAAACGGTCGCTCATACTTTGGGCAGTTTCCCACATGGTTTGAATGACGTGGTCTAAAGAAACTTTCGCCTTCGTAGGATCCGATTCTATGGCGATATTTGCTGCGGTAATCGCCTTGATCGCACCCATGGAATTTCTTTCGATACATGGAATCTGAACCAATCCCGCAATAGGGTCACAAGTTAATCCTAAATGATGTTCCATAGCGATTTCTGCGGCCATTAAAACCTGTCCGGGAGTTCCGCCCATAATTTCTGTTAAACCCGCTGCAGCCATGGCAGACGAGACTCCGATTTCTGCCTGACAACCGCCCATTGCAGCGGAAATGGTTGCATTTTTTTTGAATAAGGTTCCAATCTCACCTGCAACTAAAATAAATCTTACAATATCTTCATCAGATTGATGTTCTGTAAAAGCCTGAGCATACATTAAAACTGCCGGAATCACACCGCTCGCGCCATTGGTAGGCGCCGTAATAATACGACCGAAACTTGCATTTTCTTCGTTCACCGCTAAAGCGAAACAGGAAACCCATTTGTTGATTGTGGTAAAAGTTTCTTCGGCTTCAACGACGAGTTTGAACCATTCGTCGATATTTTTGTAAACTTTGTCTCCTAATAATTTGGTATTCCAGGTTGCAGCACGGCGGGTCACATTTAAACCGCCGGGCAAAATCCCTTCTTTATTTACGCCTTTGTAGATGCATTCTTTGATCTGCTTCCAAATGTAAAGGGCTTCATTTTCTGTTTCTTCTTTTGTTCGCCAGGATTCTTCGTTCAGAAAAATCAGATCTGAAACTTTTTCCAAACCTAATTTTTCGATATTTTTCATCACGTCTTTTCCGCTGTGACACGGATATAGTGTTCTTACGCAATTATTTTCGTAGGAATTTTCTTCCTGTGTGCCGATGAAACCGCCGCCTAACGAATAATAATCCTGCGTTAATTCGTCACCATTTTCGAAAACAGCTTTAAAGATCATTCCGTTCGGATGAAAATCTAAAGATCTTTGCTTGTTTAAAATCAAATGATGACCGTAAATAAAGGGAATCACTTTTTCTCCATCCAGATTTAATTGGTTGGAAGATTTAATGGTTTCGATCTTCTGATTAATTTTGGTCGTGTCGATGGTCTTAAAATTTTCTCCGGAAAGTCCCAACATTCCGGCAACATCGGTTCCGTGACCAATTCCTGTTTTGGCGAGTGATCCAAAAAACTCTACAAAAACTTCTTTAACCTCCGCAATTGAGTGATCGGTTCTTATTTTCCTTAAAAAACTTTCGGCCGCATTCCAGGGTCCCATTGTATGAGAACTCGAGGGTCCGATGCCAACTTTTATAATTTCGAAAACGCTGATTGATTCCATGATTGAAATTGAGTTCTTATTTTAAACTCCTAAATTGATTAAAGGCAAAGATAATTTTAATTAAACTTTAACGCTGCAAATTCTTACAAAAAACGTTTTAATCCCTAATTTTGATTCAAATAAGAAACATGCAATCCAATTACGACTATATTATTATCGGGACCGGAGCTGGCGGCGGAACTATCGCAAGCGTTTTAGCAGAAAGCGGGAAATCTATTTTAATTCTGGAACGGGGCGGATTTCTACCCCAGGAAAAAGAAAACTGGGATTCTAATGCGGTATTTAACGAAGAACGATATCATACGAAAGAAGTCTGGAAAGATAAAGAAGGAAATGATTTGCATCCCGGAACCGGGTACTGGGTTGGTGGAAATACGAAAGTTTATGGTGCCGCACTTTTTCGATTGCGTGAAAGAGATTTTGATGAATTGCAGCATTGCGCCGGAATTTCGCCAGCCTGGCCTTTGAAATATGCTGATTTTGAAGAATATTACGGAAAAGCAGAAAAGCTTTATGATGTTCATGGAAAAACCGGTGAAGATCCGACCGAGCCTTTTCGCTCAGAAATTCTTCCTTTTGAAGGTGTTGCCGATGAACCGCGAATTGCTGATGTGAGGACCGCTTTGAAAAATTATGGACTGCAGCCTTTTGATATTCCACTCGGAATTAAACTGAATGAAAAAAATCACGTCGAAAGTATTTGCATTAAATGTAACACCTGCGACGGTTTCCCGTGTTTATTGCATGCGAAAGCTGATGCCGATATTAACTGTATCCGCCCGATCATGCACGATAACAATATTACTTTGATCACAGATGCAATGGTTGAGAAACTGATCACCAATGAAGCTGGAACTCAAATAACATCCGTTGAAACCATTATTAATGGAAAAAAAGTCAGTTTTGCCGCACCCACAATTATTGTTTCCTGCGGCGCGATTAATTCTGCGGTTTTATTTTTGAAATCTGCAAACGAAAA
The DNA here is from genome assembly GCF_056279225.1 of Chryseobacterium sp. UYP7. Classification (NCBI taxonomy): domain Bacteria; kingdom Pseudomonadati; phylum Bacteroidota; class Flavobacteriia; order Flavobacteriales; family Weeksellaceae; genus Chryseobacterium; species Chryseobacterium sp. UYP7. Next base: position 102,212 of record NZ_JBWBQW010000002.1, read on the forward strand.
ACATCCAAATGGATTAGCGAATAAAAGCGATCAGGTGGGACGAAATTTCATGAAACACCAAAGTGCCGCAATGCTCGCAATTTCTTTAACAGAAAATCCAACGAAGTTTCAAAAAACGATTGCTTTAACCGATTTTTATTTCGGCGATGAAAATTTTAAATTTCCGATGGGAAGTATTCAGCTCATGGGAAAAAGTAACCGTTATATGTTGACGGATGACGCTCCGTTTTTTACGCCGGTGAAAGTGCTGTCGGAAATGGCTGAACATTCTGTAGACTGGTGGTTCACGGGTGAAGATCTGCCGGATCAGGAAAACAGAGTTTTGTGGAAAGACGGAAAAGTCCATCTGAATTACACGATTGAGAACGAAGAAGGTTTCGACCGTTTGATCAAAAAATTCTCTAAAATATTAACTGAATTGGAAGATGATATTAAATTTCTGCCGGAAAATATTAACATCAGTAAAAAAATTCCTTTGGGTGGTGTTGCGCATCAATGCGGAACTTTAAGATTTGGAACCGATCCGGAAACTTCGGTTTTAGATACGAATTGCAAAACTCATGAAATCGACAATCTATATGTTGTTGATGGATCCTTTTTCCCAAGTTCGGGTGCGGTAAATCCGTCGCTGACGATCATTGCCAACGCGATCCGGGTTGGGGAACATTTGAAATCGTTAATTTAAATTTTAAAAATTGTTTGAGGTTTTAAAGAAAAACTACGGCCATTTTTTGATGGAAGGTTTCGGGCTTTTCATCTTCATGGTTTCTGCATGTTTTTTTGGCGGAATTTTGGAGCATCAAAGTTCAACCTTCAACATTGGAATTCCGGATTCAAAAATTCGTTTGTTGATCATGGCAACTGCGATGGGAACTACGGCGCTGGTTATTTTTCTGTCGCCTTTAACTTCACCTTCGGGAGCATTTATCAATCCATCAGTAACCATTATGAGGTGGAGATTGGGTCAATTGAGTCTTGAAAAGATGATCTGGTATTCGGTTTTTCAAACGATTGGTGGATTAGTGGCAGTCTATCTGATGAAATTTTTGCTGGGAATTATTTTGACAGAACCGCCCGTAAATTATGTAGTCACCGTTCCGGGAAAAAATATCTCGGATTTTCAGGCAGCTTTAATGGAAACAACTACGGCTTTTGTGATGATCGCGATGGTTCTTTTTGTTTCAGATACTAAATTTTCTAAATCGGTTCCTTATCTTTCTGCCTTACTGGTGGGAGTTTACGTTTATGTTGCAGGTCCTGTTTCAGGTTTCGGTATGAATCCGGCGCGAACAATTGCGAGCGCGATCCCAGCCAACATTTATACTTCTTTCTGGATCTATATGTTGTGTCCAACCATCGGAATGCTGATTGCGGGAGAACTTTATGTCTTAATAAAATATCAAAAACCTGTGGTTGATTATCATTTAGATGGAAAATAATTCCATGAAAAAGGAAACCTATTTTTCAAAAATTTCCTTTAATATTCGGGAAACTTCTTTCGGTTTCGTAGCCGGAAAAAGATGTGTTCCGCCTTCAATAATATAATCTGGTTTTGAAAATTTTGGTGGAAAAACAATGTCCTTGCTTCCTAAGATCTGAATGACTTTTGGATTTACATTTCCTTTCCAGGCAGAGATTTTTTCCATGCACCACTTCAAATAATACTGATCCGTCACTTTTACATACTGCATCAACTTTGGATTATGTGGATCTATCAATTTTCGTGCGACCGAATACATGATGATCGAGTTTAAGTTGAACATTCTTTCCGGTAGAAATCTAGGAATTTTGGTCAATTCTCCTAATTTGATGAATCGCGATTTTTCTTTGTCCGACTTGATACTTCCCAAAATGACAATTTTTTCGGCAGGTTTAATTTTGTCGATTTCCTGAACAATGATTCCTCCAAAAGAATATCCAAGCAAAGAAAAGGGTTCTAAAACATCAATTTTAGAAGCCATTCTTTTCACATAATCGTCGAAGGGTTCGTTTTTGAATGGAATTAACCAGTCTATAAATACAATCTCAAATTTTTCTGGAAATTGTATTCTTTCCAGCACTTTAAAATCGGCACCAAGTCCGCTAATGATGTATAATTTCATTTTACTATTTTCAAAGATGAAAAGTTTTCTGATTAAAATGTAACAATCAAGTAAAAGCTTCCACTTGGTAAAAATAAAAAAAGAGCAGTAGAAACTGCTCTTTTGTATCATCTTTTTCAGAATTATTTTGCGGTCACCTTCACCAACATATCAATATCGTTCTTTACCAAAACGTCTTGCATTGTGGACTGATAAGCAACATCAAACTTTTGTCTGTCGAACGAAAATTTATTCGAAACTAAACTTACCACTCCTTTGCTATAAGCGATTTTCGCGGGGAATGAAACTGGATTTGTTTTTCCTTTCAACGTTAAATTTCCGTTGACGATATAATTGTAGATCTTGTCGTTGTTCTTTTTCAAAGAAGTAATCGTGTAAGATGCAGTCGGATGTTTTTCTACCTCAAAGAAATCACCAGTTTTCAAATGGTTGTTCAATTTCGTTTGATACTCGCCTGTTAGATCAGTGGAAGTTAGGGAAGTCATGTCCAATACAAAAGTTCCACCAACAACCTGGTTATTTTTGATCACGATGTTTCCGGATTTCAAATTTACTGTTCCGTTGTGCGACGATGCTTCGGTTTTTGCAATTTTATATCCCCACCAGTTTACTTCGGATCCAACCACTTTTTTGGATTGACCAAATGCGAAATTTCCTGCTAATAAAGCAATCAATGCTACTTTCTTCATTTTTTATATTTAAAATTCAGCAGCAAAAGTAGCCTTATAAAGTTGATAAGCTATTGATTTAGGATAAGAAATTCAAATTACAACAATATTTGTCCTCATTTTGACATCATTGCTTTTGAATACATCTTCGAAATGTTATAATTCGAACCAATTTTTTTTCTGTACAACCTTACTTCACCTGAAATGTTTATAGTAAAATTAGGGTCTCAATAAAAACAAAAAACTTCAGCATTTGCCGAAGTTTAATGATATATTTTGTGAAGTTATTCTTCGTAAAAGGCGGCGTAAAAAGCGGCTCCGTTGATGATCGTTTTTTCATCTTTCACCAAATAAATGGGAATATCTTTCAACAGCACATCCATCTTATCGCTGATGATGAAATTTTTGTAGAATTTGTCGTTGTTTAGAAATTTCTGCAACATTATAAGGATTTCTCCTGTTAAAAATAATCCACCGGTCGCTTTCAGTTTTAAAACCAAACTGTTGGCTTCTCTCGCAAGGAAAATAATAAAAGTGTCGATCGTCATGTTGCAAATTCGGTCTCTATTTTCTAAAGCTCCATTAATGATCGCCTGTGTAAAGTTATCGTTAGCGATTTCCTCTGTTAACCAATCCGGTTGTTTCTGATGTTTAACATCTCTTAAAAACCGGTAGATATTAAACAATCCTGAGTTGGAAAGTACAGACTCCCAACTTACAATTCCGTAAATCTTCTGAAGAAAATGATAAAATTCCACTTCATCGGCTGTTCTTGGAGAAAACTCACAATGTCCACCTTCTGTAGCAAACGGACGCAGATAATCGCCGTCGAAAAACAAGCCAGCTTCTCCTAATCCGGCTCCGGGCGCTAAAAGAGCAACGTTCCCAGGGGTAAAACTCTCCGATTCATGAAGCGGAAGATAAGTTTCGTCATCGCTCCCTAAACCGTATGCAGAAGCTTCTAAGTCATTGATCAGATAAACTTTGTCGATTCGGGTATCTCTTCTGATTTCCTGAGCATCAACTTTCCAGGGTAATCGCGGCGGTGCACTTTGCCCTCCGATCACAGGACCCGGAACAGCTACGCCAATTTTAGAAATATTAGTGAGGGAATGATCTGCAATGAACTGATTTATAATATCGGAAAAGGAACTGAAATCTGAGGTTTTGTAAGTATTTTCGGTTTTGGAAATCACTTTTTTATTTTCGGTCACGAAAAAAGCCACAAACGTTTTTTCCCGACGAATATCGGCAGAAATCAAAGAAATGGTATCGTTACGATCTGCATTAATTGCAGGTAAAAAAAGTTTGAATTTGTTTCTAGCCTCCATGTTTTTAATGTTATCAACCAAAGATAATAATTGTTTTTAAAAAACCTTTGCAAAAAATAAAAAACCTTCTCAAAATAAATTGAGAAGGTTGATATGATAAGGTCTGTAACTTACTTACCTAAAGGAATGTTATAACCAATTCCGGCACCAATTGCACCAGCATTGTATTTTTGATCACCAATTTGTCCTTTGTCACCAGTAAATGTTTTCTGATATTGCAAAGCAAAATTCCAGTCTTTATTGTGATAACCTATTTCTGGTTTAATGTAAAAACCACCGTCTGGTCTATCTGGAGAACCAACATTTGCAGCAACTTTATCATCACCAACGATAATTCCGTAACCTAAATCAGTTCCTAAATAAAACCCTGTTTGTTTCGGATAAATTCTGATCAATGCAGCAATTGGCACTACTCCAAAATCATTATTGTCAACATTAATACCGTTTACCGAGTTTTCTCTACCAAAAAAATGGCTGTAACCCGTTGCGATACCTAAACCGAATCCCGGAGTAATTAAGTTCTGATAAGAAATATCTGCACCTACATTACCGCCTGCATTTTCAGCTGGAACTGCGAAACCGCCGTTTACTCCAACTTTGATCATGTTTCTCATATCAGCATTCTGTGCGCTAACCAAACCTACTGTCATTAATCCTAAAGCTAGGACTGATTTCTTAATTGAATTCATAATTTCTAAATTTTAATTTTACAAGTGGGTTACTTGTCAAAATCGTGCCAAATGTAGTAAATAAATAATTTTCAGATTTGTAAATATACATAAAAAACTAAAAATCAAATACATAAGTATTGTATAAAGTTAAACACGCATTTATATTCTGAATTTTATTTGAGAGGAATTATTGTCCAGTATTTAAAATATGACCAAAAAAAAAAGAGCCAAATCGTATGATCTGGCTTCTCAATATTTATAAAGTTTTTATAAATTTTCTATTAACGATTTCAGGTCGTTGTAACCGCCACCGTTATAAACGTCGGTCATTCCTTCAGATTTAAAATATTCCACTGCTTTTCCGCTTCTGTTTCCGCTTCTGCAGAAGAATATTTTGTCTCCGGCAAGATTAACAACTTCCTGTTTGCGGTCTTCTAATTCCCCTAACGGAATATTTTGCGCTTCTTCAATATTGCCATCCATTTCCAGTTCCATTTCTTCGCGAACATCTATTAAATGGTAGTTTCCTGCTTTCAATACTTCTTCTATTGACATACTTTTTATTTTTTAAGGTTTATTAAAGGATATGAAACTAAAGAAAAAGGTGCCTTTCCACAAGACGACTCTTTTTCGATAGAAGCAAATTTATGAAATAATGTTAGTTTTGCATAATTAAAATGATTGCAACTTCAGAAAAATATGCACTTCTAATTAAAGCCAAGGCTAAAAAGTTTGGCTTTCAAAGTTGTGGCATTTCCAAAGCAGGATTTTTAGAAGAAGATGCACCAAAATTGGAGCGATGGCTTCAAAATGAATTTCAGGGAAAAATGTCTTATATGGAGAATCATTTTGATAAAAGACTTAATCCAACTCTATTGGTAGAAGGTTCAAAATCTGTTATTTCCCTGTCTTACAATTATTTTCCGGAGGAGAAGATTTCTACTTTAGATAATTTTAAAATTTCAAAATACGCGTACGGCGAAGATTATCATTTTGTTATTAAAGAAATTTTGCAGGAAATGGTGGCAGAACTCAAAGAAGAAATTGGGGATTTCCAGTGCAGGATCTTCACCGATTCAGCACCAATTTTAGAAAGAAGCTGGGCAAGAAAGTCCGGGATTGGATGGGTTGGTAAAAATGCAAACCTCATCACCAAACAAAGTGGTTCTTTTTATTTTCTGGCGGAAATTATTTGCGATCTGGAACTTCAGGAAGATTTTGCGACGACGGATCATTGCGGAACCTGCACGAAATGCATTGATGCCTGTCCGACAAATGCCATCGTGTCCGATAAAGTGATCGATGGCAGTAAATGTATTTCGTATGCAACCATCGAACTTAAAGATGAGATTCCCGAAAATTTCAAAAATAATATGCAGGACTGGATGTTCGGCTGCGATATCTGTCAGGATGTTTGTCCCTGGAATCGGTTTGCACTTCCTCATCAGCAGGAAAAATTTAAACCAAATCCTTTTCTGAAAAATTATAAAAAAGAAGACTGGACGGAATTAACCCAAGATCTCTTTTCAGAGATTTTCCGGAAATCGCCGGTAAAACGAACAAAATTTGCGGGCTTAGAAAGGAATCTCGATTTTCTTAAAAGAGACTGATAATTTTTATTACTTTTGAAAAATGAAGAAATTTATTCTTGTTGTTTTAAAAACGATTTGGGCAATCATTGGAATTATCGCGGTTTATCTGATCTGCGTATTTTTAATTCCTTACATCGAAGTTCCCGCAAAACCTGTAAACGAACCAAAAAACATTACTGCTTATATCCTGACGAATGGTGTTCACACTGATTTGGTAATGCCGGTTAAAAGCGAAGAAATAGACTGGAGTCAAACTGTTCCGTTTGAAAACACCCTTTCAAAGAAAACAGATTACCAATATTTTTCTGTAGGCTGGGGCGACAAAGGTTTCTATCTGGATACGCCGACGTGGGCAGATCTAAAAGTTTCTACTGCAGTAAAAGCTGCTTTCTGGATTAGTGAATCTGCACTGCACTGCACCTATTATAATACAATGACGGAAGGCAAAGACTGCAAAAAAATAATGCTGACTCATGATCAATATCTTGCTTTGATCGATTTTATACAAACTAAGTTTGACCGCGACCAAAACGGCAAGCCTATACTCATTAAAACAGATGCAGTGTACGGCGATAATGACGCTTTTTACGACGCAAAAGGAAGTTACAGCTTCTTAAACACTTGTAATACATGGTCAAATAATGCATTAATTGTCGCGGGTCAAAAGGCTGCAATCTGGACAGCAAGCGACTTCGGAATTTTTCAACATTATAAATAAAAATGTGCTGATTTTTAGTAAACCAGAACGTATGATCTAAAAAATATTGCCTGAAAATTTGGAGAGGCTTTTCTTTTTTATTATTTTAACGCCTCTACTTACCTTTAAAAATATTTATGAAGCGTTCTATTCTACTAATAATCTTATCATTGGTCTTGCTGTATCCATCTTCTGCAGATGGCCAGCTCACTCAATCAAAAAACGACACTTTAAAAGTTGGTATTGCCGGAACTGCGCCTTTCACTTTTATGGAAGCAGGAAATCCCGCACCTCAGGGAATTTCGCCCACAATTTGGAATGACATTGCAGGTGAACTCAACTGGAAATATAATTACAAACCTTACAACACGGTAAATTTAGCTTTAGATGCTTTAAAGAAAGGCGAAGTTGATCTGGTCGTCGGTCCGGTAACCATCAATTCTCAGCGATTAGACAATTTCAAGTTTTCCCAGCCTTTTTATCAGTCGAGTCTGGCGATCGCCTACAAAAAAGGGGAATTTAGTTTCTGGAATGTTATTAAACTTTTGTTCAGCTTTAAATTATTGATCGCAATTGGGATTTTCCTTATTATTCTTACGATCGTGGGAACTTTCCTCTGGCTTGCAGAACGGAAGGAATCACCGGAACAGTTTCCGGCAGAAGCTGCGAAAGGAATCGGGACCGGAATGTGGTTAGCCATTGTAACCATGAGTACAACAGGTTATGGAGATAAAGCGCCTATCACTTTAATGGGTCGAATTATTGCGGGAACCTGGATGATCGTTTCTATTATATCTGCAACATCAATGGTTGCCGGAATTGCAAGCGTGCTTACGTTTACTAATTTTCAATCGGTCGATATTCAAAATATTGAACAGCTCAACGGGAAGAAAGTAGCTACAATATCAGGTTCACCTGCAGTCGATTTTTTAAAGGAATATAAAGTAGAAATTAAATCTGTAGAAAATCTGGATCAAGCGGTGAAACTGCTCAACAGTAAAAAGGTTGATGCCATTGTTTATGACCGTCCGCAATTGATGTTTTACAGTCAGAACCACGAAGAAGACGACCTTCGAATTGCGAATGCTGAGTATTACAAACAAGGTTATGGTTTTGTTTTTCCGAAAGAAAGTACGCTGACATACGAAATCAATCGCACGTTACTGGAATTGGCAGAACAGGGAGAAACTTCGCAGATCATCGAAAAATATCTGGGCAAGGAAAATTAGTCTATCAGTTGTAGAATTTCCGACTACTCTACTTAAAAAATAGAAAGTTTCCTGAAAAACTACTACTTGAAAAATTTTTCATGGAAATCACTAACCTCATCGAAAATGAAAAATTTCCACTTTAAGTTATAATATATGGGCCGCCATTAGTAGAAATGATTACCAGAGCTGCGATGAGGAAAAGCAAATCATAGTGCCATCCGTATCCTTTATCTTCATAAAAACCAGTTTTCCAGACGAAGATTTTTTTCTGAATTGCACCGAGCATCGTGATAAAAATAATTAGAGCGCCAATCTGCGGAAAAACACCGAAGGTGATTGAAATGGCTGCAATGATCTCAACGATTCCCAAAATGCGGGTTAAAGCCGGCGAAAGCCCAACACTTTTGCCTCTTTCCACGGGATTCATGATGTGACTTTTACCGCTCGAAAAAAATACAACGGCAACTATTATTCTTAGCAGTACCAGCGAAATCGGGATTAATGAGGTTAAATCTAAAATCATAATATCAATAGTTTAAGATTAATAATTTTAAAGTTACATTTTTTTATAACTCAAACGCTCTCACTCTCATTGAATTCCGAAACAGAACTTTCGTCAAGTGACTATATGTAAAAAGATTACTTTTTCATCTGTATTCGCCCGATAACTGAAAAACTAGAAGGTTGTGCTATTATCAATATTGTGTAAAGTCTTTATTTCTTGATAGATCAATTGGGTATTAAATGTACTAACATTCATTTCTTTTCCATATCTAATTACTGCACCTGCAAACAATTCTAATTCATTATTCTCTTTTCCTGAATTTACGTCAAGTTGCAAAGAGGTTGGCGTTTGTGGAGGAAAGGTATTTGCTTTTTCAAATGTTTTAATAATGATATCGTCTGGTAAATCAATTCCTTTTCTATCAGCGATTGATTTTATTTCTTCCATTATTTTTGTAGCTTCTTCTTTTTGAGATTCAGTTGAGCAAACGGCTCCTATTGAAGAATTATATTTTGCAGTAACTAACCCAAAACTTGCAATAAAAATAAATTTTGTCCAGATATCTATTAAAGGATTTTCTTTAAATTCAAAACTTATTTTACTTTTTTCTATTAATTTGATGATCCAATCAATATTTTCGGAAGTGTGCTTTGGATCTCTACCAAAAATCACCTTCCCCGGCTTGCCTTTATGCTCCACGATTCCCTTTTCTTTGATATGCGAAGCTACATAAACACAGGAAGGAAGAATGATATTTTCAGGTATGATCGCACGAATTCTGTCATAAATATCCGCGCCATTCATCATCGGAAACAATACGGTTTCTCTTGTAATCACCTTGACTAATTGATGACAAACTTTTTCCAAATCATATTCTTTTACACAAATAAAAACTAAATCAGGTTTTTGAATATCCGAAATATTCTCATAGATCGAATCAGGATTAGTACTGGCATTAATATGTTCTTCAGAAGTCAGAGTGAGCCCTTTTTCTTTGACTATTTTATAAGTATCGCCTCTTGCGACAAACGAAATATGATGTTGCTGATCGATCTCATTCACCTGGTTAATTTTGAAGCCGAAATAACCGCCAACACCACCTAAACCAATGATAATAATATTCTTTTTATGCACGTTTTATTTTTTCACAAATATAAAAGTTCGCAAATGAATTAGAACTTGATAAATGACAAGAAATTACATTCTGCTAACTTCTTTTCTAATTCTGCTCAGTGTACTGTCTGTTATACCTAAATAGGAAGCAATAATCTTTAGCGGAACATTTTGAAAAATATGAGGCTGTTGTTTTAAAAGATTTAAATATCTTGTTTCTCCTTTTTTACTTACCATCTCGATCAGTCTATCATTAAGTTTAGAATGATTTATGACAAATAAAAGTCTGCTAAATTCTCTAAATTCAGGAATATTATGAAAATTTGCCTGTACATTTTCTAAACCTGTCTCCCAAAATAAACAGTCCGTTAAGGTTTGGTAGATCTCTTTTGCAGGTTGCTTTGTAAAAAAAGATAAAAAGTCATTGACAAAACAAGGTGCTGAATAAATGTTTGTAGTTACTTCTTCCTCATCCTCATTCAATATATAGGAACGCATGTAGCCCTTTTCTAAAAAATACGTTTTTGTACTGATCTGATCTTTGTTGATTAAAACAGTGTTTTTGTTCAACGTAAAGTCACAAAATGTTTCTGTGATTTTTTCTACGATTTCATTTTCGATAGGGAATAATGAATGGAAGTAATTATTTAAAGTCAGTTTACTCATAATTTGTTTCAGTTAATAGCTGTGTTTTACTATGTCTTAAAGTGGGAATTGATGTACCGATTTTCACTATTAGGATAAACATGATTGATGGAATATCACTCTACAGAAAATTCAGGCAAGACATAGAAAATATTGCTGTAGCAATTTCAGTTCTCTTTATTAATAAGACTTAAAGTCAGATTTATTAGGAATATAATGACTAACAGAATGAAAAATATTCCAAATAAATTTTCACTTTGTGGATTTAATAGCAAAATCGAGGTTAAAATAAGTGCTGCGTGGGCAATTGATAAGTTTAGATTCGTCTTTTTTTTGAATAAAGCTAATAAGCCATAACAGAAGAAATAGGAAACTAATATAAGTTGAAAAGATATTATAGAATTGTGATTTAAATTTCTGTACCAGCCCCAATTTATTGTTCTGTTTTGTCCCGTTGCAGCAAAAAAAAGCGTGTAAAAAATTAATAAAATCAAACACACTAAAAACATTTTAGTTTTAAATAATGTTTTTAAGAATTTCATGTAATCAGGTTTTTTTTAAATGATATAGAGCGTTGATTTGTGCATCGGTTCTCTTCTTGGCGAGGTGGCGAATAAGGAAGTCGAAACGTTCTACAATCACTGAACTATAAAGGAAGCACAAATCATCGATTTAACACTAAACCCAGCATATTGCCAAACAGATTTTGTGCGATTGTACTTTCTTTTCTACCATTCACTGTCTATTTTTTTATAGGCTTCGATAATGATGGTATCAGGCGAAGAGCTTTCAAATTTATATTTTACTTTAGTCAACTTAAATATTTTTTCTCTACTTGGCATTTCTTCTTTCATCGTATTAGTGATGACTTCTTTTAATTCGCCTTTTTGCAGATCATAATCAAGTTCGTGCCAACTTCCAGCTCCAACGTTGTAAGTTTCAATATGTGTTAAAAGTAAATCGGTACCAAAATATTTGAAATTGCTGAAAAGATTTCCACTTGGTCCGCCAAACCCAAAAGAATGTATTTTCAGTATTCCGTTTTCAATAATAACTTCTTCTGAACTATACAATTGATATTCATTTTCCGCATACTCTATTGGCATCGCAAGATTTGAAAGCTTGTCTAAACGATACGATTTGTCTTTGTTTTGCAATAAAATAAGCATCGGTCTTTCGTCAGTCTTTACTTCTTTGTTTACCAGTACTACTGCAATATCGGTTAAACCATCTTTATTCAAATCTCCTTTTGCTTCATATTGTATTTCGTAAATATTCAATGTTGGTAGAAAATCGATTGCTGTGTTTCCAGTTTTTGGATAAGTAAGATCTAATTCATTCGAATTATTTTCACTTTCATCAATTTTTTCTTTGCCTTCGATAGAAGAGTCAATTTTTATATTGCCGATTATAACCTTTTCTTTTGGCCTTGCGTTTTCGTCTTTATTTCCGCAAGAATTAAAGGTAAAAGAAAGGATTAAAATAGATATTATTTTTTTCATTATTATATTAACATTCCATTAATCACTCGGTTTGTAGTAAATCGCATAACGTTTTGCTTATTGGCGATGGTGCGGCAAAAACGCGAAAACTTTCTTGTTATAAATTAAACTTCGGAACATCTAAAATTGTTAGACGTGCGATTTCTCCGCACTATTGCCAATACAATGTTACCTGCATCCGCTTTTCAATTTTTGCATTAAATCCTATCCACAGTTTCATTAATTTGCTTCTCTTTGTATTCTGAATTTAAAACCTTTCCGAAATTATATTTTATTCCGACAGAAAAAGTCGGAGTATTTCCATAAAAACTGCCTTTCGTTTTGATTTTGTCATAACTTAATTTATTAACAAATGTATTTTGATTGAAAATATCATTATAACGCAAAGTGAAGTCAAAATTTGAAACTGATTTAGTTAAGCCTAAATTTATTAATACCATTTCGTTGTACTCGTAAATTCCTTGTGTTCTCTTGGTAATCCAAGTGCCATCTAAAAGAAAATTAAAACCTTTTCCAAGTTTTATCGTATTATTTGTATAGAGATAAAGATACGGCGTGGATTGATTTATAACTGCAAGACGGTCTTCTGTTTTTGAATAATTGATGGATAAACTATTCTGGGAAGATAAGATTTTATATTCAAATGGAACATCCAATCCTAAACTTGCCCCACTTTCTTTGTCAAAATTTTTGGTAGTAAACTTTGATATATTTTCGTTTTCATTATAAAAGAGTCCGAAGCCTATCGGGTTTTTGCTTTCATACACAGAAGCATTTATGGCCCATTTTTTTAAGTTGATGCTTGCTGAAAGTTCGTTGGTGTAAGAGGGCACAAGATCTGGATTTCCTTGGTATTCTACATAAGGACTGCTGTATAATCCACCCGAAGCCAAATCATTGTAACTTGGTCGTGAAATACTCCGTTTAAAGTTTACCGTGTAGATATAATTCTCATTTTGCTTGAAAGATAATTCTGCGCTTGGGAACCAATCCACATACTGTCTATCAATATTCGTCTCAGCCAAAATTTGGTTGAAACCATTTGCGGAAGTTGTTTCTAAACGAATACCGCCTTTGAAACTTATCTTTTCTTTTTCGCCTGAAAATTCTGCGTAGGAAGCCCAGTTTTCTTCATTGAAAAAGTATTTGAAATATTCAGACGAATTTACGTTTCTGTAATCTGTGAAATTATCGGTAACAGCGTCTGCTTTTGTAAAACTCCCTCCAATACCTAATTGGTAATTTTCTGTAATTTTCTTCTCAATATCAACTCTTCCGGAAAAAGCATTCACTGAATATTTTTGTTTTCTAAACTGGCTGAAAATAAATCCAGCATTATCAACATTATTATAAAAGTCAAAATCTACATTATTGCTTTCTCGTGTATATTGCAAACCTGTAAAAATAGTAGCATTAATAGACTTAAGTTGCTTGTTATAATTAAAAATAGAATTGATCGTGGCTCTTTTTCTGTCCTGAGGATTTAGTGTTAATATTTGCGATTTTAGTCCGTTTACTTCGTAGTTGGTTACCGTGTTATTATCACCTTTATCCGGTCTTAAATTTCCATTTATTGTAAATGTTAAATTATCTCCGTCATTCAATTCTTGATATAACCTGGCTCCCAAAATAACTTGCGGACGACTGGTAATTGATGTAATGATGTAGTCTGAATTGATATTTCTGCTGGGAACCGAATAATCGAAACCATTGCTTTCCCAATGTTGCATTTGATTGTAGGATGCATTTAATTTCCACTCTGTTTTATTTTTTTTCTGTTGAAAGTTGGCTGAAAAATTATTGGTGAAACGTTTGTTAAAAACAGCGGCTTCATTTAGCGTCAATTTATAGCCTTCTTTTTTGCTGTTTTTTAATATTATTTTGATTACCGCTTTCCCTTCTGCTTCATATTTTACTGATGGGTTCCTTATTATTTCTACAGATTTAATTTCATCAACAGATACAGCAGATAACACATTAAAATCAACTTTTTGATTATCTATATATAATAGCGGAATACCTTTCCCCACCATTGACAAACCTTCTCCATTTGCATCTACATAAATAAACGGCAATTTACCCAATAAATCTTTGGATGTTGCCACCTTACTTAAAGAGGAATTTGCAACGTCTATAGCAATATTTCCGTTTTGAATCTTAAAAGGATTTCTTGCGCGCGAAATTTTAATTTCTTCGATATTAGAAACCTTTTCATTCAGCATTATACTTAAACTAAGATCTGACGAAAGTTGAAAAGGGGGTTCATTTTGCGTAATACCACTTGATACGATCTGTAAATGATATTGAGCGGCTTTGAGTTGTGAAAATTCAAAATTACCATCTTGGCCAATTGTAGTCTTTACAAGTTCATTATTTGCTGTAAAAAGATAGACTTGTGCTGATGCAATATTATTTTGTTTACCGTCAGTTATGTTACCATTTATTTTAAAATTTTCTTGTTGCGCAAAAACATGTAGACTTAAAAATAAAGTGAAAAGTTTGATTAATTTAGACATTGTTGAAAATGAAATCTTTTATTGGAAATTATTTTTTGCTTTAAAGGAAGACAATTAACAGCGGTACATTATTACATCCGACTCTGGCTTTTTTTTGGTGCGGTTGCAGGTAACTCTCAAATATACGCACATTCCCGATTTAATTATAAGATCTTTTTTACCTTAATCCAGCAAAATATCTAAATGTAAATACTTAAAATGATTTCTTATTCTCTGCATTTCGATCAATGAACAACCAATATTTCTTAGGCCAATGCGCGTTAAACAATTGAGAAAGTTCCGTATCAGTTTATCGGTAGCATGCGCGTCACTGAATTTAACAACTTCGTTCACAATCGTTTAGCAGACTATTTTTTTGAAGCTTCGATTTAAAGCAAATTACTCTGAATCTGCTTGAAAGATCTTAAGTTAACTTTACGCCTCTTTTTTATTAAATTTGATAAAAACGATTTTGGAACAAGAGATGATAACCAATTGTTTCCACAAAAATATATCGCAAAACCATTTAGATTTGCGATATTATTGTGTTAGGCTGAGAATAGTGTTTTCGAAAGTACATCGAAGTTATTGCATAATAAAAACATTTTTACAACAATTTTCGGTCATTAAGCTCAAACAAAGATGTAAAAATATATTACAATTCTATCAACTACTATCTGATGCCGCAGACTAAATCTTCTATCATACCTATCAACCTTACTACTGCGTTTCTACAACGTACTAACAAATTTCTTCCCGTACGGGAGAGATTCCCTATTTCGAGAGCAAACTGGAATACTATCTAGTTTTATAATATGATCCATTAATCAAAATAGATTGATACTTTCTCCGTATCGGTTGATATGATCTGCACCTTAAAACCCAGCCATAAAAAGGTATAAAACGGATTGCATATTTGCTAACTTTCGGACTTATCTGGTTCAAGTTCGTCAAATAAATCCAGAGCATTTCGAAAGGCCTGATCCATATTGAAGTATTTATAGTTGGCCAGTCTTCCCACGAAATAAACATCCTTCAGTTGATCTGCTTCCTCTTTGTACTGCGCATAAATTTCCTGATTTTTCTGATTGGGAACTGGGTAATAAGGCTCGCCTTCATCAACCGTAAATTCTTTCACAATGCTGGTTTTCGAAGACTGCTGATTTCCAAAATGTTTGTATTCTACAATTCGGGTAAAATCAACATCCCGTCCCGGATAATTAACCACAGAGTTTTCCTGAAAATACTCTTGATCCAGATATTCGCGCACAAAATTGATCGACCTGTATTCCAGTTTTTCTTTTAATTTTTCACTAAAGGCGAAGAAACGATCGATCGGACCCGTGTAAAAAAGTTTATCATGTCCTTCTAACTGATCTTGAATTTCAAAAAAATCCGTGTTGAGCAGAATCTGAATATTTGGATGATCCAAAATCCTTTCGAAAAGTTTAGTGTAACCCCCTTTTGGTAAGGCTTGATGAGTATCAGAAAAATAACGGTCATCATAATTATCTCGAACTGGAATTCTTTCTAAAACAGACGCGTGCAATTCTTCAGGATATTTATCCCATTGTTTTTTCGTGTAATGTTTGAACATTTTATCATACAATACCTCTCCTACTCTATTTAAAACTGCTTCTTCTCCATTTTTTGGAGAATCAAAAGGAATCCGATTATTTTGAAGCCATTTCTGCATTTCATTTTCATTCGTAATATTTTCATCGAATAAAGTGTTTACGGTAGTAATGTTCACCGGAATCGGGACTGTTTTATCGTCAACTCTCGCAATCACTTTATGTTGCCACGGATACCATTTAGAAAACTGGTTCACATATTTCCAAACTCCTTCGTCATTGGTATGAAAAAGATGCGCTCCATATTTTGATGTTAATATTCCGTTCTCGTCATAATAATCAAAACAGTTTCCCGCAATGTGATCTCTCTTTTCGATCATTAAAACATTTTTACCAATGGAGGCATATCTTTCAGCCAAAACAGCACCAGAAATTCCGGCACCGATAATTAAAATATCATAATTCTTCATACTAAAATCTCACTTATTATAGCGTTCATCTTTTTTGCAGTAATGTCCCAGGAAGTTTTATTAAGGATTTCGTCATACTTCTCTTTAAGATTTTGATCTGAATTTTTTACTGCTTGTGAAAAATCATTTTCATCTTCGATCAATAATACGCAGTCGCTGTAATCACGAACAACATCAGTAATTTTCGTGGAGATTATTGGTTTGTAAGCACACATATATTCTAAGGTTTTTGTGGGACTTATAAATTTGGTAGAATCATTTAAAGCGAAAGGCATCATGGCAAAGTCAAAATGATTAAGATAGTTTGGCAACTCATCATAAGTTTTCATTCCTAAATAGAAGATGTTTTCTGCTTGCGGTAATTCATGTTCTTCAATCTTGCAGATCGGTCCGATCATAATGAAGGAGTAATCCGGTAGCTTTGCTGCAGACTTCCGAAGCAAATCCAAGTCAATTCTTTCGTCAATAACTCCGTAATAACCTATTATTGGAGTTGGAATATTTTTCAGATCCACCGGAATTTCTTCAGCATTACTTTTAGCAAAATGTTCAATATCAACCGAACTCGGGAAACAGAAAACGTTGTGATGTTTTAATTTTTTCGCTTCATAAAGAGATTTTCCGCCGGTATAAACTACATCTGCCGCTGAAAGTAAATTATTTTCCTGCTGGATCAATTTTTGGGAAGCTCCTTTAAAAAGAGACAGTTCATCCATACAATCATAAACAATCGTTTCAAAGTCGAAAACCTCCAAAACATCGACAAAAGCCGCAGAATAAAACCATCCAACCGGATAAATTTTATTTTTTAAAATGGATTTTAAATAGATCCCTAACTCATCAAGATGATCAATTTGAGGCTGTAAAATATGCAAAGAGGCCGATAACTCTTTAATTTTAAGAAACTGATCGTCGGTTCTTCCAATCGGTTCTTCCACAACTAAAACCTTATATTTTTGTGAAAGTCGAGAGATTAGATGTTGCGGTCTTTGATAAACAAAGTCCCACCGCAGATGACAAAATACGATCATATCATACTCGGCAAGTTCCTTTTTGCTGTTAAATTTATACATAGTTTTTTTCTAATATTTTTAATTTAGTAAAATTACATATTAACGCAGGAAAAATTAGCGCTATGAAAATTATTAAAGATGCATATCCATTTATATGATCTGAATTTTGTTCAATATACTTTTGGAAATTGATGAAGGTTTAGGAAAAATTTTGAATAATAATCCAGGTCTTATTCCAGTAAATTACCACAACCGATTAAGGGAAGTATTTCTGCAGACGGCGATTTAAAAAATTATAATTCCCTAAAAAAATAACTTTTGATCAAAGATGTGCAGTCTTTAAGAATCTCCAATAAATGACCAGCTAATATTAAAGTGAGATAAATTATCTGATATCCTTAGTGGCGTCAGAAATGAATTCTTCAGCAAAAATTAAATAAGAATTGTGCGATTTATATGATAGCTGCAATAATCGCATTGAAACATGGTTTTGTAAGTACAGAATCTGAGGATAATATGTTGTCAAAATGATTTACACTGATCGCACGAAGTCTATTTCATCAGTGTTATAATGATAAATATTTTTATCTAATGCTCACCGCTAAATAATAGAAAGTATTCCTGCAATCTGGAATGGTTAAAAAAAATGATATCAAATTTTAATTATTTTCTACGAGAAAGTTTTCTTAAAATTTTTTGGGGTAATGCCGTACTTTTTTTTGTAAATTTTAGAGAAATAGCTGCTACTTTCTAAACCAACTGCAGCGACAACATCCCTTACATTATATTCTTTATTTCGAAGTAGAATATTCGCCTGCTCTAAACGAATATTTGTCACAAACTCATTAATTGTCGTATTAAATAAATACTTAAAACCTGTTTGAAGTTTATTCGGATTCAGCCCGGTTTGAGTGGATAAATTTTTAACGGATAGATCTCCAGCAATATTATCTTTAATAAATTCTGCAGCTTTTTCTACTCTCTTCAATTCCTGAACTCTTAGAATTGTTCTTTCTTCACTGTGCAATTTATCATCATCAAACTGAACCAATTGATTTACAAGCATTTGAATGGTAACAGATTTTAAATTAAGCTTTCGACCTAAAATGAAATCTTTGTACTCCTCTACTTTACTCAATATATCTTTAAAATATATTCCACAATTATCTACATGATAAAATTGTTTTTTACCTTCTACATCTGTTAAGACTTTTTGAAGTTTTGAATTCCAATTTCCCACCTCGCACTTTTCCATGCTCGTAAATGCTTTTCTGTCAATTTCTACACTCACTACTTCGTGCTGAATACCTTTTTCAAACTCAATGATATGGCCATTTTTACGTTCACTCGCTACAATTGCGCATCTAAATTCTCCTATTGAATTCTTTTTGTGTTCGTTCGCAAATTCATGGGATAACGGACCAAGTAATGAATAGATAAATTTCACAGGATGAATCTCGTCCAAAGTAAATTCCAAGCGAATATCCTCCTTAAAAATTGCTTTGTAAATGATTAGACCTAAACCATTTTCGAAGTTAATTCCCCGAATTTGTCCTTCACCAATATGGTTAGGAACATTCAAATAATATTCGCTACAGTCGTTGTAGTATTTCACATCAAATGATTTTGCCAAACTTATAATGACGTCTTTTAATGGAATGGAATTAACTGGAAAAGTAAACATGATGAAATAGTTTTTTGTAAAACTATGCAAAACCTTTGTAAAAGATGTTAATAATGATCGATGTACTTACAGAAAATGATTATACTTGTGATTGTAATTAAACTTATTTTATGTGCTACTACATTTCAAACAATCTCACTAAAAAAGAAATCAAGGATTCTTTTGGTGTGCAGTATAATGCTCCAGACTTCAAAGGTTCAGGATTTCTGAATGGATTCTCGTATCCTAAAACACCTATCATTATGGATGAAAATCCTGATGAAGCTATATTGGGAGATTGGGGATTAATACCTTTTTGGTCAAAAGATAGAAAAGTTCAGAAAATGACTTTAAATGCAAGAATAGAAACTTTAGCAGAAAAGCCAAGTTTTAAAAATTCAGTTTCTAACAGATGCTTAGTTTTGGTTAATGGTTTTTATGAATGGAAGTGGTTGGATTCTAAAGGAAAGAGCAAGGAGAAATATTTCATCCAGTTAGATAATAATAATGAACCTTTTGCTCTGGGTGGAATTTATAATATCTGGACTGGTAAAAATACCAATGAAACCCTTACAAGCTTTTCAATTGTTACCTCTAATGCCAATGAGTTAATGGCAGAGATTCACAATACAAAGGACAGAATGCCTTTGGTTCTATCTAAGGAAGCAGAAGAAGCCTGGTTATCTGACAGGTCTACAGATAATTTTGCTTTCCCAAATTATAATCCGCAGTTAGTTGCTGTGAATTTAGATGCTGCAAATCCTACAACTCTTTTTTAGGATCAAATATTTGTGGTAAATAATTTATAAAAACCATTTGTCTTCAAGTGGTTTCCTCATTATGTTGCATCAGTCACAAAACTTGGGGAGAAATTAAAATGAAGGATTATTTTTGTTAAGTTCTTCAAATTATTGCTGCCAGAATTCTTAATCAATCATTTCGAAATCTCGAAATTCGAAGAAGAAAAATAAACAGGAGAGAGATTTTCATTTAAAACGTTGATTGTGTTTCCCAAATATAGATAATTACGGCTTTCGTACCAGGTCTTAAATTGTAGAAAGTCCAATAAAAAATTATTGAAGATATCCCGAAATATCTGGAAAACAGGTAATAAGAACCATCATATATGGAGATTTTAGAGAGATTTCACGGAGAGACAAATGCAAATTAAGGCTTTTGCACGATCAGTACGGCGTAAAAAATTATTGGTTAACCATTCCATGCGAAACGCATGGTTTTGGTAATTTAAAGGGTCCGACTGGACAATTACTAATGAATTCTGTAGAGCGGTTTTTTAAGTCGGTAATGCAAATGGTCAAGTAGTTTATAATTTGTCCTCCGGAATGACGCACAGCCAAATGAAGAGTATAACTTCCTAGTTTAGAAACAGTGAATTTTCATAATAAACGATCTTGTTATTGGCTTTGCCGGATTTTCGTTTTCAGAGTGGAAGGATGAGAAGCGTACGAAGCATTACATTGTTGAGTTCTGGAATTAAAATATTTGGTATCATCTTAAGTTTTTTAGCGTAATAACGAAAGATGTTCCCT
Source organism: Chryseobacterium sp. UYP7 (assembly GCF_056279225.1). Classification (NCBI taxonomy): domain Bacteria; kingdom Pseudomonadati; phylum Bacteroidota; class Flavobacteriia; order Flavobacteriales; family Weeksellaceae; genus Chryseobacterium; species Chryseobacterium sp. UYP7. The sequence continues at coordinate 123,014 of NZ_JBWBQW010000002.1, forward strand.
TATTTAATTCAGATTCGATTGCGATAGTTCCTTGTAAAATTTCGATCGTATCCTTCACAATATATAACCCAATACCGGAACCTACTTTTTTACTGTTAAGACGGTAAAACATATCAAAGATTTTAGTGTGATATTTTTCATCTATTCCAACGCCGTTATCTGAAATGGTCAGTTTAAGTATTTTGTAATCGGAAGAGCTACTGATTTTAATAAAATTATTTGTTCCTTCTTCTTTATGATATTTTATGGCATTTGATATTAAATTTTCAATAACGGTATTTAATCTTATTTGATCCGTATAAAATGCTTGCCGCTGATTGATATCAACGATGAATTCTATATTCTTTGCATCTGGATTCCCTCTATAAGATCTGACAATTTCATCAATGTTTTTTTGTAAATCTATTTTTTGTACTTCCACTGGAAGACGATTGTTTCTGGAGTAGTTTAGTATGTTTTTAATGAAATTATCCAAACGGTGAACACTTTCTCGAATCATTAGAATATGTTTGATCGTTTCAGGTTCGTTACTTTCCTCTTCTATAAAATTAATTATTCCCAATATAGAGGTGAGCGGAGAACGCAAATCATGAGATACACTATAAACAAAGCGGTCTAATTCTGTATTTGTTTTTATTAGTTTCTTGTTCTGCAGATCAAGATCAATTTCGGCTTTTTTTCTTTCCGTAATATCGAACTGGGTGGTGACATGTTGATAGGGTTTTCCTTTTATATCTAAAAATGGAGTTATAGTCGTGTCTACCCAATATTCGGAACCGTCTTTGGCTCTATTTTTCAGCTCTCCTTTCCAGGTTTTACCTTTGGTGATGGTTTCCCAGATACTTTGCATAAATTCTTTCGAGTGATGACCAGAGCTAAAAATTTGATGATCCAGACCAACTAATTCTTCCTTTGTGTATTTTGAAATGGCACAAAAGTTATCATTGACATGAGTGATAATTCCCTTTTGATCAGTGATGGCTACAATACAGGATTCATCAATAGCATATTTGAAATCAGATAATTCTTTATTTACAGTCAGTAATTCCTCCTGTCTGTTTTGAGTGAGCTTAATTTGGCTACTAAGCTCACTGTTATAGCGTTCTATTTTTTTTCGTGACACAACCTGCTCTGTAACATCGTTTCCAAAGAAGAAAATACCATCTATGTTTCCATCAGGATCCTTATGTGCTTGATATATGAAATTCAGATAAACCTCATCTAATATTCCATTTCCATTAAAATCAAATTGAAAAAGCATTTCGCTTGCTGAAAAGGTTTCACCGGTTTGATAAACATGGTCTAAGAGCTCGTATATTCCCTGAGATTCAAGTTCCGGGAACACTTCTTTTACTGTTTTCCCAATTACTTCACTTTTATCAGTTTTAGAGATTATTTTTAGATAAGGAGGATTGGCCAATTCATAGATGTGATCTGGTCCTTTTAAAATGCCCATTCCAGAAGGAGAGTTCTCGTAGAGATCATGAAAACGTTTCTTTTCCTGTTGAATGGTTTTCTCTAATTTTTTTCTGTCAGTTATATCTTTCGCAATGCATAATGCTAATTGAAGTTCCGTATCCCATCTGGCTGACCAAAGGTTACTGACAATAGAACCGTTTTTATGGATGTATCGATTTTCAAAGAAATTGGTTTCCGAACCTTGTTTTACATTAGACTCTTCTTTTACTGATTTCTCTTGGTCTTCTTTAAAAATTAAATTTAAAAAGGACGTACCTTTTAATTCCTGTGGGGTATATCCCCATATTTTCAGCGAAGCGGCATTTACATCAACAAATTTCCCATCATCATCAATTGTACAGATGACATCCATTGAAGCATCTAAAGTTTTATTATGCCGATCGACCGTTTTTTTTAATAAATGGGCTGTAGTATCTAATTTTTCTTGATATTTTAAACGCTCAGAGAGGTCACGAATCGATACAGAAACCCTTTCCCTTGCAAAAGAATCGGTAAATTTAGAAGCATAAATAAAAGCCAAAAATTTACTTCCGTCTTTGCGAATTAAATTAGCTTCTCCTTTTGCGCTACCTTTAGCAATGAGTTCCTGCATTAAAGAATCAATTCGGTGGTCAGTTTTATCGATAATGGTGTCGCTGCCTTTACTAATGATCTCTTCTTCGGTCATTTTAAACATCTCACACGCGGCAGGGTTAGTTCGGATAATTTGGCCATCTATCTGAGATAGTATTATTCCGTTGAGACTGTTATCGAACATCGCACGGTAATCGGCTTCTTTTTCTGCCAACTCAGTTTCTATTTTTTTGCGCGTGCTGACATCACTCAATTTAAATATAATACCTTTCAAATTGGGATTGCTCAACTGGTTATTACCAGTTCCTTCAAACCAGCAATACTTCCCATTTTTTAATTTCAATCTAAAAGAAATTGAAATGATTTGTCCATGTTTGCTTTTTAGTTCATCTAAAAAGTCATGAACTAAGTCCCTGTCTTGAGGATGAATTATTTCAAAAATGTCATATCCATGTATCTCTTTAGGGCTATATCCTGTGATCTCTTCTATTATGGGATTTCTATAAATGGGATTTAAATTTTCATCAAGAACGGTGTAAATTACTTCGGTATTTTCTACCAATGCTCTAAATAAATACTCTTTTTTTTCTAATTCTTTAATGCGATCTTGGAGCTTATCTTCAGTATTTCGAGGACAATTTTTAGATCCAAATTTTTCTAAAGCCAATTTTATACTGGAAGGAAGTTCTTCTATTTGGTCTTTCAGAACAAAATCAGCCAAACCATTCCTGAAGAAATAGATCAATGATTCTTCTTTAGCGGCATTAGATATAAATATAAAAGGCGTTCGGGGAGCCAGTTCTTTGGCCAAATTAAATATTGATCTTCCTTCAAAGTCCGGAAAATTGGTGTTAGATAATATAATATCTGGATCTTGTTTCTGAATATATTGCTTTAAACCCTCTTTAGTGTCCGTAACCTCTAGAATATAATTACTGTATTCTTTTTCCAGGATCTGACGAATTATTTCAATATGATCTGAAAAAGCGTCAACCAGTAGTATTTTAATTAATTTAGAGGCCATTATTTTATTGTGAAGTTATTGAGATCAGAAAAATGATCTTCAAATTTTTAATATTTTAGAAGAGATCCACCAAAATAAGAGAAGAACTTTTAAAAAGATAAAATTTCATCAAAAACACTTTTGGTAATTGGTTTAACGGCAAATAAAGAGATAGATCGATCTTGTTTTGCCCTAAAAATATCGCGATCATCAATCGTAGAAGAGACCATAATGATTTTACAATGATCGGTTAAGGTTGGTGATAACAACTTATAATTTTCTAAAAATTCAAATCCATCCATAATCGGCATGTAAATATCAACAAAGATGATCTGTGGTATTAAATCTTTATTTTCTTGATTTTCTGACAAATATTCCAGTGCAGTTGAAGCATTGTTATATTCTAAAATATGTTTTGAAAAGTTGTTATTAGTAATTAATTTTGCACCAATATAAAGATCGAATTCATTGTCATCTATGATCATAACTTTATCAAACGAGGGCTGCATTAGATCTTCCATAATATCTGTCTTTTTAGATTGGATTTTATTATTTTTAATGATAGTTATAGCTTGATAAATTTAATAAACTCTTCTTGTCTTCGTTTAGCAACTGGAAGCGATGTTCCATTTATAAGTTCACAACTATAACCGTCCTTTTTTACTATTTTTGTAATATGTTTGATATTAACGACATATGAATGATGGATTCTGAAAAAATAATTAGGATCCATCAAAGATGCATATTCGCCAAGATTTCTGCTGGATAAGATCTTTTTACCGTTTACCAGAAAAAAATCAGTGTATTTGCCTTCTGCTTTACAAAAAATAATATCATCCATCCTAACTAGTTCAATTTTATCCATTGAAGAAATAGCGATGTATTCTTTGTTTTGATACATGTTGGTCAAAGCATTTACCTCACTTACCTTCTGTTTCTGAAAACATAATTCCATTCCGATCTGTTTAATCGCTTTATAAACTGAAAGAATGATGTCATCAAAGTTAAGAGGTTTAACTAAAAAATCAATTGCATTTAGCTTGAACGCTTTTAAAGCATAAAGTTCGTTTGACGATATGAAAATAAATTTTGGAAGATTAAAATCTAAATCATTGATGTAATTGAACAAGCTTTCATTCTTGGATGAAATATCTATGAATATGACATTAGGTTTATGTAATTTAATTAAATCCAAACTTTTCTCAACCGAAGAGCCATGCCCCACAATTTTCAAAATCATATGATTATCCTCCACAAATGAATTTAATATTTGAGTAGTTTCATCATCATCATTTACAATTACCGCAGTGAGTTGTTTCATTTATATATATATAAATCGAGAATGTATGTTAGAAATCAAAAAATATTTTTACGAAAAATTATATTCAATCAATTACTTTTGTTGGAAGGGTCTCAGAAATCTTAATATTCTCTGCGCCATATACGTCAATGTAATCTGTTTAATTTTATTTCCTTAAAATTTGCTCCCGATGCTCACTTTCGATTTCAAAAATCAGCAACCATAATTAGATACAAATAGAAATCCTGGCGCATTTGTACATAATATACCTATTTCTTTTACTAAAATAATGCCAATTACGTCATCTTTAGGTAAAATGCGTAAATTCTGGGGTAAAGAAATAAATTAGCATTACCCAATTTTTGCCGAAAAAAAACGTGAAATAAAAAAATTATTTAGATCAAAAAAGCCACAACATTTTAAAATGTATTTTAAATTTTATAGAGAGGTATTTTAAATGCGCACCCGCGTTCTTTTTACGATCATCATTTTTTCATAGATCTTTTCCGTAATTCCAATGGTTTTCTAAAATTAAATTTATTCATTGAAATAAAAAAATCTCCTTTACAGAAAGTAAAGGAGATCAACACAAATGATGAAAAAAATTATAGGGGAAGTAAACACTTCCTTTATGTTTATAAATGTAAAGCTTATAAACCGCGAGAGTCAGATTGTGTCATACAGTTATTAATTGTCCATCTTTTAAAATAAGTGTAGGTTTCAAGATAATAAGTGGTAAAAAGAGAATTAATGTAACCGTTATTTTAGTTTAAAAATTCAATTGACATCACAGAAAGTTCCCTCAAAGTAAAAATAAACTTACTATTTTGTTTTTGGAAGAAATAAAAAAACGTTCAATGTTGTAAAAGTCAAAACACCGTTTCATCCAATTACATAAAAAAACACCTACTTCATTAGCTTGCAAATATAAATTTTTATGCTTTTCATTCCTTCACGATATGAAAATTAATTGAAGTAAAAAAGCCACCCTTAAAAATAAAAAACCTCAGTTATGTGGTAAATTAAAGTTTATCTTTCGCAAGAAATTTTATCGTATCAGAAAAATCTCGGTCACGAAGTTCGCAACCTCGCAAAGCCGCAAAACGTTCATTCAAACAATTTGAAGGCACTATAGTTACAAAAGGAGATGATTTTAATTATGCGAGAGTAAATTTTAAAATTGACGTAAAAAGTATTGATACCAATCAAGTACAACGTGATGAGCATTTAAAAAATGGAGATTTTTTTGAAACAGATTCTTATCCAGAGATCACTTTTGAGTCCACATCATTTTTAAACACAAACGGTAGTGATTACAAAATGATCGGCAATTTAACGATGAAAGGAATAACAAGATCAGTTGAATCAAACGTAGAGTACGGAGGTTCAGAAGATAATGGACATGGTATCTTAATACATGGCTTTGAAATAACCGGAGTACTTAATCGTATAGAATTTGGAATGACTTGGAATAAATTGACTGATACAGGCGGTTTAGGATTAGGTGAAAACGTGAAACTAATTGCAAACGTGCAAGTTGCGAAATTAGCTGAAGAAACAGTTAATTAAAGTATAACTTCATGATTCTTCAATAAATAAATTTTTTAACAATAGACTGAAAAAACCTTGTTCAACTAATAATTTGGACAAGGTTTTTTAATTTGTAGCACAACAACAGAGAATGCAAGAAGATTATAAATGTTTTTATTCGACCTCGCAATAGTTGTAAGCTTTATAAAAATTTTAGTTAAAGTGCCATATCCATTTATGGACAAACTTGACTTTATCCACCATAAATTTAAGTTGAGCAGCCTGATTTAATCGCATTTTTAACTATCTATCAAGACGATCGTCGGATATTGATATTTAAAGATGATATTGATAGAAATAAAGACGAATTGCTTAGAGATATAGAAGCAATTGGTAGAAAGTATTTATCTATAGATATATTACTACAGGACGTTGCTATTTAAATACACTAATTACTCATAAATTCAAAGAGGGAAGAGTTTTTTTAGCTAGAGATGAGGCACAAATAATTGACTTTTTTTTATTGCAACCGCAGATCCGCAATTATTTTTAGATCTTCTAATATTTCATTTCCCGTATGTCTGGACAGGTTATTAATAACTAAAATAGTTTAAGAATTCAGAGATCATTATTAGTAATTTAAAATAATGCCACCTCAAATTTTGTAACAGCAAGATTTATTTTTTTTAATTAACTTTATAATAATTAAACTAAAATGACATCTCTCTCCGATCTTCATCTGTCTTAAAAAATTAAAAAGTATGCAAAACGACGAAATAACAAAAGCCAAACCAGACATTCCTGACATAAAAAGGATGGAGATTTCTCTCACCATAAATAAACAGGAAAAAAAATTGAAAGTTTTGCCCTGGGTTAGTCTTTTAGATGCCCTGCGCGACCACTGCGATCTGACCGGAACAAAAAAAGGTTGTGATCATGGGCAATGTGGTGCGTGTACTGTGATAGTAGATGGAGTAAGAATTTTGTCCTGTTTAACTTTTGCCGTGATGAAAAATGGTTCGGAGGTCACGACCATTGAGGGAATTGCCAATGAGAATCAACTTCATCCTTTGCAAAAAGCATTTATCGAGCACGATGCCTTTCAATGCGGTTATTGCACGCCGGGACAAATTTGTAGTGCCGTTGCAATGGTTAAAGAAGGTCACGCCGAAACCCGTGAAGAAGTGAAAGAATTAATGAGTGGAAATCTGTGCCGATGCGGTGCAAATACCAATATTATTGACGCGATAATGGAATTTAAAGAAACAGTAAACCATGAATAACTTTAAATATCAAAAAGTTTTTACCATAGAAGAAGCCATCGAAGAAATTAAAATGGACGATTCCACCAAATTTATCGCAGGTGGAACCAACCTGATCGACCTTTGGCGCTATGATTTAGAACATCCGAAATCACTTATTGACATTAATGGTCTTTCAGAAATAAGCAGCATTCAAAAAGAAAATAAAGGATTGTTATTAGGTGCCCTGGCTACAAATTCGCAAACTGCTTACGATCCTTTGGTCTTAAAAAATTACCCCTTACTTTCAAAAGCAATTTTGGCAGGCGCATCGGCCCAAATCAGAAACAGTGCAACAAATGGCGGTAATTTATTGCAAAAAACCAGATGTTATTATTTTTACGATGCTGCATCACCCTGTAATAAAAGAAATCCAGGATCGGGATGTCCCGCCATTGAAGGTCTTAACAGGATGCACGCAGTAATTGGTTGTAGTGATAAATGCATCGCTGTTTTTCCTTCGGATATGTGTATTGCTCTGGCGGCTTTGGAGGCAGTTGTTCAGATAGAAGGTCCAAAAGGAAAGCGGGAAATTAATTTTCAGGATTTTCATCGTTTGCCGGGAGATACGCCGGAATTGGATAATAATTTAGGAGAGAACGAATTAATAACAGGTATTTTATTACCCGAAGAAGGTTTTGCTCAAAATTATTCTTATTTAAAACTTCGGGACCGTAATTCTTATGCATTTGCAATGGTGAGTGTGGCAACGGGATTAAAATTAAAGGAAGGAAAAATCACAAAAGCACGGATCGCCTTAGGCGGAATTGCCCCAAAACCCTGGCGTGTGAAAGAAGCTGAAGAATTTTTAACTGATAAAGTTCCGACTAAAGAAAATTTTAGAGCTGCTGCAGAGATGATTTTACAAGGTGCTAAAGGTTTTGAATACAACAATTTTAAAATTGAACTTGCCAAACGGGCGATCGTAAGAAACTGCATGATGGCACTTGACCCAGAATCCCATAGACCCGGTGCAAAACCCTCATTATAAACCTCATGGAAAAAACAAAACAAATAGGGAAACCTATCAATAGAATAGAAGGCGAGCTAAAAGTGACGGGCTCTGCAAAATACGCGGGAGAGTACAATGTTCCTGATCTGCTTCAAAGTTATATCGTCAACAGCACCATTACCAAAGGAAAAATTTTATCAATAGATGATTCTGAAGCGTTAAAAGTTGATGGCGTTATCAAAATTTTCACGCACGAAAACCGACCGGATCTTACCTGGTTTGATATGATGTATTCTGATATGGATGCGCCGCCGGGAACACCATTTAAACCTTTATATGACGGAAAAATAGTCTACAATGGTCAACCCATTGGTTTAGTGGTTGCAGAAACATTTGAAGCCGCACGATACGCTGCTTCTTTGTTAAAAGTAACTTACGAAAAAGAAGATTTTGAAACGGAACTGTCAACCAATCTGGAAAAGAGACGCGACCCGAAAAAAGGGTTGGCTACTTATCTAAAACCTCTTCCACCCGAACCGAAAGGAAATTTTGCGGAAGCATTTGACACCGCTGCAGCAAAGTATTCCGGTGAGTTTGTGCACGGAACTGAAAATCATAATCCCATCGAACTTTTTGCCACTACCACAGTTTATGAAGGTAAAAGTAAAGTGACGGTTTACGATAAAACTCAGGGAACAAGCAATTGTCAGATCTATATCGCAAATGTATTTGGACTTCATTTTAAGGATGTGAGAGTTATTTCCCCCTTTGTGGGCGGTGCTTTTGGAGCTGGTTTAAGACCGCAATACCAAATGTTTTTGAGTGTAATGGCTGCTTTGGAACTAAAGAGAAATGTACGCGTAACGATGGACAGAGCGCAGATGTTCACTTTTGGTCACCGCCCGCAAACTATACAAAATACAAGTTTCGGCGCAGATGAAAATGGAATGGTCACTGCGATCAAGCACAACGCTTTTGCAGAAACTTCCCAATTTGAAGATTATGCAGAAGTAGTCGTGAACTGGGCGAATGTTCTGTATCCGGCAAAAAATGTTGAATTAGAATATCAACTTGTGCCGTTGGATGTTTCCTCACCTATGGATATGCGTGCGCCAGGCGGAAGTACCGGAATACACGCAATAGAAGCAACCATGGATGAGTTGTCTTATCAGTTAAAAATCGACCCACTGGAATTCCGTAAGTTGAATTATTCTGAGCGGGACGTGAGTAAAGACAAACCTTTTTCCAGTAAAGAATTAATGCAGTGTTATTTACAAGGTGCAGAAAAGTTTAAATGGTCCGAACGTGATCCTGTACCACGCTCCACTAGACGGGGAAACCGTTTGGTAGGAACCGGGATGAGCACTGGAATTTGGGAAGTAATGGCACTTCCTGCAAAAGCAAAAGCAAAATTTGATAAAAACGGAAAATTGACAGTAACAAGTGCGGTGACGGATATTGGAACGGGAACAAAAACGGTGATGACGCAGATCGCCGCCGATGAGTTAGGCTTAGAAATTTCCGACGTCACTTTCGATCATGGAGACAGTAAAATGCCGCTCGCCCCAATTCAGGGCGGATCTTATACCACAGGCGTGATCGGTTCAGCCGTAAAAGGAGCATGTACGGCTTTAAGGGAAAAACTATTTAAAATAGCAAAGAAATTAGAAAATTCTCCGTTTAAATCTGTCGGTTTTGATGAGGTTGGTTTTGGCAAAGGTTTTATTTATTTAAAAAATGAGTCTTCTAAAACGATCTCTATAAAACAAATCATAGCAGCAAATGGGGGAAAATCTATTACAGCTTCCAAAACAGATGTTCCTAATTTTTTGAAATTAAAAAATTACACCAAAATGGCTCACAGCGCGGCTTTTGTGGAGGTGGACGTGGATGAAGAATTAGGAATTGTAAATGTGACCCGTGCTGTAACAGCTGTTGCCGCTGGAAGAATAATTAACCCAAAAACGGCGCGCAGTCAGATTTTGGGCGGAATGATCTGGGGAATTAGCAAAGCTTTGCGGGAAGAAACTTTAACAGACCATAGATCAGGCAGACATGTTAACACAAATCTTGGTGAATACCACATTCCCGTTCACGCAGATATTCACGATCTGGACTGTATTTTCGTAGATGAAAAAGACGAGATCATCAATGAACTGGGTGTTAAAGGTGTGGGTGAGATCGGTCTGTGTTCTATGTCTCCAGCCATTGCAAACGCTATTTACCATGCGACCGGAAAAAGACTAAATAAATTTCCGATCCACATGGATGATCTAATGTAGATCTGCATTCATTTTAAAATTAAAGCGGCAAAATTTGTAGAAAATTTGCCGCTTCTTTATTTCAATGATAATAATGGTTTTTACTTAACCTCCGATCGTGATCATGCTTCTATTATTGTGATTGCTCATATCTTCAAAATCTTCCAGATTATTCATTCCCGCACGAACGGCTTTTTTCTTATTAACTGCCATAGAAATTAAATTTTCAATATTCTCTTCATTTCTAAAAGCGGACAGCAGATCGGTTTCAGAAGTAGAAAATAGACAGTTTTTAATTTTGCCATTTGCTGTTAAACGAATTCGGTTACAAACATCGCAAAAAGGATTTGTTACGGAAGAAATGATTCCAAAACTTCCCGCGTAGTCTTTTATTTTAAAATTTCTGGCGGTAAAATTCTGTTCATTTTTTAATGGAATAATTTGATCTGAAGAATACTTGTTGTCTACTTTATCAAGTATCTCTTTAAAACTGACCAGTTTAGATTTGTCCCAACTGTTGCCACTAAAAGGCATAAATTCGATAAATCTAATATTAATGGGGTGCAATTTTGTGAATTTTATAAAATCAATAATTTCATTCTCGTTAAATTCTTTTAGCAAGACCACATTAACTTTTACATTAAAACCGTCTTTTATCAATAATAAAATATTTTGAAAAGCTTTATCAAACTGATCCCGTTTAGTAATGGTATTAAATTTTTCCAGATTCAAAGTGTCTAAACTGACATTGATATCCTTTAAATTATATTTTTTAAAATTGTCAATATGACGGTCAACTAAGATCGCATTTGTGGTGATCGAAATTTGAACAGGCAATTGCGATAATCCAGCTAAAATTTCGGGAAAATCCTTTCTTAAAAGTGGCTCACCACCGGTCAGTCTTATTTTATTAACCCCATTTTTTACAAATAATTTTGCAATTGAAACCACTTCCGCCGCCGTCATTAAGTTTTCTTTTGGCGTCAGTTCTACACCATGTTCCGGCATGCAATACGTGCAGCGCAGATTGCACTTTTCTATCAGCGAGATCCGCAAATAATTGTGTTGACGTCCAAAAGTGTCGGTTAATATTTCAGTCGTTTTATTCATTTAATGTCTTTCGCCTTTCATGATTTTAAAACTGTGAAAAAGTGCGGGAAATACAGCATCTAAACTTTCATCAACACCTTTACTGGAACCGGGAAGTGACAGAACCAGAGTGTCACCAATTGTTCCCACGATACTTCTGGAAAGCATTGCAAACGGCATTCTGTCCTGTCCGTATCTTCTGATCGTTTCTTCCGCGCCTAATAATCTTTTATCCAAAAGCGGCAGAACTGCTTCCGGCGTATTATCTCTCGGTGATAATCCCGTTCCACCAGTTATTATAATTATGTCATTGATCTGAACTAGATCATTTACAGTATTTTGTATTTTTTCCAGATCATCCGGAATAATATTTATTTTCGAAGTTTCCAGTCCAAATTTCTGCATTTTTTCCTGGATCACTTTGCCGGATCTTTCAATCCCTTCTCCCTCAGATAAACTGTCTGAGCAGACTAAAATTCCTACTTTTAAGTTTGAAATATCAGCAATGGGGAAAGAACTCTTTCCGCCGGTTTTCTCTAAAAGTTTAATGGTACTTATTTCAATACCTTTGTCGATCGGCTTTAGCATGTCATAAATATTTAGCGCCACAACGCTTGCGCCATGCATAGCTTCAACTTCTACACCGGTTTTGTAGATGGTTTTCACCGTGACTTTTATAATGATCTCAAGATCATTAATTTCATATGCAACGCCCGTAAATTCAATTGGCATGGGATGACAATCGGGTAATAATTCAGGCGTTTTTTTTACCGCTAATAATCCTGCGGCTTTACTCATTTCAAAAATATTTCCCTTTGGAACTTCATTATTTTCAATGGCTTTTATGGTCTCCAACTTACTTACTTTTACCGTCGCCTGCGCCGTTGCAGTGCGTAAAGTGTTTGATTTATGCGTAATATCTACCATTTAAATATTCTTTTTCCATTGAAAGGTTTCATCTTCAAAGATCTCTTTGCCAAAGATAGGCACTTCAGTTTTCACACGGTTCACAATATATTCGGTCGCTTCATAAACTTCCGGTCGGTGCGCCGCAGAAACAAAAACGAAAAGACAAATCTCGCCGACGTTCACACGACCTAAACTGTGGTAAATGTGCATGCAGGTTAAATTAAATTTCTCAAAAGTTTCTTCCCGGATGATCTCTAATTTTTTATCAGCCATTTCCTGATAGCACGTAAAATCCAGTGCTGCGACTTTTTTTCCTTCAATACTATCTTCGCGGACTTGTCCTAGAAAAATATTATGGGCGCCAATATCGGTTTTTGTCTGGTGTTTCTGGATGGCTTCGGCAATAAATGTCGGGGTTATTTCACCCTGCAAAAAGACCTGCTTTGTTTTCTTTATCATTAATTTCTGGTGCATTTTCCTTTAAACAATAAACTTTATTAAAGTTTTTCTGACTTAATATTTTTGCCGCGGCTTCACTTCGTTTTCCACTTTGGCAAAAAATAAAAATAGGTTTTTCAGTTGGAATTTTATCTAAATTTTCCTCTAAATCGACGAGTGGAATTTGAAGGTAATTTTCAAATGAAAGTTTTGGTTCTTCTTCCGCATTTCTAACATCTAAAAAAGTGCCGTTTAATTCTTTAGCCTCTTCATACGAGATTGTTTCAATTTTATGGGAATATTCATTTAAAAAAAATTCTTCACTGATATAATTATTTTCTCTCTTTTCGTATTTAAATAAATGCTGTTCATTATTTAAAGTATCAACTAAAAGCATTTTGTCCGTTAATAATTTCCCGATATTTAAAAAATATTTAAAAACTTCATTCGCCTCATAAATTCCTGCCATTGCTACCGTTACAGGCATTACACCAGCTTCGGCACAACTCTGAAAATCTTTTGGCGGATTAGGATAAAGACATCGGTAGGTGCCACTGTTTTTAAAATTAAAAGTTGCGATTTGAAACTGAAATCGATACACCGACGCATGAACAAAAGGTTTTCCTGTTAAAACACAGGCATCATTTATCAAATACCGAATATTAATATTATCGGTTGCATCAACAATAATGTCAAATTCTTTGAAAATTTTTAAGGCATTTTGAGCATTTAAAAATTCATCGTAATTTTTAATTGAAATATCGGGAAACTGAATTCTTAATTTTTCGGTTGCGGTCTTTGATTTTAATTGATTTAAATCTTTTTCAGAAAAGAGAATTTGGCGGTGTAGATTGCTTTTAGAAACGACATCGCCATCAATAATACCAATTTTTCCAATTCCGGAAGACGTTAAATAAGGTAAAACTGCATTTCCCAAACCACCGGCTCCAACAACCAAAACTGAAGCATTAGTCAGTTTTTCCTGACCTTTTTCACCGATCTGCGGTAAAGTAATTTGTCGTAAATATCTGCTGTCTTCCATAATTATTTATCCTCCCGCAAACGCAGAAAGAACTGCAATTTCGTCTGTTTCAAGTAAGCTTTTATCAACCGAAGTTTCTGTAATTGAATGATTTATTGCAATGTGATAGTCACGTTCATTTAGTTGATAGTTGTCTTTCAGAAAAATGATTAAAGAATTTACACTTAAAATGTCTTTTAAGTCTTCTGCTGTTTTATTTGTTTTTTCAGCAATTTCGCCGAAGTAAAAAATCTTCATATTTTTTTAAACTAAAAATAATTTTACGGCTGCAATCGTCAGAACTCCGGCTAAGACGTATTTCAGCGTATTCATATTAAATTTTTGGCTGCCATAAAGCGCGCCCAAACTTCCGCCAATCAACGCCACAGGAATTAAATACCAGGTTTCAACCGGAATTTTGCCGCCGTTCATTGTAAAACCCACAATTCCGGAAAGTGAATTTACAAAAATAAAAAGTGCCGAAACCGCTGCGGCCTGTTTCATATTCCCCCACCCCAGAAGTATGATCACCGGACTTAAAATAATGCCACCACCAATACCTATCATTCCGGAAAATAATCCGATTGCGCCACCTATAAACAATGATAAATACAGATTATTTTCTTTAAATTCAGTTTTAGGTTTTCCAAAAATATTCAGCATTCTTAGAATTGCAAGGACGAGAAAAGCGCCTAAGATCTGTTTGTATAACACGGGATCTATCTTTAAAAAACCACCAATAAATGCCAACGGAACGGAAGTGATTGCAAACGGATAAAATAATTTCCATTTAAAATGGTTGTTTTTTTTAAAAAACCAAAATGAAATAGCCGATACAAATATGTTGAGCAATAATGCGGAGGGCTTCATCACTAAAATCGGAAAGGAAAAAAGAGCCATTAACGCTAAATAACCGCTTGCACCACCGTGACCAACGCTTGCATAGAGAAATGCAACCACGGCTAAAATGACCAGAAACAATATCAATAATTGCGTTTCTAAAAATATATCCACTTTTTTAATCGAGTTTTAAATAGGTAACTGATTCTCCTTTTTTAATTAATTTCACATCTCCCGGAATCATTAATAAAGCATTTGAAACGGCAAAAGCTCTCAGCATTGATGAAGCCTGTCCGGAAAATTCTGTTGCAATATCATTTTCTACATTTCCTTTCAAAAATAAAGTCTTCCCGAAATTATTTTTGATATCGTCGTTTGCCATCGCTTTTAATTTAGGTAAATGAAATTCTTTAAAACCCATTTTTGCTTTTAAAAGTGGCCAGGCGTAAACGTAAAAACAAGTTAAACTCGAAGCCGGATTCCCAGGTAAGGCGAAAATCATTTTATCTTCTTTTTTACCAAACCAAAGTGGTTTTCCGGGTTTTTGGTTGATCTTGTAAAATAATTGCTGGGCGCCATTTTCATTTAAAGCTTCTTCAACAAAATCATAATCTCCCACAGAAATTCCGCCTGAAATTAAAATAATATCGTTATTATTTAATAATTTTTTGAGAGAATTCGTAGTTTCTTCTAAGGTGTCTATTGCAAATAAAATTTCAATTTCTTCGATGCCAAGACGTTTCAAACCTAATCTTAAAGTTATAGAATTGCTGTCATAAATTTCGCCTTGCTCTAAAACTTCATCACTTCCTTTAATTTCATTTCCGGTAATTAAAATGCCCACTTTTGGTCTTTTGTAAACCTTAATATTTTTTATGCCAATTCCGGCTAAAAATCCAACTGCGGCTTCATTTAAAAAAGTGTCTTTTTCTAAAGCGATGTCGCCAGTTTTTATTTGTTCACCTTCCAAACGAACGTTACTGCCTTTCGACGGCGGATTTTCAATGATAATTTCATCTGCAATTCTGGAAACATGCTCCTGCATAACCACCGTATCTGCTTCATCCGGAATGCGCGCGCCGGTAAAAATTCGGATCGCTTCGCCCTTTTTTAATTTGATGTTTTTAGAACTTCCGGTTTGCACTTCCCCAACGACTTTGTAAGATCTGTCATCAGAAAAAATGTAAGCATAACCGTCCATTGACGATTGCTTGAAAGGTGGCATATTTAAAGGAGAAAGTACATTTTCAGCTAAAATATAACTGTAAGAATCTACAATGCCTTTACTGATCGATTCGAGAGGGTTACAATAATTTTCTACCTCGGCAAGTGCTTCTGAAACTGAGATCATTGAATTAAATTTTTATAGTCTTCAGGCGTGTCAATATCGGTAAGATCAACTTTCATCTCAATTCCTTTAACATTGATCAATTTATTATTAAGCAGTTCTACTGCGCCCTTTTCACCCTGCAATTTAAGTAAATCTTGAAAATATTTCCGGGGAAAAATTGCGGGAACACCATTTTTATTTAAATATTTTGAAGCAAAAATAGATTCAGGATCTTTTTTAAAACTAGAAATTAAGGCATTTAAATAATCTGAAGTTATATTCGGTTGGTCTCCGAGCATTATCAAAACAGCGTCAAATAAATCTTGTAAATTTTCAATTCCATAATAAATGCTGGAACTTAGTCCTTTTTCAAAATTTAAATTCTCAATTATAGTAACATCATAATTCTTAATACTGGATCTGATTTTTTCTGCATTTGCACCTAAAACGCAAAAAACTTTTTCAACATCCGCTCTCAAAGCATTTTCGATACTCACGCCTAAAAGTATTTTGCCTCCAACCGGTAATAATTGTTTCGCAGTTTTCATTCGAGAAGAAGTTCCCGCAGCGAGAATTATAAGTGCAATTCTCATTTTTCAGAATGAATTTTTCCGATTTTATTTTGCATTTCGATCAAGTCAGTTTTTCTTGTAACCACTAAAATTTCCGAAAGAATAGAAAGTGCAATTTCTTCTGGTGTTATTGCGCCAATATTTAAACCGGCCGGACTGTGAATTTTATCTAAAAACTCTTCATTTAATTCTGGGTTAAATTCTATTAATTCATTCAGGATCAATTCCCGGCGTTTTTTAGAACCGAGAATTCCGATGTATTGAAGATCTAAAAATTGTAATTTTAAAAGATATTTAAGATCCTGTGCATAATTGTGCGTCATTAAAACAACTGCAGTTTGATCATCTAAATTAAAATCAGCGATCTCAGGTGTTTGGGCAGAAATATATTTTGCGCCCGGAAAATCTGATAATTGTTTTGGGTCTTTTACTGAGGTGATAACTTCGACCTCCCAACCCAAAAAACTGGCCATCGTGCAGAGTTTTACAGCGTCGTGCTCGGCACCAATGATTATTAATTTAAATGGTGGTTTTAAATTTTGAGTAAAAATATCTAAATTATTTACATTATCTAAAGTAAAACTATCGTTAAATTTAAAAGTGGAATTATCATCAAAAGTGATCTGGCTTCCAAAGTTTCCAACTTCATCATCTTGCTTCGCAAAAAACGAGTCGATATTAAAACCTTTTCGTCGATTTAAAACGTCTTGAAATTTCACATTAAGGTCATCAGAAATTGTAAAAGATTCAATTAAAATATATAAAATACCTTCGCAACCTAATCTGTAACGGCCATCATAGGTAATTATTTTTGGTTCGCCGGTTCTAAATACGCTTTCTGCACGGTTTTTTATTTCCTTTTCTACACAACCTCCACTTACGGCACCCGTCATTTTTCCGTCTTCTGAGATCAGCATTCGAACACCAGGTTTCCGATAAGATGAACCTTTTAAAAATACCACTGTGGCCAAAACATTTTTTAATCCTTTAACCTGATTAGTGCGGGCATCAGAAAAAATATTTTTTAATTCGTGTGTCATAAAATTTAGCGGGATACTTTTGAAAGTGAAATTAATAAAATTAGTAATCGCAGAGATTAAGTAAATCAAATTTAGTTAATTTGTATTAATTTGAACAATTAATTTCTAAATGGAACCAAGAGATTTTAACAATGAATTTTTCGATTTCCATTTTTAACTTAAAAATTAATAAAATAATCCTACCAGTTATTTTTTTTTAGTAATTTAGTCAATGAAATAAGAGTCCTTATTTCTATTCAATTTTAAGTTTTCCTTATGAAGAAAGATATAAACCCATCTGGTCTCACGCAGGCTGAACAAAAATTACTGGAAGAAATATTAGCAGAAGATGCTTCGGAAATTACTCCTTTGGGGGAAAGTCGCAGGCATTTTATAAAAGTGATGATGGCTGCCGGTGCCGGATTGATGGCGCTTCAGATGGTCGGTGGCGCTCAGGCAATATCGAAGGGCTTTGCTGAAATAGAACCAACTTCACTGGAAAATCCTTTAAAAGTTAATTTTTCTGTAAACGGTATAAATAAATCGTTAACTATTGATTCCAGAATGACTTTGCTTGATGCGTTGCGCGAGCGTTTGCAGTTGACAGGTTCCAAGAAAGGCTGTGATCATGGGCAATGTGGCGCATGTACAGTGATTGTAGATGATCACCGTGTTTTGTCGTGTTTAACTTTGGCGGCAACTCTTGAAGGAAGTTTAGTAACCACAGTAGAAGGTTTTGCAAAAAATGATGTTCTTCATCCGATCCAATCGGCATTCGTGAAACACGATGGTTTCCAGTGCGGGTATTGCACGCCGGGACAGATCTGTTCGTCTGTCGCTTTGTTAGATGAAATTAAAAGAGGTGATGTTAGTTTTGTAACGCCTGATGTAAAAAACATGAAACCTGAAATTTCTGATGACGAGATCAGAGAAAGAATGTCTGGAAATATTTGCCGGTGCGGCGCCTATCCAAATATTATAGCTGCGATACGCGAAGTTTATGGTGGTAAAGAAGTTGAACAGTTTTGGCAATTTTTAGATGACAGACAAAATGTGTCCTTAAATAGTGAAGAAAATTTAAAAGAAGAAGTTACAATATGAGAGCCTTTAAATATTCCCGGGCAGCAGGACCGCAAGATGCCATTAAATCAGTCTCAACAAACCTTAAAGCCCAGTATTTAGCAGGAGGCACCAATCTTTTAGATTTAATGAAGGAAGATGTAGAGCAACCGGACGAACTGGTAGATATCACGCGTTTGTCTTTATCTGATGTTACTGAAAACGGAAATGTCATTTCGATCGGAGGACTCGGTAAAAATACCGCGACGGCGAATCAT
This sequence comes from Chryseobacterium sp. UYP7, assembly GCF_056279225.1. Lineage (NCBI taxonomy): Bacteria > Pseudomonadati > Bacteroidota > Flavobacteriia > Flavobacteriales > Weeksellaceae > Chryseobacterium > Chryseobacterium sp. UYP7. The sequence continues at coordinate 141,968 of NZ_JBWBQW010000002.1, forward strand.
CCATTGATCAGAAATAATTTCCCGATGCTTACACAGGCGATATTGGCCGGTGCTTCTGCACAGATCCGAAATATGGCGACCAATGGTGGAAATTTAAATCAGCGAACACGATGTTCCTACTTTTATGAAACTTCGATGCCTTGCAATAAAAGAGAACCAGGATCTGGGTGTGGCGCTCTCGAAGGTGTGAATAGAATGCATGCTGTATTTGGCTGGTCGAAAAGTTGTATCGCGGTCAATCCTTCCGATATGTGTATTCCATTGGTGGCGCTTAATGCAGTTGTAAAAATTCAGGGATTAAATGGCGAAATGCGAAGTTTGCCATTTTCAGAATACCACCGTTTACCGGGAGATGATCCTCAAAAGGACAATAATCTAAATCATGGAGAATTAATAACGTCCATCGAAATCCCTAAAAATAATTTTGTAGATAATTCTTGTTATTTAAAAATCAGAGACCGTTCCAGTTATGCATTTGCATTAATTTCTGTAGCTGCGGCGCTTGAACTTGACGGAAATACAGTTAAGGATGTTCGTTTAGCCATGGGCGGTGTTGCACACAAACCGTGGCGTGCTTTGACCGCTGAGAAATTTTTAAAAGGAAAAACGGCCAATATGGCTAACTTTAAAGAAGCCGCCGAAGCTGAAATGAGATCAGCAAAAGCCTTTGAATATAATAAGTTTAAAATTGAAATGGGTAAAAAAGCCATCGTGAGAGCCTTATCACAGGCAATGGCAGGTGGAAAAGTTTAGTTTTAACTAAATTTCATTAAGTATTCATTCTTCTTTTAATTAAAATCATTTTTGAATTTTCTTAATTAATTAAAATTAATTTCAGAAAAAATGCATCAGATCAAATAAATAAGTCAATCATGAAAAAAGAATCCGTAATTGGAAAACCTCTAGACAGAATTGACGGACCACTAAAAGTAAGTGGAACGGCAAAATATGCGGCGGAATTCAATCAAAAAAATATGGCTTACGCTTTTCCCGTTCGTTCTACCATCGCTAATGGTTCTATATCAAATATTGATACCGCTGAGGCAAAAAAAGCCCCCGGAGTTATTAAAATATTAACTTACGAGAATGCGCCTAAATTAGCTGCGGCAAGCGGTGAAGAAAAGAATAAAAGCGGTGCAAGTATGGGCGAAAATATATCGCCAATGCAAGATAATTTGATCCATTACTGGGGACAGTATATTGCATTGATAATTGCCGAAACTTACGAAGAAGCCATTGCCGCCGCCGCGATGGTGAAGGTTTCTTATAAAAAAGAAAAACCGGTCATTAATTTAGAAAAAGCATTACCGGATGGCTTTAGACCGGAAAAAGCAAATGGACAGCCAGCGCAAATTAATCCAGGACAAGCACAGGCTATCATTGATGCCGCGCCGGTAAAAGTGGACCATACCTATACTACAGCTACAGAAAATCACCATCCGATGGAACCTCACGCTACGGTCGCGGTTTGGAAAGGTGATGATAAAGTAACTTTATACAATGCAACGCAAGGCGTTATGGGCATGCGTGCGACGGTTGCCTATTTTTTTAAATTGAAGCCGGAAAACGTGCAGATCATTAATCCCTTCGTTGGTGGAGGATTTGGGTGCAAAGGTTCAGAATGGGGACACGGACTTATGGCAACTATGGCGGCTAAAAGCATAAAAAGACCTGTAAAATTGGTCATTACGCGTCAGATGATGCAGACCAATGTGGGAAGACGAAGTGAAACCCAACAAAAAGTGGCTTTGGCAAGTTCAAAAGATGGGAAATTACAGGCCATACGTCATGAAAATGGAACTTATGCAAACCTCTCCGCTTTCTTCGAGCCCAGTGGAAAACAATCCGCTGTTTTGTATGCTTCGCCTATGCGCGAGATCACGTACAAGGTTGCGAACGTCAATATTGGGACACCCACATTTATGCGTGCTCCCGGAGAAACACCTGGTTGTTTTGCATTAGAAACGGCAATGGATGAATTGGCACATGAATTAAAAATGGATCCGATCGAACTGCGTAAAATTAATCATACGGCAGTTGATCCTATGAAAAAACATCCTTTTTCCAGTGAATATTTACTGGATTGCTATAAAATGGGTGCAGAAAAATTCGGTTGGAACAAGAGAAATATGATACCCGGACAAACACGGATCGGAAATCAATTAGTGGGTTATGGAATGGCAACAGCTACATATCCGGCAATTAGAAGTGCAGCTTCCGCAAAAGTTCAGTTAAAAAGTGATGGCTCTGTCATTGTAATGTGTGCCACACAAGATATTGGTACCGGCACTTACACCATTATGGCACAAACAGCAGCTGATGCTCTTGGCGTAAAAGTAGAAAATATTACAGTAAAATTAGGAGATTCAAGTTTACCTCCAGCTCCAGTTTCTGGGGGTTCTACAACTACCGCCAGTGTAAATCCCGCCGTTTATGAAGCGGCAGAAAAATTAAGAAACGATTTATTGTTATTAGCAAGAGCAGATAATAAATCTCCCTTGTACGGAAAATCAAATGAGGAAATAAACTTTTCAAATGGTGCTTTCTCTTTGAAAAGTGACGAAGCAATAAGAGATAGTTATATTGCCATTTTGCAACGTAATAAAAAAACGGTTATGGAAGGTTGTGTTACAGCCATGCCTGCTTCGGGAAGTGGATTGGGTTCGCAAAAAGCGGTCTGTAGTTTAGCAGAAATTGATACAGATGAAAATTCCGATGATAATACTTATTCATTTCATTCTTTCGGCGCACAGTTCGCGGAAGTATGGGTAGATGAAGATTTTGGAACAGTGCGGGTGAAAAGATTTGTAAGTGTTCAGGATGCAGGAACAATAATGAATGAAAAAACAGCGCGTTCTCAGATCATCGGTGGCGTTATATATGGTTTCGGATCAGCGTTAATGGAGGAAACGCTCTACGATGAACGGTATGGCAATCCGGTTACACGCACGCTGGCAGATTATCACGTTCCGGTAAATTTAGATGTGCCGCCGATTGATGTTTATTTTATAGGCAAAAAAGATCCGCACATTTCGCCGATCGGCGCCCGTGGAATTGGCGAGATCGGTATCACAGGAGTTTCTGCAGCAATAGGAAATGCTATTTTTAATGCGACGGGAAGAAGATTACGTGATCTACCTTTTACGCCTGATAAGCTGGTTTAAATTCCATAAATATTTTTAATTATTATCAGAATTAAATCTCAAGATCTGTATTAAAATTTTGATGGGTTGAACTATGGAAATACGGTATGCGTAGTTAGGAATTATTTTCTTTAAAAACTTTTTATCACGGCAATTTAATTTTAAAATTGATAAAAATTAGATTTTCTTCTAATGATCATTTTGTTAAAGCATCGTCCCTCACATCGAAGTAAAAAAAAATAAACTTCAAAATAGCTGATTTATTTAGAAATAATACCGTACTTATCATGCTTTAGTGGTCTTCGATTTGATCGCGCAATTCAGTTAACTTACATTTCATATCTCAGATTGAATTAAGAGTTTTTCTTATTGGCCACTTATTTACTTTTTCAACCTATTTGCCTAATAGCTATTTTGCAAGAACTACAGCACCAGTCATGTATATTGACTTTTTCTGAACAAGATCGTTTTTGAATACAGTAATTAATATTTTCAAATAAATCTAATTGCTTAGAAAATTTACTTCGAAATTACAGTCGTAAATCTTAAAATACTGTTAAAGTAACAAAATATAAATGAACGTTCATTCTTTTTTGTATATTTGCATTGTAAAAATAAATAAGTGATGTAAATGAAAAAGTTATTTTGGAACATTATAAAAATTATTCTTGCGCTCTTCATGATCTATGGTGGAGTACAGCATTTTATAAAACCGGATTTTTATATGCCGTTTGTCCCTTCCTTTTTACCGTATCCAGTGGCGGTGATCTATGTTTCCGGCATTATTGAAGTTGCTTTGGGTTTCACATTGTTATTAAATAAAAAATACGCTAAATGGGGAGCTTTGGGCATTCTGGTCTTAATGATCATATTTTTACCGATCCACATCTGGGACGTGTTTTCCGAAACTCCAGCGATTGGTAGTCATAAGGCCGCCTTGATCAGACTACCGACCCAATTGGTACTAATTGCTTTGTCATGGAAAGTCTATAGCAAATTATCTATTAAAAAAAATAATGAATATCCAAATGATTAAGAAAGAAAAAATATCGGATAAAAAAAATGCTTTGCTGAACGCTACTCTAACGTTGGTAAATGATCATGGTTTTCATGATGCTCCAATGTCCAAAATTGCAAAACTTGCGGGAGTGGCACCGGCCACCATCTATCTTTATTTTGAAAACAAACAGGATCTGATCAATACCCTTTACCTTGAGGTAAAGGCTTCTTTTAATAAATTTGCTTTTAATGGCTACCTTGAGGATATGCCTGTTAAAAAAGGTTTTGAAACAATTTGGTACAATATTGCGGACTATAAATTGAATCAAATAAAAGAAGCTTCATTTTTATCGCAATGTGATAATACGCCTATGATAGACGAAGAGATCAGGAAAGAAGGATTAAAACATTTGCAACCCCTACTTGATTTATGGGAAAAAGGAAAAGAGGAAGGTATTATAAAGCCTCTTTCAATCTTTGTTCTCTACGCTTATGCAATATACCCTTTGTCCTTTCTCATGGCTATGCAGGATAGAAACCTGTACACTTTGGACAAAAAAGTCCTAGATGAAACTTTTCGAGCTGCTTGGGATGCCATAAAATTGTGATATTTTTTTGTCTAAAATAAAGAATGAACGTTCGTTAATAATATAAAGATTTAAAAATTAAAAATATAAAATGATGAAAAAATTATATACAACTAATGCAACTGCAACTGGCGGCCGTGAAGGACGTACCAAATCAGATGATGGGGTATTGATCTTAAAATAGAGATCCCTGAAATAGAACGGGAATCCGCACAAAAATTACTTGAAACAGCGCATCAAGTTTGTCCTTATTCCAATGCGACAAGGGGCAACATAGAAGTCAATTTAAATTTATTATAAAACCTAAGAAAATGAACAAAGCAATCTTTTTAAACAGTCGTCCAATTGGAAAACCACAAGAATCGGATTTTAAATTTGTAAATGAAGACAAGCCGGAGATTACCAATGGTGAAATTCTTTTGAAAACAAAATTCGTTTCCGTTGATCCTTATTTGAGAGGACGAATGAGCGATGCCAAGTCGTATGTGCAACCCTTCAAATTAAATGAACCAATTTCCTCCGGAATTATAGCAGAAGTTATTGAGTCTAAAAATGATTCCTTTAAAAAAGGGGATTTTGTGTCTGGCTCTTTGGACTGGAAAGAATATCAAACGTCAAAAGGAGAGAATCTATTAAAAGTAGATGAGACCAAAGCCGCGCTATCTGCCTATTTGGGCGTTTTGGGAATGACCGGATTAACGGCTTACTTCGGCTTAACTGAAATAGGAAAACCTAAAAAAGGAGAAACCGTAGTTGTCTCTGGCGCAGCTGGTGCCGTTGGGAGTATTGTTGGTCAAATCGCAAAAATATTAGGTTGTCGTGTTGTAGGCATCGCAGGTACAGATGAAAAAGTAGCGATGCTAAAATCAAAATTTGGGTTTGATGAGGCTATCAACTATAATACTGTTAAGGATATGACCAAGGCAATTGCAGATGCTTGTCCAAATGGAGTTGATGTTTATTTCGATAATGTGGGAGGCGATATATCCGATAGTGTTCATGTCAACATTAATAGGTTGGGGAGAATTATTGTTTGTGGAGCCATTTCGGCCTACAATGAAACCGCTGTTCCAACAGGGCCTAGGGTTGAACATTTTTTGATCAGGAAAAGTGCACTTATGCAAGGTTTTATTGTTGGAAATTATGCAGAGAAGTTCCCTGAAGGAATGCAACAATTATCAAAATGGTTAAAGGAGGACAAACTCACTTATTCAGAAACTATTGTAGAAGGTTTTGATGCCATCCCGCAAGCGTTTATTGACCTTTTTGAAGGTAAAAACAAAGGAAAGATGATTGTGAAGATATAACTGCAATCCCATTTAAATATTTAAAAAATGAACTCAAATTATAAATACCTACTCTCTCCTCTTACTTTTCCTGTCTCCGGCATTGCTATAACGAGTAGAATAGTATTAGCACCCATGACAACCTTTTCGGGTAATGATGATGGAACTACTACAGATGCCGAAGTAGCATATTACCGTGAACGAAATCAATCAGCCGGGCTGTTGATTACCGCCTGTGCCTATGTAATTAGACATGGAAAAGGTTTTCATGGTCAGATAGGTGCCGATTCTGATGAATTGATTCCAAGCTTGAAAAGAATAGCTGATGCCTTAAAAGCGAACGGCAACAAAGCTGTACTTCAGTTATATCACGGCGGAAGGATGTCGCCTCCCGAAGAACTCGTTGACGGACAATCGTTAAGTGCCAGTGCTGTTGCCGCCGAGAGAGAAGGTGCTCAAGTTCCACGAGAAATGACAACAACCGAAATAGAAGAAACTATTGTGGCTTTTGGAGAAGCTACACGCAGAGCAATAGAAGCTGGTTTCGATGGGGTGGAAATACATGGAGCGAACACTTATTTATTACAGCAATTTTTCTCACCTCATTCCAATCGTAGAACAGATAAATGGGGTGGAGATTTGACGAAGAGAATGACTTTTCCACTAGCAGTAGTTGATGCAGTAATAAAAGCGGCGGCACTTTCATCGCATCCATTTCTTGTTGGATACCGTCTTTCGCCCGAAGAACTGGAAAACCCAGGTATCACAATGGAAGATACACTTCATTTGGTGGAAGCACTTTCGCGGAAACAATTAGACTATTTACACATTTCAGTGATGGATTTTTGGGCAGGTTCAATGCGGGATAAAAATGATACGGCAGCTCGGGCCGAACTAATTGCAGCCAAAGTGGGTCATATCATTCCTGTTATTGGTGTAGGAAGTCTTCACACACCAGAAGAAGTAGAAAGAGTTCTTGCGGGCAACATTCCACTGGTAGCCATGGCCAGAGAACTTTTAATGGAACCGCATTGGTTAACTAAAGTCAAGAACAATGCAGTTGACCAAATTAGAACCGAACTGGATGTAAATACTCAAGATCTATTAAAGATACCCACTCCTCTTTGGAGCGCACTTATTTCAAGAACAGGTTGGTTGCCTTTGAAAAATAACCAAAACTAATTATCTAATATTTAAAACAAAGTAACATGAACAATTTTAAATTTAAAAATCCAACAAAAATACTATTTGGCAAAGGTCAAATAGAAAATCTATCAAAAGAGATTCCCGAAAACGCAAAAATATTGTTGCTATACGGAGGCGGAAGCATCAAAAAAAACGAAATCTACGATCAGGTAAAAAAAGCACTTTCAGCTTATGAAGTTGTGGAATTTGGAGGAATTCCGGCGAATCCAGAATATAGTATTTTAATGCAAGCCCTACAAGTTATAAAAGAGGAGGGCATTAATTTCTTATTGGCCGTTGGTGGAGGATCCGTTATCGATGGTACAAAATTTTTATCTGCCGCAGCACTTTACAAAGGCGATAGTCCTTGGAATTTATTAACCGAGAATAAACCTACTACCGAGGGAATGCCCTTTGGAACTGTCTTAACCTTACCGGCTACAGGTTCTGAAATGAATTCTGGAGCGGTTATCACTAGAAAAGAAACTAAGGAGAAATTGGCCATGGGCGGACCAGGTCTTTTCCCATTGTTCTCGATCCTTGATCCCGAAGTCGTTCAATCTATTCCCCAACGCCAGTTGGCCAATGGGATCACAGATGCTTATACACACGTTCTGGAGCAATATATGACCTATCCTACGGGTGCATTGTTGCAAGATCGCTTTGCAGAAAGTATTTTACAAACCTTGGTTGAAGTGGCACCAGCCATTTTAAAAGACCCATCAGATTATTCTGCTGCATCAAACTTTATGTGGAGCTGTACGATGGCGCTGAACGGACTGATCCAACAAGGCGTTCCCGGCGACTGGGCTGTACATATGATGGGACACGAATTAACGGCACTGTATGGCATCGATCATGCAAGAACATTGGCTATTGTGGCTCCAAGCCACTACCGTTATAACTTTGACTCTAAAAAAGAAAAGCTCGCACAATATGCAGAACGTATCTGGAACATTGTCGATGGAACAGTGGAGGAAAAAGCCAAAGCAGGAATTGAAAAAACTGAAGAATTTTTTCACTCATTAGGAATCAAAACGAAGCTTTCAGAATACACGGATAACTATTCGGAGACGGGAAGCATTGTCTCAAAACGTTTTACAGATCGTGGCTGGACCGGACTTGGAGAACACAAAACTCTTAGCCCTTCTGATGCGGAAAAAATAATAGAAATGAGTTATTAACATTATAACCTAGGAAAGATGAAAACAAGAACAATTGGAAAAAGTGACCTAAAAGTATTTCCCATAGGCCTGGGAGCCATGGGGATGTCGGAATTCTATGGGGATACGGATGAAAAACAAAGTATTAAAACCTTGCACAAAGCATTGGATATTGGGGTCAACTTTATCGACACCGCCGATGTTTATGGAATAGGGGATAATGAAGAATTATTACGGAAAGCCTATAGCGATCGCTGGAACGATGTGGTACTAGCGACAAAGTTTGGCTTTGTAAGGGATAAGAACAACCCAGAAGTAAGGCAACTTAATGGCTCTCCGGAGTATGTGAAAAGTGCGTGTGAAGCAAGTTTAAAACGATTGGGCCGAGAGGCGATCGATCTGTATTACCTGCATCGTGTGGATCCCAATACGCCTATTGAGGAAACAGTTGGGGCAATGGCAGAATTGGTGAAAGAAGGAAAAGTTAGATATATAGGACTTTCGGAAGTTTCGGGCGATACGCTAAGGCTTGCCCATAAAGTTCATCCTATAACTGCGGTACAAACCGAGTATTCCATCTGGTCACGTGATGTGGAGCAAACCACAATGTCCGTTATAGAAGAATTGGGGATCTCATTAGTGCCATACAGTCCTTTGGGTAGAGGTTTTCTATCAGGAACCATCAAGAATACCTCAGAATTATCCGAGAATGATTTCCGACATACTGTGCCCCGTTTTCAAAAAGAAAATTTTGAAAGTAACAAAACACTTTTAAGCCGAATTGAGCAGTTAGCTGACAAGAAGAACGTAACACCTGCACAATTGTCCTTAGCTTGGTTATTACACAAAGGAGAAAATATAATCCCTATTCCCGGTACCAAGCATGAGAAATACTTGATCGAAAATGCGAAAGCTGTTGACGTTGAACTTACCCAAGAGGAGATGCAGTATTTGGATGATACCTACAGCACAGTGGCTGGAGAACGCTACAATGCTAATGGTATGAAATTTACAAATCTTTAATAAAAACTTTAAAAGTAGATAAAAATGATAAAAATGAAAATATTAATTGTGTTAACCTCTCATGCATTATTGGGAAATACTGGTGAGAAAACCGGATTTTGGATAGAAGAATTTGCAACGCCTTATTATTATTTAGTAGATAATGGCGCCAGCGTTACTTTGGCCTCACCTGATGGAGGTCAGCCTCCTATCGATCCTACCAGTGATAAGCCGGAAAATCAGACAGAATCCACCAAACGGTTTAAAAATGATGAGTCATTACAGGAAAAACTGAGCAAAACGCATAAACTTTCCGAGGTGTCTGCAAACGAATATGACGCAGTATTCTATCCAGGTGGTCACGGGCCTTTATGGGATTTGGCAGAGAGTGAAGTTTCGGCAAGGTTGATCGAGAATTTTTATAATGCCGGTAAACCTGTTGCCTTTGTATGCCATGCCCCTGCAGCTCTGAAAAATGTAAAAAATATTTCGGGGGAACCACTTGTAAAAGGAAAAAAAGTAACTGGATTTACAAATTCAGAGGAAAAACTGGTTGGTCTTACCGATGTTGTCCCTTTTCTTGTTGAAGACATGTTGAAGGAAAAAGGAGGTATATATAGCAAATCAAAAGATTTTGAGGCCTATGCTTTGGAAGATGGATTGCTCATTACAGGACAAAACCCAGCCTCATCGCAAAAAGTTGCTGAATTATTATTAAACAAATTGGAATCTAAAAAATAGGTTTTCTGGTCATTCTCTGATATAATTATCAGCAGTTTCTTCCTTCCTCATCAGTAAAGAGGAAGGAAGATTGGCTAGGATACACACTCATTAACAAATTAAAAAGAATATTTATTTATGATAAAAGTAGTGGCCAAAAATTTTGCTAAAGAAAATGAAATAGACAAAATTTTAGAACTGGCAAAGGAATTAGTAGCAAAAACAGTGAAAGAAGTAGGTTGTATCAAGTATGAAATGTACCAAAATACAAAAGAGCCAGCAGAGCTAATAATGTTAGAAGAATGGGAAACTGAAGAAGATCTAACCAATCACATGTCTTCAGAACATTTTAAAAGAATTGTTCCTCAGATGGCCGAGTATCTGAAAAAAAAGGCAGAAATCGACATATACCAAAAAGTCATTTAAGCATTTAATGGAATGAAAAAAGATATGCTGCTGCAGACGAATAAATATATAAATAGCGCTCTGCAAATTTTCATTTCACATCTATTATTTATTAAAAAACATAGAATTACCCGATAGATATAGGTCACATTTGACTGCGGGAGTCTGCTTTTTTCTAAAAGTGACCTACCGTTCTATTATTTAATCAATTGGAGGCTAAAAATCAGCTTTTATGATCGCAGGAAAATTTGTTCTAAAGTGATCTTCCACTTTTGAAAATATCAAACCAAATTGGCCTAAATAATATGAAAGGGGAAAACCTAAGAAGTAACTATTAAAAACAAAAGAAATGAATAACGAGAAAAAAAATGTATTGGTAGCTGGTGCTAATGGCACCACAGGAAAGATCATTATTGACATACTTCAAAGATCAGATGCGTATAAGCCGGTTGCCATGGTTCGGAAACAAGAGCAAAAAGAGCGATTTGAAAATGAACATGTTACCACGGTACTCGCCGATCTGGAAGAGGACTCGAGCCAAGTGGTCATTCAAATTGACAAGATTATTTTCGCCGCAGGGTCAAAAGGCAAAAATGTAGTTGGTGTAGACCAAGAAGGAGCCAAACGATTGATCGATGCGGCAAAGGAAGCCGGGATCGAAAAATTTGTGATGTTAAGTTCTATGGGAGCGGATGATCCTTCTCAAAATAAAGATCTTGAAGCCTACTTGAAAGCAAAACAAAATGCAGATGAACATTTGCGGGCGAGTGGATTGGATTATGTTGTCGTTCGTCCGGGAGCGTTGACGAATGAAGATGGTAAAGGTAAAATTGAACTCAGTCCCAAATTGAACAAAAGCGGCATTATTTCAAGAGCTGATGTTGCAAAAACCTTAGTTGAAGTATTGAATGACGACATTATGCAAAATCAAACTTTTGAAATTCTGGAAGGCAAAATTCCCTTAGAAGAAGCGGTTCGATCAAATTAAAGATATTTACGATGTGCTGAGGAGTTCAAAGGATCGAAAGAATATAAAATTGCAGATAAGTAGGCAATATTTTTAGAAAAACCATCACCAAATCCCTAGGAATATGGCTTTGGAGTCATTGATGATGAAAACTTAGCGAGAGAAAAATATAGTGTTAGAAAATCCTTCTTAATTCATATAGCTATAAGAAGATAACATTACAAACTTTAAACTTTTTACTTAAACAAAATGGAAAAATTTATTTGGATCATAATGGCATTTATTGCTGGTACATTTCTTCCGATACAGTCCGGCATGAATAACAAACTGGCTAAGACTGGCGGTAGTCCTATCCATGCCTCAATGATATCATTTGCCATAGGTTTATTGGCATTAGTAATTTACATTCTTGTAACTTCTCAAAATGTATCTTGGAGAGGCATAAAAGATGCTCCTACATATGCATGGTTGGGTGGATTATTGGGTGCTTTTTATGTCACGATCATTGTACTTGCCTTTCCTAAGATCGGACCTGGATTAACTTTCGGATTAGTAGTTACAGGACAATTGTTAATATCCATGTTGATGGAGCACTTTCACATTATGGGAGCACAACATATACCGATCACTATAGGCAGAGTTATGGGTATGCTACTAATTATTGGCGGAGTAATAGTCATGAAGAATTTTTGAAAAAATTTGAAATGCCATTTCGGATGACAAATTATAAAATTAATAGTTGAGAAAGGTTATATTCAATGTTTGAAGATTGTTTAAGCCCTCTTTAAATTATCTAGTTATGGATTAACCGAAGAAATATTAATTAATAAGAATGAATACTGATTACAAAAATATACATCTCATTATTTCAAGTTATATTGAAATGGATGATGATGAATGGATCGATTATTCTTCTGATTTTCAAGTAAAGAAAATTAAAAAGAAGAGTTTGCTTCTTGAAGAAGGTCATGTTTGTAAGAATGTGTTTTTTGTGGAGAGTGGCTTATTAAGAATTTTCTTTATAGATAAAGAAGGGGAAGAAAAAACCTTCCATTTTTCCTTAGAAAACACTTTTGCTAGTGACTATGAAAGTTTATTGAGAGGTATTCCTTCAAATTATTCTATTCAAGCTTTGGAAGATACGCAAGTTGTTATAATGTCGCTTGAAATGCTACAAAAAGGCTACATAAAACTTAGAAATGGCGAAAAATTAGGAAGACTCCTTGCAGAAGATTATTTTTTTATTTTCAGTGACAAAATACAATCTATTTACACGCAATCACCCCTTGAAAGATATAACAATTTAACGATCAGGTTTCCTAATATATTTCAGAGAGTTCCTCAACACTTAATTGCCTCTTATTTAAATATTAGTTCCGTTCATCTAAGTCGTTTGAAAAATGCCGATAAATCGGAATGATCAAAAGTGATAACATATGTTATTGCTGATTATCTGTTGGGCTTCTAAATTTGTATCTGAAATTATACTTTAAAAAATTATAGAGATGAAAGAATTGGACGGAAAAATAGCATTAATAACTGGTGGCGCATCTGGTATTGGAAAAATCATGACCCGCTTGTTATTGGAACGGAAAGCCAAAGTAATCATTTGGGATATAGATCAATCGAAAATAGATGAAACAATCGCAGAATTTTCTGCCAAAGGTAATATCTATGGATTTAAGGTTGACGTTTCTAACCTCAGCCAAATTCAAGAAACAGCTAAAGCTGTAAAACAACAAATAGGTACTGTAGATGTGCTTATAAATAATGCTGGTATTGTTGTAGGTAAATATTTCCATGAACATTCCACTGTTGATATTCAAAAAACAATGGAGATCAATGCCAATGCTCCCATGTTTGTAACCTTGGAATTTTTAAAAGATATGCTCACACAAAACTCTGGTCATATCTGTAATATCGCTTCTTCAGGAGGAATAATTTCAAACCCAAAAATGTCGGTGTACGCCGCTAGTAAATGGTCGGTTATTGGTTGGTCAGACAGTTTACGTATTGAAATGAACCAACTCAATAAGAAGGTTAATGTAACGACCATTATGCCCTATTATATAAATACAGGAATGTTTGACGGTGTGAGGTCAAAAATTCCAATTTTGGAACCAGAAGCTGCGGCACTTACAATTGTTAAAGCCATAGAGCAAAATAAAAAAATGATAACCATACCCGGGTATTTATATAGACTTACAAGATTTGGCCAGGCTGTTATGTCAATAAATTTATTTGACTGGTTTGCAGGCAGTGTGCTTGGCATTTATAAAACTATGGAACATTTTACAGGCCACAAGAAATAATATACTTCTTAAATTTATTCCCATGAAAGATACATCAGAAGATATAATTGTTCAGCATATAGAAAATCAGAGAGCTTTTTTCTCAACTCAGAAAACAAAGGATGTTGGTTATAGAATAACACAATTACGTAAGTTAAAACAAGCTATTCTTAAAAATCAAAAAAAAATTGAGAATGCATTGTGGGAAGATTTACATAAATCGCCTGAAGAAGCGTATCTAACAGAAATCAGCATAGTTACGGGCGAAATTGATAACCATATAAAGCATTTGAAAAAATGGTCAAGACCCAAAAGCGTTTCAACTCCTATTCATCTATTGCCTTCATCGAGTAAAGTAATTTATGAACCCTTAGGTGTGGCTTTAATTGTTGCACCTTGGAACTATCCGTTCCAGTTGCTTATTAATTCGTTGGTAGGTTCTATTTCTTCGGGGTGTTGCAGTATATTAAAACCCTCGCCAGATACGCCAACTGTTGCCAAAGCGATGGAGGATATGATTGCAGAGAATTTTGATTCTAATTATATTAGTGTAGTTCAAGGGGGTCGGGAAACCAACACCATTTTATTCTCCCAACGCTTCGATATTATTTTCTTTACTGGTAGTCCTAAAGTTGGTAAAGTGGTGATGAGAGCTGCTGCCGATCACTTAACACCAGTAGTTTTAGAATTGGGAGGTAAAAGCCCTTGTATTGTGGATGCCGATGCTAATATTGACGTTGCCGCCAAACGCATTACTTGGGGGAAACTAGTAAACGCTGGGCAAACTTGTATCGCACCCGATTATCTTTTTGCACACCAATCTATTAAAGATGAATTGTTGGATAAAATTGCCTCGAATATTAAACTGATGTATGGAGAAAACATTAAAGAAAGCCGTTTTTATCCTCGTATTGTAAACGAACAGGCAGTTGACAGATTGGCGGGTTTACTAAACCAAGGTAAAATACATACGGGAGGCGAAGTAGATAGCAAAGAAAAGTTTATTGAACCTACCATTATTGATAATGTAGATGCAAATTTCCTGATAATGCAAGAGGAGATCTTTGGCCCCATATTACCTGTAATGACTTTTAGCCATATAGACGAAACTATAGATTACATTAATGAAAATGAAAAACCTCTGGCGTTCTATTATTTTGGTGAAAACAAGAATGCAAAAGACATTTTGGCTAAAACAACCTCAGGAGGAGCTTGTATCAATGATACGCTAATGCACATAACCAATCATAATTTACCCTTTGGTGGTGTTGGTAATAGTGGAATGGGGAAATATCACGGAAAGGAAAGCTTTTTAGCCTTTAGCAATAAAAGAGCAGTTGTTACTACACCTACCTGGATTGATTTGCCTATGAAATATGCGCCTTTTAAGTATTTTAATTTAATAAAGAAAATTATTTGAGTTACTGAAACACAAAATATATTTAATAAATAATAACATGATTAAACTATTTAAAATTATAACCCTTGTCTTTTGTATCTTTTTATTTGCCAGTTGCGCTTCTAAAAAAATAGGAAACCTTTCTTATCTTAAAAGCGCTAAAGCTTTAGTGGAATCTTATCCAGAATTAAATGTGTACCAGCCTAAAAAATCTAAAAACAACCCAGTCGTTATTTTTATTCACGGTGGTTATTGGGATCAAGGGAATAAAGATATTTACGGATTTCTGGGTCGCAATTTTGCTAAAAAGGATATTGTAACTGTTATCCCTAACTACACTTTAAGCCCTGATGGTAATTATGATACCATGGCAAAAGAGGTTGCCACAGCTATTCAATGGACTTATGATAATATTGATAAATACAATGGGAATCCCGATCAAATATTTCTAATGGGACATTCAGCAGGAGGGCACTTAATTGCTCTTGTTGCTACTAATCCCAAATATTTGAAAAACACAGATTTGATTAAAGGCGTTATACTTAATGATGCGGCTGGACTGGATATTTATTCCGAATTAAAAGAAAATCCTCCAACCAAATTTCATCATTATAATACGACTTGGACAGCGGATGTAAACAACTGGAAAGATGCATCGCCTATTTATTTTTTATCTGAAAAAACACCACCTTTTTATATTTACGTGGGCAGCAAAACCTTTTCTTCGATAATTTCCCAAAATAAAGACTTTGTCAAAAAATTGAATAAATATCAACCCACTGTAAAGATAAATTTTCTCCCAAAAAAACATATACCGATGATGAGCCAATACTTATTTCCGTGGAACAAGCATTACAAAGAAATTATTGAATTTATAGACCTGCATAAATAAGGGAAAGTATAAAATGAATAAAAACCGTTTCGATAAGCAATTTGAATTAAGATATTTTGAAATGAATGAATTTGGTGTGGCATCGCCAACCACCATCTTAACGCTTTTGGAAGAAACGGCTGCTGACCATTGTTATTCTATAAACCATAGTTTATATCAATTAGCAGAACAGAATATTGGTTGGGTTTTAATTTCTGGGTTTATGCAAATGGAGCGATATCCAAGTTATAAAGAAAAGATTACCATTAGAACTTGGCTGTCAAAATATTCAACCATTAAAGGTTTTAGAGAAAATATAATATATGATGAACAAAATAATATTATAGGAAGAGCCAAAGGCTTATGGATTTTCTTTGATATTGTTAAAAGAAGACCAGTTCAAATATTTGATGATATAATTTTAAAATGGTCTTTCTGTAATGAAGAAAGTATTGATTACAATATCTCTAAAAAAATTAAGGCAGTTGAAAATTCAGATTATGAACTGGAATTTAAAGTCAATAAATATGATACTGATATGATTAAGCATGTAAATAACATTAGATATTTACAATGGGTAGTTGAGTCAGTTCCTGAGGAAATTATTAATAATTATTATTTGTATTCTATAGACGGTAGATTTATTGCAGAAGCTCATTATGGTCAAACAATCATTTGCTGTACTAAAATGGACACAATGGAAAAATCATTCATACACTCCATAAAAATTGAAGGAACCGATAAAGTTTGTGCAACAGCAAAGACGATTTGGAAGAAAATAAAAACATAAATGCACAAAGTATAATTTTCTGCCGAATTACAAAAAAAACACAGGATGGTTAATAAAATTGTAATCCATATTGGGTGTATCTTTTTCATCATCGATCATTTTTTGACCGGGAACATCAAAAAGTTTTAATGGCTAATCCCTGTGCAAAACCTAGTTTCTTATCGATCATTACCCGCGCGGAACCGTTGGAAAAACGGATCGCGGCTTCATATTTTTTGGGTGTCGCATAAAATCCCTGGGCATATTCTTTCGGTAAGTTATCAAGCACCGTAAATTCCGCCTTCAAGGCAGCATAGCCTTTTGCATGAGCATCAGGGGTGTTGTAAATTAAATTATTTTCTCTTTAGATTCATGAACATAGGCGGCGATATCAGCGGTTATCTCCTCAACTTGCTTATCAAATTCTGCAGAAATGTCTTCTACCACAGAGGCGTATTTAATAAATTCTTTTTTCATCTTTAATTTTTTATTTTATTTTAATTCAGAGATCCATTTAAGAGCCGTGAGACTAGGTATAAAGCAATAATCACCACCTCCTAATCATTTTAGATGTACAATGGATCAAAATAAAACCAAAAAGGATAAGGTTGATTTTGTTTTGCAACGATGGAGGAAAACGGTCAGGAATTTCGTGAGTTTAGCGTTTAATAAAACGCTCAAAATATAAAAATTGGCGTTTAAAACAGATGTCGAAATATTCTTTAAAATATTTTATATCTTGGCAAAGAATTAAAGTCTTTAAATAACCGTCAATATCCATTTAATAATAAATATAGCAAAATGTATCAACTCATAGTAAATAGAACAAATTTCCATGATTTCAGAATTTTTAATAATACGTTCGATGATTTAGAAGATGGGCAAATCCTAGTAAAAATAAACCAATTTGCTTTTACTTCTAATAATATTACTTATGCTGCTACAGGAGAGATGCTTGGTTATTGGGAGTTTTTTCCTGTTTCAAAAACAGAAGGAATTATTCCTGTTTGGGGATTTTCAGACGTGATTGCCTCTAAATCAAAGGGGGTTTTAGTGGGAGAACGCCTATTTGGTTATTATCCAATGGCCTCTCATGTAGTGATGCAACCTACTGAAATTGAAAATGGGAACTTCACAGAGGGTATGCCTCATAGAGTTGGATTGCCACAGATTTACAATAGTTATAGTAATACAAAATCAGATCCTGGCTATTCAGTGCAAGGAGAAGCTTTCCAAAGTATATTCCGCCCCTTATTTACAGCTTCCTTCCTAATTGATGATTTGTTTTTTGATAACAATTTTTTCGATAGCAAAAATATCATATTGACCTCCGCATCCAGTAAAACAGCTATCGGTTTAGCTTTCTTATTGCATAAAAGAAAAGCAGATCATGATATAAAGATCATCGGCTTGACTTCTGAAGGGAATATGGATTTCGTTTCGGAATTAGGATTTTATGATGAAGTGATTTCCTATACTAATATTGAGGATATTGATGTTGAAAAGACTGCCATCGTTGATTTCTCTGGAAACGGGAATACACAATCTGTGTTACAAAAAAAATTGGGAGATCATTTAATTTATAATTGCATAGTTGGAATGGTAGATTGGCAGAATAATGGAGAAGCCACTGGTAATGGCACTTTCTTTTCTGCGCCTGACCAAGCTGAAAAACGGATTAAGGAATGGGGACCGCAAGTATTTCAACAAAATTTAACGGACTCATGGGTGCGTTTAACCGCGAACGCTAAAAATTGGATTTCAGTTAAAAAGACTACGAGTACAGAAGACTTAAGTGAGTTGTATTTAGAGATGTTGGATGGGAAAATTGATCCTTCAGTTGCGCATATTGTTAAAATATAGGTTTTTTTAATGAACTTAAAAAGAGGAGTATATAAACAACAATAGTAGTCAAAGCCATAGGGTGGTACTTTGGTTGATTCTATAAATTATAAAATTCCGGATCAAAGGCTTCATCTAAGTTTTTAGGCTCTGCTCTCTTTTTATGGTTTAACTCATGTCTTAATTTAGAAGCCGTTTGGTAAGCGCGTAATCTTGTACGCTGCAGATTACCAATTGGCTTATGCTCTTCCGTGGTATGAAATGGCGTAAATGATAGGTTTTCCATAATCTGAAAATTCCCGTCTTCTGGCACCACCTGTTGCGGAATATAGAGTTTAGCAACCGTTACAAACGGCGAATCTTCCTCTTTCCATTCTTCAGTAAGTTCTTCAACTGGCATTTTTTTCAGGTCGTTACAAAGTTGGATCTGGATATCAAATTCAAAATCGTGTTTTGTAATTTCACCAATAATTGCCGGTTTAAAGGCTTGATCGATTTTCTGTGGATCAACCTCTGGTGTTATAATTTTGCTTAAAAAATCAGCATTAGGATGTGCCCGCACTTTGGCAATATAATCTCCATGTCTTACCGCGCCCATACTCCAAAAATCATACAGAAAAGGGTTTTTTGGTTCAATATCCTGAAAGCCTAAAATTGCTTTCAATTCCTTTAAACTTTCTCTGCCGGGAAATGCTTTTCCCATTTCCGTTGCCCACATATAAGCGAATTCAGCTTTTCCAAAAATACCTTTTTCAAAATAATCATTCATTTTAAGAAAAAGTTTGCCGATGAAGGTATAGTCTTCTGCCGAATTACAAAAGAACACAGGATGGTTAATAAAGTTGTAATCCATGTTGGGTGCATCTTTTTCATCATCGGTCATTTTTTGACCTGGAACATCAAAAATTTTGATGGCTAATCCCTGTGCAAAACCTAGTTTCTTATCAATCATTACTCGCGAGGAACCATTGGAGAAACGGATTGCAGCTTCATATTTTTTGGGTGTTGCATAAAATCCCTGTGCATATTCCTTTGGTAAGTTATCAAGCACCGTAAATTCAGCCTTCAAGGCAGCATAGCCTTTCGCATGAGCATCACGGGTGTTATAAGTTAGTTTGTTTTTCTCTTTAGATTCATGAACATAGGCGGCGATAT
Source organism: Chryseobacterium sp. UYP7 (assembly GCF_056279225.1). Lineage (NCBI taxonomy): Bacteria > Pseudomonadati > Bacteroidota > Flavobacteriia > Flavobacteriales > Weeksellaceae > Chryseobacterium > Chryseobacterium sp. UYP7. The sequence goes on from NZ_JBWBQW010000002.1 coordinate 161,752, forward strand.
CAGCGGTTATTTCGTCAACTTGCTTATCAAATTCTGCAGGAATGTCTTCAACCACAGAGGCGTATTTAATAAATTCTTTTTTCATCTTAAATTTTTTATTTTTATTTTAATTCAGAGATCCATTTTAGAGCCGTGAGACTTGGTAAAAAGCAATAGTCACCACCTTTCATAATATTATAAGTTTGCAAACCGTGGTATCTATCAACCATCGGATCAGATGGTTTTGTAAATAATCCGTCTTCTTGAACACCGATCATGGGATCTTTTTCTTCGCCAAGGCTGATGAAGTTTGAGTCATTCGCCCACTGTTTCAAAAGAAATTCTAAAGTGCCCATTGCATCGGCACTGATTCCCATAAAAAATTGGCCACGTTCTTTACCATCATTTTCCGTAATTTCCGGTGGTACAATATCACCAAATGAAACACTTTTTCTGATGATACGGTGTAAGCGAATGTCTTGAAGCACTGAATTTCTGGCATCTCGCGGATTCATACGACGCATGTGAGAACTAAAGGGACACTTTTTACCGTACTCATCATTTTTAAAACTGAAATCATTATTTTTTTCTGGATCTTCACCAATATCCGGGTTGTCCTCCTCCGGACTCAAGGGAAGTGGTGCGCCGCTTTTCCAGCGACCAACCATTTTTGCCGCAAGTAATTCTCCTTCTTTGGGCGAATTTGTATTTTCTTTAATGAATTGGTTAAATTCTGCAACCTGACTTTGATATTTTCTAAAGATCAAAAAAGAACCGTTTTTGCCCAATGCATCAGGTTGTGGATAAGGTTTTACAGTGCCGGCTTCCCCGGGATAACCTAAAAGAAATTCTCCTGCCTTAATGGGTTTGTCATACTGCGGATAACCGTCGATACCACTTCCCTCTATTTCTGGGTTACTGATGCCATCCCGAAAACCAAAAACATTTTTAACTTCTTCTGTAGCTCCAAAATCCTGACTGAAAATGGTTTCAATACCTTTATTCTCTTTGACTTCTTTTGTCAGTTCTGCCAATTTTTTCTTCCAGGATTCTTCATTATTAGAAAGAACGGCTGCGGCAACATGAATAGCATTTCCCTTTAAATTTTCTTCCCAATTTTTAGGATCATTAATACCAATATCATTCGTCAAATTAGCTCTTACAGCCATTCCTTGCTTAAAAGATTCCGGGAAACTGTCTAAAGATTCCTGCGGTAAACCCAAAGCTTTTAAGCCTTCATAAGTAAAACTGAGGGTTACAGATGCATCCTGATTGGTATGCCAATCTTCTGCATCGCTGACCAAGGGTATAATTTGCTTCAGTAATTTCTTGCCTTCGTCTTGCGACTTAATGGTGAAAATTGCAATTGTCCCGAAATAGGGAACAGGGCGGTTTCTTAAGATAATAGACTGTATATCTTTAAGATCCAGTTTAACTTTGTCCCTATTAAAAATTCTTGATAATAAGCTCATAATTAAGGTTATTTTATAGAAGCTTCGTCAATTGCTTTGTTAATGCCTTTTACCAATTTGTCTTGTCGAATTATATCATTTACCGTTAAATGTGGAACGCCTACGTACCACCCAGAAGCTGTAATTTGATGATCTAAAATAAATTGTTTTACGCCTGGATCTGCAATGCCTGGCCATCCTTCTACATTTCCGAAAATAATATCCATCAATTGCGGAATTTTAGTAGCAAAATCATTAATGTAAGGATCCCAGTCGCCATCGTAAGCCGTACAAAAAAGAATTTTGGTATCGTTTTCTAAAAATACAATTCGAAGGTCATGCAAGGTTCCAACATTAGTAGCGCCACTTAAATCACCATTTGTTATTTCTAAAATTTTCCGTAACACTTCGGCGCCATCTTTTTTTAGGGGAGCAATTACGGTAAGTTCTGATACTTTACCAGATTTTTTTCCTTTTTCACCGGCGGAAGTTACTGAATGATCGAAACCGTCCTTACTTCCTTCTTTAAAATTAGCCATTAGTAATTTGGCTTTCAATGCAATGTCTTCAATTGTATTCATAATAGTTTGGTTTTAAATATGTTACTCTAAATTTACGATTAAATATTTTAAAGGAAGAGTTAGATTAATGTTTTGCTGGAAAATTTAGTATAGTTTAACTATTTATGAGATAGCAAATTAAGACCTTTGTACGATCTGATCAGGTCAATATTTTGTGACTTTTGTGGTTTAAAATTACTTCCTTAATTTTTTGGTTAAATTTTTCAGATTAGCATTAAATAGAAATTAATAAATAATTCAAAATGTTGAAAATAAAACTGCTCTTTTTAGTCTATTCTTTTAATAATTCAAACCAAAGAAAAAATCAAAAAATCAAACTTAAAAAATCGATTCATGTCGGTGGAAATAGCGGTGGGGATTTATTAAATGTAATTCCGACCAATCATTTATATACGCCAGTCATTCTTATCAGGTTGAATTCATTAATCAGGAAACTTCAATGTCTTAAGGAATTATTTAAAAGTAAATTAATCTTTTCCAAGACGACTTTGCTAATGTCATTGGATTGTATTCTTATTTAAAGAAACAATATTTAATTCCTCTTACTTATTATCCAAATTTTATTTTTTCCCGTCAACTTTTAGAAACTGTTTTGTCAATTTGGTGGCGTACAATTTCTTTCCGGAAATGAACGCCCCAATCCAATATTTCGTCCAGCATTTTATTCGTCGTTTTTCCCAATTCCGTTAACGAATATTCTACCGTCACCGGCATACTGTCATACAAGGTACGCGTGATGATTTTATTTGTTTCCAGCGCTTTTAATTCTTGAGAGAGCATTTTTGGGGAAATATCTGCAATGTCCCGCTGTATTTCACCAAATCTTTTGCTACCGTGAACAAGAGAAATAATGATCGGCAAACGCCATTTTCCCTGGATGACTTCCAAAGTATCTCTAATAATTAATAATTTATGCTGACAAACTTGCTCTTTTTGACTCATAATTCATCGGATTTTAGTATCACTTACTTCAAGGTAACTACTTACCTTTAGGTAACAACTATATTTTAGATAGCAAATTTACGTAATTTTGCTCTATAAATATAAATAAATAGTAATTATGAGTAATTTAAAAATCTGGGCAATTGACCCAATGCATTCCGAAGTCCTTTTTAAAATCAGACATCTGGTAATTTCTACCGTGACGGGTTCTTTCAAAAAATTTGAAGGAAAATTTGTGACGGAAGGAGATCAATTTAGTAATGCAAAAGTTAGTTTCAAAATAGATGTAAAAAGTGTAGATACTGGCCAACCTGCTCGTGATGAGCATTTGCGAAACGAAGATTTTTTTGAATCTGAAAGTTTTCCTGAAATAAATTTTGAATCTACTGCATTCTCTAAAATTGATAATGAAAATTATAATATTAAAGGAAATCTGACAATGAAAGGTGTCACAAAACCTGTAGAATTGAACGCAGAATATGGCGGTTCTGAAGATAACGGACACGGTGTTTTGAAACACGGTTTCGCCATCACAGGAACCATCAACAGAATGGAATTCGGTATGACCTGGAATAAATTAACGGATACCGGCGGTTTGGGATTAGGTGAAAAAATAAAACTGGAAGCCAATATTCAACTTGCGGAAAAAGTTGAGGAAGCAACAATTTAAATTCTATAGTAAAAAAATGCACGTTCATTTTGGATGTGCATTTTTAATTTTATCAACTGGTTTTATTTGTTAAAATTTATGCCGTAAAAGACATCAAAAAAAAATTATATATGCAAAAAAAATATACAGTTCCCGCAAATACAAGGATCGGACATATTCATTTAAAAGTGTCAGATTTAGAAAGGTCACTTGCATTTTATCAGGATCTTCTCGGCTTTGAACTTATTTCAAAATATGGAAGTCAGGCCGCGTTCGTTTCGGCAGGCGGTTATCACCATCACATTGGTTTAAATACGTGGCACAGCAAAGGACTTCCGCCAGCACCGGAAAATAGTGTGGGTTTATTTCACACGGCGATCGTTTACCCGGAAAGAAAAGATCTTGCGTTTATTTTGAACCGTTTAAGTGAGGCAAGATATCCACTTTCCGGCGCAAGTGATCACGGCGTTTCCGAAGCGCTTTATTTAAACGATCCCGATGGAAATGGTGTGGAACTTTATTGGGACAGACCACGGGAAATGTGGCCACATAATGCTGACGGAAGTCTGGAAATTTATACAAAAGCAATCGATTTAAATGATCTGCTTTCGGAACTTAATTAATTTTAGATATCTTATTAAAAGGAAGAATTTGCTGTGGTTTACAGTAAACAATTTTTTAATCGAATTAAATAGGAAATTTAAAACAAAATGAAAACACGTCCCAAAGAAATTACCTCTCATTTTCTAAAAATTATTGATGAAAATCTTCAGGATTTGATTAGCGGTAGAGCGGAAAATTATCTTGATATTCACACTATCGCGGAGATGTTATTTATTCATCCAACGCATTTAAGCAATACGGTAAAAGAAATGACCGGAAAATCACCTTGTGATATTTGTAATGAAAAAACCATTAATTTATCTAAAAAAATGTTGCACAATCCAGAGTTCACTATCGCTGAAATTGCAGAAAAATTGACCTACGATCCTTCAAATTTTACAAAATATTTTAAAAAACAATCGGGTCAAACGCCATCGCAATACAGAAATTCTTTAGACAAACTTTTTTAAAATTCTGAAACGGTCACCATATTAGCGGCATTTTATTGCTGTAATTTTGAACTTTTATAATTAATCAAATAAATAAAAATGAGTAAAATAGCAATAGTAACCGGCGGAAGCCGTGGACTAGGAAGAGACATGGCAATTAATATTGCTAAAAAAGGCATAGACGTCGTATTAACTTACCACAGTCAAAAAGACAAAGCGTACGAAGTGGTACAGGAAATAAAAAGTCTGGGACAAAAAGCGATTGCACTGCAGTTAGACACAAGCGACGTAAAATCTTTTGATGGTTTTTTCGAGACATTAAAAAGCGACATGCAAAACGAATTCGGGACAGATAAATTTGATTTTCTGATCAATAATGCCGGAACTGCGCTTCATTCACCTCTTACAGAAACTACAGAAAAACAGTTTGATGATACCGTAAATATTCACTTTAAAGGCGTCTTTTTCTTATCGCAAAAAGCCTTAAATTTAATGAATGACGGCGGCGGGATCGTAAATATCTCTTCCGGATTGGCGCGTTTTTCTTATGTCGGATTATCGGTTTATGGCGCTTTGAAAGGTGCCGTGGAAGTGCTGACAAGATATACAGCGAAAGAATTAGGACCACGAAGAATAAATGCAAATGTAGTCGCACCGGGAGCAATTGAAACAGATTTCGGTGGTGGTGGAACTAGAGATAATAAAGAATCAAATACCGCCATAGCCGCAGCAACACCCCTTGGAAGAGCGGGTTTGCCGACAGATATCGGCCCAATTGTCGCCTTTTTATGTACCGATGATGCAAAGTGGATCAATGGGCAAAGAATTGAAGCAAGTGGCGGAATGCTCTTATAAAAAAAAGTTTTTTATTAGATAATACAAAACATTACCCGCTTTTGGTTTGACGAAACAAGGATTTCAATACTTTTAATTATTGGTGAAAACTGACCTTTGTACCGAACAAAATAAGTAAAACAATGGAATTAAAAAACACAACAATCCTTTTGACCGGCGGAACAAGCGGCATTGGATTGGAATTTGTAAAACAATTGCAAGATCTTGGAGTAACCGATTTAATTATTACCGGACGCACGCAACAAAAGTTAGAGGAAGTAAAAGCCAATTTTCCAAATGTGCACATTTTTAAGAGTGATGTGAGTAAAACTGAAGAGATCACCAAACTCTTTGCCGATGTTACAATGAAATTCCCCGCGTTAAATGTCATTATTAATAACGCAGGAATTATGCGTAATTTAGATCTGCAGGATGAGTCTATGGATCTAGAAAATATCACAAGAGAAATTGACATTGATCTGAACGGACCGATCCGAATGGTGCAGCAGTTTTTACCGCATCTTAAACAGCAAAGAACGGCGGCTATAATTAATGTTTCATCCGGTTTGGCTTTTATACCATTTCCCGCATCACCGGTTTACAGCGCTGCGAAAGCCGGACTTCACGCTTACACGAAAGTGCTTCGTCTGCAATTGAAAAAAACGAATATAAAAGTAATAGAACTGGCGCCGCCGGGAACTGAAACGCCGCTTATGGATAATTTTCGAGATACTGGGGACAGCAGCCAGAACATGGAAGTGGGAAAAATGGTGCGGCTTGCAATTGAAGGAATTCAAAAAGGTAAAACAGAAATAACGCCCGGACTTGCAAAAATATTAAAGATCTTTGGCAGAGTTGCACCAAAATTCTTTCTTAACTTTATGGCCAAGAGTATTGAAAAAGCGAGATCTAAAAATAAAATGTAATGACACCGATTCACATTAAAACTATTTCAGATTTTCACCAGGTCGTTGGTTTGCCACCGCCGGAACATCCGCTGATAAGCGTAATTGACTATTCAAAAATTAAAAATTCTGCTGAAAACGATCCAATTCCTGTAGTGTTCAGTTTTTATTCAATTTCCGTTAAAAGAGATCTGGATCTTAAAATGTTTTATGGACAACAAGAATATGATTTTAATGAAGGTGTAATGTTTTTTATGGCACCGGGACAAGTTTTGCGTGTGGAAGTAGTTACGGACGAGGCTTTAAAGCATTCAGGTTTTCTTTTACTTGTCCATCCGGATTTTCTTTGGAATACAACATTGGCTAATAAAATTAAAAAATATAATTTTTTCCATTATTCCGTAAATGAGTCTTTATTTTTGTCGCAAAAAGAAGAACTGACGATCAATGGAATTGTTAGTAATATTGAGCAGGAATACCGATCTAATATTGATAAATTTAGCCTTGATATTATTATTTCCCAACTGGAAGTTCTTTTAAATTATGCTGAGCGTTTTTACCAAAGACAGTTTCTTACCCGACGGAAAACCAATCATAAGATCCTCGACAGTCTGGAAAGTGTTTTGGAAGATCATTATCAAGCCGAAAATCAGGGGTCAGTTGGATTACCTTCAGTAAAGTTTGTCGCAGAAAAATTAAATCTATCGCCGGATTATTTAAGTGAAGTTTTAAAAACTTTGACAGGGCAAAACACCCAGCAACATATTCATGCAAAATTAATTGAAAAAGCCAAAGAAAAACTTTCAACCACCGATTTGACGGTAAATGAAATTGCTTACGAATTGGGTTTTGAACATCCGCAATCTTTTAGTAAATTATTTAAGACGAAAACGGAAATGACGCCGATCAGTTTTCGTGAAAGTTTTAATTAAAGTGAAATTAAAATGAATTCGCCCAATCATTAAACAACTATTGTATTTGCTTATCAAAAAGTGAGACTTGAACGCAAAGTGCTTTACATGATTGCAGACCTTTGCAAAGCAAATAATAAAAATAGAAAAATGAAAATTACACTTACAAGTTCACTAGGACCATCGGGAAACCTTTAGCACAAAAATTAGTAAAATAGGAAACGAAGTAACTGTTATCACAAGTTCTGCGGAAAGACAAAAAGACATCGAAGCAATGGGCGCTTTTGCTGCATTTGGCTCATTAGAAGATGCAGATATTTTTAACTGCAACTTTTAAAAATGCAGACATTGTGTATATGATGGAACCATCTTTCAATTTCTTCCCAAGTTTTGTGACTGATCCCGATTAAACTCATTTAGTTCTTTTTAACGAGCATTTTCTATGGTCAAAAATCTTGGCTGCTTTCCACTAAACACCCTTTATGCAAAATTTTTTCAACTCCTCACCAATTATCATTTATTCTATTGCAAAAAATATTTGAAGAATCATATTAAAAAATGCAAATGAATAACTCAACTTTAACTGAGAAAATATACGCTAATATTAAAATGCGGACAAATTTCGGACAGATTATAACCTCTAAAAACACAAAACGCTGATAATCTTATGATTATCAGCGTTTAAAGTACCCGGTGCCGGTACTTTCAAATAAACCATAAAACCATAAAACCATTAATAATCAGTTATTTATATTTAACAAATCTTCTTTTTTTCCTTTATTTTCTTATCTTTGCCCTAAGTTTGTTACTTATTTGTTACTCTTAGAATCAGGTCTAACAACCTATTTAAAGGTGTTTAGATAAATGTGAAGGATAAAAAATATAGTAACAATTCAGTAACAAAAAATGTAAATGATATGGCGGTTTATTTAAGAGAAAGAAAATTACAAGGGAATAAAAAACGATACTATCTTGATATCTATCATAACAAGGTCCGGCATTATGAATTTCTATTTATTGTCAATCCTGAAGATAATAAAGAGGAAAAGAAAAAACTAGCAAAAACTATTGCCAGACAAAGAGAAGAGGAATTACAAGCAAAAGGAACTTCCTATGTACCTCAACACAAAAGGAATATTACTTTACACTCCTATTTTGACAATTACATTTTAAATTATGATAAAGCGGATTACAAGATGATTAAAGCAGTAACCGTAAAGCTAAAAGAATATCTTCCTAAAAGTAATTTTTTGCTTGGCGATCTGTCGGCAAATCATTTTTATGGATTCATGGATTATTTAAATTACAAATCTGGATTGAAAGGTGAATCTCCTCAGTCCTACTTCAGACGATTTAAAAAAGTTATTAACGAAGCAGAAAGAGACGGTTTCATTAAAGATGATGTATATAAAAATGTAACGTTTAAAGGCATTCAAGACAGTGGCGACGCCACTCTAAAGAAACAGGTCTTAAGTGAGGAAGAGCTAAAAACCTTGTTTGAAACAGAGTGTGGAAACGCTGAACTAAAAAGAGCATTTCTTTTTTGTTGCTACTGTGGTCTAGGATATGCAGAAATCAAAATTTTGAGTTGGGCACATATTATTAATAATAGGTTGAGAATAAAAAGAGTAAAAACCGGAACTTTAGTTGATTTATCCTTAAGTCAAACTGCCATTGATTTAATTGGCAAAAGGGGTGGCTTATCAGATCTTATTTTTGATTTTAAAAGAAAAGGAAAATTTATTTCTGAAACTAGTAATAATAAAACATTAAAAAATTGGATTTCTAAAGCATTGATTAATAAACACCTAACCTTCTATTGTGCTCGGCACACTTTTGCTACCCGGTTGTTAATAAAAGGTGCAAATCTAAAAACCGTCAGTGATGCTTTAGCACACAAGAGCACTAATCATACGGTTAAATATCTAAATCATGTAAATTCCCTGAAGGATGAAGCCACCACAAACTTATAGTACCTGTAAGACCCTGTTTGAACATCGGATGGAAGTTTATTTTCAGAGAGAATCAAAATTTAAAATCTCCGCACAATATACTATTTATGAGAATGCTTATAAAATATATCTATTGAATCTTGTAAATAATAGTATGACAGAATCATCTAAGCATTTTCTCAAATTAATCTCAAAATTATTTCTACATTACGATTGGCAAGAATTGTTCAAAACCGAACTTACAAAATCGAGTAAAAAATTACTAAAACTTCATAAAAAAAGTGATTTTGATATAAACCCAACTCTTTATGACTATCTAAATAAAAACATACAAGTAGATGTTAGAATAGGTGCACGGCTAGAAATAGGTTACCTTGAATTTGAGAAGCAGATGGGAATAAAAGAAAGTTTCCCTTACTTCTGTGATCAAGCAGACCTAGGTAATCATTTGACTATGATTACACCTCACATTGAAAACTGTAGAAAGTCAGGAAAAAATTGGTTGAAATATGAAGTTTTTATTGCTGTAATACATAAACTTTTATCCAACGCAGATAATTTCAACAAGGGGAATATTGAGGATGAAAATGAATTTCCAAGCAAAAATATCCTAACAATAAGCAGTTTTGATGAAGTAAATTCCCAGGATGAAAAACCATCTATAATGGCGCCGTCTATAAACCAAGATTTGCCAGGGTTTTTAATTTTAACAAAAATATTTTCTCTGTTCTATTACATTTTCTTTCTTAAAACAAAACTTACAGATCAAAAATTTGATTTGAAAGAATTAGAAGCATTCTTCTATCTAAAGGATCCGGGAAATGAAAAATATTATTCCTATGGCGAGAAAGCACTACTTACCTATAAATGGAAGCCAAATAAAGACGGGGATTTTAAACCAATTTATGATAGACTAAAAAATAAAATTGTGAACCCAAATTATAATGATTTCAAAAAAATATTTTCTGGCATCAGCACTTCTGAGGTTCTTCCCATAAAGATCAAATTTACACCATCTGAACTAATATATTTTATTCAAACCTTAATGGACTTATCCTACATCGATTCAAAAGGAAGCTTCAGCTATCAGAGGCTTATGAAATGTTTTGTGGATCAAAATGGCTCCGGCTTTAAATCAGATTCTTTAAAGTCAGTCAAAAGTCAGTTGCTAAATGACTCTAAAGAAAACACGTCTACAATTTTAAGTCAAATGAAAAGAAAAGAAATTGAAAATATAATTTTTCCTTAGAGAAGTCATTGACAGACAAAATCCTAAACCCTTACCAATAGTTAAGGGTTTTTTTTTGCTACACTTTTTATGTTTGCACCAGTTATAACAGACAAAGCAATGCATTGCTATTTTATTTAACCTTTAAATTTTTATAAAATGGCAGAAAAAGAGATTTTGACATTAGAAGAATTTAGTTTGTATTCCGGATATAGTAAAAGCCATATCTACAAACTCACCCACCTCAATAAGATACCACATTACAAGCCAGGTGGAAAAACCATCTTTTTCAAATTAGAAGAGATAAAAGAATGGTTATTGAGCAATCGAATTAGTTCAGCAGGCGAACTTGAACAGCAGGCAAGTACATTTATATTAAACAAAAAAAACAAGAAATAATGGATCCACGAGTATATTACAAATTAGAATTTCTGCCAAACCACGTTAAGATTCGAAACAAGATCAAAGTTGGAGCAAGCACTATGCGATACGATTGCACCTTCGCACATGGCCGATACAAAGGTATAGAGCCATTCACAAATAAAAAAGGGATGTTTTACTTGAACCTAATGGAAACAAAACAGATAATCAAAGCATCTGAATCACGAATGGCAGAGTTTTTCTTAAGCGGATCGGGACTAAATTTTACAAGTATGTTTTTTGAGAATATCAGCGAGCCAAACATCTGTTACGGATATCCTAATGGGAATCCACAACTGTACAACGGCGATATTAACCCGATGTTTGAATTTAGGAATGATCTCTATATTATTATAGTGAATAAAGAATTTACACAGATAGAAATAATTGTTTTTGAAAATTCAAAACCATTCGCAAGTGATTTCCTTCAGTGCGTTATAGACGGTGAACTTGATGAACTACTTGTTGATATGAGGCGGGGTTGTATTCCTTTTAAAGAATATTAAGATGCTATATAGTAAGTTGAATTCAGGGACAGATTTTGTCTTAAATCCTTCTTATCATGTATGACACTTTGGGCATCTGGCAAAATGCAGAGAGTTTAAAAAATAGTGGGTATCTCCAAAGGATACCTGCTATTTTATCTAACACAATTCACTCCATTAAAAGCAATGGCATTGAATATTATAGCGGTAGGTATGAGAATCTTTTCATAACCATTAGTGAGAATGGCTTATCAATTAAGGGAAGTCTGAATAAACTTTGGCACAATGATAATTTTTCAAAATTAACCAGACAGGAAACTCAGCACAGTATAGAAAAGCTTCAAGATATCCTGCTAGTTAATTTGCTTGATGCAAAAATGACCCGAATTGATGTTGCACATAATTTTATAATGGATGCCGAAGTAACCAAGTATTATCATTTTTTGGGTGATTGTCAATATTACAAACGTCTACATCAAGCTGACAGCATTTACTATAATAGTGGAATAAAAACCAAGCTCTTCTACAACAAGGTGAAGGAAGCTAAATCAAACGGCTTAGAGATACCCAAAATTTGGCATGAAAGAAATATTTTGAGATATGAGCTAAGATTTATGCAAAGATTGACTAAACAGTTCCAAATGAGCCACGTCACGGTAGCTGATCTATTCAACGAAGTATTTTACAAAAAGAGAGTTGATGCATGGTTCCGGGAATACGATGAAATCAAGAAGAATAAATTACTAACACCAAATATTGAAAACAAAATGACAAGTAAAAATGCTAAAGAATTTCTTTTAAGTGCTTTAATTGAAATTGTAGGACAAAATGAGGTTAACAAGCTAGCAGATCAGTGGCGAGATAATTTTAGTACTTCAAAGGAAGCGCAACGTTTTAAAAAAAGCTTGCAGGAACTGAGAGCACTGAATGAAGAGAGTCCATTAATAAAAGAATTGGATAGTAAAGTATTAAGAGTGACAGAATATTATAGGTAGTTTAAAAACGACTTTCGATTTCAAATTTCTTCTACCTAAAATTGAATGGGCGGGTATCAAACACATTATATAAAGGGCTGTTTTTTTAATAGCCCTTATATTATATAGTAACACTAACACTTTGACACAAACACCATCAAAAACCTTTGACATAGGGTATTCAGGAGATTTCACTTTGTAATAAAATAATATAATCGGTTTCAAATTGGATACCAAAATTTAGGAACCAGTCTAATACTTTTGCTATGTAACAGAGAAATAGTAGTGGAAATTAAATTGATCCAGAAGATTTAAGGATTAACCGCTAGAATTTGTACAACCTCTTCACACAGGCTAATAAGTCCTCCTATATTGTAACTTTCCTAGATAGGAATCTGAATGCCTTTGAGTTTTCAAAAGGTGTTCAGAAAGCACTCAATGGTAATTCACCATACCATTGGTTTTTGAGTTAGGTGATCCACTCCATAGAAATATGGGGTGGCTTTTTATTTTTGTCCTTTTTTAACTGTTGGTTTTAAAAAAATTGGTTTTGATGGTGTAGGGTTTGTTCTTCCACCCATAAAAACACCTATTTTAGTTTTAGGAATTCCAACTGGACCTTCTTGTTTAATTTTCTTACTCATTTTTTAGGCGTTATAACTTTTGCAGGTACTGGATTAATTCTTCCTTTCTCCTCTGTTAAAGGTTTAGGATCTTTAGGGGTACCTTGCTTAGGATTATTTTCATTGCTCATATTTATAAAGTTTATGGTTACAAATGCTAAAATACATACAATTCCAGTCACAAAACTAAATAATGAAATATCATTTAATAAGGTGACACTTCTATTATTTTTTGTATTTTTTGCTGTGAAATTTTCATTAAATAGTTGATCATAATTTTGTGCATTATTTAAAATATAGTCAGAGTCCTTTATTGACTTGTTATGTGAATATAAATTAGATAGGATAGTAATCAAAAAACTAACTAACCCTAAAATAAACAGTAACTTAAATGTAACATCGAAGCTTTGTTCTATTAATTTTCCTGCAATGACTAAAGATATGACCACACCACCACTTGACCAAAGATTGATGTACTTTTCAAAATCATCTTGACTTTTATTTTTATTAACTTCTACACTATTTCTAAACTTATAGAAGTATTCATTCTCAGCGTCTGATTGACTTACCTTGTCAATATCTAATTTTTTTTTCATTGTAAGATTTTATCAGTTACAAATTTTTAATCTTTCTCCCTTAACTCTAATTTATTAATTTCTCTGTGAGTGCCATCTTGACTTTTTTCCACACCCATTTCAAAAGCAGTTTCAGAATAGAGCTTTTTAATAAAATCCTTTTGGTTAATATCTAATCCAAATAAGATACTCATCTCAGCATCTAAACTTGTTTGGATGTATGGATTATAATATTCTATTCCATCAAGAGTGAAAGATAGTATGTAATGAGGGAATATAGCTGTAAAAACTGAAAATTCCTTCTGTTCTGGATATACAAAAGAATTAAAAAGGTATATCCCACTATATTTATCAGTAGTAGATTTTGGTTTCCAAAATTTTATGATTATTCCTTTAGAAAACTTCGTTGCAACCTCTTCATATGATGAAGAAGAAAGGTGATAAGAAGTCTTTCTGTATTTTGTATATGTTCCAATTTGGTGTAAAATAGATAGTAAGTAATTTCTTGTTATAAAAATATCCTGCTGTGATTGTTCTAATACTTTTTTAACAAATTCTTGTTTATTTTTTAAATCAAAAAAGAAAGAAAACAACTCTTTATTGGTATCAATAAATTCTTTTGTTCTTAAGCTTTTAGACTTTCTAAGTTTTCTAAAGTCTTTAAATATGAACTCGAAAATCTCTGGTGATATATCATTTATTTTAAAATCCTTTTCATAGGCTGTGCTTATAAAATAGATAGATTTGTTTCCATAAAAAAATAGTTTTTCAGCAAGTTGATTAATTTTATAATCTTCCAAATGTAATTTAAAAACACCTAGTAGATTCTCTTTAGATTCTCCTCTATAAAATATCTCTACTGCATGTTCTTCACTTAATTCCAGCAACTTATTTTTAAATAAGTCTATTTTCTCCTGTTCAAGTTTATCCATATTACAATCTTTACAGCTTCTTCATTTAAAAAGGTGAGTTTTATTTTCTTCACCCTCCAAACCCACTCACAAAAGTATTCACATACCCCACAATCTTGTGCAGAATCTTTTCACTTCTGGGTTTCCTTTCCAGTAGAGTAGGTTTAGCTCCCATAATCAAGCCTAACACCTCATCTCGCAGAGGTTCTTTCTCAGAGAACATATAATGCTCAATAATGTTTTGTGTGAGTTCTGGGGAGAGATCCTCTGTATTAATAATATCATCGAATGCATTTTTCTGCTCTTTAATCCAGTACTTATCAAACTCTTCTGTAACATCTGATTCATCATCTATAACAGGTAGATTTTCATTAATGAATTTCTCAATAAGCTCCCTTTTGTTTCTAAGATTAACCTCAGAGTTTAGAAGATTCAGAATTGCTTTCTTGGTGGCTTCTTTTTTAGTAGCACTTTGACCTTTCATCTTAATTAGAAGTTGAAGAATGTAGGTCACATTTATTTCATCTTTATGTATGAGTTCTACTTCAAAATCAATATCCTCCAGAATTGAAACTTTTTCTCCACCAGTTCCTGATTGTACTTTGTCATAAAGGTCCAGATATTTACTTTTAAAATCCTCAAAATCCTGTTCCTGCATATCCAGATCTTCCCATTTGAAATCTGTGAAAGTCATCAGGACATTTCTAGTCCTCATCAGTTCTCTAAATGCCTGGATAAATTCCAATTCATCTTCTTCTGATACCAGTTCATTTACAGAATCTACAGTTGGAACTATTGCTTTTAGTTTCTCAACCTGATCATTAAATTTCTCTGTGTAATCTTCATAAGGTTGCACAATAATAACTTCAATTGCTTCCTTGTTACTGAACAAAGTAATGGCTTCATCTGTAGCTTCTTTTAAATTTCTAAAGACAACAATATTCCCTTGTGATTTTTTCTCATTCAGAATCCTGTTGGTTCTTGAGTAGGCTTGGATTAAACCATGATGTTTGAGGTTTTTATCAACATATAAAGTATTTACTTTTTTAGCATCAAAACCTGTGAGGAACATATTCACTACCAATAAAATATCAATTCTATTGTCAGGATTTTCAGGATCTTTTTCTCTGTCTTTTAATTTCTTAGAGAGATCATTGTAGTAATTATAGAAATCATCTTGATTCTTAGTGGAGTATTTAGTTCCAAATGTTTCATTATAATCCTGAATGTAATCTTCCAGTTTATCTCTGGAATGGGAATTAATTTTGTAATCAGGTCTTCCTTCTGCAACTTGTGGAAATTCAACCTCATCAATCAATCCATTAGCATCCTGATCATCTTCATTAACTCCATAACTGAAAATGGTAGCAATATTTAAATTGTGCTCTCCATTGAGTTTTTTCCTCTGGAATAAATCATAATATTTGGTTAGCATTTCAATACTGCTCACAGCAAACAATGCAGAAAAGTCTTTATTGTAAGTCTTTCTGTTGTGGTTTTGAATGATGTAATTGGTGATCTTTTCTACTCTGGAATCTGATTCCATGGCTTCTTTGGTATCAATCTTTTCTACATCAATATCTATGTTGGTGGCTGAACCTTCTTTCTGTTTAAACCTGCCCACATATTCTACAGAAAACTTGAGAACATTTTCATCTTTAATGGCATCTGTAATCACATACTTATGAATACAATCTCCAAACAATTCTTTGGTAGTTCTTTTACCTAGACTATTTTTAACTGCATTATCTGCAAAAATTGGAGTTCCGGTAAAACCAAATAGCTGAATATTATTAAAGAAAGATTTAATCCTTCCATGAGTTTCCCCAAATTGTGATCTGTGACACTCATCAAAAATAAATACCATCTTTTCATCTTTAAGCTTAATCATCTTGTTTAAATAATGACTCTTGGAAATGGCAGTATTCAGTTTTTGAATAGTAGTTACAATTAACTTGGTATCATCTTCAAACTGTTTAACCAAGGCTTTGGTATTGTCAGTTCCATCAATACTCCCTTTGCTGAAACTATTAAATTCTTTGGTAGTTTGATAATCCAGATCTTTTCTATCTACTACAAAAACTACTTTCTTAACTTCTGGAAGAGTTGTAAGAATCTGACTGGCCTTAAAGGAGGTTAAAGTTTTACCACTTCCTGTAGTGTGCCAGATATAACAATTCTTATTGGTTGATTTAACCATCTGCACAATGGATTCAACTGCATAAAATTGGTAAGGTCTTAAAACCATTAGGATTTTATGGGTTTCATTCATGACAATATACTTGCATATCATTTTTGACAAATGACACGGCTCTAAAAAGTCTGTGGTAAACCCATTCAGAATATTGGTTAACCTGTTATTTTCTCTGTCTGTCCAGTAGAAGGTTTGTTTGAAGGATTGTTTCCTGTTGTTAGTGTAGTATTTTGTGTTCACTCCATTACTGATCACAAAGATCTGAATGTACTGGAATAGGGCTGAATTAGAGGCATAAGAATGTCTGTGATACCTGTTCACCTGGTTAAATGCTTCCTTGAGTTCTAAACCTCTTCTCTTGAGTTCAATCTGACAGAGTGGAAGTCCATTAATTAAAATAGTAACATCATATCTATTCTTGTATTTTCCTTCAATGGTAACTTGATTAGCCACCTGAAATTCATTCTGACACCAAGCCTCTGTATTGATAAATTCAACATAAAGATTGTCACCATTATCTCTGAGGATATGTTGTTTTTCCCGAAGAGTTTTGGCTTTTTCAAAGACAGAACCTTTGTTCAGAATATTCAAAACTTTATCAAATTCATTAGCGGAGAACTCTGTTTTATTATGCTTCTCTAATTGAGTTTTAAGATTGGCAACTAGAGTTTTTTCATCAGGAATAGTTACAGCAGTATAACCTATCTTCTGTAGTTGTTTTAAAAGTTGTTCCTCTAAGGCTTGTTCTGATTGTCTGGACATAAATGGATTGAATAGAAAAATCGTTTATAGGAGAGGTTCTAAATATTATTTAGTGATTTCCAGTAAAATATCTTCTTTAATAGCATCATTCACGTTAAGTAATGGAAGTATGTATTTTGATAATGGAGAATCTCCTTTAGACAATTTCTCAAATAAGATTCCTCTGATTGAACCCACTGAAAGCATTGCAAAATGTGCAAGAATGTTTCTTGGAATGATTACCTGATTATTATCTTCTAAATCTTCCCACGAAGAGTTTGAAATTTTAAATGTAAAAGTAAATTTTCCCTTTAACATTATTTTTTCATCTATTAATGCTTGGATCTCAAAATTCCATTCTACTAATTTATCTGTATCACTTACATTGAAGCCAACACCAAAATTAAATTGATGGTCAATCTCTCTATTTTCTTTAAAGTTTTCTTCAAATTTTGCAAATTCTTCAGTAGATATTGATACTAATGCAAATTCAATGTTTTCTTTATTTTTCATAATTACATTTGAGCATATTGTGGAATTTGTGCTGAAGAGACCATAGGAATTACAACCGCCTGATAACTTTTAGTATTGGTTAGTTCAGTGTGCTTTTGCTGTAAAATTAATCTTTTGGTTTCACGTGGGAGATTCTGAACAAAAATGGGTAAGTCTAGAATTTCCTCTAATTTACAAAGAAGATCTCCCCCAAATTTGTGATTCCCTTTTACCATCTTGCTGACATACTGTGCAGAAACCCCTAACTCGTCTGCCAATCTTTTCTGAGACCAGCCAGGTTCATCCAATTTCAACAAAATATCTAAAGCCAACCTTTTATAAGTTCGCATTTGCATTTTATTGGAATTTCTTTCTTTAATTTTCTCTATTAAGCGAGTATCTGAGCCACAGGAAAATTCCTTGAGTGATTTTTTTGTTTCCATAGTACTTATTGGTTAATGTATCCTATTAATGAGTCAATATCATAGATATCATTTTCTTTAATAAAATTTTGGACTTCGTGTAGTAATTCTAATTGATGAATGGTGTCAGGATGTCCCTGCATGGTTTTTGTGATTTTTATTGCTCCACCAGTTATAATATATTCATCTTCTAACTTAAGTTTAATAGCGTAGATTCTAAGAAATTCTTGTCTTGCTTTACGAAGATCTTTATTCTCATCAGTAACTTTTTTATGTAAGTATTCAAATAATTGTTCAATAGTATCATTATCAAAGTGCTCTTTAATCAATGCTTCAATTTCTTCTGATTCATCAAATATCTGTTCTATAAAATCACGGATATCTTTAATATGGGAACAGAATGGATCATTATTAATGATTTCCTTATTATCATCATAAAACTTCTTGAGATATTCCACATCTTGCCACAATTCTAAAACTCTCTCAAGTTCATCTATTTCATCAATACCATACTCTTCCTCCAGGTTTCTGGGTAGAACAACAGCGTATAATTTCTCTGCGAAGATACATTTAAATTTCATATTAATCAACCTATAGGTTTACTTTTAAATTCATTAGTTTAAAATATGCTCTTTTTATTTGGCTCTTTTTACTTTTTACTTAGCTCTTCTCAACCTACACAAACATCTGCTGCAACAATCCTTTTTTCCAAAGTTCTGTTTTTTGGATTTGGATTTCTACCAAGTTGATCTTTGCATCTAAAGTACTTAAAACTTTGGCTATTTTTTCTTGTTCTGGAAGTGATGGAATATTCAAATTAATATTAAAGAAATCACTTAATGCAATGTTCAATAGTCCATGATTTCTTGCTCCTTCTTGTGTTATGTTCTCTAATTCTTTAATATGTGTTCCTGCTTCAAAAAGTTGTTCGATAAAAGTCATATCAATCTGATTTTTATCAAACCTAAAACATATATATAAAGTTGAAACAACTCCTTTAGCATATCTATTCAATCTTTTTATTGCTCCCATTGGATACCCTTTTGAATAACTTTTGTTATAAGCAAAATCATCTTTTTCAATTAGATAATAATTGGTTAAGTTTTTAGCAGAAACAGATTTATTAAAATATTCTAATTGACTAATTAATCCTTGTTGAGCAGATATGGTTAAGACGTTTTGATTATCCTCTTTGTTTTTAAATGTGATTCTGTGCGCTACTTCCCCCAACTTCTTTTCTTCCCACTCAGCAAACTCATTTCCCTTATCATCTTTGAATCTGAGTTTTTGGGAAAAGATTTGTTGCATCACTCCTTTTTTATAGAGTTCCAGTTTTTCTTTTTTCTCTTTTAATAAATTGAGTTTTTGATCAATGGTGGTAAATAAAGTGGCAATTTTTTCTTGCTCTGGTTTATCAGGGAAGGTAATTTTAAAACCCTTAATACTTTCAAAATTTAATCCTTCTCTACCACTTCCAGTCATTGCCTGGAATATTAATTTTTGTCCTATTTCAGAAGAAAGTATTGTCTGAAAGAATACGGGGTTATCTTTTTTAAGTCTAATAATAGCAACATGCTGATTGACATTTCCTTCTGTAAAATCTTCAGGAACAACACAACTTCTACCAATAGAACCTCCAGTTATATTGAGTAAAATATCATTATGTAAAACTTTACTGCCAGACATTTTCTTATGAATAGATTCAGGAATATGAACATCATCAACCTGTAATTTATTACCAATAACATTTTGACTTCTTATAAAGATTATTCCTTCTTTAGTATAAACTTCTACACCGCCTTTTGGAGTACTGCCACTTCCTACTTTTGTAGTTAATGTTCCAAGTTTTTTTATATCCCATTCCTCAGAAAACCCATTAAACCTTAATTTTGGACTACTCATTCTAAAAAGGTTTTAAAATTTCTAACTCCTCACAGAAAACTGCTAAATCCATATCAGCTTGTGAAATCTTGTGTTCTAAATCCTGCAATTCCTTAGCAACAGTAGAAAGATCAACAGCATCTTCTGCTTCAAAAGTATCAATGTATCTTGGGATATTCAGATTGTAATCATTCTCTGCAATTTCTGTTAAAGGAACATTGCGGGAATATTTTTCTAAATCTGTTCTGTTTTTATAGGTTTCAAAAAGGGTTTCAATATCTTCTTCGCGCAGATAATTTTGGGTTTTTACCTTTTCAAAATTATTGCTGGCATCTATAAAAAGTACTGTTTCTGGCGTATCTCTGCATTTCTTGAATACCAAAATAGCCGTTGGGATAGAAGTTCCATAAAATAGATTGGCAGGTAAACCAATCACAGCATCCAGATAGTTTCTATTTTCAATAAGGAACTTTCTGATATGTCCTTCTGCGCCACTTCTAAATAAAACACCATGCGGTAATACTACTGCCATAGTTCCATTCTCTGCCAGATGATAAACCATGTGCTGTACAAAAGCAAAATCTGCTTTAGAACCTGGTGCTAATTTACCATAAGGAGAAAACCTTTCATCTGAAGTGAAGAGTGGGTTTGCAGACCATTGTGCAGAAAAAGGAGGATTGGCTACAATGGCTTCAAATTCCTGCCCAATATGTTGTGGGTGCTCAAGAGTATCTTCTTGCTTAATATCAAATTTTCTAAAATGTACGCCACGAAGAATCATGTTCATGCGTGCTAAATTGTAAGTAGTTCTATTGAGTTCCTGTCCATAAAAATCTCCAACTTGATCTTTCACTTCTTTGGCAACTCTTAAGAGCAAAGATCCACTTCCACACGTAGGATCATAAACAGATTTTAACTTGTCTTTATTGACTGTAACAATCTTTGCAAGAACTTTACTTACCTGTTGTGGAGTATAAAATTCACCTGCTTTTTTACCAGCACCACTTGCAAACTGTGCAATCAGATATTCATAGGCATCACCCAAAACATCTAATTCCGTATCTTCTAACTGAAAATCAATATTGTCTAAATGAAAGAGGACTTTAGAGATCAGTTCATTTCTTTGGGTGGGAGTTTTGCCCAGTTTGGTGTTATTCAGATCCATATCCTCAAAGAGATTATCAAAATCCTCTTCAGATTCTGTTCCCATAGTACTTAACTGAATATTCGTCAGGATTTTCTGAATATCCTCAATCACAAAAGTATTCTCTAAAGTTTCAGAATTTCCTTTCTTGGTTATCTGGGAGAAGAGTTCAGAAGGTTTTAGGTAATATCCCAAACTCTCCAAGGCTTCATCTCTGATGGCTCCAAGATATTCTTTTCCTAGATCCGAATGTTCATCAATGGTTTGATACTGAATTTTATCTTCTGCTAAAATCTTATTGGCAAAGAGATTCATCTTTTCAGACAGATACTTGTAAAAGATAAATCCTAATATATAATCCCGGAATTCATCTGCACCCATTTTCCCTCTCAGGGCATTGGCAATATTCCAGAGTTGCTGTTCTAATTGTTTCTTATGTTCTTCTGACATTTATTTTACTTAATTTTCTTGTTCAATTTTTCTCTCACAGGAACTGCACACCTCATCAAAACTAGAGAATTTTCTACCTCCACATTGTGGACAAGTATGATCTTTTTCATCTTCCATTTTTCTTTTGCAGGAACTGCATATCTCATCATATGCATATTTGTAGCTTCCACAATTAGGGCAAGTTTCATCTTCAACCTTTTGTGCTTGCTCCTCTATATCATTATTAACTGAGTTTCTCAATTGATAACCTCCTGAACATCCACCACCAAAAGAACCAATACTTACAGTATATTGATAACCTTTATCACTTCTGAAAGATACCTCTCCAGAAGAAATGCTTTCAGGTGAAAAATGGGTAGAGTCTAACCAACCTCCATTTGGCCAATCAATTTGAACTAAATCACCATTTTGAACTTCTACATCTAAATCATAACTCCTTCTAGTACCTGTAGATGAATTATAGTATTCTACCTCTGCACAATAGGTTCCATCAGGATATTCACCAGTTGAGTCCAGATATATTTGCACATCATTATCATCAGATATTTCCATATCGTCCGGATCTATTTCTTGAGAAAAGTCCACAAAGGAAGTTGCCGTATTAGATTCTATTACCTCATCAGAAGTGCTTGTAGAACTATTAGATTTTTGACATGAGAAAAGGAGAGTAAGGAAAAGTAAAAGGATAGAAATTTTCTTCATTTAGAATGTTTCTTGTGTTTTCCAAATATAGATAATTTTGGATTTACACCAAGATTTAAAATGGTGTAAAGTCAATTAAAAATAAATGAAATATTTATAAAATGAAAATTATTACGTTTATTATTTAAATGTGGACTGAATATTTAGTAATTTTAAAAAAAAACAATGATGAGAAAAATTTTATTTTTTTGTGCAATATTATTTGCGACCATGTTCAGTGCACAGAATGCTTCTTGTAGTGATTTAGTGAGGTATGCAAAATCTTCTGACTCTTCACCAGATAGAATCAGTCCAATAAATTCATCAATGATTGCAAAAGCTGAATATTACGAAGTAGATGGTGGAGGATTAGTAATTGCTTATCTTAAAAGCAATGAATATGATTTTTCCGGTAAACCTTACATATTCTGTGGTATAAGCTATCAAAGATGGTCTAAATTCAAATCAGAGGGAATGTTTGGTAGTTACGGCGAGGCATTTCATGCTTATATAATGGACTACACTTGTGACTGTAATTAAACTTATTTTATGTGCTACTACATTTCAAACAACCTTACCAAAAAAGAAATCAAGGACTCATTTGGAGTAGAATATAATGCTCCAGACTTTAAAGGTTCTGGATTTTTGAATGGATTCTCACATCCTAAAACACCCATTATTATGGATGAAAATTCTGATGAAGCTATATTGGGAGATTGGGGATTAATTCCATTCTGGTCAAAAGATAGAAAGGTTCAGAAAATGACCTTAAATGCTAGAATAGAAACTTTGACAGAAAAGCCAAGTTTTAAAAATTCAGTTTCTAACAGATGCTTAGTTTTGGTTAATGGTTTTTATGAATGGAAGTGGTTAGATTCTAAAGGAAAAAATAAAGAGAAATACTTCATCCATTTAGAAAATGGTAATCAACCATTTGCTTTAGGAGGTATTTATAATATTTGGACAGATAAATACACTAATGAAACCCTCACTAGCTTTTCAATTGTAACTTCTAATGCTAATGAACTAATGTCTGAAATCCATAATACAAAGGACAGAATGCCTTTGGTTCTATCTAAGGAAGCAGAAGAAGCTTGGTTATCTGACAGGTCTATTGATCATTTTGCTTTCCCAAATTATAATCCGCAGTTAGTTGCTGTGAATTTAGATACTGCAAATCCTACAACTCTTTTTTAGGATCAAATATTTGTGGTAAATAATTTATAAAAACCATTTGTCTTCAAGTGGTTTTCCTCATTATGTTACTATTTTGTTACCGATAAAAATAAAAACCACTGATAATCAATAGATTAACAGTGGTTAAGAGTACCCGGTGCCGGAATCGAACCGGCACATCTTGCGATACTAGAGTTTGAGTCTAGCGCGTCTACCAATTCCGCCAACCGGGCGTTTTTAATTGGTGTGCAAATATAGAATTATTTTCATTTCTGAAAAATTATTTTCTGAGTTTTTTCAAAAATCTTTCTACAACTGGCTTTAGGTGTTATTCATTTAAAAATCGAGCACCAATCCATCATACGCAAGATGCACATTTTCTGGCAGTTCACTTTCAGTTTCGGCGTGCAGTCCTAGATGATGAGAAATATGAGTGAGATATAATTTCTTCGGGCGAAGTTCTTCAAAAAGCTCTAAAACCTGCGGCAAAATAAAATGTGCCGGATGCAGCTCTTCTTTTCGAATGCAGTTTAATATGAGATAATCAAGATTTTTCAGTTTTTCCTTTTCCTTTTCCGAAATAAAACTTGCATCGGTAATGTAAGCCAGATTTTTAAACTTAAAACCTAAAATTGAAATTTTGTAGTGCAATATTTCAATGGGAATTATTTCAGTCCCAAACAGTTCAAAATTTTCTTTGATCTCATGTAATTCAAACGACGGTGCACCCGGATATTTAATGTCCGAAAAAGCATACGGAAATCTATTTTTGATTTCCGCTCCTACCCTCTCATTACAATAGATCGGCATGTCTTTATGACTTCGAAAAATTAAAGGCCGTAAGTCGTCAAGACCGATAACGTGATCATTATGTTCGTGGGTAATCAAGACCGCATCCACATGATCTTCTTTATTAGTTAGCATTTGCATTCTAAAATCCGGACCGCAGTCGATAAGGATCTTTTCACCGGAATGTGTACTCACCAAACCCGACGACCGAAACCGGTTATCTTTCGGATTCGCTGATGTGCAAACTTCGCAGTGGCAACCAATAACAGGAATACCTTGCGAGGTTCCTGTTCCTAAAAATTTCAACTTCATTTCTTTTGAACTAGGAATATTAGTGGTAAATTTACAAAAAATAAGAATTGTCTGTGATTAATCAAAAATTAACACCTAAACAAAAGGCCTTAGCCATTAATTTAGACCCCGATATCTACGGAACTTTTGCCGAAATTGGTGCCGGACAGGAAACGGTACGTCATTTTTTTAGAGCGGGCGGCGCCTCGCAAACCATTGCAAAAGCGATGTCGGCTTACGATAAAGATTTTAGTGATGCGATCTATGGTAAAGAAGTCCGTAACAGATATGTAACTCAAAACCGTCTTAGAAAAATGCTTCGTTATGAAGTTTCTTTAATAGAAGAACGTTTGTCCCGCGAAAATAATCCCGGCAGAAAGTTTTTTTCTTACGCCAATACCGTAACAACAATCAATTTCGATAAAACGATGAGAGGTCACGGTTGGGTTGGGTTACGATTTCAACTCGATGAAAAAGAAGATTATAACGAAATTGTTTTCCATGTAAAATTTAACGAGAATGATACCACGCTTCAGCAGGAAACACTTGGTGGACTTGGAGTGAATTTGATTTATGGCGCCTTTAATTATGCAGATAATCCACGAAGACTCATCGAATCTTTGTACGATGATATCTCTACCGATAATGTAGAAATTGATATGATCGACTTCAGCGGACCTGCTTTTACCTATGTTGACAACCGATTAATGAGTTTGCAGCTGGTAAAAAATGGAATGACCGACGCTGTAATTTTCAATCCACAGGGGAATAACATGTTGCCCGCAGATATTCTGTATAAAAAAAATATTTTCGCCGTTCGGGGGAGTTTTCGTCCTGTAACCTTGGTGAATATTGATATGTTCGAGAAAGGTTTGGAAATGTTCATGAAAGATTCGGAATGTAGTTTTGAAGAAAAAGAAGTTCTTTTTGAAATTACCATTTCGAATTTAAGAGCTGCCGGAGATATCGACGAAAGAGATTTTCTGGACAGAGTTGATGTTTTGGCAAAACTCGGATACACAGTTATCATTTCTAATTTCTCAGAATATTATCGGTTAATTGATTACTTCGCGCATTACACCGGCGGAAATATTGGTGTTGCAATGGGGGTAAATAATCTTTTGGATGTGTTTGATGAAAACTATTATAAATTCCTCTCTGGTGGTATTTTAGAGGCTTTCGGAAAGTTCTTCAGAAAAGGAATGACCGTTTACTTATATCCTTATAAAGATCCGGAGACACACGAATTATTGACCTCTAATAATCTGAAGGTTACCGATAATCTGAAGGAATTATACAAATATTTTAAACTGAATCAGCGGATCGTAGATATTCAAAATTACAATCCAGCCTATTCTGAAATTTATTCCCGCGAGATCCTAAGCAAAATTGCAAATCACGAGCCCGGTTGGGAAAAACAAATACCTGCAGAGGTTGCTGATATGATTAAAGAACGCGGAATGTTCGGTTATAAAGAAGAATTAAAATTAAAGGAGTTTTCTTAAAAAAATTAAAATAATGTCAGAAATTAAAAAACGTCTTTCTATCATTTTAGAAAGTCCAAATAACACTACAGAAGTTAAGCTACAAAAAGTTTGTCATCTTCTAGATCAGGAAATTTCCTACTTCAACTGGACCGGATTTTACTTTAAAAACGGCGACAAAGAAGAGTTGATTCTGGGACCTTACGTTGGAGCACCAACGGATCATACCATTATTCCTTACGGAAAAGGTATTTGCGGACAGGTTGCAGTATCCAACGAGACTTTTGTAGTGCCAGATGTTCACGATCAGGACAATTACTTAAGCTGCTCCATCGATACTAAAGCTGAAATCGTAGTTCCCATTATGAAAGACGGTCAAAATATTGGTCAGATCGATATTGATTCGCATACCATTGATCCTTTTACAAAAGATGATCAGGAAATGCTGCACTGGTTGTGCGACGAAATAGCGAAAATTATGTAATCAAGTGATTAAAATAAAAAAAGTGTGGATTTTTAACGAATCCACACTTTTTGTTTTTTCAGCAGTTTTTTTATTCCGCCAAATCGGCAATTCCTTTTTCATCTAATCTAAAAACCGACCATCCATTCATTGGTTTGGCCTGAAGCGATTCATAAAATTTAATTGCTGGCGTATTCCAATCCAGAACCGACCACTCCATTCTACCACATTTTTTTGCTTTGGCTATTTGAGAAAGTTCTACAAATAGTTTTTTGCCATAGCCTTTTCCGCGAAATTCCGGTTCTACGAAAAGATCTTCCAAGTACAAACCAGGCTTACCAACGAATGTAGAAAAATTATAGAAATAAAGAGCAAAACCAACGGGTTTGTCCTCTTCTTCTGCAATAATTACTTCTGCATATTTCTTATCGAAAATATTCCGGCGAATTTCTTCCACAGAAGTTACCACGTCATTTTCCATTTTTTCGTAAACAGCCAATTTTTTTATAAGATCAAAAATTATTGGGGAATCTTCTTCGGTAGCTTTTCGGATATTGAACATATTAACTTAATTTTTAGAAGCCAAAGATAACAACTTTGAAAGAATTAGTTAGCTTAAGAAAAACCACGAATACACGAATCTTCCGTACTAGCGATGTCAAATCACAGAAAAAACATTCGTGAATTCGTGGTAGATAATTTTATGATCTTTCTACCAATTTCCTTAGAAAACCTACGCGTAACTAGCCGCGATCGAAACGGCATCCTTTTTCTTTTGAATGGAAATGCCGTGGCAAAAAGAAAAAGATATAGTGTAGAGCGCGAAAAAGCTCCTAAAAAAAACCTCCAGAAAGTTTTCTGAAGGTTTTAGTTTACTATTTTTTGAGATCTTAAATTTCGGTATCCAGATCCCAGTTCTGTAAATAATCGTGAACATGTTTTAAGAACATTCCTCCCAAAGAACCGTCTACTACACGGTGATCGTAAGAATGTGACATGAACATTAAGTTACGGATCGCAATAACGTCGCCGTCTTTGGTTTCTAAAACTGCAGGTTTTTTAACGATGGCTCCAACCGCCAAAATAGCGACTTGAGGTTGCGGAATAATCGGCGTTCCCATTAAATTACCAAATCCACCAACATTGGAAATCGTGTAAGTTGCTCCCTGCGTGTCTTCGGGTCTCAATTTTTTATTTCTCGCACGGAAAGCCAGATCATTGATCGCTTTTGCTAATCCTGAAAGTGAAAGCTGATCTGCATTTTTAATAACAGGAACAATTAAATTTCCGTCTGGAAGAGCGGTTGCCATTCCAATATTAATATTTTTCTTTTTGATGATCTTATCACCATCTACAGAAACGTTGATCATTGGGAAATCCTGAATTGCCTTCACGATCGCTTTCACAAAAATTGGCATATACGTCAATTTCTCACCTTCTCTTTTTTCGAAAAGATCCTTATGTTTCGTTCTCCATTTCACAACATTCGTAACATCGGTTTCGATGAAAGACGTTACGTGTGGCGCGGTATGTTTGCTTTTAACCATTGCCTCGGCGATGATCTTTCTAACGCGGTCCATTTGAATAACCTCGTCGCCTTGTCCAACAATCATTGGCGTAGAAACTGGCGCAACTGCCTTCGGAGCCGGAGTTGGAATTGGTTGTGCTTGAACCGGAGTTTGCATCTCGGCCTTTTGCTGACCTCTTGTAGAAACAAACGATAAAATATCTTCTTTCGTAATGCGACCGTCTAAACCACTTCCTTTAATGTTCTGCAGTTCATTTTCGGAAATATTTTCCTGTTGTGCGATCGATTTTACCAAAGGTGATAAATAAAGATCGGAACCTTCAAAACCTGTAGAGCTTTTTGAACTTTCCATCGCTTCTTCCAGACCTTTTACGACTTCTGAATCTGCATTTGGAATCTGAGTTTTCACTTCTTCGGCAGATTTTGGTTCCTGCGGCTGATCAGAAACTGATTCTCCTTCACCTGCAACTTCTAATATCGCAATGACTTCGCCGATTTTTGCGATTTCATCTTTTTGCTTTAAAATTTTTATGATTTTCCCGGAAACTGGGGTCGGAACATCGGAATCAACTTTATCGGTTGCGATTTCTACAACGGAATCGTCCTCCTTTACCATATCTCCTTCGTTAAACATCCAACTGATGATCGTTGCTTCCATCACGCCTTCTCCCATCGAAGGAAGAATTAATTTATATTCTGCCATTTTTACTTTATTGATTCTTACAAAGATAAAAATTTTTAGCAATTAAGAATAAATGATTTTAAACCCACTTTTTTTGAATTTATTTCAAAAATTAACGTTTCACTTTTCTATCTTTGAAGCCTAATTTAAAACAATGAAAAATTTATCCATAATCGCTGTGTTTCACTTTAAAGAAAATGATCTCATGGACGCGCTCGAACTGCTTAAAAAATTGGTAATTGAGACCCGAAAGGAAGAAGGTTGTCTGCAATACGATCTGGTAGAAGATTTCGAAAACAAAGGCGTTTTCTTTATCACAGAACTTTGGGAAAGTCAGCAACATCACCATCAACACAACATCAGTGATCATTTAACCAATTTCAGAATACAATCGGTATCACTTTTCAGCAAATCTCCGGAGGTTTACAAAGGTTACAAAACATTTTAAGAAATGAAAAAAGTTTCATTGCTCTTCCTGCTGTTTTCGATTTTTTCTTTCGCGCAAAGATTTACCGACGCTGAACTTCTCAGGATTAAAGACGGAGATATTGAAACTGCGATGCCCATTTTTCAGACCTCGGATTCACTGCAACATTTTGTTTTACTTGATCAGTCGATCGATGTAAATCCAAAAGATAAGAACACGAAAATTTTAGTGAACCGCATAAAACTGGCCTTACTTTCTACGAACAGCGGGGTTGGAATTGCGGCGGCACAAGTCGGAATTAACCGTAACATAATCTGGGTAAAACGTTTTGACCAAACGGAAAATCCGCTGGAATGTTTAATTAATCCGAGAATTGTATGGCGTTCCAAAATTTTAAATTTTGGTCCGGAAGGTGATCTTTCTATCGAAACCTTCAGAGATTATTTTTACAGAAGTCAGGTCATCCAAATTGAATTCTACGATTTGGACGGAAAAAAACATACGGAAATCGTGGAAGGTTTCACCGCCGTAATTATGCAGCACGAAATCGATCATCTTTCGGGGATTTTAATTTCGGATAAAATTAAAAAGCAGAACTTAAAAACTTTCGAAAAAGCAGAATTTTACAAAGAGTTACCATAATAGAAATCATCTTTAAAAAAGATGATTTCTATTATTTAATGGTGTTGAGCTAAATAAATTTTGCATCAAAAACTTCAGAAAAGTGTTTTTTAATTTTCTCTTTGAGATCACCAATTTCAGCTTCAGAAAATTCCCGTTCCAGTTCCCGTTTCAAAGAAGTCACCGTTTTATCTTTAATTCCACACGGAATGATATATTCAAAATATCTAAGATCGGTATTCACATTTAAAGCAAAACCGTGCATCGTCACCCATTTTGAAGTCTTCACGCCCATTGCACAAATTTTACGCGCGTAAGGTT
Source organism: Chryseobacterium sp. UYP7 (assembly GCF_056279225.1). Taxonomy (NCBI): domain Bacteria; kingdom Pseudomonadati; phylum Bacteroidota; class Flavobacteriia; order Flavobacteriales; family Weeksellaceae; genus Chryseobacterium; species Chryseobacterium sp. UYP7. The sequence goes on from NZ_JBWBQW010000002.1 coordinate 192,011, forward strand.
TTCCTACATCCAACCAAACTCCGGTTTCGCCTTCACTTCTTTCTCCTTTCAAGCCAAATTCTGCAATGGTGCGAATTATGACTTCCTCCAAATTCCGCATATATAAATGGATGTCGGATTTGAAATTATCAAGATCTAAAATTGGATAACCAACCAATTGTCCAAAACCGTGATAGGTAATATCTCCGCCACGATTGGTTTTCACGTAAGTCGCATTGATTTCTTCCAACCGTTTAGAATTGGCCAGCATATTTTCTTCATGACCAGATTTCCCCAAAGTGTAAACATGCGGATGTTCGACAAACAATAAATAATTAGGAGTTACCTCTTGAATTTCATCGATTCGATCACGGTTTTTCAGTTTCAAAGCGATGATTTCTTTCATCAGTTTTTCCTGATATTCAAAAGCGGGAAGATAATCCATCAAACCTAATTCCTGAAATTGCAAAGTTCTATTTTGTGTGCTTGTCATTTTCGATATTTATTTTGGGCAATCCCTTCGTTGTCCTTGCTTTCCATCACCAACTCAGGTCGGGCTATCCGTTACAATCTTTTTTTCCAAAAAAGGATTTTCACTACTATCCCTATTGCGAGACTTCGCTTTTACACCAATGTTTTTCTGGTTTAGAAGGATTTATTTTTTCAATAAACTATTCAAAACTTTGAAAACTTGTAAGTAAAATCAGTTTGTATTTTTTGATTTCTTCTGAAGAGCTTCTTTATCACATTGGGCTTTTGTGGCTTTCGTGCTTTAAAGATTTTGCAGTTGTAAATTTACAAAATTTAATTCTTTATGCTATGAATAAAGTCGCTTCCTTTCTGTTTCCAGTCGTCATTTCCTAAAAGAATTTTCACGAAAGCAGTTCCGATAATTCCACCTTCTGCTTTTTCGGTTACGTTCGCGAAATCGGTTTTATCTTTTATTCCAAAGCCGATGAATACCGGATTTTTTAAATCGAGCTCTGAAAGATTTGTTAAGTATTCTTCGTTTTTGACTTCTTTATTTTCGTTTCCTGTGGTCGAAGAACTTGAAACTGCATAAAGAAATCCGGAACTTAATTCATCCAGATATTTAATTCGTTTCTCTGAAGTTTCCGGAGTGACGAGGAACGTAAAATTGAGATTATATTTCTTCAGGATTTCGCTGTAATTTTTCTCAAATTCAATCGGTGGCAGATCTGGAATAATTAACCCAGAAACGCCGGAATCTGCGCATTCTTTACAGAAATTCTCAAAGCCGAAACTTAAAACAGGATTAATATAACCCATTAAAACAACGGGAATTTTGATCTCTTCTTTTACCGTTTTCAGCTGTTCGAAAAGTTTTGCGATGGTCATTCCGTTTTTCAACGCGATCTCATGAGCTTTCTGAATGACTTCTCCATCTGCAACAGGATCAGAATACGGCATTCCGATTTCCATATAATCTGCACCAGAATTCTGGATGGTTTTCATGATTTCCGTGGTGTCTTCTAAATTCGGAATTCCTGCCGTGAAATAGATATTGAGTTTTTTTTGCGGCTGGATGCTGGAAGTTGGATGCTGGATGTTAATATTGTCGATCATTATTTATTTCGTTTTTTTGAATTGAATTTGACAAAATTACTTTTATTTTAAAAATAATTTTTTGAGGAGCGCGATTTGCGACCCGACCTGAATGGAGCTCTTTTTAATTGGTGGCTGAGCGGAGTCGAAGCCACCAATTAAAAAAGCGGGAATGGAGGGCGGAAATTGTCGCCCAAAAAATATTACAAATTATTAAGATACATTTCCAGATCTTTATCGCCTCGACCACTCAAACAAATCACGACTACATCATCTTTCGCAAACTTTTTCTTTTCCAAAACCGCCAAAGCATGCGCGCTTTCCAAAGCCGGAATAATTCCTTCAATTTTAGTTAATTCGAAAGCTGATTTTAAAGCTTCATCATCGGTAATACTGAAAAACTCGGTTCTTTTTTCTGTAAATAAATTCGCGTGAAAAGGTCCAATTCCTGGATAATCTAATCCTGCAGAAATCGAATGTGGCTCGATAACTTGTCCATCTTCCGTTTGCATGACGATACTTTTACTTCCGTGCAAAATCCCCAAAGTTCCAAGAAAAGTTGTGGCCGCAGATTTCCCTGAATCGAGTCCAAAACCTCCGGCTTCAGCTGCAATTAATTTGACGCTTTCTTCATTCACAAAATGATAGAACGTTCCGGCAGCATTGCTTCCACCACCGACGCAGGCAATGACGTAATCAGGATTTTCCCGACCGATCTTTTCTTTCAACTGCCATTTAATTTCTTCCGAAATCACGCTTTGAAACCGTGCTACCAAATCTGGAAAAGGATGCGGACCGACCACACTTCCAATGATATAATGCGTTGTCGTGGCGTTGTTGATCCAGTCTCTTAAAGCTTCGTTTACGGCGTCTTTCAACGTCTTTGAACCGGAGGTTGCGGGAATGACTGTCGCACCCAACATTTTCATTCGTCCAACATTTGGTGCCTGTCTCGCGATATCGACTTCGCCCATGTAAACGATGCATTCCAAATTCATCAATGCACATGCAGTCGCAGTTGCAACGCCGTGTTGACCTGCACCGGTTTCTGCGATAATTCGTTTTTTTCCTAATTTTTTGGCAAGTAAAACCTGTCCCAAAGCATTATTGATTTTATGCGCTCCAGTGTGATTGAGATCTTCTCGTTTTAAATAAATCTGCGTCTGATATTTCTCACTCAAATTTTTCGCAAAATAAAGCGGTGTCGCGCGACCGACATAATCTTTAAGTAAGTCTCGAAATTCTTTTTGGAATTCAGGAGTGCTGATAATGTCAATATATTTATCCTGTAATTCTTCTACGTTTGGATAAAGCATTTCGGGAACGAAAGCGCCACCAAATTCGCCGTAATATCCGTTTTCGTCGGGGTTTTTATAATTTTTCATTTTATATTTTATTTTTACGAAGCCACGAAGTGGCGGTTTAATGAAGGATAGGATGAAATCCTATCTGGTATTTGCGACGTGTACCGTATTTTAATCCCAGAGATATTTTTCGTCGTATTGCACGTCATTATTTTTTAAGGTTTCTATAAATTCGGTTTTAAAGTCTTTTTGTCTGTGATGTTCTCTCTGATTTTCAATATTTTTGGAAGTGACGTTTAAATTACTTTTGTCCACAGAAAAAACTCCATATCCATCCTGCCAGAAAAAATTTTCATACTTCGGACCCTTTTTTTTTATCCAACTGGATGAATGTGATTTTATTTCCTGAACCAATTTCATCACTGCAATCTTTCTGGAAAGAATTCCCAAAATGTGAATGTGATCATCTGTACCACCAATTTTCAATGCAGGACTTTCGAAATCTTTACAGATAGTCGCAATATATTTGAATAACTCTGACTCTATTTTTTCATCAATAAAATCTTCCCGATATTTTGTCGAAAATATGAGGTGTATAAAAATTTGCGATAATGATTGAGCCATGATTTTGGGTTTTTAATTGAAATACTGTAATAGGATTGTATCCTATTCTTATTAAGTCATAGGATTATATCCTATTCTTTATTAAGCCTTCACTTCGTGACTAATTCTTGTTTAAACAATTTTATTTTTTCTAAATCCTTATTTCCGGGTCTAATTTCAAATCTTGAATTGATGTCTAAGGCAAAAGGTTGTTTTTTTAACAATTTTAGATTTACAATATTATCTTCTGAAATTCCACCACTTAAAAAAAAAGGTTTAGTAATTTCAAGGTCATTTAAAATTTGCCAGTCGAAAGAATGTCCTGTTCCACCGAACGATTTTGAATCGGTATCGAAAAGAAAATAATCGACGTCAGATTTTAAATTTCGAATTTTAGATTTTAAATTTTGGAACTCCGTTCCTATTCGGAAAACTTTGATTATTTTAATTTCAGAATTAAGTTTTTCTCTTAATTCGGAAATGGATTGGTCGCTTTCATCGCCGTGAAGTTGAATGAAATTGAGATCTGCTTTTTCAGCGATTTCTATGATTTGGTCTTGACTTTCATTGACGAAAACTCCGACTTTTCCTTGATGAGTAATAGATTTAATTTGGTCTAAAGTCAAAGAGTTCAAAACATAACGCGGTGATTTATCATAAAAAACAAACCCTAAAAAATCGGTATTCAAAGAAATTAATTCTTCAATTTGATTGAGTTTTGTGAGACCGCAAACTTTTAATTTCATAATAAGTTTTGGCTAAAGCCAAATTGATTTTATTTCTTTTTTAAACGGGCTAAAGTCCGTTCCTATTGATCACTATTAATTTCTTCTGAAAATTTTTCAAACGCCAATCCCGGATTTTCATTTGTCATAAAATATTCGCCCATTAAAAATCCAGTAAATCCTTTTTCTTTTAGAAATTTGAAATCTTCTACAGAATAAATTCCACTTTCCGCGACAGATAAAACGCTATCCGGAAGTTGATTTTTTAAATTGACAGAATGCTGCAAATCGACTTTAAAATCTTTTAGATTGCGATTGTTGATGCCGACCAGATCAATCTTATTATTATAATGTTGTAATTCTTCTTCCGTATGAATTTCCAACAAAACTTCTAAACCAAGTTCATGGGACAATTCCGTAAATTCTAAAACTTGGGATGGAGGAAGATAGGCTGCGATCAACAATATAACATCTGCTCCAATTGACTTTGCTTCGTAAAACTGGTAGTCATCGATCATAAAATCTTTTCGAAGAATTGGAATTTTAATTTCATTTCTAACCTTTATAATATCATCAAAACTTCCTCCAAAAAAATCCTGATCGGTCAGAATGGAAATTCCGCTTGCACCAAATTTCTCGTAGGATTTTGCTACTTCGAGAACAGCAGATTTGCCGTTAATAATTCCTTTTGAGGGCGATTGTCTTTTAAACTCCGCAATAATTCCAGATCTACTTTTTAGAGAATCTTTCAAAGAGAAAGTTTCTCTCCCAAAAAACCCGGAATCTTCAAGTTTATTCCGCGATATCTTTGACTTGGAAGCTTTGATTTCCTCCTTTTTCCGTGCAATTATTTGGTCTAAAATATTCATTTCTACTTCGTTAAAACTTTTAAACCATTCAAAGCTTTTCCGCTTTCTAAACTTTCCTTTGCCATTAATAAACAGTTTTGATAATCACCATATTTCTCCGTGTTTTGCAAAGCTTTTGCAGCATTCGATAAAACTACCGCATTTTGCTCATAAGTTCCTTCACCTTGCAAAATTTTCAGGAAGATCTCGGCGCTCTCTACTTTGGTTTTACCACCGTTGATCGCTTCTGCGTCTATATTTTTAAATCCTAATTCTTCTGCAGAAAAAATATTTTCACCGCTTTTATCAAAGATCTTGGTATCTCCAGTTAAAGAAATTTCATCGTAACCATCAAGTCCATGAACCAGCATAAAATCGGAATTTTGTTTTTGAAGCAGATATTGATACAATCTTGCAATTTCCAGATCATAAACGCCGATCATCGAAAAATCTGGTCTTACAGGATTTACGAGTGGACCTAAAACATTAAAAAAGGTGCGTAAACCTAAACCTTTTCTTAAGGGTGCAACCGTTTTTAAAGCCGGATGAAAAAGCGGTGCGTGAAGAAAACAAATATTAGCTTTTTCCAGATCACCCTGAAGTTCTGCCTCATTGTCTTTAAATTGATATCCCAATTCTTCCAGAACATTGGAAGATCCCGAAATTGCAGTTACGCCATAATTACCATGTTTTGCAACTTTTTGACCGGTTCCAGCCACCACAAAACTCGCTAAAGTAGAAATATTGAAGGTGTTTTTTCCGTCGCCACCAGTTCCGACAATATCAACTAAATCATTTCCTAAATTGACAGTTGTCGCCAATTGTAAAAGTGCATCCCGAAAACCTTCCAATTCCTCCAAAGTGATGGTGCGCATTAAAAAAACGGTCACAAAAGCCGTCACTTCATTTTCGTTAAATTTGTTCTGCGCAATTTCCTTCAAAATGGCTTTTGCTTCAGCTTTTGATAGCGTATTGTGGCTGAATAAATACTGTAAAATCTCTTTCATTTTTTTATAATTTTTTGGGCAATTCCCTCGCCGAAGCTTTTCCAGCACCTCGGGTCGGGCTATTCTCTCCAATCCTCCTGAATTTTCGGGAGGGATTTCCATTTCTATCCCTATTGCGGGATTTTCGCTCATTATCTAATTAGTTATTTAAAAAATTCTCCAGGATCTTAAAACCTTGCGGCGTCAAAATACTTTCTGGATGAAACTGAACCGCATGAACATCGAAAGTTTTATGTTGCAATCCCATGATCATTCCATCTTTGTCGATCGCTGTAATTTCTAATTCCTCGGGAAAATCTTCAAGATTAACTGCCCAAGAATGATATCTTCCGGCTTCAATAGTTGGCGGAAGATCTTTAAAAAGTTTCGTATTTTCTTTTGTCACCTGAACATCTGTGGCAACTCCATGAAATATTTCAGAAAGGTTAATTAAACTTCCACCAAAAGCCTCAGCAATCGCCTGTTGTCCTAAACACACTCCGAAGATGGATTTCGTGGGTGCATATTTTTTGATTAGATCCAAAAGAATTCCTGCTTCTTCCGGGATTCCGGGACCCGGCGAAAGAATGATCTTATCATATTGGTCAACATCCTCTAAACTAATTTGATCGTTCCGGAAAACCGTTACTTTTTCGCCCACAATTTTTTCGATCATCTGCACGAGATTGTACGTAAAACTGTCGTAATTATCGAATACTAATATTTTCATTTTTCTATTTTTTTTGATGAAATTTTATTCTATCCTTTATTAACCGTCACTTCCTGATTTTTTATAAATTCATTTAATAAATATGACGAATCTGCAACCCGGCTTGAGCGGATCCCGATGTTCAATCGAAGAAAGAGCGGAAGATCTCGTCATCTTTGACGAGACCCCAAATATTAACTGATTTTCTCCGCTTTCAAAATTGCTTGTTTCAAAGCTCCTAACTTATGATTGACTTCCTGCAATTCATTTTCGGCGGAAGATTTCGCTACAATTCCTGCTCCAGCCTGGGAATACAAAGTGTTTCCTTTTGATAAAAAAGTCCGGATCATAATGGCAAGATTACAACTCCCATCAAAACCGACGAAACCGATGCAGCCGCCATAATAACCCCGCGAAGTTTTTTCATACGAATCGATCAATTCCAGCGCTTTATATTTTGGTGCACCACTCAAAGTTCCCTGTGGGAAAGTAGTTGCGATCATTTCGTAGGGGTTTTGATCATCTGAAACATCGGCTGTAACTTCGGAAACCATGTGAATGACGTGGGAGAAAAACTGAATTTCTTTTAATTTAGAAACGGTCGTATTTTGTCCTAAAATGCTTAAATCATTTCTAGCGAGATCAACGAGCATCGTATGTTCCGCGTTTTCCTTTGCATCAGCTTTCAGTTCATCCGCCGATTTTAGATCTTCTTCTAAATTTCCGGTCCGTTTAAAAGTTCCGGCAATCGGGTGAATAATGGCTTTATGATCTTTAATGATCAACTGACTTTCCGGACTGGAACCCATTAATTTGTAATCTCCGTAATCGAAATAAAACAAATAAGGCGAAGGATTTATATTTCGCAAAGCACGATAAACATTGAATTCATCACCTTTAAATTTCTGTTCAAACCTTCGGCTTAGAACCAGCTGGAAAACATCGCCGCGGAAACAGTGTTTTTTTGCAACTTCGACCAGATTTCTGTATTCATCATCGGTTAAATTCGAACGTTCCTCCTCCACTTTTTCAAATGGAAAAACAGGTGCATTTTTTTGTTGAATAATATTTTCCAGCGTCAACATTTCAGACTTTACGCCTTTGATTTTATTCTCGATGAGAAACATTTCATCGTTGTGATGGTTGATGGCGATGACATACTGATAAAGACGATATCTCAAAAGGGGGATTTTATTTTCCGTGGAAAGTTCTTTGAATTTTATATTTTCAAAAAACGGGATCGCGTCGTAAGAAGTGTAGCCAAAAAATCCCTGCGCGGTTTTACCAATGGGTAAAGTTGGTTCTTCACATTCAAAAGTCTGGGAAAATTCCTGAAGAAGATCGGTGAGTTTTTCTTTTTCAATATTGAACTTTTTTGGACTTTCCAAAGGAAATTTAATTTCCGCTTCTGTATAATTTTTAATTTCAATACCGGCAATCGCGTTGACTGCTATAAAAGAAAAATTATTTTCGGTATTTTGGTTTCCGGCACTTTCCAAAAGAATGGTGTCGCGAAACTGATCACGCAAACGCAGGTAAATTCCTACTGGCGTGAAAAGATCGCTCATCACTGATTTGATAGTGGTTTTTATTCTTACAGTTTGATTAAATTTCATGAGATATTTTAAAATTAAGATAAAAAAAAAGACTTTAACGGGTCACGTCAAAGTCTTTTTATCTATTATTACGAACAGAATACAAGATTTGCTTCAGACCTTAAAAAAGTTTGAATGCCACCACCAAGTATTGTTTGTTCCTGAATTCATTTGTCTAAAATTGTTTACTTAAAAGCTGAAAATTAATATTTCTTTGAAGAAATATCTGTTTAGTATTTCAGTGGGACAAATATATAAATGTTTTTCAAAAAAGAGAATTTTTTTTACACATTTTTTGAAGTATAAACTTAATGTCACTTTTTATTTTTGTTTTTATCTCTTCAAAGTTTGATTATGTAAAATATATTCTTCATTTTTGCGCAAAATTAAATTATTATGAAAAAGTTATTAGCAATTGCATTTGTAGGTGGATTAATCTTAGCAAGTTGTGCAAAAAAAGAAAATGTTGAAGAAACCAACACAATGATGGCTGAACCAGATTCTACAATGATGACTGCTGCTCCAATGAACGATTCTACGGTAGTAGTAGCGCCAGTTGCAGTTGATTCAACTATGGCAAAATAAGTAGCAATTACTTACAAAAATAAAGCAGCTAAGTAATTAGCTGCTTTTTTAATTTTCTTATTCTTCTACGTTTTTCAGCGCCATTAATAATTGATAAGCGCCTTTGGTCACAAATTTTTTGCTTTTATTTTCCTCTTTGAAATTCAACAATTCAGTAAATCCATTTTCAGAATTTCCGATCTCTACCTAAAACATCTTGTAGGTTTTAGGTTTAATTTCTACGAAAACATATTGCTTTTCTTCCCAGGTTACAATCGCATCATCGGGAATTACAATTCCTTCTTCAGAATCTGCTTCCATTTCAGCGTTCATAAAAGTTCCCGGAAGCAAAGCCAATCGAGTATCTACAAAATGACAATGAATCAAAACACTGCGATCGACAAAAAAATCTTTACCAATTAGAAAAACACGAGCTTCATATTTTTTGGTCGGATTTTGATTGGTGAATGCAAATACTTTCTGACCAGTTTTAATCTTGATCAAATCTTTTTCAAAAACCTTTAAGGCCAAATGCAGATCGCCGGTATTCACAATCTCAAACATTTTATCCATTGGAGAAACATATTGTCCAATATTTATATTTACGCTAGAAATATATCCTGAAATCGTGGAATTCACGGCAAATGTTCGGCGAATGTTATTGGCGCTTAAAGAGCTGGGATTAATTCCCAACGCCGTTAATTTTTGTGGCTTCAGAATCTCCACCAATCATTTTTGAGGTAATTCCTTTTCGATTTGTATTTTCAGAAATAGCGACGCCAGCAAAGTGCAAAAGAACAAAAATCGGCATCCAGTAAACGGCGAGTTTGTGGGTTGTCTCTGCTAAATCTGCCAGTGATTCGGATCCTATTTCAAATTTCAGAATACTTCCTGTAATTATTTGTACCGCAACTAAAACATAGAATCCAACATAAGTTAAACCTTGCAATTTTTCTTTAGTTGTGGTTGTTTTCAGAAAAGGATTTGGAAATCTTATTCCTTTAAAAATCATGTAAATAATCCTCGCGATAAAAGCAAAAGTAATCACGTATGCAGCGTAAACATGCCACTCAAACATTGGATCTTGCACAGAATGAACGATGGTTCGAAGGCTTTGTTTATCTAAATTCAGACTTTGAATTTGTGAATTTTTATTCACAGCAGTTGAAATGACAGTTTTGCTCATCCACACAATTCGAAGGAAGCCGGTGGTAAATAAAACCAATATTCCAAGTGCGAAAACCCAGTGTAATAAGCGATGTAGAGCGGTATATGTTTTCATTTTTATAAATATTTAATTAGTTCTGAGTTAAAGTGTTTAACTGAATTGTTTTTTCATTCAGCATTTCAAACAATCCATAAATAATTAAACCAAGCGTCATCAAAATGATGATCAGTTTATTTTTTATAGAAAATTTTATAATTTTATTGAGCATTTTACAGGAAGTTTGAGCATTGTTAGATGATCATCTCAACAATACTTCTTAAGTTAGAAATACTTAAAGATCAGTCAGAATCTGAAGATTTGACGGAATGATACACGAAAATATATTTATTTATATTTTTGGCGGCTCCCAGATCGTTTGTAAAACTGAAGGATAGAATTTTTCGCAATAGGCAAAATTAGTCGAGTAATCAACGTAAATATTTTCCCGTTGTAAATTTAAATTTGCCTTGTGGGGCTGAATATTTAAAGTGATGGAAGAACTGGAAAAATCATGACTTTTATATGGTAATTTCATATCCTCTTCGTAATCATTATCTACGATTTGCTTATCTACATAATGCATTTTAATAAACGCATATATTGAAATATCGTGGTTGGCAATTTTATGAGAAATATAATGTTCAACCAATTTTGGAAGTTTCACGATTTGTCTGACTTCCGAAAAAGAAATTAGGTACGTGATGAGCATTAAATAGAGAAATATTTTCTTCACCCAACAAATTTAATGATAATAGTCTGAAGACAGCACCGCATTAGGAATATGGAATGATTACAGATAAAGATCATGTTATTTTTCTTACATTACTATTGAAGACAAAAGTTATTTAAAATTTAGTAAGAAAGTATGCAATTCGATAAATTCATCCGTAACGGTCGATTGTCAATTCCCAGAAAAAATGACTAAATTTGCAGTCTTAAAATAGCAAGAAAAATGCAGTTATCAGAACAGGAAATAATCCGCAGAGAAAAGTTACAAACTCTGGAAAAAATGGGCATCAACGCTTTTCCAGCCGAAGAATATAAAATAACAGATACTTCTAAATCCATCAAGCAGGATTTTGTTGAAGGAAAAGAAGTGACCATCGCAGGTCGATTAATGAGCCGTAGAATTCAGGGGAAAGCAAGTTTTGCAGAACTTCAGGATTCAGAAGGTAAAATACAGGTTTATTTTAACCGCGACGAAATCTGTACTGGTGAGGATAAAAGCCTTTATAATGACGTTTATAAGCATCTTTTAGACATCGGTGATATTATCGGGATTGAAGGTGAACTGTTCAATACTCAAGTTGGAGAAATGACGGTCAAGGTGACGAATTTTACTTTGCTCACCAAATCTTTACGTCCGCTTCCACAAGCTAAAACTGATGAAAATGGTGTCGTTTACGATGCATTTAATGATCCGGAACTTCGATACAGGCAACGTTATGTAGATTTAATTGTGAATCCACAAGTAAAAGAAGTTTTCATTAAAAGAACAAAATTGTTCAACGCAATGCGAACTTACTTTAATAATGCAGGTTATTTTGAAGTGGAAACTCCGATTTTACAGGCTATACCAGGTGGTGCTGCGGCGAAACCTTTTATCACGCATCATAATGCATTAGACATTCCATTATATTTAAGAATTGCGAACGAGTTATATCTAAAAAGATTGATCGTTGGTGGATTTGACGGTGTTTATGAATTCTCAAAAAACTTTAGAAATGAAGGAATGGACCGAACTCATAATCCTGAATTTACGGCGATGGAAATTTATGTCGCGTATAAAGATTATAATTGGATGATGGATTTCACGGAAAAATTACTGGAATTTTCTGCGATTGAAGTGAACGGATCTACAGATTCAACTTTTGGCGAACACACCATCAATTGGAAAGCGCCTTATCCAAGGATTTCAATGACCGAATCTATTCAACATTTCACTGGATTTGATATTACTGGAAAATCCGAACAGGAATTGTTTGATTTTGCAAGATCGATTGGTGTTGAAGTAAATGAAACGATGGGTAAAGGAAAATTAATTGATGAAATTTTTGGGGAAAAATGTGAAGGAAATTACATCCAACCAACGTTCATTACCGACTATCCTATCGAAATGTCGCCTTTAACAAAGAAACACAGAAGCAAAGAAGGTTTAACGGAACGTTTTGAATTAATGGTTTGCGGAAAAGAAATCGCAAATGCTTATTCAGAATTAAATGATCCGATCGATCAAAGAGAGCGTTTTCAAAAACAAGTTGAATTAGGTCAAAAAGGTGATGATGAAGCAATGTTTATTGACCAGGACTTCTTGAGAGCTCTGGAATACGGAATGCCGCCAACTTCGGGTTTAGGAATTGGAATGGATCGTTTGATTATGTATTTAACGAACAATCCCTCAATTCAGGAAGTTCTATTTTTCCCTCAAATGAAACCGGAAAAAGCTACTCCAACCTTCGAATTAGATGAAGACGAAAAACTGGTTTTAGAAATTTTGAATTCTTCAGAAGAACCAATGACTTTAGGTTTGGTAAAAGTTAAAAGTAATCTTTCCGGAAAAAAATGGGATAAAGCCGCTAAAAATTTAACGAAATACAATTTGGTTAAAGTAGAGAAGATCGACGATGTCGTTTTGATGAAATTAGTATAACACCAATTAAAAATCATATTATGAAAAGAAATGCAACAGCCATTTGGCAAGGTTCCGGTAAAGAAGGAAAAGGAAATTTGACAACCCAAAGCACCACCTTAAACCAAACTCAATACTCCTACAACTCCCGTTTTGAGGAAGGTGTAGGAACGAATCCTGAAGAATTGATCGCAGCAGCACACGCAGGTTGCTTCACAATGGCTTTATCTTTCAAAATAGATGAAGCAGGTTTTAAAGCAGAAAAATTAGAAACGAAATGCGTTATTAATCTGGATGCTAAAGAGGGAAAAATAACCGAATCAATGTTGACCTTAATGGCAACAGTTCCGGGATTATCTCAGGAAAAATTTGATGATTTAGTTGCTGATGCAGAAAAGAACTGCCCAATTTCTAAATTACTGAATACTGAGATCAAAGTAGAAGCAACTTTAGCTTAAAAAGAAAATAAAAGTTAAAATTTAGCTTGAAATCCTCAATTCTTTGAGGATTTTTTCGTGGAAAACACCCCTAATTTTATGACTTTCTTAACTTTGATATTACATCGAAATTCAGTATATTTGTGAGCCTTTTGAAATAGTCAAAAACAGACAAATTTCAGTATCATTTTAATATAAATTTCATTGAATATGTTGGCGTTAAATGACTTCAACAAACAACAATATTATGAGTCAAAAAGAATATACAGCGAGTAGCATCCAAGCTTTAGAAGGAATGGAGCATGTAAGAATGCGACCATCAATGTACATTGGTGATGTAGGTTTAAGAGGTTTGCATCACTTGGTTTACGAAGTTGTGGACAACTCGATTGATGAAGCTTTGGCAGGACATTGCGACACTATTTCCGTAATTATTCACGAAGGTGAAAGTATCTCTGTAAAGGATAACGGTCGTGGAATCCCTGTAGATTTGCACGAGAAAGAACAAAAATCTGCTTTAGAGGTCGTAATGACCAAAATTGGAGCCGGTGGAAAATTTGATAAAGATTCCTATAAAGTTTCCGGTGGTCTTCACGGAGTTGGAGTTTCTGTGGTAAATGCCCTTTCCAATTCTCTAATTGCAACTGTAAACAGAGATGGTAAAACCTATCAGCAAAAATATTCTAAAGGAAAAGCTTTAGCAGATGTTCAGGAAATCGGTACCACTACCGAACGTGGAACGGAAGTTTTCTTTCAGGCAGATGACACCATTTTCCAGGAACTGATCTTTAATTACGATACGTTAGCAAGCAGAATGCGCGAGCTTTCTTACCTGAATAAAGGCATCAAATTGACTTTAACGGACGAACGGGTTCTGGAGGAAGATGGAACTGCTAAACATGACCTCTTCTTTTCTGAAGGTGGCTTGAAGGAATTTGTAGAATATATCGATGGAAACCGCGAAAGCATCATGAACAGCGTAATTTTCATGGAAGGTGAAAAAGATAATATTCCGGTGGAAGTTGCAATGAGATACAACACTTCTTACACGGAAAACCTGCACTCTTACGTTAATAATATCAATACCCATGAAGGTGGAACTCACCTTGCCGGTTTCAGAAGGGCTTTAACGAGAACTTTGAAGAAGTTTGCAGACGAGTTAGGACTTCCAGCAAAAGAAAAGGTAGAAGTTACCGGTGATGATTTCCGTGAAGGATTGACTGCTGTGATTTCTGTAAAAGTGATGGAACCTCAGTTTGAAGGTCAGACCAAAACTAAATTAGGAAACTCCGAAGTTTCCGGTGCAGTTGATAAGATCGTAGGAGAAATGCTTTCTAATTTTTTGGAAGAAAATCCGAATGAAGCGAAACTTATCGTTCAAAAAGTAGTTTTAGCTGCAAAAGCGAGACAGGCTGCAAAAAAAGCACGTGAATTAGTACAGCGTAAATCGCCGATGGGCGGAAGCGGATTGCCAGGAAAACTGTCCGACTGTTCTTCCAAAGATCCTGCAATTTCGGAATTATTCTTAGTCGAGGGAGATTCAGCAGGTGGAACAGCGAAACAAGGTCGTGACCGTCATTTTCAAGCGATTTTGCCATTAAGAGGTAAAATTCTGAATGTTGAGAAATCAATGGTTCATAAAGTGTACGACAACGAAGAGATCAAAAATATTTATACAGCTCTCGGCGTTTCTGTGGGAACAGAAGAAGACAGTAAAGCACTGAATATCGCCAAATTAAGATATCATAAAATTGTGATCATGTGTGATGCCGATATTGACGGTGCTCACATTTCGACTTTAATTTTAACGTTCTTCTTTAGATATATGAAAGAATTGATCGAGAATGGATACATTTACATCGCTCAGCCACCCTTATATCTCTTGAAAAAAGGAAGTAAAAAAATCTACGCGTACAATGAAAAGGAACGTGAAGAAATTACTTTAGAAATGGCGCCAGACGGTAAAGGTGTTGAAGTTCAACGTTACAAAGGTCTTGGGGAAATGAATCCGGAGCAGCTTTGGGAAACAACTTTAAATCCAGAAAAAAGAACGCTGAAACAAGTGACGATCGAAAGTTTGGCAGAAGCAGACAATGTATTCAGTATGTTAATGGGCGACGAAGTACCACCAAGAAGAGAATTTATCGAGAAGAATGCGATCTACGCAAAAATCGATGTTTAAGACTTTTTGAACGATATTATTTAAACTGCTCAATTTTTTGAGCAGTTTTTTTTTGCTTTGAAAGAATCATCCGTTTTAAAAGTTATGAAAACATTACTAAACCATTTTTTTAAACAAATTATTTTCATTAAATTTAAAAATGAAAAATTTCTTAATCCTTGTAATTTCATTTTCCTGCCTTTTATCCAGCTGTAACAAAGAAAAAACGACCGTTGAAACGACGCCTAAAGCCGCATTAGATACGGTAATAGTTCCGGAACAATTCACCATAGATTCCGTTAGTGTTGGCGATTCTTTAAAAATTGATGACAACTTAACGA
The DNA here is from genome assembly GCF_056279225.1 of Chryseobacterium sp. UYP7. Classification (NCBI taxonomy): domain Bacteria; kingdom Pseudomonadati; phylum Bacteroidota; class Flavobacteriia; order Flavobacteriales; family Weeksellaceae; genus Chryseobacterium; species Chryseobacterium sp. UYP7. Next base: position 207,665 of record NZ_JBWBQW010000002.1, read on the forward strand.
TCAGTTTTAAATCCAAATTGCTGGTTTTTCCACAGATCAAAGATTCTGTACTTCTGGATTCCATTTATGCAAAGGAGCAAATTTATGCAGGTAATTATTCCAAACCAAATCTGATCAAGGAATTAGAAGCAAAAAAAACGAAATTTTTCGAGGATAACAAAAAATCTTTAAAAGACTGGAAACCCGATTTTAAGTCAACCTGGAACAGCGATTCCGATATGAAAATGTTTTCAAAAGAAAATGATTTAATGACGATCCAGTATTCCGGAAATGGATTTACAGGCGGTGCCCACGGCTATTATTATAAATTCTTTAAGGTCTTTGATCTAAAAAACAACAAAACAATTGAACTTTCCGATATTCTTGCAGAAAAAGATCCGAAAATATGGAGCAGAATTTTAATGGACAATTTTTTAAAAAACGATCTGGACAAAGGACAGGCGGAAATGCTTTTAGTTAAAGAAATTCCACTGAACAATAATTTTTACTTCGATAAAGAAGCTTTATACTTTCTTTATAATCAATACGAAATTACGGCTTATGCAGCGGGTCCGGTTTTAATAAGAATTCCATTTTCGGCCATTAAACCTTTAATGAAAAGCGAATTTAAAACGCGCATCGGTTTATAAAAACTCAAAGAAAGCTGGTTTTATCGCTGGCTTTTTCTATTTTTGTTCTTATGCAAAATGTCGCCTTTATCATCAATCCTTTTTCCGCAAAAAAAAATTATCAGCCTTTTTTAGGTTCCCTTAAAAAAGCGCTGGGCGATCCTAATTACTACATTTCGGATTCTGTGGAAGGCACGGCAAATTTCATCCGGGACAATTTCGACAAAACCGATATTTTTGTGGCAGTTGGTGGCGATGGAACCATTTCTTCGGTAGCGAAAAGCCTTATCAATACCGGGAAAATTATCGCAATTTTTCCTGCAGGTTCCGGAAATGGTTTCTCCAATGAAAATAATTTCAGTAAAAATCTGGAAGAGCTTCTGGCTAAAATTAAATCTAAAAAATACCGCGAAATCGACACTTTTAAAGTCAATGATAAATTATCGATCAATGTTTCAGGCACTGGTTTCGACGGCAAAGTGGTAAAGGAGTTTGAAAAGACGGATCGTGGTTTCAAAAATTATATCAAAGTTTCTGTTAAAACCTTCTTCAGCTACAAACCGATTCAGGTAAAATTTCAGTCCGAACAATTTAAAAAGCACGACGGCGAATATTTAATGATGAATATCGCAAACACCCGACAATTCGGGAACAACGCTTATATTGCCCCACATGCGAGTACGGTTGATGGTTTGGTTGATGTGGTTTTGGTGAAAAAATTTCCGCTCTTGTACGGAGCCGTTTTTGCAATTCGAATGTTTTCGAAAAATTTAAAAGAAAACGAATACGTTACTTATCTTTCTGTTCCGGAAATTGAGTTCAGCGTAAATACGGCGGATTGGCATCTTGATGGTGAGTATAATGAAATTAACTCTCCTATTCAAATAAAAGTGCTGCCGAAAAGCTTAAAAATTTTGATCTGAAAAATTTTCTCGAAGTTGAAAAGTAAAATATTCTACTCCTGAATTCCTTTTTTATAGGTATCCAAAGCTCTGGCGCGTGCAAATTTATGCTCAACGATAGGATGTGGATAATCTTTCGTTCCGAATTCTTTGACCCATTTTTTGATGTATTTAAATTCCGGATCAAATTTTTTCTGCTGTTCTTCCGGATTAAATATACGAAAATAAGGTGCCGAATCGCAACCGCTTCCCGCGCTCCACTGCCAGTTTCCGTTGTTTGCCGATAAATCATAATCCAATAATTTTTCCGCGAAATAAGCTTCTCCAATTCGCCAGTCCATCAAAAGATGTTTGGTGAAAAAACTTGCACAAACCATTCGAACGCGATTGTGCATAAATCCAGATTCATTTAATTCCCGCATGCCGGCATCAACAATAGGATATCCCGTTTTTCCTTCCTGCCAGTTTTTTAAATTTTCATCATCATAAAGCCACTTTATATTATCGTATTTCCTTTTGAAAGATTCATGAACCACTTTTGGAAAGTGATAAAGAATCTGCATAAAAAATTCCCGCCAGATCAATTCTTTTAAATAAGTTTGATTCAGTTCTTTACCATCTGCAGCCAGTTTACGAACGCTGATGGTTCCAAAACGAAGATGAACACTCATTTCGGAAGTTTTCGTGGTCGGAAAATTTCTCGTCTCGTCGTAGGTTTTTAAAATCTTAGGATTGATCTTGGGAACTTCAAAGCGATAATCTGTTTTAATAAATCCAATTTTATCTAAAGAAAAATCTTGTTTTTCAGTATCTAAAAAATTTTGCAGATGTTTTTCACTTGGATAAAACTCGACTTTACTGGCGTCATATTTCAGGAGCCACTGTTTTGAATAAGGCGTGTAGATCGTGTACGGCTTGCCATCAGCTTTTAAAATATCATCTTTATGAAAATGAACCTGATCTTTAAAAGATTGAAAGGCAATATCTTTTTTTTCTAAAAATTCCTGAATTTCCTGATCTCTTTTGATGGCCGAAGGTTCGTAATCTTCATTGCAGAAAACGCTTTCGACCTCATAATTTTCAACGAGTTCTTTAAAAACATCAATGGCTTTTCCATGCAGAATTTTAATCGACTTGCCAGATTTTTCTAAATATTGATTCAGCATCTGCAAAGCCTGAAAAATAAAATCGACTCTTTTATCTTCTTTATTTTCTAGTTTTGAAAGAATTTCGGTGTCGAAAATAAAAACAGGCAAAACACTTTCCGAAGATTTTAAGGCTTCAAAAAGTCCGTGATTATCCGTGAGACGTAAATCTCTACGAAACCAAAAAACAGTTATTTTATTCGGCATTTTGTACCATTTTCAGGATTTTTTTCGGCTCTTCATTTCGCAAATTCGTGTAGATCGTGTGATGAAAAGTATTGAGTTTTTTTAGAGAAATCAACAGTTCTTCTTTTTCTGTATCGTCAAGTTTACCACACATAATTTTTGAAACCATTGTAATATCTTTCATCGAATCCCGAAAAACAGTTTTCCCCTTTTCGGTCACAGAAATTCGGGTACTTCGCTTGTCATCTAAATCCGGACTTTCTGAAAGCAGTCCGTTTCTTACCAAGCGCTTGATGATCTCGATTCCGGTTTGCTTCTCGTGGGCATTTTTTTCGATGAGCTGCATCTTCGTTAAAGAGTCATAATCCATCAGTCTAAATAGATAGGTAAAATCTTCGTTCACCAGATCCGGATGATTTTCTAAAGACTTTTTAATTAAATGTTTAGAATATCGACCCAACATGATCACCTGTTTCGCAATTTCATTTTCACGGTCAAAAACCTGCAGATCAAATTTATCCGAGAGATTTCTAGGCGTTTCTTTTTCGTAAGCCTTTTCGTTCAGATACAATCGAAATTCTTCCAAAGAAGTCTGACCGCCTGGCTGCTCTTTCTGAAAATTATCCAGTTCAGCCAATATATCGATGATTAAATTTAATTCCATAACATTATAATTTTATATTTCCTAAGCCACCATCAACACCAATAACCTGTCCTGTCATCCAGGAACTTTTGTCGGAGAGTAAGAACTCAACCAATTGCGCACTGTCGTCGACTGAGCCAATTCTTTGCAACGGATGTCTTTTCGCAGAAGATTCTCTTTTGTCTTCTGTAGAAAGCAGCATTGCAGCTAAAGTAGTATCTGAAAGCGATGGCGCAATCACATTTACCCGAATTTTAGAAGCGGCTACTTCTGCAGCTAAACTTCTTGCAAAACTCTCAATCGCTCCTTTACTTGCTGCAATTGAAGTATGAAAAGGCATTCCCACTTTAGCGGCAACCGTAGAAAAAAGAACAATACTTCCCGACCCCGATTTCTTCAGGGCAGGCAAACATTTCTGAATAACCTTAACAGCGCCTAAAAAATTTTGATGAAAATCTGCCAAAAAATCTGCTTCTGACAGTCGATTGAAAGGTTTTAAATTAATAGAACCCGGACAAAAAACCAGACCGTGTAATTCTTCCGGCAAAGATACTTCACTCAAATCATCTGTGGAAACATCTAACTCAAAAAAATGAGTTCCTAAATTTTCTAATTCAGGCGTTGTATTCCGGGAGATTGTGTAAAGATTTTCTTCTTTTAAAAGTTCCGCAGATTTGAGGCCGATCCCTTTTCCCGCGCCGACAATCAATATATTTTTCATGTTATAAAACGTTAATTATTATTATTTCTTCTGCACTTTTCGCTGCAGTACAAAACATTTTCCCAATCTCTTTCCCATTTTTTTCGCCAGGAAAAAGGTTTTTTGCAGACCAAACAGATCTTCGCAGGCAAATCTTGCTTTTTTACATTTTTCAAGACAATTACAATTTATATTCAGGGTTTCGCGTAAGGCAACTGCTCTAAAAAACGACTCGAATAATAAGCATCTAAACCGCCGCTCAACAACAAGTCATCAACTTTTACCAGGCCATCTTCGGCCAGTCTCTCTTTGGGAATCTGGATCCATTCGATACTTCCAATGACCAAGATCGTATTGTTGATTTTAAGATCTACAATTTCCTGAAGTTTCATTTCAACTTTAATTGAAGCTTCTTTAACAAACGGCGCAAAACAATTTCCTAAATATTCCGGCGTAAAACCAACTGCCTTAAACTCGGAAGAATCTTTTGGATATCTCGCGGAAGTTTGGTGTGCCTGTTTTACATATTTTTCATGGATCAGATTGAGCGTGTAACTTTCAGTTTCTTTGATGTTTACTAAAGTGTCCCGCTCCACAGAATCCGGTCTCGATATAAAACCAAACAAAGGCGGATGTGCACCTAGATGAATTAACGAATTAAAAATGGCTACGTTTTCCTGTCCGTTTTTGGCTTTCGTTCCGATCAAAGAAACCTGACGAATTCCGGCTAAAGAGTTGATCAATTTGGTGCGAAAAAGTTTTTCACTTTTCAGAATCAATTCCTGAGTCAGACTCAATAATTCGTACTCCTTCTCCATTTATCTTTTGCTAATCTTATTTCCTGAAATAGCCCGTTGTCTGGTGCATTTAAATCTCTCAATCCCGGAACTTCTTTTATATAGATGTTTCTGACTGATGCCGGAATTTACTCGGGCGCGCCATAATTTAAAAGAACTTCTTTTTAATTCTTTTCGCATTAAAATGATCACGTCTTTTTCGGTTAAAGAAAATTGATATTCAATAGCTTCAAACGGCGTTCGGTCTTCCCACGCCATTTCGATAACGCGATCGATCTGTACAGTGTTCAACATCAATTTGTAATATATTTTTTATAGTTATTGATGACTACATTTTTAGCTTTAATATCGTGCATTAAATTATACAAACCGAAAAATGTTCTGTTCATATAAATAAAATGCCGCGAACCTCGATTGGCATTTCTGCCCTTCATTTGGGTGTTTTTCGCATATTTCTGTCCAAGATCTGCGATCGCTGCGAAGAATTTTCCATCAGAAAAATCAAAATTTTCTTCTTGAAAAGGAACGGTGAATAAATACAGTAATTCATAAAATATCTGTGTAAAAAACGCTCTTTCCTCTGGCGAATCGTCGGCTCTGATGATCTCTAATTCTATTAATTTCTCGTCGAAAAACTCCTTGTTATCCAGGTTTTCCCGAATCGACAATTCAAAATAAGGAGTATAAAACTCTTCCGGAATCGTTTTCATACATCCAAAATCAATAGCGATCAAAGTCCCGTCTTCCGATACCAAAAAATTTCCCGGGTGCGGATCCGCGTGAACTTTTCGTAATTTATGGATCTGAAACATATAGAAATCCCATAAAGCCTGTCCTACTTTCTGAGCCATTTCGGGATCATTATTTTCTGCGCAGAACGTGGATAAATGTTTCCCATGCATCCAATCCATGGTGATAATTCGGTTATTGGATAACTCTGGATAATAATTTGGAAAAGCTAAATTCGGCAGCATTTCACAATTTTTTCTGATCTGCAAACTTTGACGAAGTTCTAAATCATAATCCGTTTCTTCTAAAAGTTTATCTTCAACTTCTTTAAAATATTGATCAGAATCTTTTCCTTTTATATTGAACATCTTCATGGCAACCGGTTTTACCATGGCGAGATCAGAAGAAATACTATCGGAAACTCCGGGATACTGAATTTTTACAGCCAGTTCTTTGCCATCTTTCCAGGCTTTATGCACCTGACCAATACTGGCAGCATTGGTAGAATCTGCTTCAAATTGATCGTATAATTCTGTAGGTTTTTGTCCGAAATAATTTTTAAAGATCTTCGTCACCAAAGGTGCAGAAAGCGGCGGAACCTGAAACTGAGCTAAGGAAAATTTTTCTACATAAGCTGCCGGCAATATGTTTTTTTCCATGCTCAACATTTGCGCTACTTTCAAAGCACTTCCTTTTAGTTCTTTTAAACCGTCGTAAATGTCTGCAGCGTTATTTTTGTTGAGATTTCCTTTGGCTTCATCTTCCGTTTTCGTGATCTTTTCGCCGTAATATTTCAAGTAATTCACTCCTACCTTTGCACCGGTAGAAAGCAACTTGGTTGCGCGTTCGATTTTGCTGGTTGGTATTCTGTCTAATGTTTTCATGAAGGATTTTTTACTTTTTCGTTGAAGAGAAATTTTCCCAGATCCACTAATTTTTTCAAAGGCTGAACATCTAAGAATTCAAAGCTTGTATCAACGGACTTTTCAATAAAAATATCGGTTTTTTCAAAATTAGAACTCGTATCATCCATCCAGAATTTGATGGTCGCTACAAAATGTCCCCAGTAGAATTCCTCGATTCCCTTATTTTTTAATTTGTCTATTTTCGCAGCACTTTCGCTTGTCCCTTCCATCAAGGGTTGCGAGATCGCCAATGACTTGATGAAGAGCTGAAATTCTCTTTTCAACGACCAGAGTTTTTTCATGTTCGCTAAATTATTCTTTTCGGACCCCAGTAAATAGATGATCAGACTTCTATTCATTGTCAACTGTTCGAAAAAAGTATAATAAAAGGAAAGCAACTTGTGTTTCGCATGATCACTCGCGTAAGTTTCTTCTTCGGAAATAAGCTGAATGGAACGGTCCATAAAAAATCGCAGATAATCACCTTCTAATTGCTCAAAGTTTGAGTAATAGAAGTAGAAATCGTTTTCAGTAAAACCATGATCTTCACAGAACGTGTAAACATTCACCGGTTTTTTATTATTTCTTAGTACATAATTAGAGTACAGGTCTAATATTTTTTGTTGATCAACGTCTATATTTTTCATATCTTGTATAATAAATTATGTACAAATTTAGTAAAAATATTTTCTAATTAAGAAATAAAAGTATATTTTTGTTCCATTATTGAAAACATGAAGAAGGTTGTTATTATAGGTTCAGGATTTTCCGCCATTGCTTCCGCTTGCTATATGGCGAAAGCGGGATATTCTGTGCAGGTTTTAGAGAAGAATGAACAGTTAGGTGGTCGCGCTTCACTTTTAGAAATTGAAGGTTTTAAATTTGATATGGGTCCAAGCTGGTATTGGATGCCCGATATTTTTGAGCGGTTCTTCGCTGATTTTGGAAAAAAAGTTTCAGATTATTATGAACTTCAGAAGCTTTCTCCCGGTTACAGAGTGATTTTCGGGAAAGATGATTACATTGATATTTCTGATGAGCCTGAAAAAATTATCGAAAAATTTGAAGAAGTTGAACCTGGAAGTGGTAAACATCTTCGAAAATTCATGGAGGATTCCCGTAAAAATTATGAGATCGCGATGAATGATCTGGTTTACAATCCCGGAAAGTCATTGCTGGAATTAGTTAATTTTGAGACCGCCATTAGACTTCCGTTATTTGTACAGAACATTTCCCAAACTGTTCGGAAGAATATAAAAAACCCGAAACTCCAAAGTATTTTAGAATTTCCTGTTCTTTTTTTAGGTGCGAAACCACAGAATACACCGGCGTTTTATAATTTTATGAATCATGCCGATTTCGGTTTAGGAACCTGGTATCCAAAAGGGGGTTTTAACGCAGTAGCTTTAGGAATGGTAAAACTGGCCAAAGAATTAGGCGTAAAATTTCTCGTCGATCAAGAAGTAACGAAAATCGAAACGGAAGATCACAAAGCAAAACGCGTCATTACGACAACCGACAGTTTTGAATCTGATCTGGTAATTTCGGGTGCAGACTATGCACACACCGAAAATTTGCTTCAACCTGACGAAAAAAATTATACCGATAAATATTGGCAAAAGAAAGTTTTTGCACCGTCCTCCTTTTTATATTATGTTGCATTTGATAAGAAAGTTCCGGAACTTCAACATCATAATTTATTTTTTGATACCGATTTTGGACAACACGCTGTGGATATTTACGATGAGCCTAAATTGCCTACAAAACCTTTGTTCTACGCGAATTTTTCCTCCAAGACAGATTTAGATTTATGTCCGGAAGGAAAGGAAATTGGCTTCTTTTTGATTCCAGTTGCGGTGGATTTAGAAGACAATCAAGAGATTCACGATCGATATTTCGAAATGATCATGGATCGGGTTCAGAAAAACATTGGAGTTGATCTTCGGGATTCTGTACTATTTAAAAAGAGTTTTGGCGTTCAGGATTTTAAAGAGCGGTACAACTCTTGCCGTGGTAATGCTTATGGTTTAGCCAACACTTTATTACAAACTTCTATTTTACGCCCGAGCATCAGCAATAAAAAAATCAAAAATCTATTCTATACCGGTCAGCTAACAGTTCCCGGACCCGGAGTTCCACCCGCCTTAATCTCCGGAAAAGTGGTTACAGATTACATTCTTCAACATCAAAATAAAATATTCTAATCCCATGAATAATTTAGAAATTTTTAACTCTTTTTGCGGACAATCGTCGAAAATGGTTACCGAAAAATACAGCACCTCTTTCTACAAAGCCTCGTCGCTTTTTCAGCCAGAGATCCGTCAACACATTTATAATATTTATGGATTTGTACGGTTGGCAGACGAAATTGTAGATACTTTTCATGATTATGACAAAGTGACTTTGATGGCTGAATTCGAGACTTCTTACCATTCTGCGAAAACAAACTGCATTTCTTTGAATCCAATTTTGCATTCCTTTTGCCTCACGCAAAGAGAAAAGAATATTCCGCAGCATTTGGTTGACGCTTTTTTGCATTCTATGAAAATGGATCTGGGGGAAATCAAAGATTTAAACGATGAAAAATACAATGAGTATATTTATGGCTCTGCAGAAGTTGTGGGTTTAATGTGTCTGAAAGTTTTTGTGAATGGCAATGACGAAGAATATGAAAAGCTGAAACCTTTCGCACAGAGCCTGGGTGCGGCTTTTCAAAAAATAAATTTCCTGCGCGATATTAATGCAGATTTTATTGATTTGAACCGGACTTATTTTCCTAACGTCGATTTTACCAATTTTTCTAATGAAGATAAAAAGACGATCGAAAATGATATTGCCAAGGATTTCGAACACGCAAAAATTGGAATTAAAATGTTGCCGATTTCAAGTAAATTAGCAGTTTTTATGGCTTATAAATATTACTTCAACCTCTTAAAGAAAATTAAAAAAACCAAACCAGAAATGCTTTTAACCAAAAGGATCAGAGTTTCAAACGCACGTAAAATGTATCTTTTTGGTGAGATGATCTTAAATAAAAATTTGAACCTACTTTAATGAAAAGATTTAGTTTAATTCTATTTCTAATATTTTCTCAAATGACATTTTCTCAAAATTTAGAAGAGTGCAGGACTTTGTTGAGAGCCGGCGAAAATTCCGAGAGATCCGCAAAGATGCTGATCGAAAAATCTTCGGACGCTTACAACAAAACGAAAGAGCCTATTTACGCTGGGTTCTTGGCGTGTGGCCAGTTTTTTATGGCAAAACATGTTTTTAATCCTTTAAAGAAAATGTCTTATTTTAATGAAGGAAAAAAGTTAATGGACAATGCTGTAAAATTAGAGCCAAACAATATCGAGATCAGGCTAATGCGCCTCATAACGCAGGAAAACGTTCCCAAAATTTTAGGTTACAATCATAACATTTCCGAAGACCGCAGTTTCTTAGTTAAAGAATACAAAAATACGGATGACGGTAATTTAAAATTGTACATTAAAAATTATTTAAAATTATAAAATGGAAATTCTAGGATATATTCTAATAACTCTTGGCGTCTTCGTTACCATGGAAGGCGTTACGTGGCTTACCCACAAATTCGTAATGCATGGTTCCGGCTGGTATTTTCACGAGGATCATCATCAACCGGGATATCCACACGTTTTTGAAAAGAACGACGCTTTCTTTATCGTTTTTGCGATCCCAAGTATGCTGCTCTTTTTTTTCGGAACCTGGTATGGCCTAAACTGGATGTTTTTCGTCGGTCTGGGAATTCTTTTATATGGTATCGCCTATTTTACGATTCACGATGTTTTAATTCACCGAAGATTTAAATGGTTTGAAAAAACAAACAACTGGTATTTGCGTGGTTTAAGAAAAGCACACAAAATGCACCACAAACATTTGGGGAAAGAAGAAGGCGAATGTTTCGGGATGTTATATGTACCGCTTAAGTACTTTAAAGAAGCGCGATTGTCAATCTCAAAGAAATAAATCTAGAAGCGCTATTATTACTTAATTTTAGATGTTTTCAGCTTTCTACTCCCGTTTCTTTTTTTTTAGGAAGACACGCTCTACTTTTGCACTCTATTATATTCGATCGTTCCTGTATTTGAATATTTAAGATTGAAAGAAATATTTCGCACAAAAAATTATAATGAAAATCAACATTACCAAACAATCTGGAATTTACACTTTGACTTCCGAACAAATACTGCCTATTTCTCTAGAGAAAGCCTGGGATTTTTTTACGGTTCCGATGAATTTAGATAAGATCACGCCGAAGGAAATGGATTTCAAGATCACTAATAATCCACCGGCAAAAACGTATAAAGGACAGATCATTACTTATAAAATTGGTATTCTGCCCGGAATTAAATCGAACTGGATCACAGAAATTACGCAATTAGAAGATCATCAGTTTTTTGTTGATGAGCAACGCTTCGGACCTTACGCAATGTGGCATCACGAACATCATTTTGAAGAAATAGAAGCTGGAAAAGTGAAGATGACGGATATTGTAAATTTCAAAATGCCTTTCGGCGTTTTAGGTGATTTATTTGGTGGAGCTTTGGTCAAAAATAAAGTCAGATTTATCTTCGAAAGCCGCTATACTATTTTAGAAAAATTCTTAAAACCATGAAAATACTTCTTACAGGCGTTACCGGTTATATTGGCAAAAGGCTTCTGATCCAGTTATTAGACGAAGGTCACCAAGTGGTTTGTTCTGTAAGAGATCATCAACGTTTTGTAGCTCATTTATTTAAAAATAAATCCGCTCAGATTGAGGTTATAGAAAATGATTTTTTAAACGAAAAAACGTTAGATAATATTCCAAAAGATATTGAGGCTGCTTATTACTTAATTCACTCCATGTCCTCAAGTGAAGGAGATTTTGAAGAAAAAGAAAAAATTTCTGCCGAAAATTTCCGTCGTGCTTTAGAAAAAACCAATGTTAAACAGGTGATTTTTCTAACCGGAATTATTAATGAGGAGAAACTATCAAAACATCTTCAGTCGAGAAAGAATGTAGAAGAAGCCTTGCAAAGTTCAGTTTATGGATTGACAAGTCTTCGCGCGGGAATTATCGTAGGTTCCGGAAGCGCATCTTTTGAGATCATTCGCGATATTGTTGAGAAATTACCGGTAATGGTCGCTCCAAAATGGCTCAATACGAAATGTCAACCTATTGCAATTAGAAACGTTATTCAATATTTGAATGGCGTTTTAGGAAAAGAATTTACCTATAATCAACATTATGATATCGCAGGAACTGATATTTTAACGTACAAAGAAATGCTTCTGCAGTATGCGAAAATTCGGGGTTTAAAACGGACTATTATTATTGTTCCGGTAATGACGCCTAAGTTATCTTCGTACTGGCTATATTTCGTAACCTCTACCAGTTATTTTCTTGCACAAAATTTGGTCGATAGCATGAAGATCGATGTTGTTGCAAAGAAAAATGACCTGGCTGAAAAATTAGAAATTCATCTTTTTTCTTATCAGGAAGCGATAAAACTGGCATTTGACAAGATCAAACAAAACGATGTTTTATCGAGTTGGTATGATTCTTTTACGAACCAGTTTCACACACGACAGGTTTGGCAATATTTAGAAGTTCCGGATGAAGGTTGCTTTAAGGATATTCGCGAAATTAAAGTGGATGATGAAGAAGCGGCAATCAACCGAATCTTTAGTATCGGTGGTAAAACCGGGTGGTATTACGCAGATTTCCTCTGGAAAATTCGCGGATTTTTGGACAAGCTTTTTGGTGGTGTTGGTTTAAGACGCGGTCGCCGAAATGTGACTGAATTAGATGCCGGAGATTCCGTAGATTTTTGGCGTGTTCTTTACGCAGACAAAGATAAAAAACGACTTTTGCTTTTCGCTGAGATGAAACTTCCGGGAGAAGCGTGGCTGGAATTTAAGATTAAAAATGGCGTTTTGCATCAGGAAGCAACTTTTCGTCCGCTCGGGATTTCAGGCAGATTATACTGGTATTCCGTTTTGCCTTTTCACGGTTTAATTTTTAATGGAATGCTAAAGAAATTAGCGGGGAAATAAATTCATTTCTTAGTCTAAAAACTTGATCCTTTGCTGTATTATCTCTTCAATGATATAAAATTTGAAAAACCATTTCAAAATGAATTCTTCAAAATAAAAAATACAGCAAAGGCAAGGATCGAGATCACTCTCTTTTATTCATCTTGTGTCGAAGAATCAGTGTAAAGATAAAACAACGCTTTCTTAACCCACTTAACATTTGTTAATTCCGACTTATTTTGAATCTTTCTGCGCGAATTCTGGATAAATGAACCGGCGAAATATTAAGCCAGGATGCGAGATGTTTTAAGGGTACCACATTTAAATAGCGCGAAAAATAACTTTCGATATAATCATAGTTCTCGCTCGCCGTATTAAAGCTGATTGTGTTTCGAAAATTCATTAATTTCACATAATGCTCCTCCATAATTATGAGTCCAAATAGAGCCCAATCATGGTGTTCAATATAAAGCTTCATTAAATTTTCCCGATCAATAGAATATAGGGTAGAATCTTCGTAACAACGAATATCACATCGACTTACTGTTTGAGAACTAAAACTTTCATACTCAGTTATCAGAGTTTTTTCCTGTTCCAGCCAGATCGTTTTTTCTTCGCCCTCCTGATCAACAAAATAGCAGCGCGTGATCGAATTTTCAGCCATAAAAATACCTTTACATACTTCACCTGCTTTCAAAATAAAATCCCCACTTTTACAAGTAAATACCTGAAAGTGTTCCAAACCAATTTCCAGCATTTCCAGATCAAAATCCGGTTTATACGAAAGTACTTTGTTTCTTATAAAATCTTTTTCTCTTATATTTTGTATCATATCACTTATTCTACACCTACAGAATCATCGCCGCGACCGTCTGCAACTGCAACAGCATTTCCATTTTCGTCGATAACGATCATTTCTGTTCTGCCGATCTGGGAGGTTCTTTCAATTTTATAGTTCATCTTTTCTAAATCCCTGATCGTTGTTTCCGGAAAATTCTTTTCGACCAGTACACTTTCGGGTAACCATTGATGATGAAATTTCGGAGTATTGACGGTCATATTAGGATTCAATCCGAAATCCACAACATTTACGATTGATTGGTACACCGAAGTTGGGATTGTAGTTCCACCTGGAGTTCCGACGATGATATAAGGTTTTCCGTTCTTCAAAACAATGGTTGGAGTCATAGAACTTAACATTCTTTTTCCGGGTTTAATAGAATTTGCTTCTCCACCAACTGCACCAAACATATTGGGAACACCGGGTTTTACAGAAAAATCATCCATTTCATTATTGAGGAAAAATCCGGCGCCGGAAACAACGACTTTGCTGCCGTACAAGCCGTTTAAAGTTGTGGTAACTGAAACTGCATTTCCGTCTTTATCAACTATAGAAATATGGGTGGTTTCTGTAGATTCTTTGGGTTGAGGAATAATTTTACCGACTTCTGCACTTGGTGTTGCGGCATTTTTATTGAAGGTTTTCCAGCGGTTTTTTAAATATTCATCCGAAATCAGCATCTCGGTTTGATCTTTAATAAATCCCGGATCACCCATGTATTCTGCACGATCCGCAAAAGCGCGACGTTCGGCTTCTACCATAATTTGAACAGCCTGAGTAGAATTCTGCTGGTATTTTTCTAAGTTTTCGAAACCGCTCATTTTCAACATTTGGGCTAAAAGAATTCCACCACTCGAAGGCAAAGGCATTGATACGATCTCGTTTCCTTTGTAATTAAAAGCGATCGGTTTGCGTTCGGCGACTTTATAATTTTTGAGATCATTCAACGTAACAATTCCATTTCCGCGCTTCATTTCCTGCACGATCAGTTCTGCCGTTCTTCCTTCGTAGAAACCTTTTTCACCATTTTTCTGAATGAGTTTTAAAGTTTCTGCGAGTTCTTTTTGAATTAAAAGATCGCCTTGTTTCCAGGAAGAAGTTTTTTGAAAAACGGTTTTGGTTTTATTATGTTCGTTAAAAGCTTTCATTTCGCTGTTGAGCAGATTGGCTTCTTTTTGCGTCAGAGAAAAACCCTGTTCCGCTAAATCGATTGCGGGCTGAATGAGTTTTTCCATAGGAAGTTTTGCATATTTTAAAGTGGCAAAAAATCCGGCGACAGAACCTGGAACTCCGACAGCTAATCTTCCATTTTGGGAAAGATCGGTATTGGCATTTCCTTTCTTATCAAGATACATATCTTTCGAAGCTCTTTCTGGCGCAGTTTCGCGATAATCCAATGTAAATTTTTCCCCGTCATTTTTTACGCCGACCAAAAATCCGCCGCCACCAATATTCCCGGCTTGTGGATAAACAACAGCTAAGGCGAATTGTGTTGCGATCACTGCGTCATAAGCATTTCCGCCCATTTTCATAATTTTCGCGCCGGCTTCACTGGCTAAAGGATGAGCAGAAACAACCAATCCTCTGTCTTTGGTTCGGATTTCTTTTACAATATTAATGTCGGTGAATTGTGCAAAGGCAAACTGAGAAATAACTAAAAATGACAGAAAAAGCTTTTTCATAATATGGAATTTTATCAAAAGTAAGGAAACCTTTAAAATAAGTAATTTTTATTTTAAAAAAATGCTAAAATAAGATGATCAGAAATTTCTATAAAAATTTTCATAAAAACATCAAGACAAAAATACTGGTTTGGGTAATTATCAATAAATTATACTATTTTATGAATATAAAAATAACAAAAGAATAGATTTTATTGTTATTATTCATTATTATTAAATATATTTGATAAAATAAATAAACGACTATGAAGAAAAAGAATGTTCAGATCATCGCGCTGTGTGGATTTTTCTCACTCGCATCGGCTTACACCTTTGGTCAGGAACGGGACACCATCCGATCAAAAAATATTGAAGAGGTTAATTTGACCGTGGGATCCAGAAATAAAAACAGAGTTGCGACGGATACACCAGTTCCTGTTGATGTTATCAATATCGCCGCACAGGGAATTTTGAGCCCACAAACAGATTTAAATCAAATTTTAAATTTCGCTGCTCCATCATTCACCTCAAATACGACTACAGTTGCAGATGGAACAGATCACATAGATCCTGCTCAGTTGCGAGGTTTAGGGCCTGATCAGGTTTTGGTACTATTAAATGGAAAAAGAAGACATACTTCTGCATTGGTAAATATTAATGGTTCGCCCGGAAGAGGTTCGGTGGGTACAGATCTAAATGCAATTCCTGCTTTCGCAATTGAAAGATTAGAAGTATTGAGAGATGGTGCATCTGCACAATATGGTTCTGATGCTATTGCCGGTGTAATTAACGTGGTCATGAAAAGAGCGACCAATCAATTAACAGCTGCAATGACGGTCGGAAGTTTTAATTCTAAAGGCGCTAATGATCACAACGGTGGTTGGGATGGCGAGAAATATCAATTAGATCTTAATTATGGAGCTAGAATTGGTTCCACTGGTTTTATTAATTTTACCGGAAGCTTAATGTCGCGCGGTGATACGAGACGTGCGAGACCAAGAACCGGTACTATTTTTAATGCTTACAATGCCGTAGAACAGCGCGCGTTGGCCAATGGAATAAATATTTCTTCTTTATTTGACAATATTAACAACACGCCAAATACTCAGCAAATTATTGATAATATCCATCAATACGCGGCAGGGGTTGATTATTTCAGTACAGCGCAACAAAATGCAATTCAATCAGCTACTACCATAAGTGGTTTACAGTCTGCACTGGGTTTTGATGTGACTGAAAATGAGCTGGCTTACAGAGGTTTGAGCAGAGAAGATTTTAATATGAGAGTTGGTCAATCTAAATTAAAAACAGGCCAATTATACGTAAATTCTGAATTCCAACTCGGTGCTAATATTAAAGGATATGCTTTTGGTGGCTATTCTTACAAAGACGGTAACGCGGCGGGTTTTTACAGATTACCCAATCAATCCAGAACATCTACCTCCATTTTCCCCAACGGATTTCTACCGGAAATTGCTTCCGCTGTAATTGATAAATCTCTGGCTGCAGGTTTCAAAGGGAAATTGGGAAGTTTTAATTATGATTTTAGTAACACTTTCGGCCAGAACACTTTCGATTACACCATTAAGAATACGGCCAATGCAAGTTTAAATTATCCAAGCAAGACAGAGTTTGATGCGGGATCACTTGGGTTTTCCCAAAATACAATCAATTTGGATATGGATACGAAAGTTGACTGGTTACACGGTTTAAATTTAGCTTTTGGTGCAGAATCAAGATTTGAAAATTTCAGAATCACTCAGGGAGAAGAGTCTTCTTATGCGCTTTATAATATTTATGAAGATATTCAAAATCCCAACACAGTTAATATTCTGAAACCCACGGATTTTTTCGGAAACACAAGACCTGGTGGAGCCCAGGTTTTCCCAGGGTTTAGACCAGAAAATGCAGTGAGCAAAGACCGAACTTCTTTTGCATTGTATTCTGATAATGAATTAGATGTTACCGAAAAGTGGCTTCTTAGTGCTGCTTTACGATTCGAAAACTATTCCGATTTTGGTTCCACTTTCAATTACAAAGTTGCGACCAGATATAAAATTACCGACAATATCAATTTCCGTGGTGCGCATTCAACAGGATTTAGAGCACCATCGCTTCACCAGATTTCGTTTAACTCCACCTCTACTCAATTTGTTGGAGGTACAGCATTTGAAGTGGGAATCTTCAGCAATGATTCCAAATTAGCTGAACTGTTAGGAATTAATAAGTTGAAACAGGAAAAATCAACCAGTTTTTCCGCAGGATTTACGGCTAAAATTCCGCAGGCCAAACTATCATTCACTTTAGATGGATATTACATCAAAATTAAGGATAGAATCACTTTAACAGATCAATTTTCCCCAACACCTGCAACTCAGTCTTTATTTACCCAGGCTGGAGCAACTGCTGCCGCGTTTTTCGCAAATGCGATCGATACGCAAACAAAAGGGATTGAAGGAGTTGTTTCGCAAAAACTCACCTTTTCTAATTTTAAATTAAATAATGATCTGGCGGTGACCGTTTCTACCACAGAACAGGTTGGTGATATTCACTCGTCCGAAACTTTAAAAAATTCCGGGCAGGAATCCAGATATTTCTCCGAAGCAAGCCGTATTTACTTGCAGGAAGCAGTGCCAAGATTTAAAGCCTCTTTAATTAATATGCTGGAATTTAATAAACTAAGTTTCCTTTTGAAGAATGTTTATTTCGGTAAAGTAACCGATCCTAACACGGTTGATGTGAATGGAAATGGACAAATTGATGCCATCGTTGTCAACGGACAAGCAATCGAAAACGAACATCCAATATGGGCTGGAAAATTAATTACTGATTTATCCGTTGCTTATAAATTTACAAAGCAATTAAGTTTAACAGTAGGTGCAAATAATTTATTGGATATTTATCCGGACGAAAACTATGGACCAGTCTCCGCAAAAAGACCTACTAACTTAATACCTACAAATAATCCTCAATATAATCCTACCGGTGTAAATTCGAGTGGAAATGTAGAATATTCAACAATAACTCCTTCCGTTGATTTATCAAATGCCAACCAGTTTGTGTACTCCAGAAACACTTCCCAGTTCGGAATGAACGGCAGATTTCTTTTTGTGAGAGCGAATCTTTCTTTTTAAATTATTTTTTATTTATTAATGAATGCTGTTTTACAAATGTAGAACAGCATTTTACGTTTTGAAGGTCTACCAATTAAAAGAAATAATTTTATTCTCAATTTCCCGCTGCGACCCGACTTGAATGGATCCCGATGTAAAATCGCGAGAGAACGGAAGGCGGAAAAAGTCGCCCAAAAAATTATTTTGATATTACTATTTCTTTTACCCTTCTATTTTTCTAAATTTGTGCACCTTAAATTCTCACTATGGAATCCTACACAGAAAAAATTCTTATTACCGGCGCGCTTGGACAAATCGGTACCGAACTCACGAACCGACTGGTTGAAATTCACGGCGCCGAAAATGTAGTGGCTTCCGGATTGGATCGCTGGGATAAAAACCTGACTTCTGCGGGATTTTATGAAAGAATGGATGTTACGAACACGCAACTTGTAAGACAGGTGATCAAAGATTATCAGATCACGACGGTTTATCATTTGGCTTCTCTGCTATCTGGAACCTCCGAAAAACAGCCACTTTTTGCCTGGAAACTGAACCTGGAACCTTTGTTACATTTCTGTGAACTGGCAAAAGAAGGTTTGCTGAAAAAGATCTTCTGGCCGAGTTCTATCGCAGTTTTCGGGAAAGGAATTCCGAAAGAAAATGTTGGACAAGATGTCGTTTTGAATCCAACAACGGTTTATGGAATATCCAAAATGGCGGGGGAAAAATGGTGCGAATATTATTTCGATAAATATGGCGTTGATGTAAGAAGTATTCGGTATCCCGGATTAATTTCCTGGAAAACTCCGGCAGGCGGCGGAACGACTGATTACGCCGTAGAAATTTTTTACGAAGCCATCGAAGAAGGAAAATATACCAGTTTTATTTCTGAAGATACTGCAATGCCAATGTTATATATGGAAGACGCAATTAATTCGACTTTGAAATTGATGGACGCGCCAAAAGAAAATTTAACGGTTCACACTTCTTATAATTTGGGTGGATTATCTTTCACGCCGAAACAGCTGGCGGAAGAAATTCAGAAAGAAATTCCGAAATTTACAATTGATTATACGACTGATTTCCGACAGGCAATTGCAGATTCGTGGCCGGCTTCTATCGATGATTCTATCGGAAAAAAAGACTGGGGATTGTCTTACGACTACGATATTACCGCGATGACAAAAGACATGTTAAAGAATCTTCGTGTAAAACTGGGCGCTAAAAAAGATTAATGATCCTGTTAACTTTCAACATTATTAAAAACAAAAGTAATTTTGAAAAGAATTACCTTCTCGATGATGCTGAAATTTCAAAAATAACAGAACAAAATACGACCTCGGTTCTGCGGATCTTGGAAAACAATAATGTCCTGGCTACATTTTTCATTGAAGTTTCAATTGTTGAAAAGCTGAAACCTTTAATAAAGAAAATTATAGGAAATGGTCATGAGATCGCTTTCTATAATGAGAACTCTTCAGTACTGGATATTGAAAATACGAAGAAAAGTATTGAAGAATATACGGAGAAACTGATTCGGGGAATCCGACAGAAAGAAGTTTCTATTTCTGTGGAGGAATTAAAGGGTCTGGGCTTCAATTATATCTCAAATATTGAAAATGCGAATATTCTTTTCCCACTGAAAAGACTGGAACGCAGCACTCAGATTGTGCAGCAGAAAGGTTTGAATATCATTCCAGAAAGCATTTCGCCCTATTCTCAGATTCCTTATAATGATTTTGTTTTTCAGGTGATGCCGCATCAATATTATCAAAGTATGGTTTTAGAGACCATTAAAAATGATGATTTCGTCTTGGTTTATCTCAATTCCTGGCAATTCACAGATTTCGAAAAACTCAAATTTAAGATCTCTTTTTACCGAAAATACAATTCGGGACGAAAAATGGAAGACAAACTGGAAAGCTTTCTGCAGTGGTCGAACGAAGAAAATTTAGCTTTTTCCAGAATGAAGGATTTTATTTTTTAATTTGAAAAACGCTGATCTAAAATTTTTGATTACTTGATTCGCAACTGCATCTCGCTTTTAATATAATATCCAAATTCAAACTTACTTTTTATTGCATAATGATTTATTTTTTGGTACTTTTGAAACAAGTTTAACCAAATTAAATATTTTATTATGAAAAAAATTCTACTTATTGCCGGTTTTCTGGCGATTCCGTTCTTGGGGAACTCCCAGATCTTCCAGGAAAATTTCGACGGTAACGGTCCCGGATTCGCGGCCTGGACGTTAATTGATGTAGACGGTCTTGTACATGATGCAGCCGTAACAGACTTTGACGCAGGTGCGTGGATCAGAAAAAACAGAGGTGGACCAATACCAAATTATGGAGGTCCAGATAACGATTTTGCCGCAATGAGTTCTTCTTATTACAGTCCGGTCGGAACATCAAACGACTGGCTTATCTCTCCACAAATTGTAATGCCTGCAGCAAATGCTTTCCTTCAATGGGATTCTAAAGCGCAGGATCTTACTTTTAAAGATGGATATAAAGTGATGTTGGCACCAAATGGTGGAAACACTGTAGCAGATTTTACGGTAGAATTATTCAGCATTGCTGCAGAAAATTCAGCCTGGACTACAAGAACTGCGAGTTTAAATGCTTACGCAGGAACTACTGTTCGTATTGCATTTGTTAACAATTCAACAGACAAGTTTGTTTTATTGATGGATAACATTTCTATAAACGTTGCTCCTACTGTTGCGCCAAACTGCGCTACTCTTTTAACTCCGACGAATGGTGCTACAGGAATTAATTACCTAAATCCAGTTACTTTAACATGGTCTGCTCCAACAGCTGGAACTGCTCCAACGAGTTACGACGTTTATTTGGGTACAACTCCAAATCCTACCACTTTACTAGGAAATGTAAGCGGTACAAGTACCACAGCTCCAGGACTTGCTGCTTCCACGACATATTACTGGAAAGTAGTTCCTAAAAATGCTGCAGGTTCTGCAACAGGCTGTATGGATTTCTCCTTTACTACTGCGGCAAATCCTTTCGCTCCATATTGTGGACCGTTAGTATTTAGTTCTTCAACAGAACCGATTACTCTGGTTGATTTCGCAGGTATTAATAATGCGAGTACGGCAGTTACAACAGGAACTCCTGGTCACGAAAACTTTATCTCTATTGTAGGTAGTGTAACGCAGGGAACTTCTTACCCTATCGTCTTAAAAGGAAATACAGCAGGTAACTATACAAACAGATTCGTAGTATTTATCGACTGGAACCAGAATGGTACTTTAGATGATGCTGGCGAAGTTTATCAAATTACTCAACTGTTGGTTAATTCTACAGGAACTGACGCGGGTCAGGTAACTCAAAATATTGCTGTACCAGCAGGTGCGACTTCAGGAAATACAAGAATGAGAGTTAAAAAGATCTTCGGTACAACTAATTATGTTAACCCTTGTTTAGGATCTTCATTCGGACAGGCAGAAGATTATACGATCAATGTAGGAGTTTTGGCAGTAAACGATAACGTTAAAAATTCAGTTAAAGTTTATCCAAACCCTGTGGTAGATTACTTAAATATTGAGTCTCCAGCAAAAGTGAAATCAGTTTCTGTTTTCGACTTGTCTGGTAAATCCGTTTCTACTACAATGTTAAACGCTACAAAATCGCAGGTTGATTTATCAAAATTAGCTCCGGGAGTTTATATGGTGAACATTGAAATGGACAATGAAGTTAAAACTGTAAAAGTGATCAAAAAATAAATTTCACATTTAATAATAGAAGGTCTGTAGAAATACAGACCTTTTTTTATTTATTTACCTGAAACATTGCGGCTTCAGAAAAAAAATTATATTTTTGCAACTTGAAATAATTAACAAATTACTTAACATTATGAACAATTACGAAACTGTTTTCATTTTAACTCCCGTTCTATCTGATGCTCAGGTGGAGGAAGCAGTAAAAAAGTTTGAAGATCTATTGACTTCAAACAATTGCGAAATCGTTGCCAAAGAAAATTGGGGACTAAAAAAATTAGCTTATCCTATTCAATTAAAAAAGAATGGATTCTACACTTTGATCGAATTTAAAGGTGAAGGTACAGTAGTTGCAGATTTAGAAACTGCTTACAAACGTGACGAGAGAGTGATCCGTTATCTTACTACTAAACTGGACAAACATGCGATCGAGTATGCAGTTACAAGAAGAACGAAAGTAAAAACTGCGAAAGTTTAATTTTAACCCTCAAAAAAAAGAAAAGTTATGGCAATAGATGATATGGCAAAACAAGCCTCAGCTGGAGGAGAATCTGAAGTAAGATTTTTAACTCCACTTGATATCAATACAAAATCTGATAAAAAATACTGTAGATTCAAAAAATACGGAATCAAACATGTTGATTATAAAGATCCAAATTTCCTTATTCAGTTTGTAAACGAACAAGGTAAAATCTTACCTAGAAGATACACAGGAACTTCTTTAAAATACCAAAGAAAAGTTTCTGCAGCAATTAAAAGAGCAAGACACTTGTCTATGATGCCTTATATTGCAGATCTTTTAAAATAAAACTGCTTTAAGCAATACGCGTTATGCATGTGCAGACTGCGAAATTAGTTGCTGAATAAAAATTTAATTCTAACGATTTTTAGACTATAGATTTATTTCTAATTCTAAAATAAATACGGACAACAACAATGGAAATTATATTAAAAACAGACGTTGAGAACTTAGGACTTGAGTTCGATACGGTAAATGTAAAAAACGGTTATGCTAGAAACTTCCTATTACCAAAAGGTTTAGGTCTTTTAGCAACACCAAAAAACAAAGCAGCTTTAGAAGCTACTTTGGAAGCTAGAAAAGAAGAAGAAGCAAAATTAGTTGCTGCAGCTAATGCAACTGTGGACCAATTGAAGAAAACGAACATCACCATCGCTACGAAAGTAGGTTCTGGCGATAAACTTTTCGGATCGATCAACAATGCTAATCTTTCTGACGAATTATCTAAAGCAGGTGTTAAAGTTGATAAAAAATACATCAAGATTCCTGGAAATACGATCAAGAGAACTGGTAAAGTAACTGCGATCATCAGACTTCACAGAAATGTAGAACACAACTTCGAATTCGATATTGTTTCTGATGCTCCACCGGTGGCAGCTGCTCCAAAAGCAACTCCAGCTCCGAAAAAAGTAGAAGAAACTCCTGCTGAAGAAGCTTAAGAGTTTTGAAAAATAAAGATAAAACCGGTCTCGTTTGCTAGCAAACGAGACCGGTTTTTTTGGCTCAAATTTCTGATAACAATAATCTTCTTTTTAATTTTAAAGTAATAATTTTGGTTTATGCTTAAAATCTTCGCTTACTTGAAACAGAGTATTAAAAGATCCTTCGACAATCTGCACAACGAAAAACTGAAGAATAATCTTTTGCAGGCTATCCCGTTTTGGGTGGGTTCGTTAATTACGGGAGTTTTCGCAGTTTTATACGCGAAGGCATTTATGTGGGGCGAAGCACTAATGAATTTAATATTCGACTGGCATGCCTGGATGATCTTCATTATTGCTCCGGCAGGATTTGTAACGTCATGGTGGCTCGTAAAACAATTCGCGCCTTACGCAAAGGGAAGTGGAATTCCGCAAGTAATGGCTGCTGTAGAACTGGCTAATCCCAAAGAGCATACTAAGATCAGAAACCTTCTAAGTTTAAAGATCATCATTTTTAAAGTGCTGTCGAGTTTGGCTTTGATCATTGGTGGTGGTGCTGTTGGACGGGAAGGTCCGACCATTCAGATCGCCGGCTCCGTATTTCGGAAGGTAAATGAATATCTCCCCGAATGGTGGCCAAAGATCTCTAAAAAAAACATGATCATGACTGGTGCTGCCGCGGGACTTTCAGCAGCATTTAATACGCCTCTGGGCGGGATTGTTTTTGCAGTCGAGGAACTTTCGAAAACGCACATCAACTACTTTAAGACCGCTCTTTTTACGGCGGTTATTATCGCGGGTTTAACATCGCAGACTTTAGCCGGTTCCTATCTTTATCTGGGTTATCCGAAAACTGCAAACGTGGGTTTGAGCATTATGTTCCCCGTTATTATAGTTTCGGGAATTGCGGGCGTTTTTGCGAGCCAGCTTTCCCTGATAATGCTTCGAATAAGTGCCTGGAATAAATCTTTGAAAACCGATAAAGAGAAAGTAGCTTTTCTGGTTGTTTGTGCTTTAATCATCGCTTCACTAGCCTTTTTTGTAAACAGAGAAATTTTGGGTTCCGGAAAAAACATAATGGAACGAACCCTTTTTACTGCCGACAAGCATGAAGAATGGTATATTCCGTTTTTCCGTATGATCGGGCCGGCTTTATCCTTTACTTCTGGTGGTGCAGGTGGAATTTTCGCACCGGCACTCTCTGCTGGAGGAAGCATTGGTTCGGTAATATCGGGCTGGATCCATTTAGGACCGAACGAAACCAATGTTGTTATTTTAGCAGGAATGGTTGCTTTCCTTACTGGCGTTACAAGAGCGCCGTTTACCTCGGCAATTATTGTTCTGGAGATGACCGATCGCCATTCCCTCATCTTTCATCTGATGCTTGCAGGAATGGTTTCATCTCTGATTTCTTTAATGGTGAGCAAAAGATCACTTTACGATACATTGAAAATGTCTTATCTGGAAGAATTACGCACTGATGAAGAAAATATAAGAGAGAACGAGAAAGAAAAAGAACGGGAAAGCCGACAGGACGACTACTAATATAAAAATCCCCTAAAATTTAAATTTTAGGGGATTTTTTTTCGAAACCAGAAAATTAATATCTGCCGGTATGTTCTTTCACATTTCCTAAAATATCCGGGAAATAAACATCTGCCAGATGTTCAAACTCGTCACCTCTCATAAACATGCTTGCATCAACTTCTTCATAAGAATTTTTTCCTGCTGCACCGATCAGCTCGTTGCAGGTGTGAAGCGTATTTTTATGAAAATGGTAAACCCGCTCGCTTTTATCGGTAACGTCTAATCCTTTGATCAACATTTTATCCTGCGTTGCGACTCCTGTAGGGCAGTTATTCGTATTACATCTTAAAGCCTGAATACAACCGAGCGCAAACATAAATCCACGGGCATTATTACACATATCTGCACCCATCGCGATAGCGCGTAAAATATCTAAAGCTGTTAACACTTTTCCACTCGCAATAATTCTTACTTTATCTCGTACGTTGAAAATATTTAAAGTTCTGTTGACAAAAATCAAGGCCGGTTCCAAAGGCATTCCTACTCCATCCGAAAATTCCGGCGGCGCGGCTCCTGTTCCTCCTTCTGCGCCATCAATGGTAATAAAATCCGGATAGATCTTCATTACGTTCATCTGGACACAAATATCCTCAAACTCTCTCGTATCGCCAATACACAATTTAAAGCCGACAGGTTTCCCCCCAGACAATTCTCTTAATTGTTGTACGAACCTCAGCAGTCCAGATGCATCTGAAAAAGAAGAGTGCGAAGGCGGAGAAATAATTGTTATCCCTGGTTGTACGTGTCGAATTGCCGCGATTTCTACGGTATTTTTCGCTCCCGGTAAAACGCCTCCGTGACCGGGTTTTGCACCTTGTGAAAGTTTAATTTCTATCATTTTCACATTTGGAATTGTGGCATTTTTCGTAAAGATTTCCGGTGAAAATTTACCTTCTTCATCTCTGCATCCAAAATAGCCTGTTCCAATTTGCCAGCATAGATCACCACCTTCTAAGTGATAAGGAGAAATTCCTCCTTCACCCGTATTGTGATAGAAATTTCCTTTTTTAGCTCCTCTGTTCAGGGACATTTGAGCGCGGTCACTCAAAGAACCAAAACTCATCGCAGAAATATTGAATAAAGAGGCATTATATTTCTGCGTACACTGTTCCCCGCCTACCAGAACGCGCGGTAGATCTTCTGCAGGTGAATGTGCATAGATCGAATGTTTAATCCCCTCATATTTTCGTTGATTCACCTCTAACTGAGTTCCAAATGGAACGGTATCGCTTAAATTTTTCGCACGCCGGTAAACAGCAGAACGCTGATTTCGTGGAAAAGGTTTACCGTCTGTTTCTCTCTCTATAAAGTACTGCTGCATTTCTGGCGAGATACTTTCAAAAAAATATCTAAAATACCCAATAACAGGAAAATTCCGAAGGATAGCGTGTTTGGACTGCGTTACATTATAGATTCCTAATGCATAAATCGCAGACAATAACACTGGGATCCAATAATGTGCTTTAATAAGGAGCGAAATCGCCCAAATTACTATTAAAATAACGGCACCCCATCGAATGAATTTATCTCTCATTATAAAATTTTTTAAGAATTTCTCCAAATTTAGCAATAATATATGGACAAAAAAAACCGCTATCAATTATTGAAAACGGCTTTGTATAAGTGAGTGACTCTATTTGTTCCAGGTGATTTTTAGTTTTTGAACCTCATCAGAATTATTACCAATCATGATTTCAAAATCCCCGGATTCCCAGTCGAAATCTACTTATTGGTTATTTGAACGCCAGCAACTTTACCCTGCATCAAACTTATAGGATTTCCATTAGGTTTATCTGCTAGATCTTTTGCAGTAACTCAACCGATACTTCCTCTGATGTTTTCTTTCTTTTGAGTACCATAACCGATCAACACACCCCTTCAATCGGTTGCGTTTTCAGAGCGTCTTTCGTAGTTTCCTGCGCACTAACAGTCATACCGAAGTAGCGTGCGCAGGCAGGCAAGCGAACTTTAAATTATTGTGTATAATATAATAGTTTTATAATTTTTAGTTTCGAATGCGCAAGTGCCGATGATCATAACTATCTCAAAGACAGATACTAGATTTATACAACACTAAGAATGACATAACATTTTCTAAATTATGTTAAAAATTTCTTTTCCCTAATTGGCTTAATATTTGAGAATCAATCTGCAACAATCAAATAATTTAAGATCATGAGAAGAAATACCATATTAGTTGCCACAATGGCTGTTGTTACACTTGGAACAACAACTCAGTCATGTGTTGCCTTAGCAACCTCGAGCGTTGGGCTTGCAGTTTTGAAACAAATTTTACTGGGTGGAATTACGAAAGGACTCAATATTTTTAGCAATAAAGACAGCTTTCTCGCAAATCAGTTGATTGATGCTGCGATGCCTCAACAGTTAAAAGACGTTAATAATACGTTGCAAAAACTGGGATTAAGTAATCTGGTTCAAAAGGAGAAGGAATACATTGCACAAGCCGCTCAATTTACCGTTGACACTTCCCGACCCATTTTAATTAATGCCGTTAATAATTTAACAGCTGCAGACGCCGGAAGAATTGCACAGGGTGGAACCGGAGTTGCCACACAGATTTTGAGAGAAAGAACTTCTCAACAGTTAATGGCTGCAATCGCTCCAAAAGTTGATGCAAAACTGAATGAATTCGGAATTGTGAAAACGCTCAATAATGCTCTGGCGGGTTCCAATATATTAGGGAATTTATTAGGCGGACAAAACTCAACCGTATCAGCAACGGGTGGAATCAGCAGATTCGCATCTGAACAAATGGTAAATGGATTGTTTAACATCATTCAGAACCACGAACAGCAAAACTCAAGTGCCCTTATGAATTCCTTAAACGGAATGAAATAATTGGATTAAATTTAATTATATTTGAATTCCGATCTCCTCGGAATTCTTTCATTTTAAAAAACATACAATATGCTAAATATTATAGGCGAAGAGGGTGAAAAAAATCCCGAAGAATTTTACGCTTCCTTAAAAGAGAAATTAGAAGCGACTCACCAGTTTCCGGAAGATTATCTTTATAAGTTCATTATTACCAATGACGAATCAAAACATACCGAAATATTTCGGGTTTTTGATGATATTAAATTTACATTGCAAACACGCGACAGTAAAAACGGGAAATACAGTTCCATCAGTATTAATGCTTTCGTTTTAGATGCAGATCAGGTCATCAAAATTTATAAAGAAGTTGGAAAAATTCCAGGCGTAATAATGCTCTAGCAAAAATTTCGATGAATATTTTAATTAGCGGCGGAACAGGTCTTATTGGTAGTCCTTTGGTCAAAAAACTTAGGCAAAAAGGTCACGAGGTTAGAATTCTTACCCGTAAGGATCCCAGCCATCCTAATGAATTTCAGTGGAATTTAGAGGAGAACTTTATCGATGAGAAAGCGTTCAAAGATCTGAACTGTATCATCCATTTAGCTGGTGCGACCATCAGTGAAAAGTGGACAAACACTTACAAAAAGGAATTATTCTCCAGCAGGATCGACACCGCAAATTTGCTGATGGCATATTGTAAAAAAAATAATACGCATCTCCAATCTTTTATTTCTTCTTCTGGAATTAACTATTACGGCACATTTACGTCTGACCGGATTTTAAAGGAAACTGACGGAATTATTAAGCACGGTTTTTTAGCTGATCTTAGTGAAGACTGGGAAAAAGCTGCAGAACAATTTTCTGAGATCGCAGACCGAACGGTTTGTGTTAGAACAGCCATGGTTTTAGCAAAAAAAGGCGGAGCTTTTCCACTTCTGAAGAAAACGGTTGACTTTAATATTGGATCTGCAGTCGGCGCAGGCAATCAATGGATGAACTGGATCCACATTGATGATTTAGTCGATCTGTATATTTTCGCTGTTGAAAATTCTGAATTACAAGGAAGTTTTAATGCCGTTGCAGATGAAGTTCCCACCAATGAGATCTTCATGAAAAAACTGGCAAAAACTGCAGATAAATATTTTCTTCCAATTAATGTTCCAGCCTTTATGATGAAAATTGTTTTTGGAGAAATGAGTTCTATCATCTTAGAAGGAACGCGCGCCTCCAATGAAAAAATCAAATCACAGAGATTTGATTTTAAATATTCAAAACTTCAGGAAGCTTTCGATAATTTAGTATAGCACTTTGGATTTCCAGATCTTAATTGTCGATAAAAAACTTTACATTTTCAATCGGTCTGCCGATCATGGCAATTTCTCCTTTGATTAAAATCGGTCGTTGAATTAAGGATGGGTTCTCTACTAAAACAGTGATCCATTCCTCTTCAGAAAGCGTTTTATCGGCAAATTTTTCTTTAAAAAGTGGTTCATTTCTCCTGATCACTTCATCAGCAGCCATGTGTAGCTTTTTCAAAACAGTCTTTATTTCAATTGCAGTTAATGGATTTTCTACAAAATCAATGATTTCGAAAGCTACATTATTTTCGTCTAAATGCTCTAAAATAGATCTCGATTTTGAGCAGACATTATTGTGAAGAACTTTAATCATGGCTTTACGTTTTTTAGAATGGTAAATTTAATACTGCAGTCACTTAAAACAATCCGTGTAATTCCGTTTCTATTCTTTCTAATATCAAACCGAAATCTTCAGGTCTTTCAACGAAATCTAAATCATCAACTTCGATGATCAAGAGCTTACCTTCTTTATAACCCTCGATCCATTTTTCGTATTTCTGGTTGAGTTTAGACAGGTATTCAATGCTGATCGTAGCTTCATATTCCCGACCTCTTTTATAAATTTTCTTAACTAAATTGGGAACGTCGGATTTTAAATAGATGAGCAAATCCGGTGCCGAAACAAAGCTCTTCATCAAATTAAAAACAGAAGAATAATTATTGAAATCACGATCCGTTAAAAGGTTCATATCGTTCAGATTTTCCGCAAAAATATGAGCATCTTCATAAATAGTCCGGTCCTGAATAATATTTTTTCCACTGTCGCGAATTTCTTTTACCTGCTGAAAACGGCTTCCGAGAAAATAGATCTGAAGCGCAAAACTCCATTTGCTCATATCAGCATAAAAATCCTCTAAATAAGGATTATGATCTACGTCTTCAAATTGCGCATCCCAACCGTAATGTTTTGCTAACATGGTCGTTAAAGTAGTTTTTCCGGCGCCAATATTTCCTGTAATTGCAATGTGCATTTCCTAATTATAATTGATGATTAATGATTAATGAAGTCCTGAAACCGCTTTCGGTTAAGGTCGGTAAAGATAAAGTTTGTTCCCCTGGATTACAAAATAAGCCACCGAGTTTTTATCCACAATTCGTGCAAATTCTGAAGAGAAAACAACCGTCATGGTTTGGAGATCTAATTTTTGAATTTTATCCTTTCCAATAACGAGGATATTTTGATTTTCCCGACGCAGTTTCCGAGCTCCTTCCATAGAAATTTCCAGCGTTTTTTCCCCTTTAAAATTGAAAATTGAAAAACTACTTTTCGTTAAAACATACACTTTATTCTCAAAAACCAAAAAGTCGACGATAGTTTCAAAATCGATATTGAAAGGGTAAGAATTAATGATCCTGTCCTCCCGAAAATTATATTGAATCAATCGTTTTGTACTTTCATCGAGGAGCCAGATCTGCTGTAGATCTTCCGCATAAACCATTTTGATAAAGCCAAACTTTTGCCGGAAGTTAAAATTCTGGATTTCGTTCAGATTCTGATCGAAAAATTTCAGTTCCTGCGCGTTTTCCGAAAAAGAAGGAATGTTTAAAGGATTCTGCACCGATTGAATTCTGAAAGGCAAAGTCAACAATAATTTTCCTTTCTGAATGCCGAGCGAATCGTACTTTGTAAAACTGAAATCTTTGTTCTTATAGATATAAATATTTCCGTAATCATCTGCAAATAGATCCTGCGCATCTCTTAACTGTAAAGAATCAAATGCAATGTTTTTCTGCGCAGAAATTGAACAGAAAATGAAAACCGATAGAAGATAAATTAATTTCAATATTTAATTTTTAAAATTAATTACAGACGAATTTCCTGAACGTTTATGATCTCAGTTAGGAGTTAATTATTTTATAGCAACTTCATAAATCTTCGACCATAATTTACCGGTGATCAACATATTTTCACCTTTAAAAGCGATTCCGTTTAAAACGTCATTCGTTTCGTCTTTCGTATTTTCCTTTGCAATAGCTGTGAAATCAAATTTTCCAACTACTTCACCGTTCGCAGGATTAATTTTCAAAATAATTGGTTTTTGCCAAACATTTGCATAAATAAAATTGTTGTGATACTCCAACTCATTAATGGCATCGTACGCTTCGGTATTTCCGGCGACAGAAATATAACGAACCAATTTTGAAGGATCAGATGCATTTAAGAAGTAAATATTTTTGGTACCGTCGGATGCTATCAAATTTTTACCGTCATACGTTAATCCCCAACCTTCGCCCATCACGTTTGGATAAGGAAATTCGCTCAGCAGTTTTAAAGAATTTTTATCGTAAACAAAGCCTTTTTTATTCTGCCACGTCAACTGATAAATTTTATCGCCAACGATTGCGCAACCTTCAGAGAATACATCTCCTGGCTGCAAAGTTTCTGCAATCGGCGTTGTACTGCCAAGGGTATATTTTAAAATTCTGGATTCTCCTAACTGTCCATCAGATTCAAAAATGGTATTTCCTTCGATTTGAAAACCCTGAACAAAATTTTTCGGATCGTGCGGATATTCTTTAATGATCTTGTAGGTAAGGTTTGCCTCCGGATTTTTTGCGTAAACGTTGATCGTTGCATCCTGATTAAGCGTTTCACCCCCTTTTTTCTTAATGACGAACGTTACCGCATTATCGCCTAACGTAAAAAAATTAGGATCTACAATAAGACTGGATGTTTCTTTATCACCAAAACTAATGGAGATACTTTCAGCATTATCCGTCACCTCTTTCGGCAGATCCAGTTTGTCACCAAAATGATAACCTTTACTTTCCATAGAGATATTAAACTCATTTAAAGTATTGAGAATTTCTTTGTCTTTGTTGCAGGAAACAAATAAACTGAGGCCAAGAATTGCTATAAGAGTTCTGATTTTCATCTAAAATAATTTTTTCAAAATTACTGATTTTTAACGAGACGAATTCAGGAAATTCAATGGACAAGAAATTTTTAAAACAAATAATAATTATCTTTGTTTTTCTTATTTAATTACAATGAAAAAAGCATTTCTCCTTCTAATCTTAATTTCCGGAATCTCTTCTGCACAAAATTTCACCAAACAGGATTCTCTTAAAGGTTCAAACACCGATTTCAGAAATTTCTGGGATGTGAAAAAATATGAGATTTCCGTAGAACCTAAATTTACAGAACGCTCCGTTTCCGGAACAAACAAAATCACTTTTGAAATTACGAAAGACGTATCGAATCCGGTTTTTCAAATCGATCTGCAGCAACCAATGAATTATAAAATCATTGATTCTGATGAGAAGTTATGCTCTTCAAAACGGGAGGGTGACTTTATTTTTATTCAAACCAATAAAAATTATAAAAAAGGAGAAACACATTCTTTCACCATTCAGTTTTTCGGAAATCCCATTATTGCGAAAAATGCGCCCTGGGACGGTGGCTGGGTTTTTAAAAATGATGATGAAGGAAATCCGTGGATGTCGGTTGCACAGGAAGGAATCGGCGCGTCGGTCTGGCTTCCGACAAAAGACATCTGGAGCGATGAACCCGACAATGGAATGGTGATGAAAATTATTACACCGAAAGATTTGGTAGGAGTTGGCAACGGCCGATTAATTTCTAAAACCACAGAAAAGGATAAAAATGTTTTCACCTGGGAAGTCAAAAATCCGATCAATACCTACTCTATTGTTCCGAATGTTGGAAAATATGTAAACTTTAAAGAAACTTACGAGGGCGAAAAAGGAAAACTCGATCTTGATTACTGGGTTTTAGAGTATAACGTAGAAAAAGCCAAAAGACAGTTTCAACAGGTAAAACCAATGATGAAAGCTTTTGAATATTGGTTCGGACCTTATCCGTTTTACGAAGACTCTTATAAATTAGTTGAAAGTCCACATCTTGGAATGGAACACCAAAGTTCTGTTGCCTACGGTAATAAATTTGAAAACGGCTATTTGGGTCGGGATCTATCGGGAACCGGTGTTGGTTTAAACTGGGATTTCATCATCGTTCACGAAAGCGGACATGAATGGTTTGCGAATAATATTACGGCAAAAGACCAGGCAGACATGTGGATTCACGAAAGTTTCACCAACTATTCCGAAACGCTTTTCACTGAAAATTACATGGATAAAAATTCTGCTGAAAAGTATATTGTTGGAATACGAAAAACAATTCGGAACGACATTCCTATTATTGGGAAGTACGGCGTGAGAAACGAAGGAAGCGGCGATATGTACAATAAAGGTGGAAACATGCTTCATACGATCCGGCAGGTCATTAATAATGACGAAAAATTCCGGCAGATCTTACGTGGTTTAAATAAAGATTTTTACCATCAAACCGTTACTACAAAACAGGTAGAAGATTATATTTCTCAAAAAACCGGGATCGATTTCTCCTCGGTTTTTAATCAGTATTTAAGAACAGTTAAAATTCCGGTTTTAGAATATCAGCAAACAGGGAATATTTTAAAATTCCGCTATTCTGATGTTGTAGAAAATTTCAAACTGCCTTTACGACTGAAGAGTAATGAGTTAATTAATCCAACGATGAAATGGCAAACTATAAAGTTGAAATCTGCGGAACCAGTTGTTTTTGATGAGAATTACTTTGTAAAATATCAGAGTTTATAAAAATTAAAATTTCGGCGTTTGCGGCGCCGAAATTTTTCTATCTTATTTTTTCAGAGATCAACCGAAAGATTTACTTTCATACAGATATATTTAAACCAACTAAGAGTTTTTGATCATGATCCTAAATGTAGTGCCTTTTCCTACTTCGCTTTGAGCGATTTTAATGTCACCGTTGTGGTATTCTTTTATCACTCTTTTTGCGAGAGACAATCCTAACCCCCAACCACGCTTTTTCGTAGAATATCCCGGCTTGAAAGCATTTCTCGCCTGATAGCTCGTCATTCCCGCGCCCGTATCTTTAAAATCGATAATGGTATATTTATTTTTCTCGTAAAGTTCGATTTCTAACCGTCCTTCGCCTTTCATAGAATCTACTGCATTCTTCACAATATTTTCCATGACCCAACTTATTAAAATCCGGTTGTGAGGAACTAAGATTTCCATATTCGGAAGAATTAAACGGAACGTTACCTTTTTAGAAATTCTGGATTTTAGGTAGTTATAATTCTGCTGTAAAGTTTCATTAATATTCAAGTCATTCAGTTCCGGCACAGATCCAATTTTGGAAAAGCGTTCGGAAATGGTTTTTAAACGGTTAATGTCATTCTCAATTTCTTTTACGCCTTCACTATTTTCATTTTCCATTCGCAAAATAGTGATCCAGCCGATCATTGAGGAAAGCGGCGTACCAATTTGATGCGCAGTTTCTTTGGCTAATCCAGCCCAAACATAACCTTCGTCGGTTTTTTTGATGGTTCTCAAAAACCAGAAAGAGAAGAAAATATACGCCAAGATCAAAGACCCTAAAATGTAGGGCGAATACCTTAAATTATTGAGTAGATCGGAATTCGTATAAAAAACATACTGATTATTTCCGTCCGGCATTTGTAACTCGATGGGTCTGTAAGAACCTTCCATTTTTCGGAGTAAGGCTACCATTTTCTTGGGATCTTCCTGCACATTTTCGGGGATATTTTTCTGCAAATCAGGACCAATTGGCTTCTTAAATTTATCGGTTACAATAACAGGAATGGTATTATTGGTCTTACTGATCTGCAACAATAAATCCAGCGTCATTGGATCTTGAATGATATCTTCCTGCTGATATTTCATCGCTGTTGCAAAAAGTTCGATCCTTTTAATCTCTTCTTTTCGTAAATAATCAATAAGCACGACAGAGGCGATTACCACTCCAGTTACGGCCACAGTGAGTAAAATATAAATGACCCAATTATTTATTTTAGAAAGAAAACTTCTGCGTTTCATTGATTATTTTAGTGAATTATTTCAAAACATCTAACACTCTATACAAAGCATCGCTGATATTAGAAGCCTGATAATTATTGATGATAATGGCAAAAACGTATTTTTTACCGTCTTTTGCGGTGTAATATCCTGCAAACGATTTGGTATCTTTCATAGTGCCACTCTTCATTTTCATTCCATTTCCCTGGATTGGAAAACCCTCATAAAACTCATTGAACCACGGTTGTTTTTTACTCCAGAGCAGTGATTGAACTTCCGCTCTTGCGGAAACATAATTTTGGGGTGAAAGTCCGCTACCATCAGCAAAATTAATCATAGTTGGATTAATTCCTTTGCTCTTCCAAAATTCTTTCAGATAAGAAATGCCCGCATCAAAACTGCCTTCGTTTTTCTTTTCTTTCCCTAAAGTTTTAATTAAAGTTTCGCCATAAAAATTGATGCTTTTTCGCATAAACCAGTAAATAATTTTATCTAACGTCGGCGATTTATATTCAAGGATCGCATTATTTTGTGGTGCAAATAACACTTTCTCACCCTTAATTTCCTGCATTGAAGTTGACGTTACATTCCCTTTAAAATCGATTCCGGATTCTTTTAACCAAGTTTTTATTTCGCTTCCTAAAGATAAGGGTGGATTTGGCGTTGCACCAGAAACCGTAACTGATTTTGCAGGTAAAGTTCCGCTGATGTACGCGACTTCAGAATAAGGTGCGGTGTAAACTAAGCTTTGGTCTGAGCTTCCATTCGTTTTCAATCTATTAACCCACTTTACATTGGGCAGATCTACATTTACTCCTTTCATTTCTTTCCCATTCATATTCAGATCAAACTGGTTTTCTCGCCAGTTCACGCTAAATACTCCTGCGCCATAATAATTTCCCATGTCATTCCAGGGCCATCCTCCAGGTGTTGACTGAAAATCAAAAAAGGAATCGTCAATAATCAGATCACCGGATATTTTCGCAATATTCTTTGATTTAAGCGCCTTAATAAATTGAGCTTTAAAATCTTCGGGTTTATAATTTTCGTACCGCCAACTGCCTAAAGTTGGGTCACCATTCGATTTGATGAAGAGATTACCGGAAAGAGTTCCACCAGAAATTGTTCCTGAATAGGAAGCAGTTGTCGTGTATTGATAATTTTTTCCTAAAGTCTCTAAAGCCGCCGCGGCAGTAAAAATTTTCTGCGTTGATGCTGTTGACAGGCCGTTATTCCCCTGGTATTCATAAATGAAATTTCCGCCTTCATCAGCAACATAAAAAGATACATTTGCG
Organism: Chryseobacterium sp. UYP7; assembly: GCF_056279225.1. NCBI lineage: Bacteria > Pseudomonadati > Bacteroidota > Flavobacteriia > Flavobacteriales > Weeksellaceae > Chryseobacterium > Chryseobacterium sp. UYP7. Next base: position 244,038 of record NZ_JBWBQW010000002.1, read on the forward strand.
GAATATGCCGGAGAAGATGCGAGAAGTTTTTTCGTAGCTGCATCTAACTTTTGTGCCGTATTCTGGGTGAAAAAAGTTTGAGAAATAAGAAGAAGAACCGGAAGCAGTTTGTTCATTTGCTTTTTTATTTTCAAATATAACGAAATATTCTTTTTCGGAAATATTGCATTTCGCATAAAGAAGCTTAATAAGCGATAAACATCTAAATTTTATCGCGTAATCCTTGCATATTCCATATAATTTTCGTAAACTTTGTAGTGAATATTTAAACATACTACATTATGGCTTCAATAATCACCGGCTTATTCAAAAGCCAAAGTCAGTCCACGAAAATTTCAAAAGACTTAGAAGATGCAGGATTTCAAGACGATGATTTTATCATGTATCTGCACGAAGAACCCATTTCAAAAGAAATAAAAACCTCTATTTGGCAATCATTTTTTAAGGATAATACCAAGCTCGAAGACGAAAGTTTTGTAGTGAGCGTAAAAGTGAAAGAAGCTGAAGCGCAGGAAAAAGTAAAGCAGATCTTTGCAGATAACGATGCCATTCATCAGAACTATATCCAAAACATTAAATTTAAAGATGCTGAATCCCTTCAATATTTAAAAAGAATTGTATCCCTTCGCGCTAAATCACATATCTATTCATCCCCGGAAATCAGACGTCGTGGGCAAGCGCGTGGAATTAATTCGGAGGTTTTTTTCGGAAAAAACTCATAAACATTGCGTCATAAAATGTACTGTAATTTTAGAGTCGAAAGCTACTACTCGTTTTAAATATAAATCTTCAGCAATTCAATTTGAAAAAATTGTGCGCACTTCAATTTTATTGGTCAAATTTGTTGGTTTAATTTCGCATTATAAGCTGCATAAAAATCAACTTTTTACAGCTTTTCATTTTCTATAATAGCGGCTAAATCCTTCATTTACATTGAAGAAATATGAAATATCTCATCTGATTCTTTCAAAAATTTTTACGTTAAAACCTAGTAAAACTCCTAGATTTTTCTTATTTTCGTGTGCTAATTGGCATTTTTAATGGTTTACGATTTAGAACAGGAAAACAAGGAAATTCTCGCCCGCTACAAAGATTTAATTTCCAATACATACCGCACTTTGGATGAGAACCAAAATAAACTCATTCGGAAAGCGTTTGATATTGCTTTGGACGCACACAAGGATCAGCGCAGAAAAACCGGTGAACCCTATATTTATCATCCTATTGAGGTGGCAAAAATCGTGGCCAATGAAGTTGGTTTAGGCGCGACGTCGATTGCTTGTGCCCTGCTCCACGACGTTATCGAAGATTCGGATTATACGTACGAAGATCTGCTGAAGATGTTTGGGAAAAGTATTGCCGACATTGTTAACGGACTCACCAAAATCTCGGTGATGAACCATCAAAACATTTCGATACAATCTGAAAATTATAGAAAACTTCTTCTCACTTTATCCGAAGATTTTCGCGTCATCCTGATAAAAATTGCAGACAGGCTCCACAATATGCGGACTCTGGACAGCATGACGCCGGAGAAGCAGAAGAAGATCGCCTCGGAAACAGTTTATATTTACGCACCACTTGCGCACCGGCTTGGTTTGTACAATATAAAATCTGAACTGGAAGACTTGTCTTTAAAATTCAATAATCCGGAAGTTTATATCGATATTTCTGAAAGACTGGAACTCGCCAAAGAAAGCCGCGAAAAATATGTGGAGGAATTTAAGAAGGAAGTTTCTGAACAACTTAATGAAGAAGGTTTAAATTTTACCATTAAAGGCCGTGCAAAAGCGATTTCTTCCATCTACAGAAAGATGCTTAAACAGAGCGTTACTTTTGATGAAGTTTTCGATAATTACGCGATCCGGATCATATATAAGTCAGACGCGAAGAACGAAAAATTTCTCGCCTGGAAGATATATTCTATTGTTACCGATCTTTACCACAGCAATCCGCAAAGAATGCGCGACTGGATCTCACAGCCGCGATCAACAGGTTATGAAAGTTTACATCTCACTGTTCTGGGCCCCGACAAAAAATGGATCGAAGTCCAGATTCGTTCAGACCGAATGGATGATATTGCAGAAAAAGGAGTTGCAGCGCATTACAAATATAAAGAAGGATTCCGCCAAAGTTCGGACGAGAAAAATTTTGAGACCTGGGTTTCTGAAATTCGCGAAGTTTTAGAAAATCAACAATCGCTGACCACAACTGAGCTTTTAGATAATATAAAACTTAATCTGTACTCCAAAGAAGTTTTTGTTTTCACGCCGAAAGGAGAAATAAAAATTTTACCCATCGGTTCTACAGCGCTTGATTTTGCGTTTTCTGTACATTCAGATCTGGGAACCAAATGTTTAGGAGCGAAAGTGAACGGCAAACTGGTTCCAATATCCTATGTTTTGCAAAATGGCGATCAAATCGATATTCTGTCTTCTCAAAATCAAAAACCCAAAACGGACTGGCTGGATTTTGTAGTAACATCAAAGGCAAAATCAAAAATCAAAGCTATTCTGAATTCCGAAAACAATCATCTGGTAGAAGAAGGTAAAGAAATTCTGCAGCGGAAAATTCGTCACGCAAAACTGAATTTCAATGACGAGGAGATCAATAAGATGCAGAAGTTTTTCAATCTGAAAACTTCGCAGGAATTATTTTTGAGTTTCCAAAATGGAAATCTCGATACCGGAGATATTAAAAAATATACGGAAGGAAAAGGGATCTTTGGCAACATTCTTAATAGATTCCGAAAGTCGCCAAACAAAAATGAAATATTCCTGGAAACTCCAGAAACGAATCTTGACATGATCGTTTTCGGCAAGGATGAGGAAAAAATGAACTACTCATTTGCGAAATGCTGTACGGTAATTCCCGGCGATAAAATGTTTGGATTTATTACAATTTCCGATGGTATTAAAGTTCATAACGATGGTTGTCCGAATGCCATAAATCTTCGTGCCCAATATGATTACCGCGTTTTATCTGCGAAATGGGTGAATGAAGAAAGTTTCAAAAACAGAATAAAATTTGAGATCGAAGGTCTGGATAGAATGGGAATGATCAACGACATCACCGCGGTCATCAGTAATTCGATGATCATGGATATGAAAAGCATGTCTATCGAATCCAACAATGGCATTTTCTTAGGAACCATTACTCTGGAAGTTAAGAACAAAAGTCAGCTCGAAGAAACTTTCAAGCAACTCAAAAACATCAACGGCGTTTCTCGTGTGAAACGTCTGTAAAGTAAAATATTTATGCTCATTACCAATTATTTTAGAAAATTTCTAGACAGTTCCCAATCTTCAGGAATTCTGCTCATCCTGTGTGTTGGAGTATCATTAATGATCGCCAATTCTTCTATGGGAGCGGCATTTCAGGAATTACTGGATCAAAAAATTGGCACTGAAATTTTTCACCTTAATTATCCTTTAAGCATTTGGATCAATGATGGTTTAATGGCAATTTTCTTTTTGCTTGTAGGTTTAGAGATCAAACGGGAAATCGTTGAAGGCGAACTTTCTACCTTTAAAAGTGCGTCGTTACCCATATTTGCGGCAGTCGGCGGAATGTTAGTTCCCGGTTTGATCTATTTTTTCTTTAATCAGGGATCGGATTATGAAAAAGGTTGGGCAATTCCGATGGCGACAGATATTGCTTTTTCCCTGGCCATTATTTCAATGTTGGGCCGAAAAGTACCTTTATCTCTTAAAATATTTCTAGCAGCATTGGCAATTGTTGATGATCTGGGAGCAATTGTAGTGATCGCAATTTTTTACACGGAACAAATTCACTGGGACTATCTTGGTTTGAGCGCCTTAATAGTTGCAATATTAATTATTCTCAATTTTTTGAATTTCAAGAAGCATGTTTTCTATTTAATTCCGGGTATTTTTCTATGGTATTTTATGCACCATTCCGGTATTCATGCGACGATTGCGGGAGTTTTGCTCGCTTTTACCATTCCTACAAACAGTTCAGTTACCGAAATTTCTCCTCTCGAAAAATTAGAACAGGGACTTCATCTTCCTGTAAACTTTTTAATAATGCCACTTTTTGCTTTGGCAAATACCAATATCAGATTCAAGGAAGGAATGGTTGATCATCTTTTCAGCAATTTTGGCTATGGAATTATCTTCGGCTTATTTGTAGGGAAAGTAGTTGGGATCAATTTATTCTCCTGGATATTTATCAAATTAAAGATCAGCAATCTGCCCGATAAAAGTTCCTGGAGTCAAATGTTGGGAGCCGGACTTTTGGCAGGAATAGGATTTACAATGTCAATTTTTATCGCCTTACTTTCCTTCAAAAACAACACGGCAATTCAGGATGAAGCAAAATTTGCAATTCTTGTAGCCTCGATCCTATCAGGAATCGCAGGATATTCTCTGCTTAAATTTGTTGGAAAAAGAAAACTTCAAAAAGAATAAAGCTCAACTTTGATTCTGAAGAATTGTTATGAAATTGGAGAGCTTTTAATAGAACTTCAAAACCAAAAGAAGGAAATAGTCATTAAAGCAAATAGATATGCTTTCAATCTAATCCAGATCCGGCAAAAGACCGGAATCATAATTAGCTGCATTTGATTTCATTTCGTCGGCAATCATTTTTTCTACGCGAACTTTCTTAATCGCAATATTTAATTCATTCCCCAAAAGAATGAGAATAATATTGATATTCACCCAAACCATGACCAGAATAATGGAGCCAATGGAGCCGTACAATACGTTGTACCTCGCAAAGTCTTTAACATAAATCGCAAACAGATAGGTCAGCAACATAAATAAAGCGGTGGTCAAGATCGCGCCCGGCATTGCTTGTTTAAAAGTGGTGATCTTTAAACATCCAACCCAATAAAAAAGAGCAAGCAATATAAAATAAAATATCGGAAAAGAAATAAATCCAATGATCTTCGATAGATTATCAACAAACCAGGAAATATTTATTTGCGGCGTAAAGAGTTTCAGCACCACTTCGCTATAATAAACGCCCAGCAAAGAAGCGACGACAAGTAAGATAAACGCAATGGTGATCACAAACGCCACCAGATATTCCTTTACTGCGCCACGCTGCAGGTTCGTATTTAAATTAAAGCCGTTGATCAGGGAATGTGTGCCGTTTACCGCAAAAACCATGGCGAAAATAATGGTCAGATTGCTAATGTTTTTCATGTTCGGAATGATAAATTCCCTAATATAACCCGTTACATCGCGTTGTATGTGCGACGGAAAAATATTATGCATCAATACCTCAAAAATATAGAACTGAAGCTTGTCGTAGTGTGGCAAGTAAGGTAAAAGAGACAGAAAAAAGAGAATGAACGGGAAGAGACTTAAAAAGAAACTCCAGGAAATGCTTGCGGCGATACGGCCGATCTGCATCTTAAAAACTCCTTTCCCGTAAATTTCGAACATTTCCCACAACGATATCCCTAAAAAAGGAATATGAAGTTCGTTGAGAAATTCATGGATTTTGAGAAGGAATTTAGGTGTTTTAAAGCCCATTAATCTATATTTGCAGCACAAAGATAAGAAATGCGAATCAATCTAGTATGCATTGGTAAAACCGATGATAAGGAAATTTTAAATCTCATTAAATATTACCAAAACCGTTTGCCAAAACACTGGAATTTCGAAATGACAGAAATTGCCGACGTTAAAAACGCGAAGAATCTTTCGCCCGAACTTTTGAAAAAAGAGGAAGGAAAATTATTTTTGAATGGTAGTGAGAATGCAGATCTTATTGTTCTTCTCGACGAAAAAGGGAAACAGTTTACGAGCCGCGAATTTTCGACCAAAATCGACCACTGGATGAATTCGTCAGTTAAAAAGGTTTCTTTTTTTATCGGCGGAGCTTATGGCTTTTCAGAAGAAATTTACGAGCGTGCCAACGAAAAGATCGCCCTCTCGAAAATGACTTTTACCCATCAAATGATTCGGCTCTTTTTTGTGGAGCAATTGTACCGTGCCGATCAGATCTTACAGGGAAAACCCTATCATAATGACTGAGCGGAGTTACAGTGTTCGAGCTTCGGGTTTCGAGGTTAAACCTGAAATATCCGGGTTTTACTCTTTCTATTTGAAAATTTAAAAACTTACATCGCAAAACTTGCAACTAGCATCTCGCATCTCGAAACTCAAACCTTTTTTTGTATTTTTGTTTTATGACGAACGACTTATCCTTACGAACGGTTACCGTAATGCGCTATATTTTGCCTTTGCGCGAAGGTGGTTCTCTACCGGCATTGGCAGAAGCTGACGACGATTTTAAATATGTTTTAAAATTTCGCGGTGCCGGACATGGCGTAAAAATGTTGATCTCCGAATTGCTCGGTGGAATGATCGCTTTAAAGCTCGGACTTCCCGTTCCTGAATTGGTTTTTGCAAATCTTGATGTTGATTTCGGAAGAACGGAAGCCGATGAAGAAATTCAGGATCTGTTAAAATTTTCGGAAGGTTTAAATTTAGGATTGCACTTTCTTTCCGGCGCCATTGCGTACGATTCTTCAGTGAAAGTTGATGAATTTCTGGCATCTAAAATTGTTTGGCTGGATGCTTTTATCACGAATATCGACCGGACTTTCAAGAATACAAATTTGTTAATGTGGCATAAAGAATTGTGGATCATCGATAACGGCGCTTCCTTTTATTTTCATCATTCCTGGCAAAATTTCGATGCTGCAGCAAAGACGCCTTTCAAATATATTAAGGATCACGTCCTACTTTCACAAGCCACTAAACTGGAGGAAACAGATCTTTTTGCAAAAGAAAATTTGAACGATGAATTTTTTCGGAGTTTAGTCAATCTCATTCCAGAAGATTGGTTACAGTGGAACGATGCCGACGAATCACCGGAAGAAATTAGAGAAGTCTATTTTCAATTTTTGAAGACGAGATTAGCCCATTCCGAAATCTTTTTAAAAGAAGCCCAAAATGCAAGAGGATAAATTATACGAATACGCGGTAATACGCTTCTTGCCGAAGGTGGAGCGGGAAGAATTTTTCAATATCGGTCTTGTTATGTTTTCGAAAAAGCAGAAATATATCCGCATCGAATTCAGTATTTGTCCGAAAAAATTTGAACTCATGCAGAGTAAAATGGATTTTGAGGATATTCAGCAAAACCTGGAAAGTTTCGAGAAGGTCGCAAACGGCACAAAAGACGGCGGCGAAATTGCAAAGCTGGAAATTCCGGAAAGATTCCGCTGGTTAACGGCAGTTAGAAGTTCGGTGGTCCAAACTTCCCGTCCGCATCCTGGAAAGACAAAGGATTTGGATTTGACTTTTGAGAGATTGTTTGAGGAATTGGTGAAATAGTTACTTCATGAAAAGGGTGAAAATTCTTTCTGTAGTAAAAAGAAAATAAAAAGAGAGCCTTCAAATTGAAAGCTCTCTTTATATTTTTATTTGAAGGAACTATCAAATCTTCGTCAGCTTCGCAAACTTCAAGATCAAATTTTTCTCACCTTCATGCTGGAATTTCACCTTCGCTTTAATGTTTTGCGCATCTGTCCCGTCCAGGAAAATAACTTCTCCAACCCCAAAACGGTCATGGCGAACTTTGTCGCCGACTTCGATATCCTGGGAAGAATTTCCACTTGGATTGATGATTTTAGCGGTCGCAACAGGTTTTAAATTCTGTGGAATTGGGATTGATTCGTTTCTTTGAAGGGATTTCTTTTCCTCTTTCTTCTTATAAAATCGAGGTTCACTCGGCTGATCATCAAAAATATTGGAGGTGATGCCGGAATGATTTACAAACCTGCTTTCCATGGCAGGGTTAATAAATTCCAAATATTGGGAATCGACTTCACTTAAAAATCGCGACGGTTCCGCATCTGTAATTTTTCCCCACTGAAAACGGGAGATCGCATAAGAAAAGAAAGCCTGCTTTTCTGCTCTGGTCAAAGCCACATAAAATAATCGCCGCTCCTCTTCTACTTCCTCGCGCGTTGACGAACTCATAAAACTCGGAAATAGATTTTCTTCTAAACCTACCAAATGCACCACCGGAAACTCTAGACCTTTAGAAAGGTGAATCGTCATCAAAGAAACTTTGTCGGTATCGTCATTTTTATCGCTTTGCGTATCTGCGGAAAGCGCAATGTTTTCCAGAAAATTAGAAAGCGACGGATCACCATCTTCTATCTGTTGCTGCTCCTCGATAAAACCCTGCATGGAATTCATTAATTCCTGAACATTTTCTACACGCGAAATTCCTTCGGGAGTTTGATCATCTTTTAGGAATTTGATGAGACCACTTCTCTTTGCCACTTCCATGGTTAGATTATAGGCATTTTCTTCTTTCAACAAGACCTGAAAAGCCTTGATCATAGACCAGAAATCGGAAAGTTTGGTAAGAATTCCATTATTTAAATTCAATCTTGGCGCATAAAAACCGAGATTGCCTAAAACTTCTGTAACCGAAATATTCTGAGAATCAGCAAATACGATCAGCTTATTTTGCGTCGTTTCTCCAATTCCACGCGCTGGATAATTAATTACTCTCGTTAATGCTTCACTATCATTTTCATTCACTAAAAGCCGTAAATAAGCGACAAGATCTTTCACCTCTTTTCTTTGGTAGAAGGAAAGTCCACCATAAACGCGGTAAGGAATATTTTTCCGACGCAAAGAATCTTCAAAAGCCCGGGTCTGGGAATTTGTTCTGTATAAAATCGCAAAATCTGTAAATTTTCGTTGGGCAGAATTGTGAAGTTCCCAAATGTTTGAGGCGACAAAACTGGCTTCGTCAGCATCGGAAAGCGAGCGATAAACTTTTATTTTTTCTCCTTCTTCATTTTCACTAAAAACATTTTTCTTGAACTGCTGAACGTTTTTAGAAATAACAACATTGGCGGCATTCACAATATTTTGAGTAGAACGGTAATTCTGTTCCAAGGATACTGTTTTGGCATCCGGATAATCTTTCTTGAAATTGAGAATATTTAAAATATTCGCTCCACGAAACGAATAGATCGACTGCGCATCATCACCAACCACACAAATGTTTTCAAATTTCGACGCCAAAGCTTTTACGATCAAATACTGGGAGTGGTTTGTATCCTGGTACTCATCAACTAAAATGTAGCGAAAACGATCCTGATATTTTGCCAATACTTCCGGAAATCGTGTGAGCAATTCGTTGGTTTTTAATAATAGATCATCGAAATCCATCGCTCCATTTCGGTAGCAAACATCTACATATTTCTGATATATCTTACCAATATGTTTCATGTTCGCACGCTCATCAGCTTCCATTAATTCTGGATTACTGAAATACGCTTTCACCGTGATGAGATTATTTTTGTAATTGGAAATTCTCGCCTGAACCTTTTTAGGTTTATACAGATCGCCATCAATATTAAGTTCTTTTAATACTTTTCTAATGACGTTTAGTGAATCCTGAGAATCATAGATCGTAAAGTTAGAGGGAAAACCCAAATAGTGGGCTTCACTCCGTAAAATACGCGCAAATACCGAGTGGAAGGTTCCCATCCAAAGACTTCTCGCTTCACTATCGCCGACCACTTTCGCGATACGTGCTTTCATTTCTTTTGCCGCCTTATTGGTAAAAGTAAGGGACAAAATATTAAAAGGATCCACCAAATTGGTAATTAAATGAGCAATCCGCATGGTAAGCACACGGGTTTTACCCGAACCGGCACCGGCAAGAACCATCAAAGGTCCTTCCAACGAAGTTACTGCTTCATATTGTGCTTCATTTAATCCTTTTAAGTAATCCATAAGTGCAAAAAATTGAGTGTCAAATTTACGGAAATTTTAACGATTTCTCTTCCAAAAAGAGTATTGAAGAAATACAAAAAATTAGCTAAAAAAACTTGTAAATTAGGAACGTAAAGGCATCATTTTTGTAAATATGTGATTTATATAAAAAAATAAAATAGCGATGTCTGAAAATATACTGTCTCTGGAGGATCTTAAATTTCTTGAGAATCTTCACACCAAATTCAATTTAACTTTTTTAAGATGCGATGAAAGTGGCATTAAGATTAATGAAGATTCCGGCATATCAAAGGCCGTGGAAAACGAATCGTTCGACCGCATGTGTTATCTGACAGAAATTTCTAAAAAATTAAAATTTCGCTTAGAGTCTAACTTTCAACTGAATTTCTCTAACAATTTCAATTGTAAAGTTGATCGATTTTAATGAATAAAAAGGACAAGCTTTAATCTTTCTCTATTCTATTTAAAAGTGATAAGCCAATTCATAGCTTTAAGATCAACACTTCAAACGAAGTCGAGATTTAGAATTTGCATGGCTTACAACCGCATATATTCTTAAATTAATATTGAATTTGTATCGTTTCATTATCCATTTTAGTGCACAATATTAAAAATTATGATTATATTTGCACTTCGAAAACCTAGAAATTATAATGACTACAATATTTACATTATTCATGATCCTTATCATGATTGCGAGCATCTTACTAATTATCATCGTAATGGCACAAAATCCTAAAGGCGGCGGTCTTTCCGGAACCTTTGGCGGAACTTCTGCCGCACAGTTTGGTGTACAGCGTACGAATGATTTTATGGAGAAAGCAACATGGGGATTAGGAGCTATTATCGTAGTACTTATTTTATTGAGTGTTATTTTGACTGCAAAACCTTCTGCCAGTATGCAAAAGGCACCAGCAAGACAGGAAGCACCAGCACCACAAACCGCGCCAGGAACTAACAGCACAACTACAGTTCCAGTACGTGCGCCGGCTCCAGCAGGAAATTAAGAAAAAGTATTTAAAATTATAAAAAAGAGACTCATTAATTTGTGTCTCTTTTTATTTTGTTCTTTTCCATAGTGTGCCGCAGTTTTAATCCAGCGGATAACATTCCATATTGGATGGGTTTCTGCGTTCTATAATATTTATTCACAAAAATCTGCATTGCACCGTAAAACCTCTCAAGATATTTAAAATCCTTGATGGTACTTTCTCCTTTGTGATGAAGGATTGATGATTTACCGTAGTACCAGTTTTTATACTTTTGTTGGATCAACGTGAAGCAAAGGTCAATATCTTCACCATACATAAAGTATTTTTCATCTAAACCACCTATCTTAACATAAAGGTCTTTTTTAATTAAAAGAAAAGCGCCTGTTACGACTTCTACTTCTGCGATTTCATACTCGTTAATATCATGTCGATAATATGATTTTGACGTATTTTTTTTAAAATTAGTAAAAAGTTTTTCAAAGGAATTGAACATATCCGGAACGGAGCGCTTACTTTCTGGCAGAAAATTTCCCTCCGCGTCATGCATTCTTACTCCCAAACATCCAAAATCTTTCTTTGCATCTGCAAATTCAAGAATATCGGTCATGTAATATCCCTCAAATTCGGTATCCGGATTTAGAAGAAGCAAATATTCACCATTCGCTTCTTTAATTGCTTTATTGTTTGCGATGGCAAACCCGTCATTTGTTTCTGAAGAAATAAATTTGAATAAAGGGAATTCGTTCTTTAGTTGTACCCAGGACAAATCAGGAGAATTGTTATCAATAATGATGACTTCGTAAGGAAAATTCTTCACATATTTCTCAATTGAAGAAAGGCAGTTTCTCAATAACTTTGTGACGTTATAATTGACGATAATAATGGACAATTTCATTTCCCTTTCTTTTTTAAATATGTGTTGCGGCTCATTCTAACAATATATTTAAACTTATAAAAAATAAAATAAAGAAGATACTGTAAGCGATCTATTCTCTTGGAACGATACATTTCAATGAGATTCTTTTGAAAACCTTTCTCCATTTCGGTCAAGTGGGAAGACAGACCAGAAACTCCAAAAGATCTTTTACCGGAATCTGCGAGAAGCAATTCTTCATTCAAAATATACATTTTATTTTTCAGAGAAATTTTTAACCAAAAATTCAAATCTTCGCCATATCGCTGGTTTTCGTCGAAAAATCCTGTATTTTGCAATATTTTTCCAGTAAATATCACTGTTGATGGTTGCGCCTCGTTCCTAAACATCAACTTCCTGAAAGTAATCTTTGCAAGATTGCGTGAATCAACTTTATATGGATAGAGTAATTGATGATTAATTCGTCTCGTTGCAAGAAAATCAACATCCAAATCTTCATTTTCCAAAAACATCATCTGCTTTTCTGTTTTCTCCGGCAACCATTCGTCGTCGGCATCCAGAAGCGCAATATACTCCCCGGTTGCAATTTTTAGAGCTGCATTTCGAGCTTTCGACACTCCTCCATTTTCCTGTTCGAGAAAAATAATATTTTGACTGGAATTTTTTTTCTGATAGTTTTCGATTATATTTTTACTTCCATCTGTTGATCCATCATTTACAATAATGATTTCGAAATCACCTTTCCAGGTTTGATTTTTGATGGAAATTAAAGATTTTTCGATGCTCTTTTCGGCATTATAAACTGGAATAATAACAGAAATCACGCGTATTAATCTTTAAATTATGGAATCACTCGCTAAAATATGAAAATTTCTTAATACTAATCCTTTTCATTGTATGGCAATCGGTTCTGAATGGAACGGCCCAAAGAGATCTCATCCGCATATTCCAGTTCATCACCTACAGAAATTCCACGCGCGATAGTCGAAAAGTTAACTTCAAAGCTTTTGAATTTGCGATAAATATAATAAGAAGTCGTATCGCCTTCCATCGTAGCACTCAAAGCGAAAATCAGTTCCTTGACCTCTTTATTTTCGAGTTTTCTCTCAATAGAAGAAATGTTGAGCTGGTTCGGACCTATACCTTCCATAGGAGAAATTTTTCCGCCCAGGACAAGATATTTTCCACGAAATTTTCCTGTGTTTTCAATAGCCATCACATCACGAACATCTTCTACGACGCACAAGATCTCTTCGTTTCTTTTGGGATTTGCACAGATCTCGCAAATTTCAGAATCAGAAAAATTATGGCAGTCCTTACAGTATTTGATGTCGGTAACGAGTTTTTTTAAAGAATCTCCTAAAGCGATCGCCTGACTTTCGGGCTGTTTTAATAGATGCAGAGCAAGCCGCAACGCCGATTTCCGGCCAATACCGGGAAGTCCGGAAATTTCATCTACTGCCTTTGCCAAAACTTTACTCGGATAATCCATGGAGCAAAGATAGAATTCAAGATGTAATATTCAAAATTAAGAAGGTAAGGTTGTACTTAAAATTTGATGAACGAAATTTAAAAATTCAACAAAATCTGCAGAGATTGGCTGAAGAAAGAATTATCCAATAAAATTCAGAAGTAGAAGGTTAAATCTGCCTTCTTTCTATATCTTTGAAAAAAGTAAAAAATAATGGTTCTAAAAAATCTTAATTATCCCCTCGATTTTAAATTCAAGATCACAACCCTTTCCAGTGACTTTAATATTACCGATAAAAATGGAAATTATGTGGCGTACGTTCGTCAAAAAATGTTTAAACTGAAAGAAGATGTGATCGTTTTTAATGATGAAACCAAATCTCAGGAACTTTTTAGAATTAAAGCCAACCAGTGGATCGATTTTAATGCATCTTATTCGCTTACCGACGTTGTGAACGGGAAAAATTTCGGCCGTCTTGCCCGCAAGGGAATGCGTTCCCTCTGGAAATCGCAATACGATGTTGTAGATGCCAATGACAAAGTAAAATATCAAATTAACGAAGATAACGGCTGGGTGAAAGTTTTAGATGGTGTCGTAGGCGAAATTCCGATCGTTGGAATGTTTACCGGATATTTCCTTAATCCGTCCTACACTGTTAAAGATAATGCAGGTAAAGAATACTTCAGACTAAAAAAAATGCCTTCGTTAATTGGTAGAAGATTTCAACTGGACAGACTAATTGATATCGACGATGAAGATGAATCACTTATCGTTCTGAGTTTTTTGATGATGGTACTTTTAGAAAGATCAAGAGGTTAAAAACATATAACATTGATGAAGAGATTTTTATTTCTAGTTACTCTAACGACTCTGCTCTATTGCAAAAAAGAACAAAAAGTAGCACAAAATGATCCTGTAAAAATAACTAACGCTGCTGTTCCAGTTCCAAAACCGATCGCGGAAAATTCCAAACTTGAGACTTTTTCATTTCCGGCCGAAGTTGAAGGTTGCTCTTGTTATTTTGCGAAAAACAAAGCCGATTTCGAAGCCGAGAAATTTGTCTATATTGATGATTATGGCAATAATGCTTATTTAAAGTCGGAGGGAAAAATGATCAAAATTCCTGTTACAAAAGATAATTTTGATCCGGAAAACTTTAGTAAAAATATTGAGAACGAAAAACTCTCTGTAAAAATTAAAGGAAAAAAAATTAAGGAATTGGAAGAAGTAATGATGTTTGAAGGAACCATGACCGTTCAATTTAAAGATGGTGAAAAATTGATTACTCCAATTTATGGAGAGTGCGGCTGTTAAATACTATTAAAATTAAGAATTTAGGCTTTCGAATTTTTCGGGAGCCTTTTTTTATTTGTAAATTTGAGATAAATAATTCAAAAAAAATGGAACTATCACAATTAGAACCCCAAATAATCTGGAAAAATTTTGCCGCTTTAAATTCGGTACCAAGACCTTCGAAAAAAGAAGAAAGAGTAATCGAATTCATTAAGAAATTCGGTGAAAATTTGGGCTTAGATACAAAAGTAGATGAAGTAGGAAATGTCATCATCAAAAAACCTGCAACCAAAGGAATGGAAGATCGTAAACCCATTGTTTTGCAGTCACACCTCGATATGGTTTGTCAGAAAAACAGCGATGTAAATTTCGATTTCGAAACGCAGGGCATTCAAATGGAAGTTGACGGCGATTGGGTAAAAGCAAAAGGAACAACTTTGGGCGCAGATAACGGATTGGGTGTCGCCTCGATCATGAGTATTTTAGAAAGCAGTGATCTTGCACATCCCGATTTAGAGGCTTTGTTTACTATCGATGAAGAAACCGGAATGACCGGAGCAATGGGTTTGAAAGCGGACCAGCTGCATGGGAAAATTCTATTGAATTTAGATACGGAGGAAGATGATGAGATTGATATTGGTTGTGCGGGAGGTGTTGACGTAACAGCATCAAAAAAATATGAAGTGGTAGCAGCTACCGGACAGATCGTAAAATTAACGGTTAAAGGTTTGCAAGGCGGACATTCCGGAATGGATATTCACAAAGGTTTTGGAAATGCCAATGTAATCCTGGGACGGCTTTTATTTGCGGGTATTAATAACGAAAACCTTCAGTTGATCTCGATTGATGGTGGCGGTTTGCGTAATGCGATCCCAAGAGAGGGAAATGCAGTGATATCTGTAAGAAATTCCATTGAATATATTGAAGCTGCGAACGAATTGAAAACTTCTATTTTAGAAGAATTTGCCGATATCGAGAAAGACCTGCATATCAATATTGAAACATTCACGAGTTCGGAAAAAGCAATTTCAGAAGAAGATTCAAAGAGAATAGTTTTAGCTTTAAAAGCAGCACACAACGGAGTTTACAGAATGTCGCCCGATGTTGCAGATTTAGTAGAAACCTCTAATAACGTTGCAAGAGTAGCGTTAAAAAATGGAGAACTGCAGATTATGAATCTTTCCCGTTCCTCCGTAGAATCAACTAAATATGCGGTTGCTGAACAATTGAAATCTGTTTTTGAACTGGCAGGAATGAAGGTAGAATTCAGTGGATCTTATCCAGGCTGGAAACCCAAACCAGGTTCTGAAATTGTTCAGCTGATGGAAAAGATCTACGAAAAAGATTTTGGTTCGAAACCACAGGTTGTCGCTTGTCACGCAGGTTTAGAGTGTGGAATCATCGGCGCTAATTATCCGGAGATGGAAATGGTTAGTTTTGGTCCCACCATTCGTGGCGCGCATTCACCGGACGAAAAAGCGAATATTCCTTCCGTTCAGAAATTCTGGGGATTCTTAAAAGAAATACTTGCGAATATTCCAGCGAAATAATAGTAATTTCAATCAATTTAAAAGCAAAATGTGTACGCCGCATTTTGCTTTTTTTATCTCTATATTTTTGAAAATGGAAAGTAAAAAATCGAAACCACAATTAATAATTCTGTCTGACCTTTGGGGAAAAGGAAAGTCGGAATGGGTAAAGAATTATACCGAAATATTAAAGGATCACTTCGACATCAAATACTACGACTCTTGCGAACTTGCAGAAATTGATGGGTCGAATTATGAGGAAAATTTAATACATCAGCACTTTATAACTGGTGGAATTGAGAAAGCCGCACAGAATTTAAAAAAACTCGAGAAAGGAAAAATTTATCTTCTGGGTTTCAGTATTGGTGGTTTGATCGCCTGGAAATCGATGCTGGAAGGAATTAATTGTGAGAATCTATTTGCTATATCTTCTACCAGACTTCGGAAAGAAATTGAAAAACCCTCGGGATTTATTCAACTTTTTTATGGTGAAAACGACTCTTATCAACCCAATAAAAAGTGGTTTTCAGATTTAATTTTAGAAAGAGAGATCTTTCAAAACGAAGGTCACGATTTCTACCAAAAGAAAAATGCTGGACAATTAATTTCTCAAAAAATAATCCAACATTTAGAAAATAGTCTGTTGTAAGAAATAGAACTTTTTATTTAGCGTCTACTTTTTTATTGATCTTCTTTTTTGCATTCTTATTGGTGGAAGTAGTTAACAAGAATCCCAGACCAAGACCAAGCCCCATCATCAAAATGGTCTTTGTTTTTTTGGAAGGCACTGGAAGAGCCATTTCGCCATAAATACGCATTGGACTTTCCGAAGGATATTGAACATTTCCGTCGGTGTTGGTTTCTGCATTAGGCTTCATGACCAACCTCATCGCAGCAGACGCAGTATTAATAATTGCTCTTGGAAAAAGTCCGTACATAATTTTCATCACTTGGGCATAACCATCTGTAATCACGCTTTTTTTCGGATTTTTTGCTGCTTCTACCATTTGCGCGGCGAGCTTTCTAGGATCTGTTGAGAAAGGTGGAATTTTAAAATCGAGTCCGGAATATTTTGCTGAATGCGTATTTCCTGTAGAACGTTGAATGCCGGGATACAATCCTACGATATGAATGTTTGGTTCATCGGAAACTTCGCCCTGTAAACCTTCAACCATTCCACGAATTCCAAATTTTGTACTGGAATAAGCCGTAGAATATGGCGCCGGCATCCATCCACCAATGGAAACGTTGTTAATTAAAACGCCCTCTTTTTGTCTTTTAAAAATAGGCAACACTGCATAAGCACCATGCATGTAGCCCAGAAGATTAGTCTTCACCACCTGCTCCATGCTTTCAACAGGGATATCTTCGAATTTTCCACTGGCCATAACTCCGGCATTATTTACCCAGAAATCAATTCTTCCATTAAATTGTAAGGCCAGCTGCGCAAGATTATTTACATCTTCCGCTTTAGAAACATCGGTTGACACGCCCAAAGCAACTACGCCCAGATCGTGACAGAGTGCAACGGTTTCATCAAGCCCTTTTTGTCCGCGAGCTCCCACCACAACATTGCATCCTTCTAAGGCAAACGCTTCAGCTGCCGCTCTTCCTACTCCACTTGTTCCGCCCGTGATCACTACCGTTTTTCCGGCAAGCGTTCTATAATTTTTGTCTTCGTTTAATAGCTTATTCATAGCATTTAATTTGGTTGGCTTAGATGCCATCAATTATTATGCAATTCACTCTGAAACAGAATTCTTTATGAATTTTTATGAAGATTCCACGTTTTCCATTCTGCTTCTAATACCATTTAAAAAATTGTTTTAATTTTAAGAGATTAAAAACTTTAAAGTTGAAATAATGACTGCAGAAAATAATTACGAAACTCTTCTACAAATTTTAAAGGAGCGTTTTGAATCGAATATGAAAAGACACGAAGATTTAAAGTGGGCTGAAATTCAAAATAAATTAGAGCAGGATCCGAAGAAATTAGATTCTCTGAATTTAATGGAAGAAAGTGGCGGCGAACCTGATGTTGTCGGAAGAGACCAAAAATCGGGCGAATATCTTTTCTACGACTGCGCACCGGAGAGTCCGAAAGGCCGCCGAAGTTTTTGCTACGACAAAGCTGCACTCGACAAGCGAAAGGAAAACAAACCGAAAAATAATGCGGTTGACGCTGCAAAAGCGATGGGAATTGAGATTCTCACCGAAGAGGAATATCGCGAATTGCAGAAATTGGGAAACTTCGATAAGAAAACTTCCAGCTGGCTCAAAACTCCGGATAAAATTCGAAAATTAGGCGGATCGATCTTCGCCGATTTTCGGTTTGATACTGTTTTTGTTTACCACAACGGTGCCGAATCTTATTATGGTGGAAGAGGTTTTCGCGGAGTTTTAAGAGTTTAATTGAGGACTCCTCTACTTTTCAAAAGTATCCATAAAAAAATCCTGAAAAAAATTCAGGATCAAATTATTTTAAAAGTTTTTCAACTTGGCTCTTTGAACATTTACCCTGGCTCTAATTTCTACGGATACGGCGCAATTGCGACTTCTAATCCATCGATTTCCGAGGTGATGTGAATTTGGCAACCTAAACGCGAACCATCCTGAACATGGAAGGCTTCGGAAAGCATCGCTTCTTCTTCATCGCCCATTTCCTGTAATTTTTCAGCGCCATCCAAAACATAAACCTGGCAGGAAGCACACATTGCCATTCCGCCGCAAACACCGATCGTTCCTTCTTCTGCCAGTTCGTAGGAACGGATCACTTCCATTAAATTCATGGACATATCCGTGGGTGCGATAACCTCGTGAGTTTCGCCGTTGCGGTCTGTAATTTTTAAATTTATATCCTGCATTGCTTCTGTTTATTTTTAGCTGAGAAATCTAGTCAATTTTTTTTACGACCGCTTTTTCAGCTTCTTTACGGGTTCCGTCGAAACCATCGATTCCACTTACCGTCGTATATTTTAAAACATATTTTTTACCTGGATTCAGCATATTGTAGACACTTTGACACATTAATGTTGCCTCGTGGAAGCCACATAAAATAAGTTTAAGTTTCCCCGGATAGGTATTAATGTCCCCGATCGCGTACAGTCCCGGAATATTGGTTTGATAGTCCAAAGCGTTGTTGACAACGATGGCATTTTTTTCAATTTCCAGCCCCCAGTTCGCAAGATCCCCCAATTTTGGCGTTAATCCAAAAAGTGGAATAAAATAATCGGTTTCCAGATCGAAGGTTTCGCCTTCTTTTTCAATGGTGATAGCAGAAAGTTTCCCTTCACCTTTCAAACCTGTAACTTCAGCCGGCGTCATCATTGTAATTTTACCCTGATCCTTTAATTCCTGCACTTTGTCCACAGAATCCAAAGCTCCCCGAAATTCATTTCGCCGGTGAATTAAAGTTACTTCGCTTGCAATATCAGAAAGAAAAATACTCCAGTCTAAAGCGGAATCACCACCACCGGCGATTACCACTTTTTTATTTCTGAAATGTTCCGGTTCTTTTATAAAATATTCTACACCTTTTTCCTCGTAATCGCAGATATTTTCTAAAGCTGGTTTTCTAGGCTCGAAAGTTCCCAATCCACCTGCGATAGCAACAGCTTTCGCGCGATGAACGGTTCCTTTGTTCGTAATCACTTCGAAAGTACCATCTTCTAATTTCGTCAAGGTTTTTGCGGTTTCTCCTAAAGTGAACCCGGGCTGAAACTGCTTGATCTGCTCCATTAAATTACCAACTAATTCCCCCGCATTAATCGACGGAAATCCTGGAATGTCGAAAATAGGTTTCTTCGGATACAATTCGGTTAACTGTCCACCCTGCTGCGGAAGTGCATCGATCAGGTGGCATTTCATTTTTAGTAAACCAGCCTCAAAAACTGCAAAAAGTCCCGTTGGTCCCGCTCCTATGATCAATATATCGGTTGTAATCATTGATGATTTTTTTAGAAAATTAGTTGCGCAAATTTAAGAAAAATAAAAGAATCGCGGTTTGCATAAGACTGACAAATATCATTTTACAACCCTGTGAAATCAAAGCATTACATTTGTGGCAAATTTTTTGCAAAAGCAAAGCCATGAAAAAGATTTTTAGCTTATTTATCATATTATTTTTTACGTTTGGTCAGGCTCAAAAGCTCGATAATATTCAATCCGGAGAGGTTTTAAATTATAGAATTCACTACGGGTTTTTAAATGCCGGGACCGCCACATTAACAACACTCAAAACCACTTATCAGGGGAAACCTCACTTTTACGTAAAAGGTTATGGTAAAACGACCGGTGCTGTTCGCGCATTCTTTAAAGTAGAAGATAATTATGAGAGTTTTATCAATTACAATACAGGTTTGCCAAGTTATTATGTTAGAAATGTAAAAGAAGGTGGCTATACTCAGCATTTTCAGACCGTTTTCAATCATAGTAATAACACTTTAATTTTAACAGATAAGGAGAAAAATAATTCCAGAATTATAAAATCGGTAAAAGATGTTCAGGATATGCTTTCTGCGTTTTATTATTTAAGAAGTTTAGATCCAGGTGAATTGAAAGTAGGAACTGTAAAAAAGCTGAACGTTTGGATCGATGACGAATTATTTCCTTTTCAGCTAAAAGTCGTGGGAACCGAGAATGTAAAAACGAAATTTGGTACGATTAACTGTCTAAAGATCGTTCCACAAGTCATCAGTGGTCGGGTGTTTAAAGATAAAGAAGGCGTTACGCTTTGGGTGAGCAATGATCAAAATCTTGTTCCGATTTCCGTACAGGCAGAATTAGCAGTTGGTTCTTTAAAAGCGACACTGGACTCTTATAAAAATATAAAGTATCCTTTGCAGATCAATTAATTAGATTTCAAGAGAAAAATCAAAAATCGGCTTCGGTCGGTTTTTTTTGTTGCATATGTAACAAAACATGAGGACTCGTTGTCTTATTATCAAGAAAACGAAAAACCTCATGAAAGCTCGATTATTAAGCACCTTATTTCTCTTAATGTGTGGACTCTATTTTTCTCAGAAAATTGAAAAAGATTCTATACTACGCAAAAACATTAAAGCCGTAAAGATTACATCACCTGTAAAAATTGATGGTATTTTAGACGAAGAAGCATGGAAAGATGCTCCGGTTGCTCAAAACTTTGTAGAATTTCAACCGCAAAATGGAAAGGCTGTAGAATCAGAATTTAGAACTGTAGTAAAAATTTTATACGACGATACCGGAATTTATTTTGGGGCAAAAATGTTTGATCCTGAACCCGGCAAAATCGCGAAAGAACTCGTTGAGCGGGACAACGTTGGTAACGATGACTTTTTTGATGTCGTTATTAATGGATATAATGATAAACAGCAGAGCTTAGAATTTATCGTCTTGCCAAATGGCGTTCAGTTTGATGCGAAAATGACCAACGATTATGGCGAAGATTCCAACTGGAGCGCAGTTTGGTACAGCGCTGCAAAAATAGATAACGATGGTTGGACCGTTGAAATGAAGATTCCTTATTCAGAATTACGCTTCCCGAAAAAAGATATTCAGGAATGGGGTTTAAATTTCGTAAGATTAATTCGAAGAACGAAAGTAAAATCTACCTGGAATTTCATCGATAATAAAAAAGGATCATTTTTATTGTACGACGGTGTTTTAAGTGGGATCGAAAACATTAAACCGCCCTTAAGACTTTCATTTTTACCTTATTTTTCAACTTACATTAATAATTACGACCATAAGACATCAAAAAGTGTAAATGGTGGAATGGATGTTAAATATGGAATTAATGACGCTTTTACTTTGGATACTACTTTAATTCCGGATTTTGGTCAAACTGCTTTTGATGATAACACCTTAAATCTCGGTCCGTTTGAACAGCAATTTTCAGAAAAGCGATCTTTTTTTACAGAAGGCACGGAGCTCTTCAGCAAAGGTAATTTATTTTATTCCCGTCGGGTTGGCGATTATCCCTCAAGGGATCCTAACATTGGCGAAGATGAATCGATGGTCGGAAATATTCAAAAAGTAAAATTATTGAATGCCACTAAAATTTCCGGAAGAACAAATAAAGGTTTAGGAATCGGTTTCTTTAATGCCATTACAAAAAAAACCGAAGTTGGAATTAAAAATGATCTTACGGGACAAACTCGTTTTGAAACCATAGAACCTCTAGCAAATTATAATGTTTTGGTTTTCGATCAGCGTTTTAATGGCAACTCGTCTGTTTCTCTGATCAACACAAACGTTACCCGAGCAGGAGATTTCAGAGATGCAAACGCAGCGGCGTTATTGGCAGATCTGACCGATAAAAAAAATAAATACAATGTTTTTGGAGGTTTCCGCGGAAGTTACGTGAAAGATGGAACGGGTAATTTTGGCACCAACATTACTGGAGGAATTAAAAAAATATTTGGGAAAAGCAATTATGAAATTGGTGTAGAAGCGATCTCTAAAGATTATAATATTGATGATCTGGGTTATACCGGTGAAACAAATAAAATTCATTACAACGGAAATTACCACTACGGTCTTTTACAGCCTTCAAAAAAATTTAATAATATTAATTTGAACGTGAATATAAATTATTCCCGAAGATTAAACAGTGATCTTTTTCAAGGTTTCCAGGTAAATAGCAATGTCAATTTTCAGGACAAAAAATTCAGAAACTTTGGCGGCGGTTTACAATTCACGCCAAATGGGGAAAATGATCTTTACGAACCGCGTGTTTTCGGGAAATATTTATTTATTCCGGCATACATTAATCCCTGGATCTGGTTTAATTCCGACAACCGTAAAAAATTCACTTACAATTTAAGTACAGATTATTATGCTTATGATCAGAAAGGGCGAAACAGATTAAATAATGAGATCGCTTTGAATTACAGAGTTTCCGACCACTTTTCTGTGAGTTACGAGGCAACTTATAACATCAGCAATCAAGAACAGGGGTTTTCTGGGAAAGATGCGAACAATATTTATATCGGGAATAGAAACCGAAATACGGTGATTAACGAAATCGGTTCAAAATATACGATCAACAATAAAATGGCGCTCAGTTTCAATTTACGGCATTATTACAGCGAAGTAAATTACAAAAGCTTCGGTATTTTGCAGGATGACGGAAGCGTTGCTGCTGTAGATAATTATTCCATCGACAATCAGACGTACAATTCCTGGAACGTTGATTTGCGATACTCATGGTGGTTTGCACCCGGAAGTCAGTTGACACTACTATATCAAAATGCGGCGCAGAATTATTTGAGTTATTCCAGAATAAATTTTAATAAAAACTTTACCAATTTATTTAATGAGCCGATGAACAATACTTTAAGTTTAAAAGTCACCTATTACATCGATTACAATCAGACAAAAAACTGGTTCAAAAATAAAAGCTAGTTTTTTAAATTATTTTATAAATGAGAAAGCTTCCGGAATTTTCCAGAAGCTTTTCTATTTGGTGTAAAAGAGTTGATCAAGTTTCTACTCTTTCTTCTATTAAAGGCTTTTATACTGCTCCAACATTCTAATGTCATTTTCGAAGAACATTCTAATGTCGCTCATTTGATATAATAACATTACGATTCTTTCGATTCCCATTCCAAAAGCGTAACCCGAATATTTATCGGCGTCGATGTTGACGTTTTTCAAAACTGCCGGATCAACCATTCCGCAACCCATGATTTCTAACCAACCCGTTCCTTTGGTAATCCGGTAATCGGTTTCAGAATTTAAACCCCAATAAACATCAACTTCCGCAGATGGTTCTGTGAAAGGAAAATATGAAGGTCTCAATCTGATTTTTGATTTTCCGAAAAGTTCGGTCGTAAAAAACTGAATCGTTTGTTTAAGATCGGCAAAACTTACATTTTCGTCAATATACAATCCTTCAATCTGATGGAAAATACAGTGTGAACGCGAAGAAATTGCTTCATTTCGAAAAACTCTACCCGGAGATAAAATTCTGATCGGTGGTTCGTTTTCTTCCATGTAGCTAATTTGAACCGAAGAAGTATGTGTTCTCAACAAAATATCCGGAGCGGTTTCGATAAAGAAAGTATCCTGCATATCTCTCGCCGGATGATATTCCGGTAAATTAAGTGCGGTAAAATTATGCCAGTCGTCTTCAATTTCCGGTCCGTCTGCAACTGCAAAACCAATGGATTTAAAGATCTCGGTAATTTTATTTCTCACCAAATTGATTGGATGACGCGTTCCTAATTCAGACGGAAATCCAGGTCTTGTTAAATCTTCTTTTTCCAGGATGATCTTAGAAATTGTGGCTCCTTTTAAATCTTCCAGTTTGGTTTCAACGGCTTGTTTTAATGAATTTATTTTCTGTCCGAATTCTTTTTTCTGTTCGTTCGGAACTTCTTTAAACTGCGCTAAAATATCGTTGATCAAACCTTTTTTACCACTGAATTTTATGCGGAACTGTTCAATGTCATCCTTACTCGTCGTACTGAATTTTCCTACTTCGATCAATAATTTCTCAATCTTTTCTAACATCTTTAAATTATAATAGGTTGCAAAAATACGATTTTTCCTCTAAAAAATTTCAGTGCAGAATAACTAAATTTATTTTAAAGAATCGTAATTAAACAGAAAGTTTTTGATTAAACTACTAAAAGTAGTTTGTGGAAATCTTTCAACCACAAAGTCAAAGTTTTAGTTTTCCATAAAATCCAGAAACTTTTCGATGGCCTGTTTTCTATGGCTGATTTTATTTTTGTCTTCCGCTGTCATTTCAGCGAAAGTGATTTCATAATTCTCCGGAATAAAAATCGGATCATAACCAAATCCTTTTTCTCCACGAATTTCTTGCGTTAAATTGCCGTAAACGCGACCTTCAAAATAATTGATACCACTTTCATCCATCAAACACATCACCGTAACGAAATAGGCTTTTCGATTATCCACATCCTTCATTTCCTCTAAAACCTTTGCCATATTTTTCGCAAAATCATGATCTCCGGCATAACGCGCGGAATAAATTCCGGGTCTTCCGTCTAAAGCTTCCACCACCAAACCGGAATCATCGCCGAGACTCGCTTTTCCCGTTTTTTCGAAACAGTATTTTGCCTTGATGAGTGCATTTTCGTAAAATGTATTTCCGTCCTCCACAATTTCGTCGTGAATATCGTAATCAGTTAAGGAGGTCACTTTAAAATCACTTCCTAAGATCTGCTGAATTTCTTCTTTTTTGTGATCGTTGTGCGTGGCGATGAGGATTTCTTTATTCATAAAAAATGGGTAATTAGTAATAGGTTATGGTCGAAGATATTTAATTTTCAGAATAATGGACGCGGTATTTTTTCATAAATAAATAATAGAAAACACTTAATAGAACAACTCCAATTCCTAAAATCAGTAATTCTGAAACTTTAAAAGTCTCCGCAAAGCTTTCGGTATGTCCGTAAAATATTAAAATTGAAGAAACTAAATTATTAAATGCATGCAAAAGAATCGACAAAAGCAGTGATTTTGTTTTGTAATAAACCAGTCCTAAAACCGATCCGAGTAGAACAGCGCCAACAAACTGCCACGGATTTCCATGAACTAAACCGAAAACCAGTGCAGCAATTAATATCGCTTTCCAGGGTTTTACGCCTTTATTAATCAAACCTTTCTGAATAATTCCACGGAAAACAATTTCCTCAAAAATAGGTGCCATAATAACGGCGAGCAAAATTAATGTTCTTTTATCATTCGTCATTTGCTCCATTAATCTGGAAAAATATTCATAGAATTTACCGAAAACAGGTCCCGAAATGGGGATTTGAGCACTGATAAATTCAGCCACAAACATCATTCCGAGCATCATTGGAAATATTAAAAGATAGGTTAAAAAATTAGTGGGCGAAAAATTAAAATTCAGTTTTCTGCCTGTTTGTGGTCTAACTATAAAATAATCGAAGGCGAAAATGGCACCCAGAAATCCAGCCGCGTTTGCGAGGAGTAAATAAAAATCTTTATACTGCAAATTTTCGTGAAATATAAATACAGAGATCACATTGATGATCGCTATTATTGAGCTTCCGACCATGAGGCCACCAACCAAAGCGAAGGCACCTTGCCAATTGAAAATATAATTTTTTCTGAGAGCGTTCTGTTCCATCAATTTATTTTAATTTAAGTAAGTTTTCGACGATTTCATTCATATCTGCGATTTCATAAGAATTTAAAACCCCTAATTTCCCCACTAATAAATATTTATCTAGTGTTGCAATTTTTGAAACCTTTAAAACTTAATCTACTTTAAGCCCGTTAGCTTCGGTTTTTTATATTTCAATATCAGAAAAATCCCGCCATTTCATGTTTGAAGTAATAAAACAAACTGTTACATCGGATTCTTTTGAGAATAAAATTACAGCAGGACGACATTTGTTGCCCGACAAATCCGTAAATGGAAAAGGAATTAAAACAATATCTCCTTTAATCATTTTCATATTTTAATCTTACATCAGCAATCGAATATACTACTTCGTCTTCTCTCAAAAATTTACACGATCTACTTTGTTCAACAAGTTCAGCAATGTTATCTTATAATAAACTTCCTTTATGTTTTTTCAGAATGAAAGCAGCAAAATCAAAAATCTCTTCAACCTTATTTTCGGGAAGTTGATTAATAATATTGGTTATTTTTTCGATTAAACTCACTCTTTCTATTTCCTTAAATTTTGAACAAAGATAATTATTTCACCACCAAGTCAAAATAGAAAGAATTTTGTTACTCTTCAACAGAGTCAAAGTTAAGGTGCATTTTCATTTTCGATAAAAATAAACGATTTTTGCAATCTCAAAATTTATTATGTCAGAACTTCTCAAACAAATAGACCGACGAAAAACCTTCGGAATTATCTCGCATCCCGATGCCGGAAAAACCACGCTTACAGAGAAGCTGCTTCTTTTTGGAGGCGCAATTCAGGAAGCTGGAGCGGTAAAATCGAACAAGATTAAAAAAGGAGCAACTTCCGATTTTATGGAGATTGAAAGACAGAGAGGAATTTCTGTGGCGACTTCAGTTTTGGCTTTCGAATATAAAAATCATAAAATAAATATCCTCGATACTCCTGGTCACAAGGATTTCGCGGAAGACACTTACCGAACTTTAACTGCCGTTGATTCTGTGATCGTCGTGATCGACGTTGCAAAAGGAGTCGAAGAACAGACGGAAAAACTCGTGAAAGTTTGCCGAATGCGGAATATTCCGATGCTGGTTTTCATTAATAAATTAGACCGTGAAGGAAAAGATGCATTTGATCTGTTGGATGAAGTAGAACAAAAATTAGGTTTAACCGTGGTTCCGCTCTCATTACCAATTGGAATGGGCAGTGATTTTCAGGGAATTTATAATATCTGGGAAAATAATATTCAGCTTTTTTTAGAAGATAAGAAACAAAAAGTCGGCGAAGCCATTAAGTTTGATGACATCAATGATCCTAAAATTGATGAGATCATCGGAGAAAAAGCTGCTGCAGAATTAAGAGAAGAACTCGAGCTAGTGCAAACTGTTTATCCACCTTTTAATCGTCAGGATTATTTGAATGGCGATCTGCAACCGGTTTTCTTTGGTTCTGCTTTGAATAATTTCGGAGTTCGAGAACTCTTGGATGCTTTTATCGAGATCGCGCCAAAACCTCAACCGAAAGAAAGCGATACTCGAATTGTAAAACCGGAAGAAAAAGAATTTACGGGATTCGTTTTCAAGATCCACGCGAATATGGATCCGAAACACCGCGACAGACTGGCTTTCGTGAAGATCGTGTCTGGAACATTCAAGAGAAATGAAAATTATTTATTGGTTAGAGATAACAAAAAAATGAAATTTTCTTCTCCAAACGCTTTCTTCGCAGACAAAAAAGAAATTGTGGACGAAAGTTTCCCCGGAGATATCGTAGGACTTCACGACACGGGAAATTTTAGAATTGGTGATACTTTGACCGGTGGCGAAAAAATCTCCTTCAAAGGGGTACCGAGTTTTTCTCCGGAACATTTCCGTTACATTAATAATGATGATCCATTGAAAGCGAAACAACTGGCAAAAGGAATCGATCAGTTGATGGACGAAGGTGTGGCGCAATTATTCACGCTCGACATGAACAACCGAAAAATTATCGGAACGGTTGGAGCACTTCAATATGAAGTTATTCAGTATCGTTTGGAACATGAATATGGTGCAAAATGTAATTACGAACCACTTTCAATTCATAAAGCCTGTTGGATCGAAGCTGATGAAAAATCAGATGAATATAAGGAATTTGCAAGATTAAAACAACGTTTTATGGCGAAAGATAAATATGGTCAACCTGTATTTTTGGCTGATTCTTCTTTCACGATTCACATGACGCAGGAGAAATTCCCGAATGTGAAGTTGCATTTTATTAGTGAATTTAAAAAGGAGTAAATACTTTCACCACAAAGTCACAAAGGACAGTGCTGTGAATTTAAATACATTATCAATTAGACTTTACCTTTACTTCAAACTTAAATTGGTCTAAACGCAAGGGATGCAAAGTGTTTTTCACTTTTAGCGTGTAAAATTACGTTCGCAAAGGCGTTTCACTTAGCAAAGGATGCGAAGTTTTTTCCGGCTGATCATAATAGCTTTATTTAAAAGTTAATGGTTTAAAGAATTATTTTAAAGTTAAATTAGTAATAAGCTTGGAAAAGTTATTGTAAATTGATTTGCAAATTACACATTTAGAGACTCTTAATTGATTTAGGAGTCTTTTTTTATTTTTAAAGGAATGCTATTTGATTCTACCCGATTGTAAAAATTTAAAAATAGTAATGAAAAAAATATTTCTTGGTCTTTTTATATCAATGGCTTTAATTTCCTGCGATAAAACGACCATTCAACAAACCAACGATTCTATCAAACATGCGGACAGTCTTTTTACGAAAGCGAATGATGGTTTAAAAACTTTAGATTCGATTTCTAAAACAATCAATGATTCAGATGGGATCGCGAAAAAAGTCATCATTCCAGAAATTCAAAAGCAGAAAAAAGTCATCGACAGTACCATCAAATCTGGCGGTTGGAAAATCGATTCCATCAATAAAGAAATTGAAAAAATCACGAAAAATGTTATCGTCGGAACTGATGTTGTGAAAACTTTGGATTCAGCCAACGACGCTTTGAATAATGGCGAAAGTGCGATCAAAGTTTTGACGAGAACGGCAGATAAAATTTTCAAACAAACAAAAAGGCAAAATCCTTCTTCGACTCCTTCCAAAAATAACGATGCAAGATCTCAAGAGGAAAATAACACGGTGGTCATTCCACCCATTGTGCAAAGAAATCCACTCGTTAAAACCGCAAAGATAGAAATTGAGGTTGAAGACCTTCAGTCAGCGAAAAGTCTTTTAAAACAAAGAATAAGAGAAAATAACGCAGATTTGGTTTCCGAAAATTTCAGTCAGACCGAAGGATTCCAAAGAGAATATGTGACCGTGAAAGTGCCGCTTCAAAATTTTGATCAACTGGTTGGGAACGTGACTTCTCAAATTGGAGAAGTAAGAACAAAGGAACTATCGTCGGAAGGAACCGATTACGTTTCGGGCCAACTTTGCGATGTAGAAATTACTTTGGTTCAGAATGAAAAAGCAGCTGCAAATTCTATTATGAAAGATGATACAAAGGAAAAACCAGATTCTTTCGGGTCGAAATCTTCGAATGCATTTATGGATGGTTTTAAAGTTTTAGGAACGGTGATGCTGACTATTCTTCCCTTTTGGCCTCTGTTTCTTATTGGTGGATTAATCTGGTATTTCGTTCGAAGAAATAAAAGGAATAAAGAAAATAAAGTAATAGAAAACACCAAACCACTTTCAAACCCGGAACCTTTTCAAAAAGAAGTGACCAATGCGGAGATCATCGAAACAAAAGACGATGAAAATAACGATCCAACAGATTACTCGAAATATTTACCAAAGAATTAAAGATTGGAAAGAAATTTTTGCAAAAGCAATATTGAACTAAAGAAAAACATGTTGAAGCCTGTTTTTCTTTTGATCTTAATTCATTAAAAATATAAACCTTACTCTTCACTCATGGCATAAACAGCAAAACTTGCTAACCAGTGATCGCCGCCATAATTCCCCTGAAAAAGTAATGGCAGTGCATTATTTAAAAACAACGTTGATGTTGACGTCAATTGTTTCTTAAGCGGATGATGATCTGGCAAAGCTTTAGAAATTGCTCTCATCGTCCAGGCGCGCGTGAAAGAAAGTCCGACCAAATGAACGGTTTGAAAATCATTGATATCGCTGATAATCGGAATTTTAGAAATATTCGCGATACTTTTCTTATCGTAGAAAGCATTGAACCATTTTACAAATTCCTTTTGTGGTAAAACTCTTCGCATCAGATCGGCAATCTCGAGACTTGGAGAAAAGAAATCACTTCCATCCGGTTCCAGATAAGCCGGAGTTTTGCGGTCTTTTAAATAAAAATATTTTGATTTCTCTTTTAGCTGATCTAAAAAAACCTGATCGTTTGCAGCTCTTGCCCAGTCGATGGCAAATCCCATCGCAAAAGCAGAATTAGCGTGAACTCCCGTTCGGTTCGGATACGTTTGTTTGGGTAAATAAATTTTCCAAAGTCTCAGAATTTCATCGGTTAAAGGTTTCAAATTCTGATGCCAGATTTTAGCTTGCGGATCATCCCAAGTCAGTAATTCTTCGTCGAGTTTAAGAATCCATGCCCAACCATAAGTTCTTTCAAAATTAATAGAAACTGCATATTTGGTGAAGTAAGCAGATTCCTCTTTAATTTTTTCTGGCTGCAAAGAGTTGGCTAAAAGGGCCATAATTTCTGCTCTATTCGCCAAATCTGGTCGTGATTTTAAGAGGCGAATTAACATCCAATGTCCATGAACAGAAGAATGCCAATCAAAACATCCATAGAAACTGGGATGCAGATCGGAAGGTGACAACAGGACTTCCTGTTCATTATTAATGATATGCGCGGTTTTATTCGGATATTCCTGATTAATGCATTTCATCGGTTTTTCTGCCAACTTCATTGCAATGTCATCTGTTAACTTTGGAGAAATTTGGGCGTTGACTGCGAAACTGCAGAATAGGACAATGGGTAAGATTTTCTTCATGTTCAC
The DNA here is from genome assembly GCF_056279225.1 of Chryseobacterium sp. UYP7. Classification (NCBI taxonomy): domain Bacteria; kingdom Pseudomonadati; phylum Bacteroidota; class Flavobacteriia; order Flavobacteriales; family Weeksellaceae; genus Chryseobacterium; species Chryseobacterium sp. UYP7. The sequence continues at coordinate 275,050 of NZ_JBWBQW010000002.1, forward strand.
ACTTTTCAATTCTAATGGTTAGATTTATTATTTTAAACCTTCGGGTAACTTCACCTTTCCGCCCGTTAAATAATAGAAAAATATTCCAGTAGCGACGAGTAAAACTGCGTAAATAATGATGAGCATTTTTTGCTTCTTCAAAATTGATAATAACAGCAAACCAACAATTCCAACAACCAAAACAATTATTTTTTGAAACGGATCTTTCAGGAATAAAGAAACGGCGATGAGTCCTAACGACAGGAAATGCAAAACGCGCTCTCTTTTTAATATCAATTCTTTCATAGGTAAATTTTCATTGTTTTAAAATGGTCATCTGTTATCGCCTAATTTTTATCGTAATTTGTTTTCGAAACATATCAATGGCGATTTCATTGCCTAAAAATAAGAAATCCTTTCAAACAAGTTGAAAGGATTTCCTTTTTTATTTCAAATGAAATTTTTACTGTTTTTCGTTTCCAATAGCTTATTCAAAAGTTACTGGTTTTTCCGAGGCAATTGTTTCACCGCTATTTCATATTCACGACTTTATCTACAACATAAGTTGTATTCCCTCTCCAGGGAAGAACACCATGGTATTCTTTGTAGTGAAGATCAAAGGTTTTTCCGTTGTTAATCTCTAATTCTTTGAAAATGGCTTCATCTTCAATCGAAAATTCGAATTCATAACTGGTTAAACTTCCGGTTTTTGCATTGGCTCCAAAACCTTGCTGAATCAATTTTCCTTCGTAGGTTTTAAAGACATTTCCTTTTTTTACTGCATAATTTAATACGCCGGATTTTACACCTTCACCGAAGACGAAGTAGAATTTGTAATACATAAATCCGCCAAATAAAAGGACAACGGCCGCGAGAATGATCCAAAAATTTTTCATGGAAAGTTAGTTTTAGTTATTTCGAATTCTTAACGATACTTCGTGAAATTACAATTTTTTGAATCTCGGAAGTTCCTTCATAGATCTGTGTAATTTTGGCATCACGCATCATTCTTTCCACATGATATTCTTTTACATAACCGTAACCACCGTGAATTTGTACTGCTTCAATACTCACATCCATCGCCACTTGAGACGAATACAATTTCGCCATCGCACCGATTTCTGAGATATCTTTTCCTTCATCTTTTTCAACAGCTGCTTTATAACAAAGCATTCTTGCCGCCATGATGGAGGTTGCCATATCCGCTAATTTAAATGCGATCGCCTGATGATTGATGATCTCTGTTTTGAACGCTTTTCTTACCTGCGCATATTTCAATGCCAATTCGTAAGCTCCGGAAGCAATCCCCAAAGCTTGAGAAGCGATACCGATTCTACCACCATTTAAAACTGCCATCGCGAAGTTGAAACCAAATCCGTCTTCCCCAATTCTGTTTTCTTTCGGCACTTTCACATCCGTAAATAATAAAGAATGCGTGTCGCTTCCTCTGATTCCGAGTTTATCTTCTTTGGGTCCGATCGCAAAACCTGGCCAGCCTTTTTCTAAGATAAAAGCGTTAATTCCCTTATGTTTCTTTTCCGGATCAGTTTGTGCGATCACGATATAGTAAGTCGCAGTTCCACCGTTAGTGATCCAGTTTTTGGTTCCGTTCAAAATATAATGATCTCCTTTGTCAACCGCCGTTGTTTGTTGCGAAGTCGCATCAGAACCCGCTTCAGGTTCTGATAAAGCAAAAGCGCCAATAACTTCGCCACTTGCAAGCGGTTTCAGATATTTCATTTTTTGCTCCTCATTACAGAATTTTTCTAATCCTGCACAAACCAAAGAGTTGTTCACAGACATTACCACGGCTGCAGAAGCATCAACTTTTGCAATTTCTTCAATCGCCAAAACGTAGGAAATACTGTCCATTCCGGCACCACCATATTTAGGATCGACCATCATTCCGAGGAAACCCAGTTCCCCCATTTTCTTTACCTGTTCGTGCGGAAATTTTTGTTGATTGTCTCTTTCAATTACACCTGGTAAAAGTTCAGTTTGAGCAAAGTCTCTTGCGGCTTGCTGAATCATCAACTGTTCTTCCGATAAATTAAAGTTCATAAAATAGTATATAAGATTGTCTGTAAATTTACATTATTTCTAAAAATTAAAAAATTTAATTATGCAAGTCTAGGAATATTTCTTAATAATCCAAATTCTTTTAATATTTATTGATAAATTAAGACCTTTTGCTCCCGAATTAGGACTGAAAAATAGTTTTTGCTGTTTAAATAAAAAATGATATTTTTACAAAAGTGCAATCTAATTTACCTAAAAGAATGCGCTGCTAAGAAAAAACAAAGCTATGTCTATAAAAAGAATTTTCGATTTTGCTCATGAAGCATTACAAAAGTTTCCGCAGGATGAAATGTTCATCACCAAATATAACGGCGAATGGGAGAAAACCTCCACGAAAGAATTTTGTCATCTTGGAAATCAAATTTCCCGAGGACTCTTAAAACTGGGAATTAAACCCGGTGATAAAATTGCCCTAATTACTACCGCGACCCGTACAGAATGGGCAGTGATGGATTTAGGAATTTCTCAGATCGGTGCCGTTTCAGTGCCGGTTTATCCAAGTATTTCTTCTGATGATTTTGATTATATTTTTAATAATGCAGAAGTAAAATACTGTTTCCTTTCCGATAAAGATCTTTTAGAAAAAGTCTTGAAAATTAAGGATAAAGTCCCGACTCTGGAAGGTGTTTTCAGTTTTGAAGACATTGAAGGAACAGCCAGCTGGAAAGAAGTTCTGGATATGGGGAAAGATGAAGCCACGCAAAACGAGGTAGAAGATCTTTCGAAAAGCATTAATTCTGAAGATCTGGCGACGATCATCTACACGTCCGGAACGACCGGGAAACCTAAAGGCGTGATGTTGACGCACCAAAATATTGTTTCTAATGTTCTGGCGTCTAACTCCAGAATTCCGCGCGTGAAAGGAATGGATTATAAAGATGTGAAAATTTTGAGCTTCTTACCGATCTGTCATATTTTCGAAAGAATGCTTTTTTACCTTTATCAATACAATGGTTATTCGATCCACTTTGCAGAAAGCATTGAAAAAATGGGCGATAATATTAAAGAAGTTCAGCCGCACATTATGTCGGTCGTGCCACGTTTGATCGAAAAGGTTTACGATAAAATCTACGACAAAGGAACAAGTGCAGGCGGTTTAAAATCTAAAATATTCCTTTGGGCACTGGGAGTGAATAAGGCAAAACAGACCATTGGTAAACCTTCTGGATTAAAAGAAATAATTGCCGATAAGCTTGTTTTCACAAAATGGCGCGAAGGTTTGGGTGGAAATATCATCACACTCGTTTCCGGTTCTGCAGCTTTAGCACCACGATTGAATAAAATGTTTCAGAATGCCGGAATTCCTATTTTGGAAGGTTATGGTTTAACCGAAACTTCGCCCGTAATTGCGGTAAACAGCTTTGGAAAAATAAAAGTAGGAACCGTTGGACATGTTTTAGAAAATCTGGAAGTTATAATTCAGGAAGATGGGGAAATTACGGTAAAAGGGCCTTCTGTTTTTAAAGGATATTTTAAAAATGAAGAAATGACCGCCGAAGCTTTTACACAGGAAGGCTTTTTCAAAACAGGCGACATCGGACATATCGATGAAGAAGGTTATTTGCATATCACCGACCGTAAGAAAGAAATGTTCAAAACATCTGGTGGAAAATATATTGCGCCCCAAGTTTTAGAAAATCAGGCAAAAGGGTCCAAATTTATTGAGCAAATCATGGTTGTCGGCGATGGCGAGAAAATGCCGTGTGCGTTGATACAACCCGATTTTAATTTTGTGAAGAATTGGGCATCAAGAAAAAATTTGAATATCGGAACTACGCCGGAAGAAATTTCTCAAAGTAAAGAATTGAAGGAACGCATCGGCAAAGAAATCGATTATCTCAATACAAAATTAGGCAACTGGGAACAGATCAAACGATTTGAACTAACGCCGGAACTCTGGACCGTTGAGTCGGGAATGCTTACTCCTACGATGAAATTGAAGAGAAAAGCCGTGAAAGAAAGATATATTAAACTGTATAATAAGATGTACGGACATGAGGATTAATTTCAAAGTAAGAAATTCGATTTTTGGGTTTCTAACGTTGAGATTTTTGAATATATAATTTATTGTAAGAGCGCGGTTTTTTGGCCGTGCTTTTATGTTTAAAAGCAAAAGTAAGAGGAAATTTTACAAAACATTAAAAAAAATATGATGCTAGATATCAGCTTAGAGTACTGGAACAAACTTTCTTCCCAAACCGTTTTTATCACATCACTTTTGGGTGGTTTTTCAATTTTAGTGATTGCAAACCTTTTGGTTACAGAACTAAAGACGAAACTGGCAAAATACATTTTATTCACCTCCACGTTAGCAGCATGTTTATTTCTAGTCTCCATTTTTGCGTGGACGGGTGTGATGATGATGACAACTCCCGGATATCCCGGGAAAATTGAAAGCAGCGAATTTACTTACCACCGAATTTTGGGATCTTTCACTCTTTTATTGGGCATTGTATCCTTACTTTCTATGATTTCTTTAGTCGGCTGGACCAAATCGAGAAGAATGGGAATTATTACCACAGTAATCGCAGTGCTAACTTTTATATTGATCATGACGACTTTTGGTTAGCAAATACAAACCGGCAATCAAAATATCATTTATAACTTCGGCAAGCGACCAATGAATAGAAACAATTAGAAGTACTAATGAATGAACCCAATAAACGCTTCATTATAAAAAAATTCCAATCACTTCTAATCACTTCAAATCACAAAATAACCTTTCGCATTTTAATAAAAAATACCTCCAATAAAAAATGAAAATAATTTTTTCGCTTCTACTTTTAAGTATTTTTGTACAGATCTCTGCGCAAACCGGCAAATTATATAAAGGAAACATCAACGGAAACATTAAGATCACTCTTTACTTAGAAGGTTTAGATGAGGGTATATATGCAGATCAAATTTCTGGAAGCTACAAATACGACAACAAAAAAAACTATATTTTATTGAACGGATATCGAAATAACGACGGAAACATTAGCTTAACTGAATTCTCAACACCAAATTTTACCGGGAATTTTTTAGGAACCTTAACAGAAAATATAATAGGTGGAAAATGGATCAGTGCAGATCTAAAAAGGACTTATACTTTTAATTTAACTGAAATTGTACCAACGAAGGATCAACTGAATGATTTTCAAAAAGCAATTCGGGATATAAGCAATGATTTCACAAAATATTAAAATAAAAGCGAGTTATCAATTTCTTAACTTACTACAAACTTTGGAGTCTTTGTCAAGCGGAAAAAGGTGATTATTTATATGAAAACAATATCTACATTTAAGATTTCACTGCTGATCTTTTTCGTAATCATGAGTTTGAAAATTTCAGCTCAGGAAAAGATCTCTCTAGATCCACCAGAGAACTGGATCGAATTTCAACGGGATGAAGTGATGAATTCCATCTACAACAAATACAGTTTCTCTGAAAAAATAGTCAAAGAGCTGGAGGAAAATGGAAACAGCAGTATTCAGCTTCTGGGTTTTTACACCAACAAGAAAAAAGGAATTTACAGATCAAACCTACAAGTTCTTATCAGACCAAACAGCGCTAAAAACATTGAAGATCTAAAACTTGAGATTGAAAAAAGTCTTCAGGAATTCGCGAAAGTCATTAAAGAATTTAAAATAATTGAAGCACCAAACATCCTCAAAATTGATAATAGGGAAGCAATTATAATGAAGTTTAAAGGTTATAATTTAAATAATGAAAATAAAAAATCCAGTTTCGAAACGACCTTAATTGCAGTTCCTACTGGAAATACTTTTTATCAAATCACCTTAAATCAATCGACTGAAGATCATTTGAATGCCGTTTTTAAAAAGGTTATTGACTCTATAAAATTTCAATAGAAAAAACGGTAAACTTCAACGCTAAAAAGCGCCATGACCGCAAAAAAATATACAACAATAATAAGCTGTGGAAAACGAACAAAACGACCAGGAAGAATTTCAGAAAGATCTGGAAAAAAATTCTAATGAGATCGATGGTGTTGAAGAATATCGTGATATTCTAAGTCGTGTAATTCACGAAGGTGAAGAGATCTTTAAGATAAAAAACCAGGCGATCACTTTAAGTGCCGTAATTGCTGGTCTGGAAATCGGATTCAGTTACTTGCTCATTTGCACTATCTATTACTTATTCGCCGGAAAGATCTCCGAAGATATTCTCGTAAAATTATTCGCTTTGGTTTATCCCTTAGGTTTTATTTTCGTTATTCTGGGGAAATCGGCGCTTTTTACAGAGCAGACTTCTGTTCTAACTTTGCCGGTACTTAACGGACAGCGAAAAATATCGGAATTACTACGGATTTGGGGACTGGTGATCGCAGGCAATGTTTTTGGCGGTATTTTGTTCGTCCTTTTTATTGGTACTCTCGCGCCGAGACTCGATCTGTTCACGCATGAAACCATGGCAACTATTGGAGAACACATTATTGATCACGATGCCTGGACCCTTTTCTTAAGCGCCATTGTTGCAGGCTGGTTAATGGGTTTATTAAACTGGCTTTTAAACAGTACCATTAATTCACTCACCCGAATTTTACTCATTGGGATCATCACCGGGGTGATAGGTTTTGGCGGTTTTCACCACAGTATTGTTGGAAATATAGAAGTGTTTGGTGCCGTTTTATATTCAAATTCCGTGACGGTTTTGGACTATTTATGGTTTCTTCTTCTGGCCTTATTAGGCAACAGTATTGGTGGTGGAATTGTTGTAGGACTTTTTAAATATCGAATTTTTCAGTCTAATTACAGAGAATGAATCGCAATATTTCTTTTAGTTTATTGATTGAAATCATCTCACATTAAATAAAATTCAGACCACTGAAAAATTTTTAAATTGATGGACTTAGTATTTTCAAACCTTGTTCGGGAATTTGCCCGGTTGAAATTTTAAGATATGAAATCTTATTAGAGAATGATGTACGAAATCTTTATTCCAAAATCAGCGATCCTGCAAAAATACATTTACAGCGTTTATGTGATGAATGAATTCGTTGAGCCGATCAGTTATTTAGCTTTTCCGCAGCTGGGTATGACGATGGCATTCTTCGTAAATACCAATCTGAGTCTGGAAAATAACTGTATTTCAATTGGCAGTTCAGAGAAAAAAGATCCAGAGATTTTACTTTTAGGAAAGTATAAAATTCCATTTCAACTGAAATATGAAAGGTCGGTTCCGGAAATTTCTATCAATTTTACGCCGACGGGATTGAATTACTTTTTTGAAGAAAATACTTGTGACCTTGCAAAACATGAAGCTCAACTCATTACTAAAGAAAATTGGCTTGCGTTTACAACTCAACTTTTTATCGCAGGCACAAACGATATAAAAATGGAAATGCTCGAAAATTTTCTTACCAAACAATTGTTAAAAAAAGATTTATCGGTGGTCGAAAATTATCTGGTAGCTTTAAATGGAAATCCTGACCAAACTATTTCAAATTTCGCAGAACAGTTAAATATTTCTGCCAAAACCATTAACAGATCTTTTGCAAAATATATTGGATGTTCTCCTATGGATTTCAAACAGATTCTGCGCTTCCGGAAAGCAGTTCATTCCAAGTTTAATAAACCTTTCGAAAATCTAACGCAAATTTGTTTCGACAGTAATTTCTACGATTCTCCACATTTTACGCGAGAGTTCAAAAAACTAACACATTTAAGTCCAAGGGAATTTTTTGCGGATATTGCACCTGTAGTTGATAAAGATATTCCGTATAAATTTTTGTAATGTCCGTTTTATACAAGTTAATTCAACGCAGGTAAATGAAATTTGTCTTAACAATCAGATTAATAAAATTATGAAAACCACTAAAAATTTCAACTTCTTTTTTATATTCGTCGCCATTCTATTAGGTTGGACCCTGTACAAACAGTTTGACTTTGAAACTAATACATTCAAAAACACTGGATTAGCAATTGTTTACCTTATCACTTTAGCTTTTTCAGTTTATTTTTTGATAAGAAACAGCAGAAGCAACTCTGAAAATTAAAAAAATGAAGCCATAAAAATTCTCAGAATTAACCGATGAGCAGCCTTTAGAAGAAGCAAAAAAGATGACATCAACAAATCTCTTAAATGCTGTTTTAATTGGATTACTCATTGGTGTCGCAATTTACAGCACTATAAAAAACGGCTTCGGATTTTTTACTTTGTTTCCTTTATTCTACATTTTGATCTTATATAAAACAGAAGAGAAAAGCAAAGCGTTGGAGAAACAGTTAAAAGATAGAAATCTGAAATAATCGATGACAAACTGTAAAAACTGCAAAACTGAAGTAAGCCAGAATTACTGTCCAAATTGTGGAGAACCAGCGAACTAAATAGGATCGATGGCTTCTTAAAGCAAATAAGCTATATCCGTTTTCAAATGGATATTTTTTATATATTTGAGTATCAAATGATTCTTATGCAAAACTGTTTGGAATGTGGAGAAAAAATTATCGGCAGGAGCGATAAAAAATTCTGTAATGATGGTTGCAGAAATGCCTTCAACAACAAAAACAACAAAGATTCCTCCAACCTAATGCGGAACATCAATAATAAAATGCGCAAAAATCACCGGGTTTTATCGGAACAGAAATTTATTGACGGTAAAGCCAAAACAACGCGAAACAAATTGGTTTCTGAAGGTTTTGATTTTGAATATTTCACCAGTTTAAAAGTCTATAAAAACGGCGCCGAATATCGATTTGTTTACGACATTGGATATAAATTACTCGAAGAAGACTGGATTCTTTTAGTGAGAAAGGAATAACCAAACTTTTTGTCCAAACACAAAATTCCTAAAAACATTCTACTTCCAGGTTAGTTCAGTGTAAGAAAGATCTTGTATTCAATTTCCGGTGGAAATTTTGACCTCCGACTATTTCATCAAAATCTTAATAGTTCAATTTAGTAGAAACTTCAGATTCACGTTATAGAAATCCTATTTAAATAGAGCTAAAAAATCTTCTCTATACGTTCCTGAGACTTCAATTTCAGTTTCATCTTTCAAAATAATTTCGCCATTCTTGTGATAAGATTTTACGAATTGAATATTGATGATATGCGAGCGGTGAACCCGTACAAAAGGATTTTCCAGCAGATCGTCGAAATGTTTTAAAAACCGACATACCATTTTTTTAGAACCGTCTGTCAAATAAACCTGCGTGAAATTCCCATCTGCCTGAAGTCGAACAATATCTTCCGTTTTCACCACATCAAAACCTTGCAGCGTGGGTAAAATTAACTGCTGCTTTTCCGGTTTTAACTTCAGATTTTCGAGCAGAATTTTATTACGGCTAAAATTTTCCTTATTTTCTAAACTTTCCGCTACTTTGTTTACGGCCAGAATTAATTCCTGAATATCAATAGGTTTCAGAATATAATAACTCGCAGATTTATTTAAAGCCTGCAAAGAATATTGAGAAAATGCGGTGATAAAAATGGTCTCGTAAGAAAATTCACTTGTCGCTTCCAAAACGTCAAAAGCATTTCCGTAAGGCATTTCGACATCCAAAAAAACCAATTGTGGACGTTTTTCCGAAATAAAAGGAACTGCTTCCTTAATGTTTTCTGCCTCTCCCAAAAGTTCAACCTGCGGACAATATTTTGTGAGATAATTCCGCAAAACATTCCGGGCTATTTTTTCGTCATCTACAATTACGGCTTTTATCTTCATTCTTTAGAGTTCAAATTTTGAGGTTTTAGTGCAGATCAATTAATAGTTTATTGATAAGTTGATTTGTTAAATTTCAAAGTTTTATAAGAAACGGTTGATTTCTTATCTTCAATACATTCACCGTCAACTTCCTTATTACTTTGTTTTACCTTTTCTGTCTTGATTTTTAGATCTGCGAAACCATTCGTCATTGCTTTATCCAAAATAATTACAGAATTATTTTCCTCAAATTCACCCTCACAAGACATATTCCATTCACCAATATTCTCTTCTGTAGTAAGTTGATTCAAAACTTTTCTCATTGTTCTTCCCTGCAAATAGTACATAGAAATTACAGTTGATGAATATGGATTTGGCCGGCTACTTCCGGTGTAATTTGCTGTTACGCCAAAAGCGCGGATCTTTGAATTGAGATTGTAAAGTCCTGTATCAATTGAAAAACTTGTCAACATGATCGCATCCGAATTATATTCATTGGGATCTGAATATTTATTTCTGATGTAGCCATTTTCGTTCGTAATTAAAACAGTATTTTTTACTATAAAACTATCAGGTTCGTCATTTCCAATTCGTATTGGAATGACCACGATGTAAGAATTTTCAACATTTGGCATTTTCTTTTCAACGACCAGATCTTCTTTGATTTGCGCTTTTCCCACTTTGAGTTGATTGATAATATTTTGATATCTCAACTCACTGATTTCCTGTGCAGAAAAAGTTGTTATGATCATCAAAATGAAGATCAATCCTATTTTCTTACTTAATAAATTCATTTTTAGATTTTAAAAGTTCATCCTGATTTCCACTAAAACTCCGTTTGGAGAGTCTTTCACATTACAGATTATATTTTTTTTGTAAAGATCATTCAGCAATGAGATCCGTTCTATCGTATTTTTCATTCCGCGTCCTTCCCTGTTTTTTTGATGATGCGTTTTTTGTTTTTTGCTTTCTTCAATGCCAATTCCGTTGTCTTTAATGCTGATTTTCAAAATTTCACTTTCTTTTTTAAAATTGAGTTTTAAAAATCCTTTTTCGCTTCGGTACCGCAATCCATGCCAGATCGCATTTTCTAAAAAAGGCTGAATCAGCATTCCCGGAAGTTGAAGATTTTGCGTGTTCAGGCTTTCATCAATTGAAATTTCATATTCGAATTTATCTGCAAAACGTGTTTTTTCTAAAGACAAATAATTCTGCAACAGATCCAGTTCCTGAGAGAAGGAAATGAAATCTTCCGTAGAATTTTCCATCACACCGCGCATTAATTTGGAGAATTTCGTGAGATATTGATTCGCTTCCAACTCATTATTCGTGGCGATAAACTGGTTAACAGAATTCAAACTGTTAAAAATAAAATGCGGATTCATCTCCCTACGAAGCGACTGCAAAGCGATTTTTTTATTTTTGATCTGAACCTTTTTTAAAGTCTTAAAAATAATAAAAAATAAAGCCGACAACAGGACCAAAGCGCCGATTAAGCTGTAATTAAAAATATTTTTTTTGCGGATGAGTTCATCTTTCAGAAGACGTTCTTTCTCAAAAAGAGCAATTTTACTTTCGGTTTCCTTTAAAATTGTCGCATCAATTAAGCTTCTGTCGTTTTTAACCAAGTCCGGCAAATCCTTTAGAAAATTTCGGTACAATTGAGTTGACGCTTCCATATCTCCAGATTTTTGATAAAGACTGTCTAGTTTTTTTACGCTTTTCTGCGCTTCGATCGTATGGTGTTTCTCGATGGAAATTGTGTAAGATTTTTTGAACAATTGAATTGCTTCTTTAATATCATTTTTTTGGAGATAAATTGCGGCCAACTCCTGGATCTGGTTAGCTTTCTCCTGCGAATTTTCTGCCACGAAATTTTCTTTTAAAACCTTTTCTTTCGTTTCAATTGCTTTGTCGTAATTTTTACTTTCAACATAAAGATCCGTTATTTTCTGATTAATAATTAAGGCTTGAGCTGGTTTGGAAATCCTGGAAATTTCGTACGCATTATTCAGGTTTTCTGCAGCTCCAGTAATATTATTTTCCTGCACATTCACATCTGCAAGATTGGAATAATCCTTTGCCAGGTCGGCGGAACTTGAAGGTTCATTATTGATGGATATATTGCCCTCAATGGCATTTTTTTTCCTCGCTAAAGATTTTGTCGCTACCCTCGAATAATCATTTTGATTCGTTTCTTCCTGCTTTTTAACATTGCTGTAAGATGCAGCTTTCTTATAATTATCTGCAGCACTTTTAATTTTATTAAGGCTTTCCTGAGTTTGCGCTAATTTTCTGGAAACAATCGCCAATCCATTCTTATCAGAGGTTCTTTGATAGATATTTTTAGCTTTCAATAGATTTTCTTCACTCTTCGAAAAATTGTTCTGGTTGTAATAAGTATCTGCAAGAGCGATGTAAATTTCTGCCTGTTTCTTCGTATCGTTGGTTTGAAGGGCGTTTTCCAGTTTAGCGGACTGACTTTTAATTTCAGATGTCATTTCTGAATTCTGGGCACAGAGAAGTCCGCTCGTATAGACAAACATCAGCATTAAAAAATTCCGTAACCATTTCATTAAACAAATATAGAAATATAAACTTTTCAAATGAGACGCTTTCACCAAGTCAAAACCAGCATTCACCAAGTCTGCCGATTTTCAGCCTTAATATCTTCTAATTTTACTTTAGAAATAAAAAACGTTAACTCTTAAAATCAAACTATTATGAAAAAGAATTTTTTAATTACCGGAATTTTGGCAAGCTCTGTAGTGGTATTCGCCGCCGTAAAAATTGGGAAAACGATAGAAATAAACCGGGATTTTCCGGAACCCATCGTTAAACAGCTCGCTCCGCCCATAGATTATGCAGAAAATACCATTCAGGTTGCAATTTTACTCGACACGTCTAACTCGATGGATGGTTTGATCGATCAGGCAAAATCCAGACTCTGGAATATTGTTAATACCTTAACGACGTTAAAATATAACGGCCAAGCGCCAAGGATAGAGATCGCCCTTTATGAATATGGAAATGATGGGATCAGCGATAAAAACTGGATCCGCAAAGTGACGCCTTTAACTCAGGATCTCGATTTGATCTCCGAAAAATTATTCGCGCTGAAAACTAATGGTGGAACTGAATATTGTGGCGCTGTAATCGAGGACGCGACTTCTCAACTGGAGTGGAACAATTCTGAAAAAAGCATGAAACTGGTTTATATCGCCGGAAATGAAGAGTTTGACCAGGAAGGAATTAATTATAAAGAAGCGATCAGAGATGCGAAAAAGAAAAATATTTACATTAATACGATCTTCTGTGGAAATCGCGAAGAAGGCATCCAGACGCTTTGGCAAGATGGCGCAACACAGGGAAATGGAAAATATTTTAATATTGACTCCGATCAAAAAGTAGTATTTATTCCAACGCCTTACGACGACCGAATTTCTGAATGTAATGTAAAATTGAATGATACTTATATTGGTTACGGAAGTACGGGAAACAGCAAAAAAAGTATGCAAATGACCCAAGATCAAAACGCAGAATCAATGTCGAAATCAAACGCAGTCGAAAGAACCGTTGCAAAGTCTAAAAAATCTGCATACCGAAATGATTCCTGGGATCTTGTTGATAAAGCAGAAAGTGATAAAGAGTATTTGGGGAAAATTAAAAATGAGGAACTTCCGGCGGAGCTGAAAGGAAAATCGAAAGTTGATATCGCAAAAATAGTTGACCAAAAAACGAAAGAGCGAACTCAATTACAAAAAGAAATCGCAGATCTGGCTATAAAAAGACAGGATTTCATCGATAAAGAAATGAAACACCGCGGTAATTCTAATGTCGATGATTTAGGAAAAGCCATCGAAAAATCAATCGTAGAAATTGGAACAAAGAAAGGTTATACGCTATAGAATGTTTCTTTAAATCTCCTAGAAAAACCAGATTAATTCTGGTTTTTTTTATTTTTAGATTTTACTATTTGCGAGGGAAGCTGGGATTTCATTTGTTGCGTTTTCCAATAATTTATTTTTTTGCCATAAGCTCGGAATCGTTTATATTTACCCACATTTATTTTGATGAAAAAACTTTTACTTTTTGTATTCTTATTCATAATTTCCGCGAAATTATTCAGTCAAAACCTAAAATCAAATTCCGGGGCTTTTTTCACTGAAAATAAAGGTCAGATCATTGATCAAAACGGAAAGCAAAATTCCGACGTTCAATATCTTTTCAATTCTAATGGCTTAAATGTTCAGATAAAAAAGGAAGGATTTTCCTATGATGTTTTTGAAGTAAAAAAAACTTTAAAAAAGACTTCTAAAAAGAAAGACCAAAATCTTTCCCAAAAAGATCGAAAAGGATCTGAATATGATTTGAAATTCAAATACCATCGTATCGATATCGATTTTGTCAGTGCTAATAAAAACCCAGAGATCATTGCAGTAGGCAGATCCAAAGATTACGAGAACTTTTATAATATTCCTGGAAAGCAAAATGGAATTGAAAACGTTTATCGCTACGAAAAAATAATTTACAAAAATCTTTACGCCAATATTGATCTGGTTTTCTTCAAACCGAAGGATACTTTAAAACCTGTAGAATATAATTTCATCGTAAATCCTGGTGGAAAAATTTCTGATATTCGATTAAAATTCAAGGGTGCAAAAACGTTTTTGAAAGACGGAAAAATTGCCATGAACATGCGTTTTGGGGAAATGCAGGAAAATATTCCACATTCCTGGGAAGAAGTTGGAGACGCAAAAAACACAATTTCAGTTCGATTTAAAGATTTAGGCAATCAAACTTTTGGTTTTAATTCTGATAAAAATATTTCGTATAAAGTAGTGGTTATCGATCCGGTTCCTACGAGAATCTGGGGAAGTTATTTTGGAAATTATATTTATGACAACACCTCAACTTTTATTGAAACTGACCAGTATGATCAGGTTTATTTTGGTGGGATAACAACGAATCAAAATTATATTGCAACGACCGGAGCACACCAAACTACCATTCAGAATGGAACTTATGATAATGGTTTCATCGAAAAATTTAATGAAAATGGACAAAGAATCTGGGGAACATACATCGGAAATTATCTTTATGGAACCAAATTGTATGATGGAATTGTAGGTAATACCGCGATCTATGTGGCAGGTTCCACTTTCGATCAAACCGGTCTCGCCAATAATATTACAACTCCGGGAATACACAAAGAATTTGGTTCTGCAAATACCCGGGAAGCATTCATCATGAAATTAGATCTGGATGGAAAAAGAATTTGGGGAACTTACTACGGTGGAAAAGGATACGAAGATATTTTTGATATCAATTTTGACCAAAACGAAGATCTTTTAGTTTCCGGAGCGACGGATAGTTTTGATCAAATTACTACACCTAGTTCTTTTATACCTACTAAAAACAATGATATCACCGGCTTTTTTGCAAAATTTTCGAAGTCGGGACAGTTGCTTTACGGTTCGTATTTTTACCGACCTGTAAATCATATTACGTCTGATTCACAAAATAATTGCATCATTGCTGGTCAATATTCTAATTTATCATTCTATCCTAATATAGGTACTCCGGGAACTCATCAACCCAATATGACCGGAGGTGCAAATGGATATATCTTAAAATTTGATTCGGCATTTAATAAAATTTGGGGAACCTATTATGGCGGATCGCAACAATCCTATGCAACTAATTCTAATAATTATATTTCTGGATTAAGCACGGATTTTCAAAACAACATTATAATTGCGGGAACAACTACATGTTCCGATTTTATAGCAACACCAGGTTCTCACAAACAATTTCACACCACGAGTGAAGAAAATGGGTTTATTGCCAAATTTCTCCCAGATGGCAAAATCGATTGGGGAACTTATTACGGCAGCGAAGGTTTTTTTGGAAATTACATCAGTACTCTATTTGTTAATGATGCTGGCGAGATATTGGTTGCAGGAGATACAAGAAGTGCGACAGACATTGCAACTCCAAATGGTTATCAACCTACGCGAACGAACAGTGACGATGGATATTTTTCAAAGTTTTCCAGCGGTGGTTCTCAAATTTGGGGGAGTTATTATGCAGATATGGGTCAAGACGAACTTCAAAATATTAGCTACAGAAATAAACATATTTATGTAATTGGTTATACAGGAGGTTACAATTTTACGCATCCATTCGGAACACCGGGAACGTTCATGCCGAATGCTTACACAGGGTATCATTTAGCCAAATTTCGGGATTGTCAAAATAACGTCTCTGCCACAGGAAATTCTACAGTTTGTCAAGGTTCGTCCATTAGATTATTTGCTTCTGGCGGAACTTCTTACAGTTGGACGGGACCAAATGGATTTACTTCTCCAGATCAAAATCCTATAATTCCACTTGCAACTTCTGCAAACAACGGAACTTACATCTGCACCATTACAGGAACTGGCGACTGCGACGGAAATTATTTTGTTAACGTAAAAGTAGAAGATAAAACCGCCCCAATTCCAAACGTTGCAAATTTACCAACAATCACTGGAAACTGTAAAACTGTAGTTACCACAATTCCTACTGCAAACGATAATTGCGCTGGAAATATTATGGGAACGACCACTGATCCGCTTCAATACTCATTGCCTGGAAATTATATGATCCACTGGAGTTATAATGATGGTAACGGAAATATTTCTACTCAAAATCAAAGTGTGGTTATCACGAGCGAACCTTTGCCGACTGGAAATACTATACAAAATTTCTGCTTGATTATTGCGCCCAAAATTTCGGACATTTCAGTCTCCGGAACGGCCATAAAATGGTATGATTCCTCTGGAACGCCCTTAAATTCAAACACCCTTTTAGTCAATGGATCCACTTATTATGCGACTCAAACTTTAAATGGTTGTGAAAGTTCACCATTAGGAGTATTAGTCAATGTAAATGATCCTTTTCCACCCACAGGAAATCTGATTCAGGATTTTTGTTCTGCGCAGAATCCGACGGTTTCAGATATTATCATCAACGGGCAAAACATACGATGGTATGACACCGTTGGAAGTGTTTTAAGCGGATCTACTCCACTTGTTGATGGCCAAACTTATTTTGCAACTCAAACTTTAAACGGTTGTGAAAGCACTAAGAAATTAGGCGTTACCGTTTCAATTCAAAACGGCGGAATTCCCGCCAATGATTTTGCACTACCATTTTGTAATGACACGACTGCGAATTTTAAGATAGAGAACCTCAACACTTACAAAGGAAATTTAGTTCCAATTCCGGCAAATTATACTTTTGAATTCTACGATGCGAACAATCAGATCATTCCAGACCCGGCGAACGTAAATTTAATTATCGGCTCCAATATATTTGAAGTAAAAATTTCAAATCCTCTGGGATGTTTTGTTGTTGTAAAGCTGACTTTAACACTCAATCAAAAACCCATTTTAAATCTTCCCGAAAATGTGGAATTCTGTAATGGTCAAGGTGCCACATTAGATGCAGGAAGTGGTTTTGCGTCTTATGAATGGACGAAAACAGGTGATCCGACAGTGATTTCTAACAATCAGATCTTAATCGTTTCCCAAGCCGGAACATATAATATTAAAGTAACAAACAGTGATTCGTGCGATAATTCCGCGACGGTGATCGCAACACAATCGGTGATCGCGACAATTACCGGCGTTCAGATCATCAATAATAACGCAACCGTGCAAATGTCGGTAGCAGGAGATTTTGAATATTCTCTGGACAATTTAACATGGCAAGATTCAAATATTTTTGAGAATCTGGATAACGGAAATTACACGGTTTACGTAAAAACGCGACTGGGCTGTATTATCGGCTCTTTAAACTTTAGTATTTTTAATGTTACAAACGTCTTTTCTCCAAATGCAGACGGCATTAACGATACCTGGAAAATCCCGGGATTAGAAAATTATGTAAACACCGAGGTACAGATTTTCGACCGTTTTGGAAATAACGTCTTTCAGAAAACAGTTAACGGAATCTTCGAATGGAACGGAACTCTAAATTCCCGTCCACTACCAACAGGAAGTTACTGGTATGTAATTAAAGTCTCAGATGGTCGATTGTTGAACGGCTGGGTTGTCTTAAAAAATAGAAATTAAAGACTGAAATAGCAGTGTATGTAAAACATCTTTATGAAGAATTCAACTCTCATTTTAATTTTATCCGCAGTCGTTATTTTCCACAGTTGTGAGGAAGAGAAAAAGATTTTGCCTGCAAAAAACGATGTAGTTATGCAAACTACGAAAATAGAAAAGGCGCCGATTTCTGAAATAAAGGATGACGAAATTTCAATTCAAATTGAAAAGATCGATTCTGCCGAATTCTATACTGTAAAGGAAAATATAAATTATAAACCAGAAAAATCCGAACGGATTACCGATCTTAAAGTAGCACGCAAAATGCTGAAAGGTAGGGTTGAATTTACATCCTACGATGGTGAAACTGAAATGAATTTGATCAAACAGATCAATTTTAGAAATGGTAAAATTTTGACGAATACCGATGAATTTTCAGAAAGCAGTTTCGCAGCCTATTTCCCGAAAGATGATATTTTATTACTTGAGGGTGGTCATACAACCGATGTTAGTTATAATTTAACAAATGGGGATGAAACAGAAAACGCGGGCAATCCTGATATGATCTCTACATCGCCTCAAAAGGAATACAGACTCAATGGTCATTTTGGTGGACAGGAATGCTCTTCTTATTTTATCCAGAAAAAGGTTGGTGAGGATTATAGAAAGATCATTCAGTTAGATAAAGAGTTTGAAAAAATTACAAAAATTTGGCTATGTATCGTCGGAAATTCTTTTTGGTCTGATGAAAAAACACTTTATCTCATAGAATCGAGCGACTTTACAGAAGATGGAGTTAAAAATAAATATTTTAAGATTATCCTTGAAAATGAATGAGAGTCAGACAATGTTCCAAAAAATGAATGCAATAAAAAAAAATGAATAAAATCAAAAATTTATTTTTATCACTGATTATTACAGCACTTATCTTTTCTAGTTTTTCATTGTGCGCACAGAATTATGAGATCGTAAAAGCTGAAAAAATTTTTATTAATAAAGATATTCCCTTGTTTTCTTCGAAAAGTTTGCTTTTGAAAAAATTAGGGAATGGTGTAAAAATAGTAGAAGAATTTTCTGAATGTGGACCAGTTGTTAAAGTTGAAGGGAAAGAAGTTCCCTTGGAAAGCTATTCAAATGAGGGAATGAACTTTTACGTCTACGACGGCAAGGCTGAATTCGAGAGTATTGCTCTAAAAAATCACCCGAAAAACTTCATCTTATTTGATAAATTTAAAATTTCAGAGAGGACAACTTTAACGGAATTAAAAAAGTATTTTCCGCTTGCGTTTAAAATGTATTTAAAGGAAAAAGACGCATTTTTACTGCGTCTTAAATTTGATAAAAAATATGATGATGAAATTCAGATTATGATCGAAAATGGAAAAGTGAGCAGCGTTTTTTACTGGACGCCATGTTAGAGGAAAAAAAACTTTTAAATATTGTAATAATTAATCTTCGGTAACCAACTTAATTTTATCGTCAGAAATTTCAATCTTTTTGTCTCTGTATAATCCACCGATGGCTTTTTTGAAATTCTTTTTACTCATTTGGAGTTCCTCTTTAATTTCTTCCGGCGTAGATTTGTCGGAAAGATAAAGCAAACCGTAATTCAGATCGAGCTTATCTAAAATGATCTTCTGGAACTCATCAATATTCTCGTAGCCTTCCGGTTGTAAAGAAACATCTATCTTCCCGTCTTCCCGAATGGTTTTAATAAACCCAATTTCTTCAGAAAGAGGAAAGAGCGTTTTATAAACATCCGACGTATAGATCAAGCCGAGAAATTCTTTATTGATCACCACATTCCAACCCAATTCACTTTCACCCGCAAGAATTAAATTCACCTTCTCCCCTCTTTGAAAAGGAAGATTTTCGTAGCTTGGATTTTTCTTGAATCGAGTGGTTCCCGTAATTAATTCTAAAAACTCATCAATATAAACGTAAACCAGATAGCGTTTTCCTTCTACGATTTTCGCGCGTTGTTGTTTGTAGGGTACAAAAAGATCTTTAATAATTCCCCAGTCCATAAAAGCGCCTGCCGGCAAACTTTGAACGCAGGTCATAATAGCAAATTGCCCCACTTCGGCATTCGGTTTTTCGGTGGTTGCTTTCAATTTATCGTCGTCCTGATAAACAAAAACTTCCATTTCGGATCCAATTTCCGCATCTTCTGAGGCAAAAATTTTGGGCAAAAATGCTCGCTCTCCGTCTTCATCTTCCAAAAATAAGCCGGAATAATTTTTTTCTGCGATTTTTAATAACTGAGTTTTGCCGAGATCCATAGGTAAATGCGTAATGATGATAATTGGGTGCAAAGGTAAGAATAAAGGTTTGAAATGCCGTTTCTAAACTGAACTTCTTTCACTCCCAAAATTGAAACCCAACGCAGTTGATCCTGACGTAAAATCGGCTCTATAGTCGAAATTGCTCACCTAAAATTGAAGAAACGTAAAGTCGCATTAAATGACACGGCCACGAATATACGAATCAGCATACTTGCTGTACAGCTATTTCAAAATCGTTTCCTATCTATTGAATAATCATGTAAAATTATTAACAGAAAAATACGGCGAAAAGATATAAAGAAAAAATTTCGTGCATTCGCGGTTTCAAAAACTTCCACAAAAAAAAGAGAAGCCTAAACTTCTCTTTATTTTTAAAATCTTGAAATATAGTCGTTGAGATTCCTTCTTGCACTGTCGAAATCAAAAGCCTCATTAACCATGTAGTAATTCCGGCGATCGACACAGTTTTGGTAGAGCTGCTTTGCGACTTCTAATCTGTTATCATCGAATGACATTACTTTTATCAAAGTCTGCACTTGCATTGCCGAGAAACTTGTATTTCTCGCCATTGAGGAGATCATGGCTATTTTATCTTTGTCGAAACTTGCATTTCTTTTCAACGCAGTAAGAAAAGTACCGAATTCCTGATTGTTCATTACGTTCGTATTGTAATTTCCGTTTCCGTTATTTCCATTCCAATTGCCGTTTTGGTTTCCGTAAGGATTATTCCAGACATCGTCCCACTCATCGATTCCGTAAGACTGATTCTGTACCGGATAATTTCCTAAAAGATATAATCCTTGATTCGGAAAAAAATCCAGCACCAGACGATTATTATTTCTCACGCTGAGCTGCGTTCTGTAAATCAGATAATTGTTTTCATAAATAGAAATCGGAACAGTTCCGGATCTTAATTCAAAAAATCTGAATTTCCCCGTAGGATTACTCATCAGCTGATCCGCAATTTCGACGGTATAATTTCCGATTTGTGGAATTCTAAGAAACACTTCAGAATTTCCGTAGTTATAATTCCAGCGGTAATCAGTGTTTCCAATGGGTTTTGGATTTTTAAAAGTCGGTTTGATCCGGTTATTGGATTGCTCCGAACCTTTGTTGTTGTTGTTGTTGTTGTTGTTGCTTCCGCGAAATCCGTCGTTGCGTTGGGTTTGCATTTCGGTCGTTTTCGCTTCATTTTTCAGAAGTTCTCCGGCTTTTCCTGCCTCTTGCGCAAAAACGCTAAGATTCATTAATAAGACGCCAATAGTAAAGATTGTTTTCATTTTGTAAATTTTAAAGGTTGTTCCGAAACACTACTCTATAATAATGCCAAAAAGTTCGGCTATCACGTTATTTCCTCTAATAATTGCAAATAACTATATTATTCATTAATTGCGTAAAAACCGCTTTAACATTCTGTAAAAATCATTATCAAAGCGAATTCAATACCTCAAATCTTGTTGGCCACGAATGCACGAATTTTTTTTGATTTCTTTCAAGATGTTACTTTCCTACCGAAATTTAAAATATACCTTTTCTCCTTCCTAAAGTGACATCAAAATAAAAGTCCAAAGTAGAAAATTCGTGGTTTCGTGGTTTCAAAGAATTCAAAACAAAAAAAAGAGAAGCAGAAACTTCTCTTATTGACAATTATAATCAATTCCGTTCATATTTTAAATTCGTACTTTCATCCAAAGGTGTTGTTATTGAATCTTTCGGATTATAATATTTCAATTCCGTAGGTTTCACCCACGCCTATTATAATTGAATCCTTCGGATTCTGGAAATGGATTACCTCCGAAATTAAATTTCAAATTTAAAAAAAAGAGAAGCCGAAACTTCTTTTTAATATTGACAATTATAATCAATTCCGTTCATATTTTAAAGTCGTACTTTCACCCAAGGTGTTGTTATTGAATCTTTCGGATTATAATATTTCAATTACGTAGGTTTCACCAACGGCTATTATAAATTGAATCCTTCGGATTCTGAAAATGGATTACCTCCGAAATTAAATTTAAAATTTAAAAAAAAAGAGAAGCCGAAACTTCTCTTTAATATTATTCAATTTGAAAAAACTCAAATACTCAATAATTCAATAACACAATTACTTAAATACTTGGCTCTTTTTACTTTTATCTTGGCTCTTAAAAATGCAGCGCTCTCTTTCCAGTCGCATCCAAAGCCGCTTCTTTCATGGCTTCAGCATAGGTTGGGTGTGCGTGAGACATTCTCGAAATATCTTCAGCACTTGCTCTGTATTCCATTGCTACCACCGCTTCTGCGATTAAATCTGCCGCTCTCGCTCCGATCATGTGAACTCCTAAAATTTCATCCGTTTTTTCGTCAGCGATAATTTTGATGAAACCATCAACATCGCCTGAAGCACGGCTTCTTCCCAAAGCACGCATTGGGAAATTACCTACTTTAATGGCAACACCTTCCGATTTCAATTGCTCTTCTGTTTTACCAACAGCAGCAACTTCCGGCCAAGTATAAACAACACCTGGAATCAAATTATAATTGATATGAGGTTTTTGTCCAGCGATTAATTCAGCAACCATTGTTCCTTCTTCAGAAGCTTTGTGAGCCAACATTGCACCAACGATAACATCACCGATGGCGTAAATATTCGAAACATTGGTTTGTAAATGTTCGTTCACTTTAACTCTTCCTCTTTCGTCTAAATCAACTCCTGCTTTTTCAACAGCAAGTCCGTCAGTGTAAGGTTTTCTACCCACAGCAACCAAAACGTAATCTCCTTCGAAAACTACTTCTTCGCCTTTTTTATCTTTCGCGGTTACTTTTACCGTATCTCCATTTCTTTCAACAGACTGAACTCCTGTAGAAAGGTTGAATTTCATTCCTTGTTTTCTTAGAACTTTGTTCAATTCTTTCGACAATGAAGCATCCATGGTTGGAATAATTTTATCCATAAATTCTACTACCGTTACTTCAGAACCTAATCTTTTGTAAACAGAACCTAATTCCAAACCGATCACACCACCACCGATAACGATCAGGTGTTTCGGAATTTCTTTCAGTTCCAAAGCTTCCGTAGAAGTAATAATTCTTTCCTTGTCCAAAGTAATAAAAGGAAGCGTACTGGGTTTAGAACCCGTCGCGATAATCGTATATTTTGAATCGATGGTTTCCGTAGAACCATCATTTTTCGTCACTTTAATCTGAGTTGCAGATTCGAAACTTCCAACCCCTTCGAAAACAGTGATCTTGTTTTTATCCATCAGGAACTGAATTCCTTTCGTCGTTTGATCTACCACTTCACTTTTGCGCGCAATCATTCGAGACAAGTCTGCCACAGGATCATTGATGATAATTCCGTGGTCTGCAAAGGCGTGTTTGGCGTTATAAAAATGCTCCGAACTGTCCAAAAGCGCTTTACTCGGAATACAACCCACATTGAGGCAAGTCCCGCCAAGAACCGAATATTTCTCAATAATTGCTGTTTTGAAACCCAGTTGCGCACATCTAATTGCCGCAACATAACCACCAGGACCGGAACCGATTACTGTAACATCGAATTGACTCATATTTATCTTTTTATGATTTAATTAAAAGTAGGGCAAATTTACAAAATATTTTCGCTTTGGATGGTGTGGATTTGGAGAGATTTTTTTCAATTGTCATTGCAAGACATGACGAAATTGCTGATTGATTATCTGCAGTGTTAAGAATTAAAATCATCAATGGAAGTTACAAAGCAGATCATCAAACCCGATCGTCATGGAATTCGCCGAATCAAAAGGACAATTCCTCAGAAAGTATCCCAAAGCAGTGGCGACCAATGTAGTCTTCCAATATGAGCGATGCGCTGAAATGCTACATGTGCAGAACGAGGTATATGAATATTGTGAAAAATAAATATATGAGTGAGCAAAGTTATGCGTAGGGAGTGTTTTAAATTTTTATCTTTGATTTTTATACCATTTGATTAAAATAAAATATGATTCCAAGTCACCTATATCATTATACATCATTAGAGGTTTTATTGCTTATTATCCAAAATAATACTATTAGATTTAAGAGACTAGATTTAATGAATGATCCTTCTGAAGGTGAATCTGAACATTATATCAATCTTAGACAAAATGTCTTTTCCTCTTCATGGACAGCTGAAAAAATTGACGCGTTACCAATGTGGAAATTATATTCAGATTTGAAAGGAGTTAGAATAAAACTTCCAATAGATTTATTTAATTTTAAAAAAGATCTGGATTTAACGAAAATTGATCAATTTTTTTTTATTAAATCACATTTAAATAATTCATATTCTATTGAAAGGGAAGAAATATTAAATACAGTCAAATCGAATTTGTTGGACACATTTAATTCAAAAATTGTTTTTGGTCCAAGTAAAATTAAATATGTAAATAGTAAATCGAAATTATATAAAGGAATTGGTATCATCGATAATAGCAATAAAGTACCTTTCTACAGAAGCAATATATATTTAATAGGTCTTCGAAAATTAAGATATTGGAAATTTGAAAAGGAATATAGATATAGGCTTTTTGTCGGAGATTTTGAGGCATTAACAAGTGCTGAAAATATTTTTGGTGACTTTGTCAAACATTTTAATATAAAAACAGAATTTATTGATGTAAATTTTAAGTCTAAAGCTCTTGAAAATATTGAAATTCTTTTAGGACCGCATTTCGATGACACAAAAGTTTTAGAACTTGAAAAATTACTGAAAAATAAGAATATTCTCAAATATAAAATTAAGAAGAGTAAGATAAAAATTATAAAAAGCAATTAATTATCAATTGGAAAATAATGAAAGTATTTACATTACTTTCTACAGAATACCCACGCTGCCGCACAAATCCATTCGAGTTATCGTTTAAATTGAATTCCCAAAGCTAAAATGAAAATCCCCACAATACACGGCTACATCGACAGAAGAATTTTAATCAACTTTACCGCTGATCCAAAATCGATGGAGAAAATAATTTCATTTCCTTTTCGACCAAAAATTTATAAAGACAAAGCCATTGTAGGAATTTGTTTAATCAGACTGAAAGACATTAAACCAAAAGGATTTCCTGACTTCATTGGTGTCAATTCAGAAAACGGAGCACACAGAATTGCCGTTGAATGGGACGAAAATAAAGAAACAAAATCGGGCGTTTACATTCCACGCAGAGACACTTCTCTAAAATTAAACGCATTTGTTGGCGGTCGACTATTTCCAGGCAAACATTATTTAGCAAAATTCAACGTACAAGAAGCAAACGCAAATTATCACATCGACTTTAAAAGTTCAGACGACACCGAAACATCAATTGACGCAACTGAAACTAAGGTATTCAATGATAATTCCATCTTCGAAACATTAGAAAATGCTTCTACCTTTTTTGAAAATGGCGACCTTGGATATTCACCCAACAAAAATAAGTTTGATGGATTAAGATTAAAGGCCTACAATTGGGAAGTTCAACCACTTAAAGTTTCAAATGTGAAATCAAGTTTTTTTGAAAATGAAAAAATCTTTCCAAAAGGCTCTGTCACTTTTGACAATGCTTTACTGATGACCAATATTGAACACGAATGGAAAAGTGAGCAGGAAAAATAAATCATAAGAAAATTAATTTTGACACAAAAAAAGACACAAACAAATGCGTCTTTAATTTTTATTAGTAAAATAACTTTCCTGATAAACCAATTCGCTAATAAATATCTAAATTTTGTAAATTCGTTGTTTACTAAATCACGATATGGCAAAAAGCAGAACATTAAACGTCAAAGAATCAACGATAACGGTTATTCATCAAAATGAAACCGATTATATTAGTTTGACAGATATGACTGCCTCATTCAAAGAAGGTAGCGGATTAATTGGTAAATGGATAACCAATAAAAACACCTTAGAATATTTGGGTGTTTGGGAAAAAATAAACAATCTTAATTTTAATTACCCCGAATTCGGGGTAATTAGGCAAGAAGCGGGAACAAACAGATTTATAATGTCTGTTGGACAATGGATTGACAAAACAAAAGCAATAGGAATGCTTGTAAAAGCAGGACGTTACGGCGGAACTTACGCACACAAAGACATCGCATTTCACTTCGCAATGTGGTTGAGTCCGGAGTTTCAGATTTATTTAATAAATGAATTCCAACGACTAAAAAACGATGAAAATGATCGTCTTCACTTAGAATGGAATTTGCAACGGACTTTAACAAAAATAAATTATCAAATCCACACCGATGCAATCAAAGAAAACCTAATTCCAAAAGAAATTACAAAGCAACAAACGAGTTTTGTTTATGCCAACGAAGCCGATTTATTGAATGTTGCACTTTTCGGAATTACTGCAAAACAATGGAGAGATAACAATCATGACAAAAGCAGAAATATAAGAGATGACTCAACTTTAGAACAATTGGTTGTACTGAGCAATTTGGAAAGTATTAATTCTTTACTCATTCAACAAGGATTATCACAAAGCGAAAGACTGATCCAACTTAACAAAGTTGCAATTACTCAAATGAAATCCTTGACCGACAGTAAAGTGATTAAAAAATTGAAATAAAAAAGACGCAAAAAATTGCGTCTTTTATTCTATAAACTATTTGTTGAGATTGCTTCGTCGCTTCACTTTATTCCACTTCTCGCAAAGACATTACCCACATTTACTATTCCCGCAATTCTTGCAAGTCAAGCAACCTTCCTGATAAACCAATTGGTCAGCATCACAAGTCGAACATTTTTTTCTGAATTGAACTCTGCATTTCTACTTTGCTCAACCAATGTACCTCAATAGAATTCGCTGTGTAATAAGTGAATTGTTAGTTTTAAACTCAAGCGATTTATAGAAAAAGTTACTACTAAATTGAAATAGAATATTTTATTTCAGATCTAATTTTACATTGACAATAGTTTCATCATAAAAAAGATTTAATGAAACAGGTTTTGTTCCCGCTGGTAATTTGAACGTGTTACCTTCTACCGTTTGTGTTTCATCAGCACTTGCACTCACCCCATTATAATTGTCATGCGAAATCTTTGAGCCATTGTCTAAAACCAATCTGAACTTTGAGACATCTAACTGTATATAACCACCTTGTGCGATGGAGTTTTTGTTGGTTAATTCAATACCATACGACATTTCAATACCCGTAACTTTTCCGTCAGGATCAGATAATTCAACTGCTTTTAAGTTGATCAACGTTACCAAAGCCTCTTTGTTCTTTCCAAGAAGAACCGTGTCTGGCGTTGCTGTTACCTGGTACGTTTTCGGTTGAGAACTGGTTGCCGGTGCTGTTTCTTGAGCTGTTTCATTTTTTTCTGTTGAAGCAGCGTCGGTAGTTTGTGTATCCACGGTAGCTTCTTTTTGCTTACAGGAATTAAAAGAAATTAAACCAGATAATAAAATGGATGTAATAAGTGCTTTTTTCATATTGTTTATTTTGCTGTAAATTTAATTTAAATAATTGGGTATTCAGAGCTTTTAAGATTACTATTGTGGAATCTAAACCAAAAGACATTCGTAAATGAACCATGAATTTTTACGGAAACCATTTCCAAAGTTTGATCATCAAACATTTTCAAACCTGTACCCGAAAAATTACCAGAAATAAGATTATTATCGCTTTTAGTTATCGTTATTGGTCCAATATGACTTCTCTCGATTACGTGTTCTTTATCATCATCATATCCAATTTCTATATCAACCGTAAATATTTTTTTGTTTTCTCTGGAAAAACCGTAAGTACCAACTTCTTCAGTAGATAATCCAATTCCAATTACACTGCCGTACTCCTTTTCCCAAGTGATTTGATAATTCAAACTACTCGTATCTATTGCTGAATGATCAAAATAGATCAGGTTTTTCGCAGCATCATCGACATTGTTTTTAAAAACTACTTTTTCATCGTCTACAAAAGCTTCCAGTATTGCGTCATCTTCATTGATTTTATTTGAAGAAATTGCTGATGTTTCAACACCCGCAAGCACTTTTTGTTTTACTTCTTGCTTGCATGTTGCCAAACTGACTAATAAAATAGAACAGAAGAAAATTTCAATTTTTATATTTTTTTTAAAATTTTTCCGAATAATATTGCTGATTACAATACTAGTTTTGTAGGTTTTGAATGCCGATGCAACCAAAATTAAGTTTCGTAAAAGTAAAATCGGTAATGGCATGAATCCTTTGGAGCAGACCTTAATATTTGACAAAAAAAAGACGCATTGCTGCGTCTTTGAATAAATATGAAAAACTTAAGTTTACCCACACTTACTATTCCCGCAATTCTTGCAAGTCAAGCAACCTTCCTGATAAACCACTTGATCCGAACCACAACTCGAACATTTTCCAGCGGCTTCGGTTCCATCGGCGATATAGCGTTTTAAAGCACGCGCAACTCCGGCTTTCCAGTTGTTGATGGATTCTGAATCGAGTTCTAAACGGTTAATTAATTCCACCGCATTTTCAATCGGCATTCCATGCCTTAATGTTCCGGAAATCAATTTTGCATAATTCCAGAATTCTGGTTTGAACTTGTGCGAAAGTCCCTCAATCGTCGTCTTATATCCACGCTGATTTTTAAACTGGAAATCATAGCGTGATTTTCCGTTCTCATCCTGGTTTTTAATAATCACGCCATCATTCACCCAACGTGGAACGGAAATCCCTTCTTCATCTTCAGCTAAACCAGTGAAAATCTCATAAGGTTTTCCTTCAATTAAACCGACAAAAGCAATCCATTTTTCTTTATTATTTTGAAAACGAACTACATCGGCTTCTAAAATATGCGGTCTTTTTGTTGGAAAAACTGACGTAATCATTTCAGGTTTCTCGTCTTTCTTCTCGTCTGCCGAAATCAAAACTCCGGAACGTGAACCGTCGCGATAAACCGTCACGCCTTTGCAACCAACTTCCCACGCTTTGATGTAGAGTTGATTCACCAATTCTTCCGTCGCATAATTCGGCACATTAATCGTCACCGAAATCGAATGATCCACCCATTTCTGAATCGATCCCTGCATTTCTACTTTGCTCAACCAATCCACATCATTAGAAGTCGCTTTGTAATACGGCGATTGCTCAATAATTTTATTCAATTCCTCTTGAGAATAATTTTTTTCGGTATCGATTCCCTGAACTTCCATCCATTCTTTAAAACGGTGGTGGAAAACCAAATATTCTTCCCAGGAATCACCAACTTCATCCACAAAATCCACGCGAATATCCTGATCATTTGGATTCACTTTTCTGCGTCTTTTATAAACCGGCATGAATACAGGTTCAATTCCAGACGAAGTTTGCGACATTAGAGACGTGCTTCCAGTTGGTGCTATTGTCAATAAAGCAATATTACGTCGACCATATTTTTTCAAATCTTCATAGAGTTCCGGATCTGCATCTTTCATTCTTAAAATAAAAGGATTCTTCGCTTCTCTTTTTGCATCATAAATTGCAAATGCTCCTCTTTCTTTCGACATTTCTACCGATGAACGATAAGCCGCCAAAGCCAAAGTTTTGTGCACCGAAGTTGCAAATTCGTTACCCTCTTTACTTCCGTACTGAATACCTAAAGCAGCTAACATATCACCTTCTGCCGTAATTCCAACTCCGGTTCTTCGACCTTCAATTGTTTTGTGACGGATTTTTGTCCAGAGGTTTTTCTCTGTCGCTTTAATTTCATTTCCTTCCGGATCGGATTCAATTTTTAAAAGAATCGCATCGATTTTTTCAATTTCCAGATCGATGATGTCATCCATCATTCTTTGAGCATAGCCAACATGCTCTTTAAATAATTCAAAATTAAATTTTGCTTTTTTCGTAAAGGGATTTTCAACGTAAGAGAAAAGATTTACCGCCAACAATCGGCAAGAATCATACGGACACAAAGGAATCTCACCACATGGATTTGTAGAAACTGTTTCGTAGCCAAAGTCCGCATAGCAATCCGGCAAAGATTCATTAATAATAGTATCCCAGAAAAGAATTCCCGGTTCTGCGGATTTCCAGGCGTTGTGAATAATTTTATCCCAAAGATCAGTCGCTTTTATTTCTTTTTGAAATTTCGGATTTGCACTATGTATAGGATATTTCTGAATATAATTTTCCTTATTGACAACGGCTTTCATAAATTCATCATCAATTCTCACGGAAATATTGGCTCCAGTAATTTTTCCCTGCTCCAATTTTGCATCTACAAAATCTTCAGAATCCGGGTGATTTACAGAAACAGAAAGCATCAAAGCACCTCTTCTTCCATCTTGTGCAACTTCCCGCGTCGAGTTGGAATATCGTTCCATAAAGGGAACCAAACCTGTTGAAGTTAAAGCTGAATTTTTTACCGAAGAACCTTTCGGACGAATGTGGGACAAGTCGTGACCGACTCCACCGCGACGTTTCATTAACTGAACTTGCTCTTCGTCGATTTTCATAATGCTTCCATAGGAATCACTTTGTGTTCCGCTGCCGATTACAAAACAGTTTGAGAGGGAAGCGATTTGAAAATCATTTCCAATTCCAGTCATCGGACTTCCTTGTGGAATAATATATTTAAATTTTTTGATCAGATCGAAAACCTTTTCTTCCGAAAGGGAGTTGGGATATTTCGCTTCAACTCTGGCAATTTCCGATGCGATTCGGTGATGCATATCGTCCGGATTTTGCTCGTAAATATTTCCATCTGAATCTTTTAAGGCGTATTTGCTCACCCAAACTTTGGCGGCTAAATCGTCTCCGTCGAAATATTTTAATGATGATTGAATTGCTTCATCGTGAGTGTAAGTTTGTATTTTTTTTGGAAAGAGTGTTGACTGCATAATTATTTTTTTTGACGAAATAAATATACTGAAGTATCTTTCAATAAAAAAAAGTTTACAAAAATATTAATTTAATATATTGATTATCAAATAAATAAATATTTGAAAAATAATGAAAGTTTACAAAAAGTAAAAATTTTAATATGATTAAAATCATAATTATTTAAATTTTAATTTCTAAAGCTTTAAATGGGATTAAATTTTAAAACCCTTTCAGCCTTTAAAAGGCTGAAAGGGTTGATCGCATATTTCTAAGAAAACATCTTCGTATTTCTTTAAAATAAAATCTTTTGAAAAGCGGTAAGAAATGGAATTTTTGATGGCTTCAGAATAATGAGTCTCCTTAAGAATACTCAATATCTTATCTGCGAATTCTTTGTAGTTTTCGATATTTAAAATCTCACCATTAATTCCAGGTTGAATAATTTCAGAAATTCCGCCCGGACAATTATTTGCCAAAGAATAAGTTCTGCACGCTCCCGCCTCTAATAAAACATTTGGAAAACCTTCATAACGGGAGGAAAGAATAAACAAATCGGCAAATTTTAAAAACTGATAAGGATTTTTCTGCTGTCCGTGAAACATGACATTTTCTAAACCCAAATCATTTTTCATTTGATGAAGCAATTCTTTATCTCTTCCATCTCCTAAAATATGAAGAAGAATCTTTTCATTTTTTAATTGACTGAAAACTTTCAAAAGATTATCAAAACCTTTTCGGGAAGATAGATTTCCGATCGCAACGATATTTTTAAAATCTTCTTTAAAGGATTCGGGTTTAATGGAAATTTTCAGTTTTTCATTAATAAAATCAAAATCAACCGGATTATTGATCTTGATCAATTTTTCTTTTTTAATTTTGAAATTATCAACCAAATCATTTTGCATGTCATCGCTCTGACAAATAATTTTATTATAGTTATTGTAGAACTTGTAAAAGAATCTTATTTCCTTTCGGGTGACATGTTGAGAAACGACATTTGTTTCTCTGGCGATGAATTTCGTCTTCGGGAAAAATTTAATAAATAAAGCCAGATAAGCATTTACTTCTCCAAAACCACTGAAAACAATATCAGGTTTTCTTTTGCGAATTTCCTTTAAAATAGGTCTTAAAGAATGGCGAATTCGTGGCGTTGCAATATCGATGATCTCAACATCATCTTTTAGAAATTCCAGATAACCACCTTCTTTACGCAAGAGCATAATTTTTGGTTCAAACTTATCTCGTGGCAAATGATTCGCAATCGTGGTGACAATTCGCTCTGCACCGCCAGTTTCTAAATCGGGAAGTATAAATAAGATAGCGATTTTCTGCATGCTTAGGATTTAAAAACCGTGTCAAGGTTTGAAACCTTGACACGGTTAACCGCGAATTTACAACAATTCCGGAAAGTCCTGTGAATGGTTATTTACAATGTGATTGATAATAAATTGATTGTCTTTTTGGTCAAAGAATATATACCACGTTGTTCGGTTATTGGCTTTGTATTTTATAAATCTTTTACCGAATTTGTAAAAAGGTTCGGGAGAATTTTTGGAGATGGGAAATCCGATGTTACCTTCTATGAAATCGTAAATTTTATCAATGTAGTTATCTATATCTTCTAAATAACTAAAATATTGTTTCATATAAAGTATCTTGGCAAGATGATCTAATTGGTCAATAAATGACGGTGAATAAATTATTTCCCCCACCATTCTCTAACTTTTATTTTCGATTCTTTTCGAGCATCTTCAGATTTTATTCCCTTCGCAAACCGTTCATCAAAATCATCTTTAACTGCATACTCGGATTTAATATCCGAAACCACCGGTAAAGGTTCGCCCGAATCTATAGATTCAATATGAGCTGCAATATTTTCCATGAGTTCATCGGAGGTCATTCCGGCAGCAAACTGCTCATCATAATCTTCTTTAACGTTAGTTTCAGAATTGATCTCTGAAATTAATGATGATGACTCAATATCATTTTTCAGATCGACTAGCTTTTGAAGGATCTCCAGATCAAAAGTGTTTTCGATCCATTCAATCAAATCATTTTTTATGTCTATCATTGAATTTTCCATGACTCACTATTTAATTTGCAACGTCTGAAATAAATTTAATACGCAACATTCGTACTTCTTCATCACTTAAATCATCACCAAATTCACCCAAAAGAACTTTCATGCTGTCGCTTTCGCTTCCCTTCATAAAATCCATAAATTCCTCCACTACATCTTCATCAAAATTTTCGTCAACATAATAATTGATATTCAGTTTGGTTCCCTGATAAACAATCCTTTCCATTTCTTTCAGCAAATCATCCATCGAGAGATTTTTCGCTTTTGCAATGTCTTCCAGATCGATCTTCTTATCGGTGCTTTGAATAATAAATACTTTGTGCGAAGATTTATTAGCAACCTGTTTCAGCACCATATCCTGCGTTCTTTCAATCGCATTTTCTTCAACATATTTTTTGATGAAATCTGCGAATTCTTTTCCAAATTTTTTCGCTTTTCCTTCTCCTACGCCATAAATCTTTCCCATCTCTTCAATGCTGATGGGATATTGAACCGTCATATCTTCTAAGCTCGGATCCATGAAAACCGTGTAAGGTGGAATTCCCTGCTTTTTCGCAACTGTTTTCCGGAGTTCCTTCAACTGACCAAATAGATTTTCATCCAGGCCTCCACTTTGCTGAACCTGAACCTGATCTGAATCAGCTTTGGTTTGCGCCAGATTATATTCGCGGTCTTCTGCAATCAGGAACGAACTTTGATCTTTTCCGCTGATGACTTTTTGACCTTTCTCAGTAACTTTCAAAACACCGTAGGTTTCGATATCTTTCTGTAAAAAATTCTGAACGGTGGCTTGTCGAATGATGGATTTCCAAAAATTTTCATCCTGCGTTTTTCCAATTCCGAAGTGCTTTGTAGTTTCTAATTTATAGGATTTGGTCACCGGATTTTCTTTTCCAACCAGAACTGAAATCAAATCTTTTGTCCGAAATTTTTCTTCCAGTTCTTTTACTAAACCCACTACCAGTTTGAGTTCTTTTGTTGCATCTTTTAGGATTGGCGGATTTACAAAATTATCGCACATTTGCGCACCATCGCCATTAATTGGATCGAATTGTTCCCCAAAATAACATAAAATATATTGTCGGCGGCTCATTGAAGTCTCAGCGTAACCGACGACTTCATTTAAAAGTTGCAATCCAATTTCCCTTTCGGAAACAGGCTTCTGCGCTAAAAATTTCTCTAATTTTTCGATATCTTTTGGATCGTAGAAAGCCAAACAATATCCTTCACCGCCATCTCGCCCGGCTCTTCCGGTTTCCTGATAGTAACTTTCCAGAGATTTGGGAATATCGTAATGGATAACAAACCGAACATCTGGTTTATCGATTCCCATTCCAAAAGCGATGGTTGCGACAATAATATCTGCATCTTCCATCAGAAATTTATCCTGATTCATCACTCTGGTTTTCTGATCTAAACCTGCGTGATACGGTAGCGCGTTAATTCCATTCACCTGAAGAAGTTGCGCAAATTCCTCCACTTTTCTCCGGCTTAAACAATAAACAATACCTGATCTCCCTTTATATTTATTGACAAATTTTACGATTTCCCTGTCTATATTAACTTTCGGGCGAACTTCATAAAAAAGATTGGGTCTGTTGAAACTTTCCTTAAAAACCAGGGCTTTGGACATGCCCAAAGTTTTCTGAATATCATCCTGTACTTTCGGAGTTGCCGTTGCTGTTAAAGCGATGACCGGAACATCAGCAATTTTATCAATAATAGTTTTAAGGTTCCGGTACTCCGGACGGAAATCATGCCCCCATTCCGAGATACAGTGCGCTTCGTCAATGGCAACAAAAGAAATTTCTACATCACGCAGAAATTCCATATATTCTTCTTTAATTAAGGATTCCGGCGCCACATACAATAACTTCGTTTTACCGGCTCGAATATCATCAAAAACCTGCTTCGTCTGGGTTTTATTAAGGGAAGAATTCAAAACGTGCGCAACTCCTTCCCGGGAAGAAAGTCCATTAACCGCATCTACCTGATTTTTCATGAGTGCAATTAAAGGCGAAACAACGATCGCAGTGCCGTCGCACATTAATGCAGGAAGCTGATAACAGAGAGATTTTCCCCCACCTGTAGGCATTAAAACGAAGATATCTTTACCTTCTAATAAATTTTTGATTATTTCTTCTTGCTGTCCTTTAAATTTTGAAAAGCCGAAATATTTTTTGAGTTCTTTCGATAAATCGGTACTTTTTGTTTTCATCTGTTTTCAATTTTATAGCTTCAATAGCTTCCTCCACATCCATTTTGCAGTACAAATTTTTGGACTTTAGCTTTACATCTAAAATTGTTTATTAAATTTGCATACTACCCAAAGTTAAAGAATTATAATTAAAAAAACAATCTTGAACCTTTAAAATTTTCTGGACATAAAGAAACCTTTATCTCTAATTATAAGAAACAACTTTTTTCTAAATTCTAAAAATGAACCAATCCGAAATCTTACAGTTAGCAAAAAATGCAATTTCTATTGAAATTTCTGAACTGGAAAAATTAAAGAACCGCTTAAACGAAAATTTTCTTAAAGCCGTAGAGATAATAAATTCAGCCCAAGGTAAACTTATCATCGTCGGAATTGGTAAATCTGCACATGTTGGAAATAAAATAGTGGCAACGTTAAATTCAACCGGAACTCCTTCGCAATTTCTGCACGCTTCCGAAGCGCTCCACGGAGATTTGGGGGTGATTCAAAAAACCGACGTTATTCTCTGTATTTCAAACTCTGGAAACTCACCCGAGATCGTAAACCTTTTACCCTTTTTAAAGGATTATTCTTCAGCATTAATAGGAATGACAGGAAATTTAACTTCAAAATTAGCAGAATTTTCAACCGTTGTTTTGGATTCTTCTGTAGAAAAGGAAGCTTGTCCCATAAAATTAGCGCCCACAAGTTCAACGACCGTTCAAATGGCGCTGGGCGATGCTTTGGCAGTTTGTTTGATGGAACTCAACGGTTTTCAGGAAAAAGATTTTGCGAAATTTCATCCGGGTGGCAGCTTGGGGAAAAATCTTACCGCAAAAGTGGAACAGTTTCTTTCTTCCCAAAAACCACAGGTTTCCGAAAATGCCGGGATCCGCGAGATCATCATTTCCATCAGCAGTTCGTCGCACGGAATAACAGTCGTGACCGAACAGGAAAAAATCATTGGTGTCATTACCGATGGTGATTTGCGCAGAATGTTGCTAAGCGATCAGGATGTTTCAAAAATTTCTGCGAAAGACATTATGACTAAAAACCCGAAAAGTATCGACAAATATTCTCTGGCGAAAGAAGCCATGGCAATTCTTAAAGATAAAAACATTGGTCAGCTCATCGTAACCGATAATGGCAAATATTTTGGGATCATCGATATTCACCGATTGCTGGACGAAGGAATTATTTAAAAAAATCTTTTTCTATGGCAGGAAGTACGAAAAATATTATCCGTTGGTTTCTATCATTTTTACTTATAATTCAGTAATTTCGCATCTTTAAAACTATCAATAAAAAGGTTTTAAAACTTAAACTTTAAACATAAATTTCGTGAGCGATAAACAAGAAATGTCTATTTGGGGACACATAGGGGAATTACGAGGTCACTTAACCCGCGCTGTTATCGCGATCATTATATGCGGAATTGTTGTCGGATTTAACGTGAACTGGATCATGGATAATATCTTTTTCGGTCCCACGAGAAACGATTTTTTCACTTTTCGGGTGGTTAATCATTATTCCCGCGAATTGATCGGACACGACAGTATCACCTTACCCGGACATTTTGCCGTGCAGCAGAAAAAACTTTTCCAGCAGTTTAATGTTATGATGGCGGTTTCCGTTTTTGGCGGAATGGTGATGGCTTTTCCTTATATCGTTTGGGAATTATGGCGCTTTATTTCGCCGGCACTTCACCCAAAAGAAAGAAAAAATTCCGTATTCGTTATCAACTTTGTGTGGATGCTTTTTCTCATGGGAATTTTATGCGGCTATTTCCTCATTTTACCTTTTGCTATTAACTTTGGATTGCTTTTCAAAATATCAGATTCCATCACCCAACTTTTTGATCTGAGTGACTATACCACTTTGTTTATGCAGGTTGTTTTGGGAATGGGCGTCGTTTTCCTTTTCCCTGTGATCGTTTATTTTCTGACCACCATCGGAATCTTAACACCCGCTTTCATGAGAAAATACCGTCGCCATGCGGTGGTATTAATTATGGTTGTTGCGGCGATTATTACTCCCGCAGATGTTTTAAGCATGATCATGGCTGCTTTACCACTTCTTTTACTTTATGAATTCAGTATTTTAATGAGTGCGTATACCTTCAAAAAAGTACAGCAACGAAATCAATTGCCCGTAGAAAAACATTAATCAGGAGCAACTGGATTTTACTTCTCTCTCCACGTTTATTCCCGCTTTCACTACTCGCTTCCTGCTGTAAAAAAACATTTTTTTTGCAGCAGGAGAGCTCAAACATGCCGTTCAATCGGGGCTGGAATAGAGTGTATTTCTTCTCCAAAGGAAAAAAATGATCTTCCCTGCATTAAATTTTATATTTATTTAAAGTAAAACCTTCTGCTGATCGTTCTACCATAAATATCATCACAAGAATAAAAAAGTCGGAATGAGAATTATCATCGTCTTAATCGTTATTATCGCAATATTCGCAGCAGCTCTTTCAATTTTTCTTCAGCAGCCCACATTTGGAAAAGCACCTTCTGGAAAGCGTTTAGAAAGAATTCAGAAATCACCCTACTATAAAGATGGAAAATTCGACAACATTAATTTTACGCCACAACTCGCAGAGGACGCCTCAATACCTGGGGTGATTTATCGTTTTATTTTTGGCCAGAATAAGAATTTAATTCCTAAACAGAAATTCAATTTCACCAAAACCGATCTAAAAAATTTAGACCCTCAGGAAAATGTTTACGTCTGGATGGGTCACTCGTCTTACTTCATTCAAATTGATGGTAAAAAGATCCTCGTTGATCCGGTTTTCAGTGGGAATGCGTCGCCAGTTTCTTTCACTACCAAAGCATTCGCCGGAACCGATCTTTATTCCGCAGATGATATTCCAGACTTAGATTATTTAATAATTACCCATGACCATTGGGATCATCTGGATTTTGAAACCGTGAAAAAACTCGATCCAAAAGTAAAGCAAGTAATTACCGGATTAGGAACGGGCGAACATTTAGAATACTGGAATTATGATCCGAAAAAGATCATCGAGCTGGATTGGGGCGAAAGTTTTGATTTAGGAAACGGCTTTAAAGTTCACGCAGAAACAGCGCGACATTTTTCCGGACGTGGATTAAAACGAAATCAAGCGATTTGGGCCAGCTTTGTTTTCGAAACTCCACTTAAAAAGATTTATATCGGCGGCGATTCCGGTTTCGACGATCATTTCGAAAAGATCGGAAATAAATTTGGCGGTTTCGATCTTGCAATTCTCGAAAATGGTCAATACAACCAAGATTGGCGCTACATTCATATGATGCCGGAAGAATTTATCCAGGCATCAAAAAATTTAAAAACCAAAAGAATTATTCCTGTTCACAATTCCAAATTCGCCCTTGCCCTGCATGACTGGAAAGAACCTTTGCAACAAATCTCTGCCTTAAATGAAAAGGAAAATTTACGCATAATCACTCCAAAAATCGGTGAAAAAATAAATTGGGAAGACGATCAGAAGGTGTACAGTAAATGGTGGGAATCCTTAGATTAATCACGAGAAACTCCATTTTCAGACGCAGGTTTTCGAACGTTTTAAACTCGGTGAACGGATTTTTAAAGACCAAAGTCTTTTTTTCTTAAATTTACGATGGTTTAAAAATTCAAAATGAAAAAAACACTACAAATTGCTAATGGCTTCTTCCTGATCTTTACGATCGTCTTTAATTATTTGAGCAATACCGGCATTTTTAATGGTAAAACGATCGGCAATGTTTCAGACCAATATCATAATTTATTTACGCCGGCAGGTTATGCTTTTTCGATCTGGGGTTTTATTTATTTACTTTTAATTGGTTTCGTTTTTTACACGGGCCGAAGTTTATTTAGTTCCTCCAAAAATGAAGCAGACGGTTTCGTAGAAAAAATCGGATGGTGGTTTGTGGTTTCCTGCCTTGCAAACTGCGCCTGGATCGTCACCTGGTTATATGGTTACACAGGAATATCGGTGGTCGTTTTATTAATTTCTTTGATCTCGCTTTCAATAATACTGCTTCAGGCTTTAAAATATAACGATGGTGCTGCACAAAAATGGTTCATCAACTTTCCCTTTCAGATTTACACGGGTTGGGTAAGTGTTGCGTTGATCGCTGCGGCGGCGGCCTGGTTAAAAAAAATAAACTGGAACGGCTGGGGAATTTCAGAAATAACCTGGACGATCATTTTAATCATCATCGCTTCTCTGATTCACTTGTTCATGACCTGGAAAAAGAACGCTCCCATCTTTGCACTGGTTGCAGTTTGGGCTTTAATTGCTATCGCAGTATCAAACAAACAAGCCAGTCCCGAAGTTTATTTAGCAGCCTTGATCGCTGCGGGAATCATCTTTATCAGCAGCGTTGTTAAAATATTCAAAAAAAGCTCCCTTTAACTTTGAAATTAAAGGGAGCTTGATACTATCACTAACTTTTTCCGAAATAATAATTTGAAACTTATCTTGTTAACCAACCTCCATTTTTAACGGTAGCGATAGAAAAAGGGAAGATCCAGAAAAGTCCAAATAAATAAAACACACTGTACGGATACGCCCAAAGCGCATCGATAAAATTATATTTTTTGCTAAAAAACAACATCTGAATACTTGCGAAAATAAATGTTCCGGTAAGCGCTGAACTCAGATATAAAAGAGGATGCGTCATCAAGAAATAGAACATCAAAATTACCAAAGGGAAGGCTACGATCAGGTTTACCCACTGATTAATAAAAATAAATCTTGCGCCTGCTTTATTTTTTTCTCTAAAATCATTAAAAATAAATCGGTTCATCATTAACGTTTCCCGAACATTGCTTCTACCCCATCTTGTAAACATTTTATGTAAGGTCTTGAACGAAGTTGGAGTGTTGGTTAAAACATTTGCATTCCGTTGAAACTGTACATCGAAACCCTGTTTTAAAATAAGATTGGTCATCGCACGGTCTTCACCGATGGTTGCAGCGCGCCCAAAAAACTTTTGATTGATCCACACATCCAGACAATGCAAAACAGCATCTCTTCGGTAAGCGGATAAAGCACCTGGGGTACAAAGTACAAATCCCAGAGAACTCTGTGCAGCACGCATAAATTCGAAACTAAAAACAAAACTCACATTCAGCATCCTTGGGATCATGCCTTGATTCTTGTTTAAAACCTTCACATTTCCGGCAACAGCTCCACAATTTTTATTCACTGCAAAAGGACTCACCAGATTTCTGATGGTATTTTTTTCTACTACAGAGTCGCTGTCGATAGAAATAAATACGTCGCCTTTTCCTGTGGTAAATCCAAGATGTAAAGCATGTCTTTTTCCTCTGTTTACGGGTTGCTTATAAACGGTGACCGTTTTTCCCAAATCTTCATTTGCTTTGTTGATCCAATACCACGTATCATCGCTGCTACCATCATCTACTGCGATCACTTCCATTTTATGAATCGGGAAATCACTCGCCGCGATACTTAGCAGTGTTTCATAAACTAATTTTCCCTCGTTATAAGCCGGAACAATTACGGTACAGCTTGGTAATTCATCATCACTAACAGATTGTACTGCTTTATATTTAAAGAATAAATAAGCGATATAAATTAGAAATGATACTTGAAATACGAGGATCGTGAGCAATGAGAAAGTTAAGATCCGGCCTGAAATAGTCTGCATTCTAACAAAATGAAGTTCTTCAAAATAAGGACTAAAATTATTTACCGCATAAATCGCTCCCAACATAAGAAGTTGAACCGCAATTAAAACACCGAATTCCTTCTTGCTCAACGCTTTTATTTTTGAAAGGGCGCGCAATATTCTACTGCTAAAAAATCCTTTCTTTTGTACCTGAGTTTTCTTCATTTTCCTGATCGTTATTGTTATTAACTAATGTCAGGCACAAAGGAAACGCAAACGGATTTTTTTTCAGGGAAATTGGTGTCGATGTTTGTCGAGAAGTTTGTAGATATTTATCGACGAAGCACGATCTAGATATTGTTGTGGAGTCTGATCAAATCGATCAGATCGACCATAGTATCGACTTTCAGCTTACCGAATATCCTTTTTTTGAAGGTACTTACCGTATTTTGTCGGAGCGATAAAGTGTTTGC
The DNA here is from genome assembly GCF_056279225.1 of Chryseobacterium sp. UYP7. Classification (NCBI taxonomy): domain Bacteria; kingdom Pseudomonadati; phylum Bacteroidota; class Flavobacteriia; order Flavobacteriales; family Weeksellaceae; genus Chryseobacterium; species Chryseobacterium sp. UYP7. The sequence continues at coordinate 316,298 of NZ_JBWBQW010000002.1, forward strand.
GATCTCGAGGTTTCCAAATCCCTTCGCGTACAAAATCGAAATTTCCAGCTCTCTTTCTGTGAGTTGATTTAAGGGATTCAGGAGCGCAATATGCTCGTCGGATAACTGTAACATTTTTTGAGTGAAAGGCGGAAAAGACTTTCCTTTTTCGATCATTTCCAGAATGGCATTTTGAATTTCTGCTTCTTCACTTAACTTGTTCAAATAACCGTCTGCACCTTCATTTATGAATTTCAAAGAATAATTCTCTTCCTCAAAACTGGTGAAGATCAAAATTTTAATTTTGGGTTGAAGCCTTTTGATTTCAGCAATAATAGAAAGCGAATTCCCATCCGGAAACTGTGCATCTAGAACAGCAATATCAAAGATGGTCGACTTAATCTGATTTAAGATCTGCTCCAAACTGGCGGCATGAATAATTTCTGTATTTTCGACAACATCGCCGATAATGAATTGAAGACCTTGCCGAACAATATTGTGATCATCTCCCAATAAAAATTTTATGGATGTATTCATTTTACAATATTCAGATTAATGTCGAAAGATACGGTTGTTCCTTGTCCTAAAGTGCTTTGCGCAGAAATAGTTCCGTGAAAAAGATCGATGATCTCCTTGCACAAATTCAAACCCAAACCTGCACCCAAATTATCAATTTCCGTAGAAACAACGCCCTGAAAATAGGGCTCAAAAATCTTTTTGATATCTGATTTTGAAATTCCCGCGCCTGTATCAGAAATCGTAACATTTAGTTTCAAGACTTTTTCGTTTACCTGATTGGTATTGATGTTCACTTCGATTTTGCCGTCTTCTGTAAACTTATTTGCGTTCCCCAGAATGTTGGTGAAAACCTGATGGATTTTAATGTTTTCTGCAAAAACAACTGTTTTCGGATCGATATTATTCGTTGCTTCGAAGACGTTATTTTTCGATTCGATATAAGGTTCGAATGCGCGCAAAATCGATTCAATTTCATTTCGGAGATTAAATTCGATCGGTCTCAATTCAATTTGTTTTTCCTGATTCTTGGTGTATTCCAGGATTTGATTCGCTTGAATTAATAAGGAATTGTTCGTGAATTTAATCGTTTTAAGGTAATCGGCAATGTTTTCATCGCTGGTTTTTCTGCTGATCCTGTCGATAAAAATATTAATGATCTTCAACGGAGAACGAATTTCATGACTCAACATTCCCAGAATTTTATTTTTGAAATTAAGGTTTTTATTAATTTCTTCGTACGCCAGTTTAAGTTTTTTCTCATCTAAATAAGACTGTCTGTTATAGTACGCAATCACGATTAACACAAAAAACATCAAGATCATTAAACCAATGACGGAATATCTTCGGATTTTGTTATTAATTGAATTTTGTTCGTACAATTCTTTTTCAAGATTTTTACTGAAATCGCTGACCGCAATATTATAAATTCCCATCCAGTTATTGCTGTACACAATGAGTTGATCGTAGATCTTATAAAGATTATCATTCTTATTCTGCGAACTGATGATACTGGTTTCGTACTTTTTTATTTCATTTCCATAATGTTTATTTACGGCATTTACCGTACTGTCCATATCAGTTTTCAGTTGATCCGTATTTACAGAATCCCCGTATTTTGTAGAAATAATGGTTAATTCGCGCTGAACATCTACGTCATTATTTACGGCAGATTTCAGGCGGCCCAAAAGATTTTTTTTCTCCACACTGTCTAAACGGTATTCAATCTTCGTATCCGGTTTTTTAGGAATGCTTTTAACTTCGAAGTCTTTTATTTGAAAAGGGACTTTTTTCGGGGAGGGTTTCTTCGACTGCTTGTAAACAGAATTGATTGATTTTTCAAGATCGGGAAGTTTCGAAAGTTCAGACTTTCGGGAATTGATAAAACTTTTTAAAGAAGGATTTACGTTTTTGTACGTGCTGACGCTGTCTAAATTTTTATTCAGATTTCTCAATGACTGAAAATAAGCCTCTAAAAACTTTTTATCATTATTAAAAACATATTTTTGAAGGTTATCCTGAGCGCCAAGAAGATCTTTCCGGGAGTCTTCCATCAGGTTTTTCAATACATGGGTTTCCTGGATCTGATTCTCGATTACATTTAGCTTTTTTCCGTTAAAATATTCGTTGTAGATGAATATACAAATGATGATCTGGATGCACAAAGTACACGCAATAAGCGAATAATGAATAAGTTGCCGATATGTAGTTTTGTAGATCATTCGGATTTTAAAGGTCAGCAAATAGGCACAAAAGTAACCATTTTCGAAAAAGTTTTTCTCAGATGAGAGCTTGAATTTAAGTTAAGTCTTGACTAAAAGACGGTCCTGATTTTTTTTCGGAAACGAACTTACAAAAAATTGCAGTAATTAAAAACCTCATCAATATTCATTTCGAGAGCAGCATCGAAATTATGTAGTGAAGAAAATCTAAAAAACTAACAGAAAGAAACATTAATCGTAACATTATTCCCCAAATAATAGATTTTGTATTTTTGAGAAAATATTCGTTATGAAATCTAAAAACATTATTTATCTATTTTTAATCCTATTTTCTTTCACCTTAAAATCGCAGGATTTAACGAAACTGCAGCCGTTTGATGCAGAATTAACCACCGTAAATTATCCATTTCCTGTTACTACTAAAACCATTAAAAATCAAGGTCAAGATTTGAAGATGGCTTATATGGATGCAAAACCTGAGAAACCAAATGGTAAGACGGTTGTTCTTTTACACGGAAAGAACTTTAATGGGTTCTACTTTGAGCAAACTGCAAAAGCACTTTTGAAAGAAGGTTTCAGAGTGATTATGCCAGATCAAATCGGCTTCGGAAAATCTTCCAAACCGAAACAATATCAATTTAGTTTCCAACAGTTGGCAGAAAACACAAAGTTAATTCTGGATGATTTAAAGATCAATTCATTTATACTTTTAGGGCACTCGATGGGCGGAATGCTGGCCACGAAAATGGCTGTTATGTATCCCGATAATATTGAAAAACTCATCCTCGAGAATCCAATTGGATTAGAAGATTACCGTAAATTTTCTCCCTATCAAAATATTAATAAGCTATATGCTTCCGAACTAAAAAATACCTATCAATCTTATAAAGACTACCAGCTTAAATTTTATTATGATGGAAAATGGAAACCAGAATATGAACCTTGGCTTAATCTTGTGGCTGGTTGGACGATTTCTAAAGATTTCCCCATCACCGCGTGGGATGCAGCCTTAACATCAGATATGATTTATACACAACCTGTTGTTGATGATTTTGAAAAGATTAATATTCCTACGCTTCTTATAATAGGAACCCGCGACAGAACAGCTATCGGGAAAGCAAATGCACCACAGAAATTGCAACCTCTAATGGGATTGTATCAAAATTTAGGAAAGGAAACCCATCAAAAAATTAAAAATTCCAAATTGATAGAGTTAGAAAATGTGGGACATTCGCCACATATCGAAGTTTTCGATCGTTTTATAAAACCATTATTGGACTTTGTAAAGAACTAATATTTTAAAAGACTTTCAATTATGGAAGTCTTTTTTTATTTTCTTAAATTTACCATCATTAAAAATTATACATGAAAAACGCATATATTATCGACGGAACCCGATCTGCTATCGGGAATTTTAAAGGCAGCTTAGCTGCGATGAGAACGGACGATCTAATGGCTTCGGTCTTAAAAAGTTTGATTGAAAAAAATCCAGATCTTCCTTTAGATAAAATCGACGATGTTATAATCGGTTGTGCTAATCAAGCCGGCGAAGACAATAGAAATGTTGCGAGAATGGCTCTGTTACTTGCTGGAATTCCGGTGAATGTTCCGGGAGAAACCGTGAACAGATTATGTGCTTCGGGAATGAGTTCTATCGTACAAGCCATGAGAGCCATAAAAGCAGGAGAAGGAGATCTTTTTATTGCTGGTGGTGTTGAAGGAATGTCAAGAGCACCCTACGTTTTATCGAAGTCTGAATCAGCCTTTGGAACAGATTCTAAAATGTATGATTCCAGTTTTGGATGGCGTTTTGTGAATTCGAAAATGGAAAAAATGTACGGAATTGATGCAATGGGAAATACGGCAGAAAACTTAGCGCAGCAATATAATATTTCGCGCGAAGAGCAGGATCTGTTTGCTTTAAATTCTCAAATGAAAGCAAAGAAATCCCAGGAATCCGGGCGTTTAGCGGAAGAGATCTCTGATGTTATTATTCCAAAAAGGAAAGGCGATCCAATTGTCGTTAATCAGGATGAATTTATAAAACCCAGTTCCTCTTTAGAAATATTAGGTAAATTGAGACCTGCTTTTCTGAAAGAAAACGGAACCGTCACGGCAGGAAACGCTTCCGGTTTAAATGACGGTGCAGCTGCGGTAATCATCGGTTCCGATGATGCAGTAAAAAACTACGGACTAAAACCGTTGGCTAAAATTGTCTGTTCTGCTGTTGTGGGTGTAGAACCCAGAATTATGGGAATTGGACCGGTTGAAGCGACAAAACTGGCTTTAAAAAGAGCGAATTTAACGTTGGATCAAATTGATATTATTGAACTGAACGAAGCTTTTGCCGCACAAAGTATTGCGTGTTTACAGGAACTGGGAATTGCAAACGACGATCTAAGAGTCAATAATAATGGAGGCGCAATTTCGCTGGGTCATCCGCTTGGAATGAGCGGAACAAGAATCACGTATTCTGCGGCTTTGGAACTGCAAAAATCCGGTAAAAAATATGCCTTGGCAACAATGTGTATCGGCGTTGGACAAGGATATGCGGTAATTTTAGAAAATACAAATTTGTAAGTTTTAACTGCTTATTTAGGAAACCCTTTCAACCTCCGATCCTTTCAGTCTTTGGAAGGCTGAAAAGGTTAATTTGAAAAAAGAACTCAAATTAGATTCTAGCCCCGACTGCAGCGGCATCCTTTTGCGGAACAAAGTGAAGAAAAAGATAGAGCGGAAGGCGGGTTACAATCTTCGAAGGAAGAAAATATGCTGTTGATCCTAAAAAAATTATTCTTGCTGAGCTTTCGCAGGATCGTCATAATTAATCATCCAGTCGATGCCGAATTTATCGCGCCACATCCCGAAATACGCGCCCCAAAAAGTGTCTGCCAAAGGCATTTTCACCTTGCCGCCCTCTGATAATTTGGTGAACAGATCTTCCGTTTCTTCCCGTGAATCTGCGCTGATTGAAACGGAAAAGTTATCGCCGGGTGTAAATCCGGGTGTGCCGGGAAAGATATCGCTTCCATACAAAATCGTTTGTTCAGAAATTTTGATATTGACGTGCATAATCATTTCTTTTTGCAAATCCGTTAGAGGAGGAAGTCCTTCTTGCGGCGGCATATCTCCAAAGCACGAAATCTCCGAAAACTCTTTCCCAAAGGCAGTTTTATAAAAAGTAAAGGCTTCTTTACAATTTCCATCGAACATGAGATAAGGATTTACTGTTGCCATTTTCGTAAATTTAAAGAGTTAATTATGAATTTTTGAAATTGAATTTCTGCTAATTTTTCCAGTTGGTGCGGTAATCTAATTTACCATCGTAACTTTTCCAGTTCCCAATAAACTCGATGAACTGTTGATCTATTTTCTGGCTTTTTTTGTTCCAGATAAAAGTGTAGATGAATTTCCCAGTGAATACGCCGGAATGTGCGCCTTTGTTCTCTTCATCAAAAACGTATTCTCCGAAAACGACACTTCGCTTTTTGCCTTCTTTATATTTTGTGATTTTCAACTTGCCTTCGAACTTCGTGAAGGTTTTTTCTACCAGAGAATATCCAGCGACGAAATATTCCTGATCATTCTTTTTATCCTGCTCGGAAATGTTGATTTTTAATTTCAGCGATACTTTTTCCGGACTTATAACGCCTGTAAATCCTTGGGATTTATTCATCCAAACACTTGAAATATTAGGCATTTGAGCGAAAGCGAATGTGCTGAAAAGTATAAAAAAGAATAAAAGTTTTTTCATCGTTGTGTTTTAAAAAATAAGAGAAGATCTAAACGCCAAATTGCTCCAGATGATGATTCAGGTGTTTTGCAAACATATTATTCCATTCCTGCGCTTTCAATTTTCCAAAAGAGAAGGATTCTTTATCTTCAAAAGCCTCACCTCCTAATTGCTGCGTTTTTTGAATAAAGCCGATCAACCGTTTTTTTTCATCCTCAAAATTTTTCGAATCTTTAATGATAAATTGTGGGGAAGTAGGGGAATTTTTAGGAAATGATTTTTCACCCACGACTTTGGGTTTTACAAATCTTTTTAAAATAAATTTGGCGATTCCTCCGGGCGCTTTATGTTTTAGAGGCTCGTAAACCATTTCGTAGCTTACGTTGCAATGAGCCAACATTTGGTCAACACTCATTTTTCCCCAATTTGCAGGAGTTTCCGGAATTAGTTTGTTAATTCGGTCGATATAATTTTGAGCGTCTTTGGCATTAAAAACATCTTGCATAGTTTGGTATTTTATTCAAATTTAAAAATATTTCAACAATCATTCGTTAATTTTCTTTTGCTAATTAAAATCTTCATGCCTGTTTCTCTTTCATGATTGAAATTAAGATTTACTAAAATTTAATTAATTGCCTATCCGCAGATTAGTGTTTGGAGGATAGAAGTCAGACGCTTTTTGGAGTAAGAAATGTTTCCTATATGTAGGATCAATTTTTTTTGAGTCTAATTTGATAGCAGCAATTATAAATGCTAAATTAAAACTCCTTCGTAAATGCCTGTAATACTGTCGTTTAAAAATACAACAGTTTGTTTTTTTCTTATTACAAATCTGATTTTAAATCTTTATCGTAAGTACATATCATTAACCTTATTAAAATATTATTATGAAAATTCCAAAATTATTTGTAGCTGCATTATTTGCAACTTTATTATTTACAACAAGTTGCAAGAAAAGTGAAACCGTAGAGGCCAATACTATGGACCAACCTGCAATGAATGAAAATCCTGAGGTTGTTGCAGATACTGTACAAAATACAAAAATGGTAGGTGGTGCAGAAATGTTACCAACGAAAAACATTGTAGAAAACGCGATGAACTCTAAAGATCACACTACTTTGGTTGCAGCTGTAAAAGCAGCAGGATTGGTAGAAACATTATCTGGCGCAGGACCTTTTACGGTTTTTGCTCCGACCAATGAAGCGTTTGACATGCTTCCAAAAGAGGCAGTAGCCAATTTATTGAAACCTGAAAATAAAAAAGCATTAACTGGTGTTCTTACTTATCATGTAGTTTCCGGTAAAGTTTCTGCAGAAGATCTGATGAAAATGATAAAAGATGGTAATGGTAAAGCAACATTGAACACTGTCGCAGGAGGAAAACTTACTGCTTCGGAAAAAGATGGTAAAGTTTATTTAACTGATGAAAAAGGAGGTGAAGCAATGGTAACAATTGCAGACGTAGATCAGTCTAATGGAGTGATTCATGTGATTGACCACGTTTTAATGCCGAAATAATTATTAAACTTGAATCTGCAGAGAAATCTTTGCATTTTTTCACGTTAAATTAAAAAGATCGCTTCCAAATTTTGGGAGCGATTTTCTATTACTTTTGATTTTTGTCAAAACTTTACTTTTCGATTTCGACCTTCGTTCTTTCTAATTTTGAGATTGATTTGAAAGATCCTAAAATTATGACGAAGAACGATCTGTCCAAAGAAGAACAGGAAATGATGAATGAGGAGGAAGTTATGAATTCACCAATACTCCTCGTAACCGATGATAAAGAGTTACAAGGTATCAAGCCCACATTAACGACGATTATTATTCTGACCCATAAAGAGTTTGAAGAATATGAAAAGAACAATCGCTCAAAATTGCGTTCACTTGGATATTCACCGCTGTTTAAATGTGACAGTGATAAGGATACTTTTATATTAAGAAAAAGTGGTTCCTATAGCGGCGAAACCTATAAAATCATCCGAACAAAAAAAGGCTGGAAAGTAAAAACAGTTACCTCCTGGATCTCCTAAAAAAAATCCGCTTCGAATTGAAGCGGATTTGGTTAAAAATAATTTTTATGTCGTGGATAAGCCGCGCAAACATATTACTCCACTCTTAGCTTTCAATTTTCCAAAAGAGAAAGATTTTTTATCTCCGAAAGCTTCATTTCCTAACTGTTGCATTTTTTGAATAAATCCAATAATCTCTTTTTTTCATCCTCAAAATTTCTGGAATCTTTAATAAATAAATTGTGGTGCTGTTGGGGAATTTTTAGCTGAACATCAAAGACGATTTGTATCGTTTAATTTTTACAAAAAAAAAGAATTATTTAGGGAGATATTAACGTTTTAAATTTCACTGCGAATTCTGCTCAAAGTTTCCTGAGAGATCCCCAGATAAGTCGCGATCATTCCCAAGGGTGCACGAAGAATGATATTCGGATTCTCATGAATTAATTTTAAATATTTTTCTTTCGCCGTCAGAAATTGCAGAGAAGAAATTCTTTCGGTCAACTGAGTGATAATATTCCCTAAGACAAACCGACTGAAATTGGCGCTTTCTAAAGAAACCGCGCACAATTCTTCGAGTTTTGCGTAGTTGCAAAATTTAACGGTACTTTCCTCCACCGCAGCAAAATTATACCTCGTCGTATTATTCTGAAAAAGGGTGTCGGTATTCGCCATTAATTGTCCTTCTGGATAAAATCTGGTTGTAATTTCCTTTCCGTGTTCGTAATAAAAGGAACGTAACAAACCATCAGTCACAAAATAAACATGTCTGTTGTATTGATCCTGTCTGCTGATTAATTCTCCTTTTTTGAAAATTTTGGTTTGAAAATCCTCCGTTAAAAATTTTACAATATCGGGGTCGGTTTTCATATTTTTCGGAAGCGTATCAATAAGTTCCATGCAAGCTTTTTTGCGAATTTAACGAAAAAGAACGTTCCAAATAGGGAACGTTCTTAATTTACAAAGATTATTGTTTTATTTTTAAACTAGGGTTTTAGAAAATCTGCATTTCTATAAACGGGATCTGGATATTTATAAAAACCTTCGCCTGTTGAAAGTCCGAGTTTATTCTGGTCGATGAAATTTTTCTTTAGAAAATCGACCACTTTTCCAGCAGTTTCGTCTTCAGTTTTCTCGAATTTAATTTGATTGATATTGTATGCGGTGGTTATTCCGACGACATCCAAAATCCCAAAAGGTCCGACTGGAGCGCCAGTTGCGACCATCCAGGCTTTGTCCACTGTTTCGATATCGGCAACGCCGTTGACCAATAATTTTGTGGCTGCATCTAAAAGCGGAACCAGGAGCGAATTTACAACATAGCCGGGTTGTTCTTTGCTAAGCGGCAAAGCAACCATCCCGATATTTTTTGCAAAATCCACCACCTTCTGAAAAACTTCAGGATCAGTTGTAGCATGACCCATAATTTCTGCGGTGTTGTGTAACCAGATCTCATTTGCAAAATGGAGCGCTAAAAATTTTTCCGGTCTTCCTGTAACTTCTGCAAAAGTACTTGGTAACAAGGTTGAAGTGTTGGTTGCAAAGATGGTTTTCTCTGGTGCAAGAGGCGCCAAATTTGTATAAAACTCTGTTTTAATGGTCGGATTTTCCGGAATTGCTTCAATCATTAGATCCGCATCTTTTACGGCCTCTTTTAAATCGGTGGAATAGGAAATTCTACTGAATGCCGATTCAATCTGTCCGTCACTCGCGTTTAAATCTTTTTTAAAATTTTCTGCAAGGATTGTCAAACTTTGTTTTGCTTTATCCAGAACGTCAGTATTAAGATCATAAATTACGACCGAATAACCGTGAAATGCAGACTGAAATGCAATTTGGGAACCTAGAACACCACTTCCCACGATGGTTACATTTGTTATTTTCATTTTTTTAAACTTTTTAGTTAATTATTTATCTGTAAGAAGCCGCTACGGCTTTTGCTAAAACCTCAGGACTTTTCCAATGTTCTGTGACAGGAACTACTTTTTTATCAATATCCAAAAGGGTATAAACTGCAGCTCTTGCTGCTCTTACAGAATACTCTTCGGTGAAAACCATATCTTCAGGAATTTCTACGAACTGGCTGATCATCGCAAAATTGGTAGAATTTGCAGGAACCACTAACGGACGGTCGGTTTTCTTTCTCGGCTGAAAAAGGGAATCGATGTAAGGCATCATGGTTGGAATAACATTGATAACGCTCTCTTTAATTTCATTTTCATATTTTTCAAAATGCAGGTGTTGAATCAACTCTGTTAAAATTTCTTCACCTGTACAGTCGATCATTGGTTTCTTAACGAAATCTCCAATTTTATCAGGATAAAGACCGTAACCCCAGAGAATCGTAGTATTCTCATCCTGTCCTTTGAAATGTGGCTGAGCAGCAACTACAATAGACATGCGCCAGGAAGAATCTGTAAAAGTCATCAAAGCGCCACTACCTGGTTTATTGTCGGAAAACTCTTCAATAAGCTGAAGCATTTTTTTATTTTTAAATGTTGCGGTGAAAGAATACCATTTGGTTTCATCGGGGTTTTTAAAAAACGGATCCGGATCTCCAAGGCCTTCTTTCTTATCTGCAATTTTTCTCCATAATGAATAAGAAGGTGGATCTTCGGGAAGATATTTTGCAGCAGTACTATAATCGCCGTTGTTCGAATTATCGGTAATACAGCCGTTTGTAAAGAAACAAAGATCATCTTCGTCAAGCACCAATTCTTTATCTGCTCCGGTTAAGTCTTTATATTTAAGAGAAGTTACGGTAATTTTTTCATCATCTTTAAAAATAATATCTGTTACGGTATGGTTGGTATGAAACTGTACCTCATATTTTTCCAAATGTTTTTTCAAAGGCATAATTACAGATTCATACTGGTTGTAAGGAGTTCTTGTCACGCCCTCCAAAGTATCAATTCTGGAGAATTCTAAAAGCATACGGTGCATGTATCTTTTGAATTCGAAAATACTGCTCCATTCCTGCCATGCAAAAGTAGTTTGCCACATTAACCAAAAATTAGTGGTGAAAAAATGCTCATCAAACCAGTCACTTATAGTCATATCATCCAGATCATTTTCATCAGCAAAAAATAATTTTACCAATTTCATTCGGTCTTTGATATCAAATCCCATAGAATGAGCATTCAATATTTCGCCGGACTTAGTGATCAGTCTCGCTTTTGCGTTGGTCGGATTTGCGTGGTCAAAAGCTAAAATTTCATCTTTCACAGAAATGTTTGGCATTTCCAGCGAATCAACGCGGCTCATGAGTTCCCAGAAATTTTCATACGTTTCTTCGTTCAGCATTCTTCCGCCACGACAGACGAAACCTTCTGTTTTTTCACCGGCGCCATCATTACTTCCGCCTAAAATAGGAAGCGCTTCTAAGATGTGAATGTTTTCCCCTTTGAAATCTGCATCTTCAATAAGGTACAGCGCACCAGCAAGTGATGCAAGTCCGCCACCGATAAAATAAGCCTTTTTGTTTTGATTTTCTTTTTTCATTTTACTATTTTTTGATTATAATTGATACCCAAATTTCCTGTTATTTAATCACTATTCCTTTGACATATATCAAAAAACGTAAAAAAAGAACGTCCGGAAAAATTTTTCCCGAACGCTCTCAACAAACAAACAGTATGAAAACTGTTATGATTTAAAACTGAAAATTATTCTTCAGAAGAAATTATTTTTGCAAGACTTTCCTCTTCCACATTTTGAGCGATCTTATATTTTTTGAAGAGGAAATGGATTTTAATCTTCAATGCGATCCATCCTAAAATGAAATACACCCAACCAAGAATTAACAAATGAACCAAATATTTCTTAGTCAGAACATCCGAACCTTTTTGCACGAGCATAATTTTCAACGCATCTAAATACGGCGTTAAAGGAATAATAGCGGTAAAATTTTTGATAAATTCCGGCATCGCAAATGATGGCCATGTAAATCCACTGATAATAAAAGCTGGTGATGCCATAACCATTAAAATCTGAGTCGCCTTTAAAGCATCGGGCACTAAAATACTCACAAGAACACCAAGGTTTGTAGCTGCGACCACGAACACCGCAGTGATTAAAAAGAAATTCCAAAGATTCTCGGGCACCGGAATTTTAAAATAAAGACTGCAGAGATAGAAAAATAAAATATTGAAATTAGCAAAGATCCAGATCGGCAGACATTTGATCAACATGACAAAAACTGCATATTTTTCTTTTCCCGCAAAATCTTTGATGAAAGATTCTCTTTTAAATTCTTCGGAGAATGTAACCGCCATCGCAAGCAAAATAACCTGCTGTAAAACCACGGCCATCATTGCGGGCCACATAAAGATGAGGTAATTGCTCGTTGTGTTAAAGAGCGTGATATAATTAGCTTTGAAAGGTTCGTACTGGGTTTTTGCTATTTCAGCATTCATACCTTTCTTCTGCAAAGTTTTAATTTCAGCACCTGCGGAAAATGTACCCAAAGTCAACTGAATGGCTTTCGTAGCAAAATTCGCGGTCAAAACGTTGGAAGTATTCACATAAACATTCACTTCAGGATATTTTTTCTGAAGCATCATGGCTTCGAAACGTTCTGGAATTACGATCACAGCTGCGGCTTCTGTTTTGATGGTTTCATCTTTCAGACTGGCCGGCTCGTGAATATAATTCAGAATTTTTAAGGTTTTGCTGTCCCGCAACATTTCCACGAGTTGATTCGATAAAGGAGTGTTGTCGTGGTTCACTACGATCACGGGAATATTCTCAACCTTCCCGGATTTGTAGGTAAAACCGATCAGCAAAGCGTAGAAAATCGGCGCCAAAAAGAAAACCGATAACATGGTTCTGTTCGTAAAAAACAAACGAAATTCCCTTTTCAATAAATATTTAATCTGTTTCATGATGCGCGATTATTTCAAAGTCACATTAGAATTCACCAAAATATCTTTCGCCGCACTTTGATCTGCCGGAACGACTTTGATCTCATAGATCGCTTCTTCTGGTTCATAATCAGGGAAAGCCGTGGTAATGTCCGCGTATTTTGCCAACTGCTTGATCGCTACGATTTTTCCGGAGAATTCTTTGTTGCTGTAATTCACCAACATTTTCACCGACATTCCTTTTTGGTATTTTGCAATTTTACTTTCAGGAATGGTAAACCGGAAATACGAAGTTTCTGGAATATAACCGGTAAATAAAGGATAACCTGCCGTTGCCAACTCTCCTTTATTTAATGCAATAGTTTCAATTTCCATATCATTTGTTGCGATCACATATCGTTCGGAATTTGCAATATTCGCTTCCTGCAAAGCGCCCATCGCTTGATTTTGCTGACCTTGAGCCATATCGATTTTTTCGTAACGCGTTCCTTGCTGTACATCATGAAGTTCAGCATTTACAGCATCCAACTGTGCTTTTGCGCCTTGGTATTTCGCGAAATATTCATCATAGTTCTGCGGAGAAAGCAAACTGTCACGGTACATATTTTTCGCACGGCTAAAAGATTTCTGCGCATAATTGAATTGCTCTTGCAGGCCTTTCTGTTTTGCCCTCAGCTGTCGAAGCTGATCCGGACTCGCTCCGTTTTTAGCCATTTGTGTCTGTGCTCGGGCTGCAGAAGTTGCGCCTTTTGCCTGGGCTATTTTGGCGGAAACTTCGGGAACATCTAAAATAGCGAGCGTGTCGCCTACTTTTACAGTTTGTCCTTCTTCCACATATATTTTTAGAACTCTGCCCGTCAATTTGGGTGAAAAGGAAACGACTTCTTTCTTCGTTTTTCCGACAATCGCTCTTTCCGGTTTGGAGTCTTTACAGCCAGATAGTGCGAGAACACTTACTAATGCTAAATATTTTATTACAGTATTTTTCATTTTGTTTGTTTGTTATGGTTGGTTTTTATAGAGGTCTTTTTTAACCGTAAAAGAGGCAAAAGTTTAATTTTAATACAAGTGAATCAATAGTTTGCAAAAGAAATATAAAATAGAGAATATATGATTTTGCCTCCTTTTGAAAATCTTTAATCAGCATTTATCTTTTGTCTCTTTTGCGGTTAAACTTAAAGTTTTTCGATCTGTAAATTCTGAGTCGATTTCATCAGTTCGATGGCACTTCTTCTTTGATTAAAGATGGCGTTCTGCAATTCCAGTTCCGCATTTTCCAGATCATTTTCGGCATCGATTAAAGCAGATGAAGTTTTTGTTCCATAACGGAACTCTTTCTCCACTTGTTCTAAACCTTCCTTTGCAATCTCACGAGATTTTTCTTTTAACTTGATTTGAGCCTGAGCAATCGCGTAATTAGTTTGATTATTGGCTAAATTCAAATTTAATTTTTTGGAAGCATCGCGTTTTTTATTCTCTAGAATTTGTTTTTCAATTTTTGCTTTTTCAACCAAATGCTTTCCCTCATTTCCATCAAAAACATCCCATTTGAAACCAACTCCGGCTTGAACTAAAGGCAAGACATTCAAGTTCGCCGGATTCAAATCTAATTTCTTTCCAGTATTTGGCAATAATTCTTTTGAAGTCGAAATATTATTATTGAACAAACCAAAATAACTCACTGAAGTTTGTGCCTGAACTTTCGGAACCCACCATCTTCCTTCGGCTTTAATTTTAAAATCGGTTGCTTTGATGCCATGATCCAAAGCTTGGATCTCTACTCTATTTTCAATATTCTGATCTAAAACTTCATAAGAAATTGTATGCAATTGAGGTTCGATCTGAGCAATTCTTTCCCGCTCAATTCCAGTTAATATTTCGATCTGGGTAATCAGCAATTCTTTTTTTCCTTCGTATTCTACTAATTTCGAATCTAAAGTTGCTTGCGCCAATTCGATTTTCTTTCTGTCGTAAGGCGTAATCAATCCGTAACCCAATGCTTTGTCTGCTGTTTTACGATTGATGTCTAATCTTTTTTTGGCTTCGTCTAAAACCTTTTTCGATTCCTGAACCAAAGCCATTTGATCATAAGCTTTCGAAATTTCGGTGATAATTTCATCACGGCTTTTCTGCATCAATAAATTTTCAGAAATATTCTTTTCTCGGTTGGCTTCCTTCAGGTATTTTACTTTGCCACCAGAATATAAAAGAACACTTGCTTCGGCTTTTGCCATCGTAGAAAATCCCGAAATATTAAGATTATTGGTGATTTGTCCTTCTGGAATTGTCGCGCCAAGAAATATTGGTGGAACAGCAGGAAGATTAATTTCCGGTGACTTGAGATGTGCTGAAGTATATAAATAACCCGCTTTTCCTGATACTTCAACTTTCGGAAGAAAAACATCTTTCAGTTTTTGATCATCAAGTTTGGTATATTTATTTTCAAGCGTTTGTTGGGTTAATGTTCCGTCGTTGATCAAAGCAGAATCAATCAATTCCTGTAAAGTAGGCGCTGATTGTGCAAATGCGAACGCAGGAAAAAAAAGCAGCATTTTGCTGAAATTATTAAAGGTTTTCATTTCTAAGTTTGTTTGTTGATGCAAAGTTGGGGAGAATGGGGATCAAATCCTTTGACATTTGTCAAAAACGTATTTTTTGCTGGAATTTATTCGCAAATAATTATCTTATTATTTCCATGGATTTCATCCACGGTTATTGTTGTTAAATCCTTCGGATTCGTTGAAAATTTATTAAGACTTGGACAAGTCGCGACTTGTCACTACCGACGGAAATGAAAAAATCCGCTTCAAAATTGAAGCGGATTTGGTTAATGTGGTGAATGATTGATTTTTATATTGTGGACAAGTCGCGGCTTGTCCCTACAGAATTATTCGGTGATCGTAACTTTCGTTCCTTTCGTATGCGCATTCATTTGCGGTGCGTAATAATTTTGCAGCGTCGTGATTCCATTGCTAAATGTTCCCGAAGCGTTGCAAATATAATCGTACTCAAAGACGTATTTCCCTTTTCTCATATTCTCGATATAGAAATTGGTAGAAGCATCCTTGGTCGACTGATAATAACCCAAACCGTTTTTCCATTCGTAACCGGAAATCACATTTAAAGGTTCAAATCCTGCAGCACGCATGTCTTTCAGGTGAATGAATTCCATATTTCTATCGGTGTTCAAAATCATTCTGACGGTTACTTTATCGCCAACTTTCAAGGGCGAATTTTCTGCAATTTTTACCAATTCTTCGCCATTCACCGTTTTCACTTTTTTGTACAATTCTTTGGTGATTGAAAGGTAAGATTCAGATGATTTAATTTTATCTAAATCCTCGTAATATTGCCAGAATAAACTACCTTGCACAATTCCGGGACCTGGTTTGGTGACCGTTACTGTTCCTAATTTCTTATCGATGTTTTCTTCTTTCACCGTTGATTTCACGTAACCCGTTGCTTTCGTATCCGGATTTACCAATTCTTTTCCTCCCCAAATTATCGTGGCTTTATCGCTTTCGGAGGTTGTCCAGGATTTTCCAGAATTTAGAATCGTGAAAATAACTTCCGCCGTTCCACGCGAACTTCCCCAGGAATTGACTTCTTTTTGGGTGATGAGCCAAATCTTCATTTCTTCAATGAAAGTTTCATCAGTCGGCGTTAATTTGTTGAACGCGTCTAAAGCTCCGGCGTGATTCACGGTTTTGGAAGAATACCATCCCCAATCGTTGAGATTCTGTTTCCAGTAAACACCTTGAGTTTCGGTGTCCGTGGAAGTTTTTTTAAGATAAGTCAATAATTTTTTAGATAAAACGGGGAGTTTATAATCATCAAAAAGTAAAGCAGCACGGTGCAAACCGAAGAAGGTAAAATCTTTGATCTCGGCTTTTGGCGCTTTTTGAATAACCAGACTTTTCAATTGTGCGCCTTTTCCTTTCAAAGGATATTCTTTTTCCCAATAATTTCGCGTGTCGAGATAATCCAGAACGTAATTATTCCAGACATATTCTTTCTTAACATCCCAATATTTATGAACTTCGGAATCAACATAATTAATGAGTTTTGCCACCATTTCTTTTTGTTCAGAAGATTGATAATCTGCCGTATTTCCTTTGAGCCACTCATTAATCTTTCCTAGATTTTTCAGGATATAAAGAGAGTTGTAATAGGAACTCGGATAACCTTGATACCAGGAAAAGCCGCCATCTGGATTTTGCAATTTCTGCAATTCGCTCCAATCGGTTTGAATTGAATTTCGCATATTATTCGCATCAAATAATCTGGCGAGTTTTTCCATCTGTTCTGTTTCATTTTTCGATTCTAAAACCCAGGGCGTTTCTTCCAGCAGCAATTGTTTCAATTCCTGATTTTTTTCCAGGTTAGAAACCAATAAACCTTTGCTTTGATATTCCTCAAAGACGGCTTTTAATTTCGGATTCGCTTTAAAGATTTCGGAGGCCAAAACATCGGCAAACCATTTGTTGAAGACGACATCGGCAGAATTGTTCGGATCATTTTTTAAACTTGGCAAAGCAAACATGATTTCCCAAATCGGATTGGTTGTTAATTCCAAAGTATTGGAAAAATTAGTCGCTGTAGTCGAAGTGTTTTTTGCTAAATTTTCTAAAGTAAAAGTCTTGGTTTGACCTTCTTTCACAAAGATTGGAACTGCATCCGTAATCAACATTCTGTTCGGTAAAACGGCGATTGCTTTTTGTTCGCCATCAGAAAAGTTTCCCGCTTTTGCCAATACTTTAATAATCATGGAAGAAACATCATTTGGAACTTTCAGTTTCCACTGCACTACTTCATTTCCGTTTTCTTTTAATTCGAAGGATTTTTGAGTTTCATTCAAATTAAATTTAGATGAAATATCTTCATCAGTAAAAGCATCTAAAATTTGCAACTGCGCTACTCCACTCAATTTTTTATCTACCAAACTGGAGAGTTTTGATTGCAAATTCAATTCGTCACCTTCGCGTAAAAATCTTGGATAATTCGGCGTTACAGAAAATTCTTTTTGCGTGACAACTGATTTTTCTAAAGTTGCATAATGCGCATCTTTTGTATGTGCCAAAAACATCAATTTCCATTGTGTCAATGCTTCTGGAGACGTAAATTCAAAAGTGACATTTCCGTCCTTATCGGTCATTAAATTTGGATAGAAAAAGGCAGTTTCGTTAAGGTTTTGACGAACTGGTATTTTTTCGAGTTTTTCAGTTGTAACTACACTTGAAACCACTTTCATTGAAAGTGTTTTCTTTACCATTCTATCTTCTTCTGCAATTAAAGGAGAGGGAGCCGCCATTGCAGAGTCTGACATTACTTCCATTTTTGCAGAAGCCATTCCTCGAATCCTAATTTGATTTGCCGCTCCTAGATTTCCATAAATCCCGGTATCAAACCAATTAAAATCAGGAACATTAATATTCATTGGCTCTAGATACGTAAAGCTTTTATTATAATTTTCCTGAGCCAGATTGTCATTTACATCATAAGAATTCGTGCTGAAATATTTCTGATAAATTTCTTGCCAGGAAAAAGAATTTCCCGCAAACTGATCAAGAGATTTATCATACATATTCGCCAAAACTTCAGCGTTGATCTTCTCTTTATCTTCCCCCAGAACTTTCACCGTCCATTTTTCTTTTTGTCCGGGTTCCAATTTATCGCGGAAAGTAACGGTTTCAATTCGCAGCGGTTTTTTATCAGATTCAATTTGAAGATTGATATTTTCAGTTTCTACATCATTAAAGGCAACCAACTGAAACTGCAGATTGATCTGGTCAATCGTTTCATCTTTCGGAAACGTAATTTCATATTCTAAAACACCATTTTTTAATTTCTTCTGTTCTGTCGTGGTCTCGCCATTTCCGTTTTGAACATAAACATTAACCAAAGCCTCTGGAATAGCGGAATAAACGTAGATCTTCGCTTTCTCATTTCGCTTATATTCCAATTTTGGCTGGATTACTTTTAAATATGGTTTTTGCGAATCCAATAAAAATCGTTTATCATAAACTTCAAAAATTTTTTCTGTTTTTATCGTGTCTTTTCCTTCAATATTATAGAGCTCGAGTTTGTAATTTCCGGCAGAAAGTCTTCCAAGATCAAGAGATTCTTCACTTCGTTTCTCTCCATTCAGAATGACAGATTGCTCTTTCCACTCTTTTTCCTCTTTGGAAAAATAATCGTGAGGGAATTTTTGAATGAATTCAGCTTTTGAAAATTTCGGCAGATCCTGAATTTCATTTTCAAAATTGGTGCGGAAAATTCTCTCTTTTGGTTGAAGTTTCGACAACTTGACCTGATACGATTTTTTTAAATTTTGATCGTTATAATTTTTCGTTTCCACTTTAATTTTAAGAGGTTCATCCGTGAAAGTATCTTTAATGTCATCGGTTTTAATATAATGCGAAACCGACGCGACTTTTACATTTTCTGTGGCAGATTGCGTTTCTCCATTAATATCGGTTACAGATGCATTGATTTCATAGTTATCAACTTGAATTCCTTCTAAAGTTTCGTCCTTTTTTAGATTGATCTTGATGACAAATTCTCCTTTATCATTGGTTTTAACTTCGCCTAAAATTGAATTTTCATTATCACTTCCACGCGGAAACCACCAGAAATATCTCCAGCGGATATTTTGCTTTTTGATCTCGTAATTTACAGTCGCATTGCTCAAAGCCACGCCGGAAAACATCATCGCTTTTCCTTTCAATTCGATGGTTTGTCCGTATTTATACTCTTCTTTTATAGGGTCAAAAGTCACTTCAAATTTCGGACGTTTATACTCTTCAACCTGAAAATATTTTGTAGCATCATCATCTAAATCATTCGAATCAACTTCAAGGGAAAAATTACCATTCAATTTTCCATTGGGTAAAATGAAACTTCCATTGTAAGATCCAAATTCATTGGTTGTGAAATTTTGAGTTGAAATTTCTTCTCCATTTGCATCATTAAGCGTTATTTTTTGTTTGACTCCAACTGCAACAGACTCAGTATCCACCAATAATTTGGTATTGATCACTTTAAAATAAACGGTTTGTCCGGGACGATAAATTCCGCGGTCGATAAATATTTGAGCTAGATTCTGCGCTCCTGTTTGCTTGGGTTCATAATAATTACCGTCGCCATAAACCTGCATTAAATTATAATCATTTGTAGCAGGTTGCTGAACCAAATAATATCGGTAATAGCCATTATTTTTCGAAACAGGGAATTTGAAAATTGCGGATTCATCTGTTTTTGCAGAAACTAAAGTCGCTTTTTTACGGTCTGCGATCTCGAAGATCTTTAAATTTTCGTTCGAGACTGATCTTCCATTTTCCCGGTCGACAAGTTTTAACTGATTATCAACAATTTTTTGCTCATTTTTTTTGTGGAAGATAATCCTGGAATTGGTCGCTATAAAATAGAAATTTTCCTGAATCGAATTTTCAACTACATATTCCACCAAATAAATTCCAGACGGAAGCGCTTTAATTTCTAATGATGTTTTGTGCGTTTTGTGATCTAGTAAATTCTGAATATCAAAAATTTCTTTCCGCACCAAAGATTTTTTAATAGCCGGAAATAATGTTTTGTCATATTGATTGGTAACATATTGCAGGAAACTTTGCTCATCTCCTTTCACCTCATAAATATTTAAAGAAAACTTTGAAACGTTTTTCGCTTCCGCGACCAGGTGAATAGGCTTATTAGGTTGCGTGTGCGTTTCGTAATGAATGTTTAAGCTTGGGTTTAAAATTTGATTTTCCTTATTGATGATATTATTAATAAACTTCGATTTCGGAAACATCTTCGTCGCTTGATCAGCCCAGCTTAGTGCGGACTTATAATCTTCTTTCGAAGTGTAGATCTGCATAATGTCCTCGATGATTTTCACCTGGTAATCATTGGAACCGCTGGTTTTTACCAAATTTTCTAACTGCTGCAACTGGTCTTTACAATTGGTAAAAGCACATTCGTTATTTAATTTTTGATGTTGAAAATAGAGTTTTGAATTTCCAGAGTTTTTAGAAATTAAATCATTATAAATCCCTGAAATTTTTGGTTGGTTTACTTTCAGTTCATTCGGCGTGAAGAGTTGCGCATTTTTTAGATAGTTAATTTGATTGATCTCATTCCAGTCAAATAAGGTGGGGAAATAGTCCAGATCCTCCGTTCGTTCGAAGATTTCTTTATATTTCGACATTTGAATTTTCTGCAAATAAGTTTTCTTCAGATCTAAATCTGCAAAATGTTTCGTTAAGTAGTTTTTAAAATCCAATTTCGACCAGGTTTCAATCTGTGCAAAATCCTGATTGTTCATATTCGTTCGCTGATTGATCCGCCACTGATTCCGATTGTAATAATCGCTGAAAAACTCTCCCAGTAAAACCTGATAAATCAGTTGATCGTCGCCATTTAATTTAGTATCTAAACCTTTTAGTTTTGTAAAAAACTGGGTGGAAGCATCGTTTTTAGTATCGTCTGTCGTCTGATTCACAATACTGAATTCTGCCTTCAGTGAGCGGATCAGTTGAGTAGCGTTGTCGTCTTTCATTGCTTGGTTTTGGATTTCTATAATAAGAGGAAGATTCGATTTAAATTTTCCGGTTTTGTAATTTTCGGCGACTTTTTTCCATTGATCATCGTAGTATTTTTGTGCAAAAACATTGGTAACAGCCAATAAAAAAAGAAGGATTGCGAAAATTTTATTTTTCATAGATTTGTTTTCTTAATTAAAACCTTCAAGGTTTTAGATAATCGTGAAGGTTGGGAAAATGAACAGTTTAAATTTACTAAAAAAATACATAGTCGACAGTCAAATATTTGTTTCCTTAATGGGGACTTTTTTTGCGGTGTTTTTTATGTTCGAGCAGAATATTATCAGAACGCCAACTATTGCGCTGATTTTCATAACCTACTTTAGTGGTTATTTATATACGAAATACCAAAATACCGGAAAATTATTTTCTAAAATACTGGTTTTCAATGTGATCTGCGGAATTATTTCAGCCATATTAATACTTTATAATCACAACGAAAACAGATTGGTCAAATGGGTCATCATTGTTGTTTTAGGTCTTCTTTACGACAGTTCTTTCCTTAAATTTTTTGTGAGAAAAATTCCGCTTTTCAAAATATTTTACGTTGGCCTAACCTGGGCGTTGATCAATTCCTGGCTAATATTACCGGAGTTTAATCTGAAGATCTTCTGGATCAGCTGGCTTTTTATTACTGCTTTGGTTCTGCCTTTCGACATTCGGGATATGAAATCCGATACGGTTGTTACTTTCCCAAGATTAATTGGAGCGCAGAACACCAAATATTTTGCTTATATCCTGGTTTTCCTAAGCTTAATGATTTCCATTTTCTATCTGAAAACTGACTTCGCGCTGGCATTTTTAGTTACTTCATTTTTCACTTTTATCGTAATTTATTTTTCTGAAAACGATAACAAAGATTCCTATTTTTCCTTTTGGGTAGAGAGTTGCAGCGGAATGCCTTTGTTATTTATTGTATTATATTCGCTTATTAATTGATCATCCCTTTTCCGAAATTAAAATCGCCTTGAATTCCAGATTTATTTTTCTTTTTATTCTATTTATATCCTGCATTTCTTTTGTTTCAGCACAGGAGAAAAAGGATTCATTATATTATAAAATAGAAGCATTTTCGGACAAAAGAAAATCAACGAAATTTATTCACCGCTTTATTTTTCGGCGCGAAGCTGATTCGGTTTCCGTAAAATCCAGAACTAAAGAACCGGCTCAGATTTCCTACGACGGAAAAATCATCAGGAATATTAAAATTGAAACGATCGATCCTTTCGGATATAAAGTCTCCGATAAAAATACGAATCCGAAATGGTACGACCGACTCGCAGAACGCATTCATATCGATTCGAAAAAATCAACCATCAATAACTATCTTCTTTTTAAAAAAGGCGAAGAATACAATGCCCAGAAACTGTACGAATCTGAGCGTATTTTGCGGAATACGCAGTTTGTTAGCCGCGTAAATATAAGTATCACCGACAGCACTTCTACGAAAGATTCTATTGATGTTTTGGTGAAAGTACTGGATTCCTGGAGTTTAAAACCGCGCTTTCGATATTCCGGCAGCAAAATTGGCGCAGGAATGAAAGACGAAAATTTTTTGGGTTTAGGACATGAAGTGAATGTTCTGTACACGAATAACTTTAGCAATAAAGAAACTAATCTGTTTGCAAGTTATACCGCGTACAACTTATTTGGAAGTTTTATTAACACAGAAATTTCGGGCGAAAAGGATTTTTACAACAATGAAAGAATTACTTTCGCTGCTACACGGGATTTCTTTTCACCCCTTACAAAATGGGCCGGCGGATTTACTTTCGAATATTTTATGCGAAGGGTTTTGATGCCGATAGAAGATAAATCTGTTTTCCCGGAGGTTCAGATCAAGGTTTACAATCAGGATCTTTGGGGCGGTTACCAGTTCCCTGTTTTTGTTGGTGATAAAGACGAAATTTCGAGAAACATTGCGGTAATGGGACGCATACAGAATTATCAATATAAAGACCGTCCGGCAATTGATGAAGAAGGATTTTTCTCTTCCAGTACCAGTTTTTTAGCTTCCTTAACTTTTATTGAACGCAAATTCTCTGTGAAAAGAAATATTTTTCAATACAATCTTCCCGAAGATATCCCCTACGGAAAAAGCTTTGGAATTACGACTGGATTTATTAATCGAGGAAACCGTGCAGTTCCCTACACCGGCGTTTCTGCAGAAGTAGGAAGTTTTATCAATTGGGGATATTTTACGGCTAAAGCACAATACGGAAGATTTTTTAATGAAAACCGAGAAAACAGCGATTCTTTCCGTTTTGATGGAACCTATTTTACGAATTTGCAAGACTGGAAATTTGCTAAAGTCCGGCATTTCTTTTCTCCCACTTTTGTCTGGGGAAGCCAGTTGTACAACACTTCCTACAAAGAACGCATTAATTTTTCTGCTCGTGAAGATTTTCCGGTGTATAGCGGTGATTTTATCGGAACTAAAAAGTTGATCCTGCGATATCAAACACAATTTTTTATCGATAAAACCTGGAAAAACTTTCACTTTAGTCCATACAGCATTGTCGCTTTGGGTTGGCTTTCTCAATATAATGAAAGCTTATTTCGTGCAAAAGCCAGTTCTAAATTTGGTATCGGTGTTCTGATCAATAATCCTTATTTGGTTTTTAACAGGATTCAGCTGTCTTTTGTTTATTATCCGAAAGTTCCGTTTGATAATAATTCTGTTTACCAGTTTAATGATTACCGCACAGATCTCCTGCCATTAAATAATTTTGGAACCAACCGTCCGCATTTCGTTAACTTTGAAAACTAAAACTCAACGCTCTTTTTGAGGAGGTTCTGAATTGAAATTTTTATCTTTACTGAAATTTAGAAGGATAGAAAATTTCCAGAGTATCAAAAACAAATTAGTCCGTTCGAGCAACGAAATTTCTGACCGAATTTTGATTTCTGAATTGTGGAAAAAAATGAATTTAGAAAAAGAATCGCTGGTTTCCGAATCTCAATATACTGTGTATAAAAAGTGCACCACAACTTTCAGATTTAACATATTGTGGAGTTCTTATTGAAAACGAAATCTATAGAGGAAAATTAATTTTAGATTACTATTTATTGTAAACCGTAAAGTCTGATTTAATAAAGATTTTACTAATTTGGGACACGAGACAAAATCCTGAAAAACTCCAAAATATTTTAGGATCATGATCATCAACAACTTAAAAATTCAAAATTTTAAAAATCATCAGGAAAGAAATTTCGAATTTTCTCCGCAAATCAATTGTTTTGTCGGAAATAACGGCGTCGGAAAAACAAATATTGTGGATGCGCTTCATTATCTGTCGGTTGCAAAAAGCTTTTTAGGAAACACAGACTTGAACAATATTAAAACGGACGAAGATTTTTTCACAATCGAAGGCGAAATTTTCGATGGTGAAAAAGAAAATATCATTAAAATTCAACTACCGAAAGAAGCCAAAAAAATCATCAAAAAAAATGACAAGTCCTACGATAGAATTGCTGATCACATTGGTTTTTTGCCCAGTGTAATCATTTCTCCGTATGATTCTAATTTGATTTCTGACTCGGGGGAAAGTCGCAGGCGTTTTCTAGATGCGATGATCTCTCAAACCGATTCTGAGTATTTATTTAATTTAATTCAATATCAAAAGACGGTTCAGCAACGAAATGCTTTACTGAAAAGCTTCGCTAAAAACCGATATTTCGATGGTGATAATCTGGAGATTTATAACGAACCACTGATCAAATTCGGAACGAAGATTTTTACTAAAAGACAGGAATTTACAGATTCTATTTTGCCTTTAATTCAAAGTTATTACGAGACCATTTCAAACGGAAACGAAAGAGTTACGGTTAATTATCAATCAGATCTGCAGGAAGAATTTGATCAGTCGCAACCGAATAATCGGTTTAGAAATTTGCTGCACCAAAACTTAGAAAAAGACAGAGTTTTGACTTACACCTCAAAAGGAATTCATAAAGATGATCTTCTTTTTGAAATGAATGGAAACTCCTTGAAAAAAATTGGAAGCCAGGGTCAGCAGAAATCTTTTCTCATCGCCTTGAAACTTTCTCAAATGAACAGAATTAGGGAACTGACCGGAAAAACTCCAATCCTGCTTTTAGATGATATTTTCGATAAATTAGACGATTCCAGAGTTTCTCAACTCATTGAACTGGTGAATCAGGAACATTTCGGACAAATATTTATTACCGATACGAGCAAAGAAAGAACAGAAAATGTGGTGAAAAGAATTAATGAGGAAAGTAAAATATTTGAGCTATAGAAAGCGGTTCGGGTTTCGGGTTTCGAGCGATAGGAAAAATTAATTAAACGCCATTAATCTAAAAACTGAAGAAATGAGCTATCGAACTTTAGATATATACAATATTAGTTTTGACCTTTTTATTAGAACGCATCCAGCTTCGTTAAGACTTCCAAAATATGAACTCTACGAATTGGGAAGTCAGTTGAGAAGATCATCCGATTCTATAGTTTCTAATATTATTGAGGGTTATGGACGAAGTGTTTATAAAAAAGAATATGAAAGATTTTTGGTTTTCAGTCATTCAAGTTGCGACGAAACCATTGGACATTTAGAGAAAATAATTCGTTTATATCCAGATTTAAGAAGAGACTTTGAAACCCTTCGGAACTTATACGATTTACTTGGTGGCAAAATTAATAATTATTTAAAATGGGTAAGAATTAACTGAATGATGCGAATACTAAGCCTGAATTTTAAATCAATCACCATAGAACCCAAATCTCGAAACTCAAAACACATAACTTCTAAATGAAAAAGAAAAGAGAATATCAATCATCTGAACTTGTAAAATCGTTTGCAAGAATTTATGGTTTTGAAGATAAATTACTGGCATTTGAAGTGAAGGACTTTCTGCACGAATATTTGAATGATGTGCTTTTCAATGAAATTGAATCGGTAAACCTCAATAAGAAAATTTTAGAACTCAGGATCAAATCTCCACTTTTAAAAAATGATTTCAGAATGAGGAAGACTTTTTTTCTGAATAAATTCCAGGAACAATTTCCCGAGGCTGAATTTACCGATCTTCTGATTTTGTAACCACGGTGTTGTCAACCATCTCTTTTGCGCTAATATCCAAGGTTTCCGACCTAATTGGAAGGAAAAAATGAAATGGATTTCGCATAAAATACTTGAAGATCTCCTTATAAATCTCCCGAACTTCTCCAAAATTCACTTTTCGCGATCGGAACGCCAAGATCATCGATAAGCCAAAACTCACTGCGAAATTGAAGAATCCGATGATAAAAACGGTAATAATCGAGATCCATACGGTGTAAGAATCTACGTCGAAACCTTTACCATAAAATCCTAGAGCCACGTTTCCGGCAGCAAAAGTAATGTGGCGAATATCCAGATCTAAACCTAAGAAAAGACCAATTGGACCGGTAATTCCAAGGAAAACCCCGAACCAAAGATTTGACATTATTCCGGGCCAGTTTCTCGCATAGTAATCCGAAATTCTTTTCGCGGTTTGTTCTCCTAAAAAGTAATTCAAAAACGGGTTTTTAGCGATCCGCTTTGGAATGTGATAAAAGACAGAACTGTTCGCCACGTTCCCGGAAATAATCCCGGATATAAAAAGGAAAAATCCCGCGATACACGCATGAAAAATCGCTTTGGACTCAAACGGATCGTGATCCTGTAAGAGTTTAGTTGCTTTTTCGGCCGCAAAGTTTTGCTGAAAAAGAACATCTAATCCGTAAATGAGCGCCAAAGCTACCGGAAAAGCCAAGGCTACATTTCCCATAAAGGCGATAAATTGGGAACGAAAAAGCTTAGAAACCAAGTGGGCGAAATCAACGTAATTTTTCTGAGTATTCTCTCCTTCCGAAAGGACTTTTGCCATCGTCGCCGCCGTCATTGCAGGTTGTTTTGTCGCTAAGGTGAAATTCATCAGATAAATCATGATGAAACCCATCGCATAATTGAACGAGTATAAGATCGCATGGGAAAAATCACTGCCTTCAAGAGAGCCAAAAAATAATTTCAGCACCACCAGACAACCTACAATAATTCCGCCACCACTCGCTTTCAGAAACATTTTCAAGTAATCTCGACGCGTCGAGGTGATGTAGTGAGTGCCTGTTTCTGCGGTGTGATTCGTAATGAGATGCGACATTAAAGTCGTGCTGTCTAAGACCAGATCGCGTAAATTCGTTTTGTGGGATTTATATTCTAAAATATCAAAAAAAAGTTGCTTACACTTTACCACAACCTCTTCCTGATCATCAATGACCATCACCGCAAGAATATCATTCATTCGGTTAAGCTGTTGTCTTATCTTTAAAAGTGACTGATTTATTTTACCGGAGATTCCGTATTTCGAAGAGTTTTTAAAAGCCAAAGTCACAAAATCCAAACCTTGCTGCAGATACACTTTGATCTGTTTGTAATGCTCATCTTTTGATGTTAAGGTGAAATCTGGATCCTGCTTATAATTTTCATTCAGAATATCGAGTTCATTTTGAAGCGCTAAAAATGGGTTGTCGAAATTCCGGTATTCGGGCGCCATATTTACAACTTCAACATCCATCGCATTTCCGATGACGCGCCAGGCTAAAATATTCATGGAAAAAAGAAGTTCCAGTTTAACGTCGGGATGCGTGATGAAAGTATCAATTTTCAGCAAATGAAAAAATTCCGTAAGCTGATCTTCAGGGATATTTTTAAAATAATTAAGATCTCTGATCGGTCTCACAGATGCAGTATCTACTAAAAACCAGATCGTGTTTTCATTTTCAACGGCCGGTAAAATTTTATTCAGTAATCTTTTTTTAAATTCTGCGAAAAAAGCATTTTCCGATAAAATATTGGCTTCTGTTAATGACAGATTGAAGGGTTTACCTGCAAAAATATTGTGAATGTAATATCCAAAATTCTTTGTAATGACCTCGTTTTCGCGTAAAAATTTAAGAATATGCTCAAAATCAGTTTCCCTCACGTTCCGAATCAGTTCGGAAAGTGGTTCCAGCGATTTCGTTTCATTTCTGAAACTGAAATACTGAGAAAGTACTGCGTCGAAATCGACCTTCTTTCGAGTCCTAATTGCCATCATTGCGACAAAGGTAATTTATTTGAGTGTCACATTATTCATTTGACGTAAAATCCAGTTGTGCTTTTTATTCAGATAAGCGGTGGGATTTTTAGGATCATATTTTTGCGGATTTGGTAAGATCGTTGCAATCCACGCGGCCTCACTTTTTGTTAAATTTTTCGAAGTTTTACTGAAATAATATTCAGAAGCTGCTTCCACTCCGAAAACGCCGCGACCCATCTCGATGGAGTTTAAATAGCGTTCTAAAATAACGTCTTTCCCCCAAACTAACTCGATAATAAAAGTGTAAAAGGCCTCCAATCCTTTCCGAATATAACTTCTGCCCTGCCACAGGAAAATATTTTTAGCGGTTTGCTGAGAAATGGTGCTTCCACCGCGTAGTTTTTTGCCCTTTTCATTGCTTTTCATGGCTTTTTGAATTGCTTTGTAATCGAATCCATTATGCTCATAAAAGCTCTGATCTTCAGAGGCGATCACCGCTTTTTTCACATAAGTGCCCATTTCATCGTAGGAAATATAATCTCTCTTTAGTTTTCCATATTCCATTAAACCACCGATCTGAGTAATTGTTACGGGTGGATTAAAGAATTTTCCCCACACAATAAAAAGGATGTTTGCAAGGATAATGATATAGATAAGTTTTTTAATTTTCTTCCACATATTTAAAGACTAAAAGGTATTGACAGCAGTTTGGTGCAAAAATAGAAATATATTTTACTTTAATTCTTTCATGAATGTTAAATTATAGTCAGATAACAATTCGGGGTGAAAAATCTTAATGTAATCTTTCAGCACTAAATCAGCACGCACGACTCCACTCTCAAAGTAATCATTGGATTTGCCCTTCTCTTTTCCGGTGACCGTATATAATTTGCCACTGTTATACACATTCATTTTAGTATAATTAGGATTAATCTGCAGGAGTTCCTTTTTGGTTTGATGGTTCCCGATATTGATCCAGTATTCGGCTTTTCCTGCTTTCGAAAACACTTCTTCGAAACTCATTGGAACCGCTTTTGTTTCCGTATTATCTGCATTAATATAACTTCCGTTCGCGTCGGAAATAAACTGAGCAAGATTTGTTTTTCCACCGGGTAAAAACCACTGATTTCCATACATTTCATTGGCCAGAACGACTGGTTTTTTTTTGGATGTTGCCGCAAGAGTTTTTAGCACATTATAATTCTTTCCAATTTCGGTAAATCGGGCTTCTGCTTTTTTTTCAACATTGAAAAGTTTACCAAAGACCAATAAATATTTCGATTTTTCTAAAGGATTTTGTTCTAAATATTCATCCAGAAAAATAATTTCGATACCATTTTTCTTCAGTAGATCATACGTATTATCGAAGCTCGCAATATAATTGGTGAAGATGACATCGGGTTTTAAAGCGATGATCTTCTCGACATCATATTTCTGCTCGTTACCAATATTCTGAATTTTCCCCTCTTTAATTAAATGATCAATCTTTTCTGAGTAAACATATTCCGGACTGGAGATTCCGGTGATATTTTCTTCCAAACCTAATTCTGTAAGATAACCAACCAGGCTTGCGTTAAGCAATATGACCTTTTTAAAAGGAAGTTTTGAGGTTGGGAAATTATAATTAAATTTTCCTGATTTTAGTTTTAAAAAATCGGTATCGGTTTTAAACTGAACATTTTGAGAGATTTTTTGCCAGTCGTTTGTGACAGGTGTGGTTTCTTTTTTACAGGAAAAAAACAGTAAAAACGTAAATAATGCGAAAAAAGTAGGTTTCATTTTTTGAAAGGAATAAAAAAGTGTTATATTTGCAGACCGAAAAACGGCTTCGTGGCGCAACTGAATAGCGCACCTGATTACGGCTCAGGAGGTTACTGGTTTGAATCCAGTCGAGGTCACTAAAACCCTGTTTTTACAGGGTTTTTTATTTTTCTAAGAGTAAAGAAACCCACTCTTCCCGCTGTAATTTCTTTTTCAAAGTCAGTTTCTGTTCCGTACAAACTTCCAGAATATCATCTACATCAAAAAAGCACAGGCCCGATAACAAAAGTTGTCCGCCAGTATTTAGCACCGAAACATAAGTCGGAATATCCGAAATCAAAATATTTCTGTTGATGTTGGCTAGAATAATATCGAAGTTTTCGGTTCCTAAATTCACAGCAGTTCCCTGAGAAATTTCTAATTCTACATTGTTTCTAGCAGCATTTTCGATAGAATTTTCTACAGACCATTCGTCGATATCAATCGCAACAGTTTTTCCGGCACCTTGCTGTTTTGCAAAAATTGCCAGGACCGAAGTTCCGCAACCCATATCTAAAACTGTTTTATTTGCAAAATCCATGTCGAGCATTTGCTGAATCATCAAATACGTTGTCGCGTGATGTCCGGTACCAAAAGACATTTTCGGCTGAATAATAATTTCGTGTGGTAAATTTTGATTCTCGTGAAATTCTGCACGAATAGAAACCTGATCTTCTATATTGATAGGAGAAAAGTTTTTTTCCCACTCCTCGTTCCAGTTGATATTAGGCATTTCCTGAAAAGTGTAAGAAATTTTAATCTCAGGATTTTGGAGCAGATGAAGGTTTTTTAATTCGTCTTCTTTGAAAAGATCCTGCTGAATATATCCGAGAATTCCATCGTGTTCTTCGGTAAAACTGTCGAAACCAATCTCGATGAGTTCTGCCATCAAAATATCATTCCAGGGCTGAAGAGGCTCTATTTTAAAATTAAATTCCAGATAATTTTGCATGCTTAATTTTTTGCAAAAATAGGGTTTTTGGTCGGAATTAGGTTTAACGACAAAGTCGCAAAAATTTTATTTAATCAATGTCTAAATATATTTTTAAACACATAAGTCACATTAGTTTTCTGGTAATTCTGATTGGTTAAGAGTGCACATTAGTTTAATGCATTTCTTACAGAGATTTTTACGCTGAAACTTTATTTATTATTCTGCTAGTTATATCTTTTAATTTGGACAGAAGAAACCCCAAATATTTTCACTTTTTTACCTACTTTTTTTAATAAACCAGTTTCTGCATTTCTTTTAAAAACAACTGCATCTCCGCTTACAGAATTGGTAGCGATAAGAAATTTCCCGGACTCATTCATTGCAAAAATCCTGGGATGTTTACCTAAAGTGGATTGATAACCCACAGTTTTTAACGTTCCATCGTTTTGAATTTTAAAAATCGCCAGATTATTTTCCTGGCCACGATTTGCAGCATACAAAAATCTGCCATCCGGAGAAAGGTGAATATCTGAACTTTCAAAATTATCTTTAAATTGGTCTGGATGGGTATTTATTCTTTGAATACTTTCCAATGTTCCATTTTGGTAGCGGTAAACACTGATTGCTCCCGCTAATTCTTCCGTACAATAGGCAAATTTACCATTCGGATGGAAAGTTAAATGTCTGGGTCCACTTCCTAAAATTGTTTGCGTAAATGGAAGTTCTGCCAATTCTAAAGGCTGGCTTTTATCATTATCAAATTTGAAGATTCTGATCTTATCTGCTCCCAAATCTGGTGCAAACAGATAATCAAACTCGGGTGAAAATACCGTTGAATGAATATGCGATCTGTCTTGCCTGTTTTTATTAATACTTCCTTCCTCAAAATGAAAGTTTTGAACAGCTGGCTGTATGAAACCATTGGCAGAAAGAGGATAAACTGAAATACTTCCTTCGGTATAATTTCCGTTCACGAGCCATTTGCCGTTTTGGTGAACGGTCAAATAAACTGGATTTTCGCCGCCACTTTTTTGACTGTTAATGAATTTTAAAGTTTTTTCTTCCGGTTTAAACTCGAAACTGCTTACGCTGCCGGCATTTACCGTTTTACTTTCTGTGCAGGCAAAAACATATTTTCCGTTGGGGGAAATCGTAAGAAAAGAAGGATTAAGGATATTTTTTACCGCAGTAATTCTGAAGAGTTTTCCTTTGATGGTATCTAACTCGTAAACATAAATCCCATCCTGCGTTTTATCTCTGTTAAAGGAGCCAAAAAAGACAAAGGTGTTTTGAGAAAATAAATTTAAAAAAGTGAAGAGGAGAATGAATAAGACGATTTGTTTTTTCAAGATAATAGTTTTAAAATTTTTTTCTGATCAATTATTTTCGTTTTGAAAGCTAATCGCGCCCCGGATTGAACGGCATGTTTGAGCTCTTTTTTTTGCGATGGGAAAATGCGGTGGCGAAAAAAAGCGAGTAGTGAAAGCCGGAATTGTGCGCCCTCAAATTTGACCTTCTTAGTTTGACCTTATTTTTTATGAAAATGAGAAGGAAAAGCTTCTTCAGGTTTCTGTCGGAAAATATTGAGCAGAATCCAGGATTTAAGGAATCCGTAACCGTAAGAAAACATTTGAATGTACGTGGCGATGATTGCCATTGCAGCAATGCTGATATTTCGGGTTTGATATAAGGCGTGAAAAAATACGACGAAGGTGTAAAGGCCATAAAAACCGAGTATGAGGCCTTTCTGGAAGAGAAAATATTCTAAAAATCCCAGAATATAACCGAGTAAAAAAAGGGAGGGAAATGCGAAAGAGATTTTGACAAATTTTGGGTGACGCTGATTCAGGATCGGACGTGCACACCCGAACTGATAGACTTGTTTGGAGAACTTGCCAAAATCTACGCGGCGTTTATGATAGACGCCAATATCGTCGAAAAAAGCCGTACTAAAGCCATTCTCCCAGAGTTTCATGGAGAGATCGGGATCTTCGCCGATTCGCATTTCGGAAAATCCACCTACTTTTTCGAATGCTACTTTTTTGACACCCATATTAAAACTTCGCGGTTGAAATTTAGTGACAGCTTTTTTACTGCCGCGAATTCCGCCCGTTGTAAAAACGGAAGTCATGGAATAGGAAATTGCTTTTTGAATAAGGTTGAAGCCTTTGTGGGCTTTATCGGCACCACCAAAAGCATCACAGGGAATTGTCGCAATATTTTTTTTGATGTTCTGAATATAGTCGGTTTCTACAATCACATCGGAATCCACAAAAACGAGCCAGTCGCTTTTTGCTCTTTTCGCGCCGTAATTTCTGGATAATCCGGGACCGGAATTGTCTTTTCGAAAGAGTTCGATCTTTAAACTTTCCTTAAACAATTCTGTGGTCGGACGTAAATTGATCAATGAACCATCATCAACAATAATCACCTCAAAATCTTTATCGGTTTGGTGCGACAAGGAATTGAGGAGTTCAAAAAGTTCATCTTTTCGGTTGTAAATTGCGATTATTACTGAAATTGTGTTCAAAACGCTGCTTTGGTGATTAGTTGATTTGCTAATTCGTTCCTAAAAATTAACTATCTCCTTCTCTTCCTTCTAATTTATGAATTTTCTTCGTGCCTTCATACATTTCAAACTGCATAAAACGGCATTCTAATTTTCCGTTGAAGAGTTTGATCTTTCTGGAAGGTCGCAAACCAATTCTTTTCATAGAATCCAGATCGGAGGAAATTAACCAGGCTAAAGTGTTTGGATAATTTTTCTTGAAGGTGTCGCCTATTTTCGCGTAAAACTCGTCATCGTTAATTACGATCCTTTCATCGTATGGCGGATTGAAAACCATTAACAAAGGAAACAGATCTTTTTTAGATTCAAAGAAATCCTGCTCTCTAACTTCGATGACGTCTTCCATTTCAGCAGCTTCAATATTAATTCTTGAGGCATGAAGCATATTTGAATCGATATCGTAACCCACTATTTTTCCGGTGAATTCTTTTACGCGGGCTAAACGGACTTCTTTGATCGTGTTAAACAATTCATCATCGTAATTCAGCCAGTTTTGAAAACCAAATTTCCTACGGAAAGTTTGTGCCGGCAAATCCATTGCGATCATAGCTGCTTCAATCAATAATGTTCCGGAACCACACATTGGATCCAGAAAGTTTCCTTTGCCATCCCAACCTGCAAGCTGCAACATTCCGGAAGCTAAAACTTCATTAATTGGCGCTTCTCCCTGTTCTTTTCGGTAACCTCTTTTAAATAAAGCATCACCCGAAGAATCAATGGAGATCGTTACCAATTCCCGATCGATATGAAGGTGGAATTTAATGTCAGGATTTGTAGTATCAACATTCGGTCTTTTACGAAATTTGAATTTGAAATAATCTGCAATCGCATCTTTCATTTTCAAAGAAATAAACTGGGAATGGTTAAATCTTTCAGAATAAATCGTGGTATCAATGGCAAAAGTTTGATCTACGGTCATGTATTCATCCCACGGAAAGGCGAAGAGTTTATCGTAAAAACGATTCTCGTCCCAAGCTTTAAAAGCAAGGAGCGGCACCAAAATTTTGAGTGCAGTTCGCGCAGAATAATTTATTTTATAAAGAAAACCAAGATCGCCTTCGCAATTTACCGCACGGTTTTTAACTTCGACATTTGCTCCACCAAGCTTTCTTATTTCTTCTGCTAAAATTTCTTCGAGGCCGAAAAAAGTTTTGATCTGTATTTTTAAATTTTCTGTATCCATAGTCTGGTATTGGCTTTCCGCATTCTGAGTTCAAAAAGCGATTTATAAGTTGTTCAATTATTTCGGCAAATTTAGTTATTTTTGCACAATGGCATGGTTCGAAACTTGGTTTGATACTCCTTATTATCACATTCTTTATAAAGACAGAGATTTTACAGAAGCCGAAAACTTCATCTCACTACTAATCAATAACTTAGAAATACCCAAACATTCAAAAATCATTGATCTTGCTTGCGGGAAAGGAAGACATTCGGTTTATCTGAATCAATTAGGCTACAAAGTTTTGGGCTTGGACCTCTCCAAAGAAAGCATTTTGCACAATAAACCGTTCGAAAATCCTGATCTGCAATTTAAAGTTCACGATATGCGGCAAGAGATTTTTCCGGAAATTTCTGCCGAAAAAGTGGATGCAGTTTTTAATCTATTTACGAGTTTCGGATATTTTGAAGACAAAAACGACGATCGAAAAGTATTTCAGTCAATTTCTAATATTTTAAAGGAAGACGGATATTTTGTACTCGATTTCTTAAATGAAAAATGGGTAAAAAAAACAATGGTCCCGGAATATATTTCTGTAAAAGGTGGAATTGATTTTCTAATTAATAAAAGAATTGAAAATAGAAATGTCATCAAAGATATCCGGTTTACAAGTAAAGGGGAGAATCATCACTACTTCGAGCAAGTAAAATTACACACACTGGAGGAAATCGGAAATTATGGGGAAGAATTTGGTTTTGAAAGAGTTAAGATCTTTGGTAATTACGGTTTAGAAGAGTTTGATCTGGAAACTTCATCACGTTGCATCACCATATTTAAAAAAAAGTAATATAAAAACTGAGAATTTATGATCGTTATCTTATTAATTCTAAGCGTTTTGATTGGGGTATTTCTGGGAAAATTTTTCGGAGAACGCGAGAAATTTGCCAAGAACCTGCTCGTTGTAAGTGCGGGTTTTTTAATCACCATCTGTTTGAACGAAGTTTTTCCGGAGGTGTATTCCGGGGAAGATCACAATATCGGATTGTGGGTCATTGGCGGCGTTTTGCTCCAAATGCTCCTGGAAAATCTAACGAAAGGTTTCGAACACGGCCACTTTCATCACCATACCGAAGATAAAAATATTTTACCACTGGCATTAATGGTGGGCCTTTTCGTTCACGCTTTTTTAGAGGGAATTCCTCTGGCAAATGAAACTATTATCTTAAGCCCTTATCTTACAGGCATCCTTGTTCATAATATTCCGATCTCCTTTATTTTGGGTGCTTTTTTAGTTAAGAATAAAAAATTCTCTCCTTCTGCAGTTTTAATTATTACAATTTTTGCCCTTGCCTCGCCATTCGGTTTGCTTTTAGGTAAATATTTCAATCCTGATCTGAAGGTTTATTTTCTGGCTTTAGTGGGTGGTATTTTCCTCCACATTTCTTCGGTCATTATTTTTGAAAGTAATAAGAACCATAACGTCGACTGGAAGAAAATTGGTTTGGTCACGCTGGGCGTTTTGCTTGCAATGACGGGTCACTTTTTTCATCACCACTAAAATCTTTTACATAAAAAAGCTCCGAATTTCTTCGGAGCTCTATCTTTTATTTCTGTTTTGAAAATTAAAATTTCCAGCCTAGAGTAATAAAGAAATTGTCTTTTTTATTCTTCACATCCGATACAACTGAAGCATCTGAATTGACGATGTACTGGTTTGAAAAATATCCTGTATTGTTCGCTAATGAGCCTTGTAAAAATGGGCTTTTATAGTCCGAAGTTATATTTTGATAAGCGGCATCAATATAAAATGATTTAAAATCATATCCGATTCCTGCGCCAATCGTATTGCTTTTCCCCGAAAATAAGTCACTAAAAGAATTATTTGAAGCTACTCCAGCATCAGAAAGGGAACTAATACTGGTCGAGTTAAAAGGACTGGATGCAAATCCGTAACCTCCTCGCAAACGCAGATCATTTAAACGATATTCTGCTCCGACTTTTACTTCTGAAAGATTGCTTGCATTATCAGAGAAGAATTGATTGATCTCCGTTTCAGCGCCGCCATAAACTTTATATTTCGCTTTTGTCAATCCTAAACTGTAATCAACATTGATTGCAAAGTTTTTACTTGCAACGTAGGCCGCACTTAATGTAGCCTTCATTGGTGAAGAAAGCTTCCGATCTTCGGTATAAGTACCATCTGTCGGATTGTCATACTCGTTGTACAATCTTGAGATATTCCACCAGGTTGGAGTTTCCAGAGCAGCTCCAACTCTAAATTGAGGACTGATTTTACCGATTACCCCAACAGAAGCGGAGAAACCACTTGATGACTCGGAAAATGGAGTGTACTGTTTGTTGTAGACATCGGTAATATTGGTATTATCTGTAAACGCAGCAGAATCATATTGATCCAAAATAGCATTATGAAAATTGAAACCTGCTCCAACATAAATTCTATTGTCGTAATTACCACCAACTCCAACGGAAGTTTTTGAAAGATTTCCGTACCGGTTGTAAGCGTGACCTGCAAAAGCAAGTTCATCAATCAAAACATTTCCCGCATCGGTTATTTCGTAAACCAAATTATTATTTCCAGGCGTTTCGGAATAATCTTCCAAAGATTTATTAGAATAATTCACTCCAACGTTCACAAATTTCCAGGCGGAAGATGGATTCATTTGAAAAACTGCGATTCCACCGGTATTTCCCAGATCAGTATTATTGACTTTATAATCTATAGATGTTCCTGCATAAGAAGTGGTATTCCTATTATTTTCTATAAACAAAGTCCCGGAAACTTCGCTTGCGATACTCACTGCGAGACCAGCAGGATTTGAGTTAAGAACAGAGGCATCGCCTCCCAAAGCTCCCATCGAGCCGGCCATCGCGTTATATTTCGAGGATCCATTTAAGGAGGAGTTGGAATAAACTTCTGAAGTATTTCTAATCGTAGAAACGTCTTGAGCGTTAGCAAAATAGGCAACGGCTATACTTAAAACCGTTAAAGATTTTTTTATCATTTTTTAATATTCTTCTATAAATTTTTAATATTATCTTCTAAAACCTCCGCCACCGGAAGATCTCGTAGATCCTGAGCTTGATGAACCACTGTTGAATCCACCTCCGGAATTTCCAGATCTAAAGCCGCCGTCGTTAGAATTACTTCTGCTTGGTTGCTGATAATTCGGAACGTTTTGTCTTGGAGAATTATTCTGTTGTCTGGGAATATTTTGTCTCGGTTGAGAATTTGTTCTAAATCGTGGTTGTGCGTTATTATTTCCGGGTTGACTATATCTCGGGTTGGATTGGCCATTATTGTTCATTCTTGTATTCTCATTTCGGAATCCAGCGTTCGAACTATTAGTATTTCTTGAATTGATATTAGCGTTCTTATTAATACTTCTGAAAGATCCGTCGTTACCACTTCTTTTATTGGTAAAACCACCGTTATAACTGTTATTCCCATTATATCCATTGCCGGAACCATAGTAAGGATTGTAACCGCCATAATAGGGGTTGTAACCGTAATATGGATTATAACTGTAATACGGGTTATAATATCCATAAGGGCTGTAGTAGCCGTACCATGAGTTATATCCCCAAGGATCATAAATGCCGTATCCGAAAGGTGAGCCCCAACCGAAACTCATTCCAAAACCAAATCCAGAGTACATTCCGTAACCAGAGTACATTCCGTATGGAGAACCCCAGGAATCGTTGTAGTGAGTGTCTGTACCATTATAATTTCCCCAGTCAGAATTTTGATTATCGATCCAGTTCTCATTGCGGTTCTCGGAGTTTAAATATTGATTTTGAGTATCGCTGGCTTGGTAATCATAGTAATCTCCAACTCTATTTCCGCTGTTCATTACCATTCCTTCAGGTAAAGTATCTCTGCTTGGGTCGTAGTAAACTCCATCAGTTTCGCTGTATCCGCCCATTTGAGGAACACATGACATGAGGAGAAATCCACCCGCAACTGCTAAAACCGCTTTGGATTGCAGCAATTTGAGTATTTTTTTATAAGTAATTTTTTCCATGATAGGTGAAAAGTTTAAATTGATTTATATTTGCATTTTATACCAAAATTATACCAATTAATCAGTACAAATTTTGAGTAAAAATACGCTTTTTAGATTAGATTCAAAGAGCACCAATAAGTTAAATCAATAGATAAAAATAATACATCATCATGGCAAAATTGACCTCGAGAGCTGAAGATTACAGCAAATGGTATAATGAACTTGTAGTAAAAGCAGATCTGGCAGAAAATTCTGGAGTTCGTGGCTGTATGATCATCAAACCATATGGGTACGCCATCTGGGAAAAAATGCGGGACGAAATGGATCGAAAATTCAAGGAAACTGGGCACGAAAATGCTTACTTCCCCATCTTTATTCCTAAAAGTCTTTTTGAAGCTGAGGAAAAAAATGCCGAAGGTTTCGCAAAAGAATGTGCAGTTGTTACCCACTATCGCCTAAAAGCAGATCCCAATAATCCCGGAAAATTAATTGTAGATCCCGAGGCGAAACTGGAAGAAGAATTAATCGTACGTCCGACTTCTGAAGCTATTATCTGGAATACTTATAAAAATTGGGTTCAATCCTATCGCGATCTGCCCATTTTAATTAATCAGTGGGCAAACGTTGTTCGTTGGGAAATGAGAACGAGATTGTTTTTGCGTACTGCAGAATTCCTTTGGCAGGAAGGTCATACGGCTCATGCTACGAAAGAGGAAGCCGTTGAAGAAACAGAAAAAATGATCGATGTGTATGCAGATTTCGCTGAAAATTTTATGGCGATTCCTGTGATTCGTGGAACTAAAACAGCCTCAGAAAGATTTGCAGGTGCTGACGAGACCTATTGTATTGAAGCATTAATGCAGGACGGTAAAGCTTTGCAGGCAGGGACTTCTCACTTTTTAGGTCAAAACTTTGGGAAAGCATTCGATGTAAAATTCACGAATAAAGAAGGAAAGATTGAACATGCCTGGGGAACTTCCTGGGGAACATCCACAAGATTGATTGGTGGTTTAATTATGACGCATTCAGATGATCTGGGATTAGTTTTGCCACCAAGTTTAGCACCAATTCAGGTCGTAATTGTTCCCATTTTTAAAGGAGAAGAGCAACTGCAACTGGTAAGTGAAGTTGCGGTGGATATTCAAAACAAACTGAAAGCGAAAGGAATTTCAGTAAAATATGATAATAAAACTGAAAACAAACCAGGTTGGAAATTTGCAGAATACGAATTAAAAGGAGTTCCGATCAGAATTGCAATTGGCGCCAGAGATCTGGAAAACAAAACCGTTGAAATCGCGAGAAGGGATAATTTGACGAAAGAAACCCAACCTTTAGAAAACATCGAAGTTTACATCGAAAACCTTCTCGAAACCATTCAGGAAGACATTTATAAGAAAGCACTTAATTTCCGCGATGAACATATAACGAAAGTTGATTCATACGTAGAATTCAAAAAAGTTTTAGAGGATAAAGGCGGCTTTATATCTGCGCATTGGGACGGTACAGACGAAGAAGAAGAACAGATCAAAAATGAAACGAAAGCCACAATCCGATGCATACCTTTGGATAACACATTAGAAGACGGGATTTCGCTAATTTCCGGAAAACCTTCTAAACAAAGAGTAATTTTTGCAAAATCATATTAGTAAATTTTAAGCGATTTTTGTATTGATTAAACGTTAATTTTTATATAAAATAAAGCAATTACTAAGTTGTTGGATTAATATTTGCATATATAAGGCTACGTTAAACATTAAAATAAACTATTATGTCACTAAACATTATCGACCTGATTAAAGGGCAATTAGGACCTGCGTTGGTTTCTCAATCTGCGTCACAATTAGGAGAAAGCGAATCTGGAATTTCTAAAGCAATAAGTGGATTACTTCCTGCCGTTGTTGGTGGATTAGCGAATAACGCTGATAAACCTGGAGTTTTAGATGCAATTACTGGTGCTGCTTCAACCGGCGTTCTTGGTAATTTATTACAGGGTTCTTCAAACAACTCCACGATCTCAACAGTTTTGTCCTCAATATTTGGAGATAAGATGGCTGGATTGGTTAATGCAGTTTCAAGTTTTGCCGGGGTGAGTAATTCTACATCGAGCTCTTTATTGAGTATGGTTACGGGTGCAGCCTTAGGTTCGATAGGAAAATATGCTGCAGATAATAATCTTGGAGCAGACGGTGTTAAGAGTTTACTTCACGATCAAAAAGGTGTTGTTTCTGCATTATTGCCTGCTGGTCTTTCTTTAGCTTCTCTGGGTTTAGGCTCAATGAGCGCTGATCCCACAAGTGTACCTTTAGAAACCGTTCAAACCACTTCATTTGACGAACCGAAAGTAGAAGTTAACAGAGGTGGAAACACTCATGTAAATCCTGATAAAGTTGATGATAACGACGGTGGTGGATCTATCTGGAAATGGTTATTACCTTTATTATTATTAGCGCTTGCAGCCTGGTTCTTATGGAAACAGTGTAACAAACCGGCAGATGCCACAACGACCATGAATGATTCAACAGCAGTGATGACAGACTCTTCTGCAGTAGTAGTTCCTGCTGATTCGACGACGATGACTCCAACGGCTAAAACTGATGAAGATATCGATTTGAATGGGACAATGCTCAAAGGATATAAAGGTGGAATGGAAGATTCAATGATTACTTTCTTGAAATCTGGATCCTACAAAAGCGCTGATGATGCTGCATTAAAAGATAACTGGTATACTTTTGATCACGTTAATTTTAAAGTTGGTTCTGCGACAGAATTAGAAACTGGTTCGCAAGGGCAAATGGATAATTTATTAGCGATCATGAAAGCTTATCCAGATGCAAAAATCAAAATTGGTGGTTATACAGATAAAACCGGTAACGAAGCATCTAATGTAAAATTGTCTCAGGAAAGAGCAGACTATATTAAAAAATGGTTGACCGACAAAGGTGTTGGTGCTCAAGTTCTTGGTGCTGAAGGTTATGGAAGTAAATTTGCTACCATTGATGCTTCTGCTACTGACGCAGATAGAGCAATGGATAGAAAAATGGCAGTGAGATTTGCAAAATAGTCTACACAAGCTATAATATATAATCCCGGCAATTGTCGGGATTTTTTTTGTGAAAATAGTTCAGATTAGATTTATTTATTTACATTTGTTAGACTAACCTAACATTAATCATGAACAGAGCCTGGAGAAAAGAAAAACATCAAAATTCATTGTCGGAAGTTTTTTCCTCTATAAACATACCGAAAGACGCAGGATTTTGGAGAACTTTACTCGCATTTGCAGGCCCTGGTTTAATGGTAGCTGTTGGGTATATGGATCCCGGAAATTGGGCGACAGATATTGCCGGCGGTGCAAAATTCGGTTATACGTTGCTTTCTGTTATCCTCATCTCTAACATTTTCGCCATTGTTTTACAGCATTTATCCTTAAAATTAGGCGTTGTTGCAGAACGGGATTTGGCGCAAGCATGTAGAGATCACTTTAAGCCAACCACCAATTTCATTCTTTGGGTTTTATGCGAAATTGCGATTGCAGCTTGTGATCTCGCAGAAGTGATCGGCTCCGCCATTGCTTTAAATTTACTTTTCGGAATTCCACTCACCTGGGGGATTGTAATAACAGGGATCGATGTTTTTATTATTTTACTTCTCCAATCGCGGGGTTTTCGCTGGATCGAAGCTTTCGTGGCAGGGTTAATATTTGTGATTTTCGCCTGTTTCGGTTATGAAATTTTAGCCAGCAAACCCGATTTATTTCCAATGCTTAAAGGTTTAATTCCTACGAAGGAAATCGTTTTTAATCCAACCATGCTCTATATCGCAATCGGGATTTTAGGCGCAACAGTGATGCCTCATAACCTTTATCTGCACAGCAGTATTGTACAGACCAGAAATTACAAAAGAGACACAGAAGGTAAAAAGATGGCCATCAAATTTGCAACGATAGATTCCAGCGTGTCTTTATTTTTAGCGTTTTTTGTAAATGCCGCGATCTTAATTGTTGCCGCAGCCACTTTCCATCATACCGGTTATCAGGATGTCGCAGATATTTACGATGCTCACGAATTATTAGCGCCTCTTTTAGGAACAAGTTTAGCAAGTATCTTTTTTGCAGTAGCGCTTTTAGCCTCTGGACAAAATTCAACACTAACAGGCACATTAGCCGGTCAAATTGTGATGGAAGGTTTTTTGAACATCAAATTAAAACCTTGGTTACGTCGATTGATCACACGATTACTCGCGATAATTCCCGCCCTGATTGTTGCCATATTGTATGGGGAAAAAGGTACTACTGATCTCTTGGTTTTAAGTCAGGTCATTCTTTCGATGCAATTAAGTTTTGCAGTAATTCCATTGGTTATGTTTACCAATTCCAAAGCTAAAATGGGAGAATTTGTTAACAAAATGTGGTTAAAAATTATTGTCTGGTTTATTACAGTGATCATTTTAGTTTTAAATTTATATCTTCTTTATACCACATTTTTCCCCGTAGAATAAAACCTTATTTCGTGTTTAATACTTTTATAGTAGCGATCCATCATCGCATTTAAGAAAGCTTGGAATCGATAAATTCAGATCTATTCTGCTATTTAATTTTTGATTGATGAAATTTCTTTCAGAATTGCAGTTCTCTACTAAATTTTTTGCTCGCCATAAAATTTCAGAAATCTACAGATCTTCATCAAATTTTCAGGGTTCATTTCATGGTATTACTGCCGAATTGTCCTAAAAGAGTCTTTGGCAAAATCTTTGCGAATTGATGATTATTAAAAATATAATATTATGTCAGAAAATCAAGATATACAGGATGATATGCTAAATTCGTCAGAAGAAATGAACGAAAACATGCAGAATGAAGCAGTCGATAATGTGACACCAACACCAAGCAACGAAGAACTTTTGGCAGAGGAGAAAGATCGTTACATCCGTCTTTTTGCTGAATTTGAAAATTATAAAAAAAGAACCACCAAAGAAAAAATGGAGTTCTTCCAATATGCAAATCAAGATATGATGATCAGTATGTTGGGTGTTTTAGATGATTTCGAAAGAGCTTTGAAAGAGATCGCTAAAAATGGCAACGAAGCAGATTTACAAGGGGTAGAATTAATTTATCAAAAATTCAAAAATAAATTGACAGAAAAAGGATTGAAACCAATGGAAGTAAATGCCGGCGATGATTTCAACGTAGATTTTCACGAAGCAATTACTCAAATTCCTTCCCCTTCACCGGAGTTGAAAGGAAAAATCGTAGATGTTATAGAGTCAGGATATTTATTGCAGGACAAAGTGATCCGATTTGCAAAAGTGGTTACCGGAAACTAAAAAATTATTAGCAATGAGTAATAAATAATGAGCAATTTTAAGGTCCGTTGCTTATTACTCATTTCTTATTACTCAAAGAATTAAGATGTCAAAAAAAGATTATTACGAAGTTTTAGAAATATCTAAATCTGCCTCAGCAGAGGAAATAAAGAAGGCTTACCGAAAAATGGCCATTAAATTTCACCCGGATAAAAATCCTGGAGATAATGCAGCAGAAGAAAAATTTAAAGAAGCTGCGGAAGCTTACGAAGTTTTGAGCGACGGCAATAAAAAAGCCCGTTATGATCAATACGGTCATGCAGGAATGAGTGGCGCTGCAGGCG
Source organism: Chryseobacterium sp. UYP7 (assembly GCF_056279225.1). Lineage (NCBI taxonomy): Bacteria > Pseudomonadati > Bacteroidota > Flavobacteriia > Flavobacteriales > Weeksellaceae > Chryseobacterium > Chryseobacterium sp. UYP7. The sequence continues at coordinate 360,917 of NZ_JBWBQW010000002.1, forward strand.
GTTATGGTGGCGGCGGTTTCGGCGGTGGCGGAATGAACATGGATGATATTTTCAGCCAGTTTGGAGATATTTTTGGCGGTCATTTTGGCGGCGGCGGTGGCGGCGGTGCACAAAGACAGCAGGTTCGTGGCACCAATCTTCGCGTAAGAATGAAACTGAATCTCGAAGAGATGGTTAATGGTACTCAAAAAACCATTAAGGTTAAGAAAATGAAACTCGCGCCCGGAGCGACTTCAAAAACATGTTCAACATGTCATGGTAGCGGTGTTCAGGTAAAAGTAATGAATACCATGTTCGGACAAATGCAGACACAGGCGCATTGTTCAACTTGCCAGGGAATTGGTAAAGTAGCCGATAAAATTCCCGCAGGTGCAAATGCACAGGGTTTGATTAAAGAAGACGAAGAAGTAACGATTAATATTCCCGAAGGAGCACGAGAAGGAATTCAGCTGAATGTTCGTGGGAAAGGAAATGACGCACCATTTGGTGGAACCCCCGGAGATTTACTTGTGGTTGTTGAAGAAGAAGTTGACGCAACAATTAAGCGTGAGGGCGACAATCTTCATCAGGAATTGTATGTCTCTTTTGCAGAAGCAGCTTTAGGAACTCAAAAAGAAATCCCGACTGTTGGTGGAAAAGTAAAAATCAAAGTGGAAGCAGGAACGCAGTCAGGTAAGATCCTGCGACTTTCCGGTAAAGGTTTGCCAAGCATCGATAATTACGGGAAAGGCGATATGTTTGTACATATTAATGTTTGGACGCCGCAAAATCTTTCTCCAAGTCAAAAAGAGTTTTTCGAAAATCAAATTAAAAATGGCGAAATGATGGCCGAACCTTCCGGAAAGGAAAAAACCTTTTTCGATAAAGTTCGCGACTTATTCAACTAATATTTATAAGAGACTTTTTTAAGGTCTCTTTTTTATTTAATGCATAGTGATTTTTTATATTTCGAAAACTTTTGGCACTAAGTTGTCAACACTTTATTTATGAGAAAATTTATTTTAAATCAGCATTTTTGGGGAACTATCGCTTTAGGGATGATCTTTAGTTCCTGTTCTACAAAATATAAAGCTGTGGAAGAGAACGGAGCCAGAAAATTATACAATGTAAAATATGGCGATCATACGCAGCAAAGAATGGATGTTTTTCTTCCTGCAAATTACACTTCCAAAAGTCCAATTGTCATGATCGTTCACGGTGGCGGCTGGAAATTTGGTCATAAGGAACACATGAAGATGATTCAGAATTTCCTCTTCAAAAATAATATTCCGAGCATCAATATCAATTACAGGCTGCTTACGAAAGAAGTTCGCTATCAACAACAGGTTCAGGATATTTCAAAAGCCGTTCTCAAAAGCAACGAACTCGCCCAAAGTTGGGGTTTAAATCCCAGCAATTACGTTTTACTGGGCGAAAGTGCAGGCGGACATTTGGCGCTTCTCTATGGCTATGATAATCCGCAGGAAATTAAGAAAATCATCTCTATGAGTGGTCCAACCGATTTCTATTCGGAAAAATATCAGGCGAGCAAATATTATAAAAGAAGCAAAGGCGTCTTTCAAAAAGTGGTAGGCGACAAATTCGAAAATAATTTAGAAGCTTTTAAGATTGCAAGTCCGATCACCCACGTATCAAATATTCCTACACTTATTTTTCAGGGCGACCGGGACTTTCTGGTGAATAAAAATCAGGGACTGGCTTTAGATTCTGTATTAACTTCAAAAAAAATTCCTCATAAATTGGTGTTTATGAAGAATTCCGGACATGTTCCGAGATATGTAAAACGCAAGCGCGATTCTATTATTTTTCCGAATATTTTATCTTTTATACAAGAGAAAATTAACTAGTTCTTTCCGGTTTCTTTTTACCGAAGAAAAACTTAAGTACAATTGGTAATGTGGTAATTAAAACAATCACAAGAATAATCATTTCTAAATGCTTTTTCAAGTCGATATCAAATTGCTGAATAAAAAGTTTATCTAAATAATGACCGGCAAAAATCAGGATGAATGACCAAAGAAATGCACCGATCACATTGTCGATGAAAAATCTTTTCTTATCCATCTTCACAATACCTGCAACGATAGGGGTAAAAGTTCTTACGATCGGTAAAAATCTCGCCATAATAACGGCCAGCGCACCATGATCTTCGAAGAAATCGTGCGCCTGAAATAAATATTTTTTCTTGAATAAAAAAGAATCTTCTCTTTTGTAAAGCGCAGGACCAGCTTTCAAACCAAACCAGTATCCAACTTCATTACCAATAATGGCCGCTACTGCAACTGCTGTTGCCAACATGGTCGTATCAAACAAGTCGCTGCCGGAAGAACCGAAAGTTTCTTTCATAATATCTACGGCATAAATCCCCGATACGAAGAGCAAACTGTCACCCGGAAGAAAAAAGCCGACGAATAAACCGGTCTCCGCAAAAATGATGAATAAGATGAGCCAGAAACCGCCCATTTGTATGTAAAATTCTGGATTCAATAAATCCTTCCAACTTTCAAAATGTCCCATATTCGCAAAGATAATAAAAGAGAAGTGTCACAAAGATTAATAAATTGTTAAAGTTTGCCAAACTTACAGAGCAAAGTCATCGTCGGTTACCGCGGTTCCGTCACCCATCAAAAATGCTTTTAAAAACGGAGTTATATCGCCATTCATCACGCCATCAACATCCGAAGTTTCATGTCCGGAACGCACATCTTTTACAAGTTTGTAAGGATGCATTACGTAATTTCTAATTTGACTTCCCCACTCGATCTTCATTTTTCCGGCCTCGATCTCGTTCCGGGCTTTCATTCGTTCCGCGAGTTCCATTTCATACAAACGGGATTTCAGCAATTGCATTGCCTTTTCTTTATTTTGAAGTTGCGACCGGGACTCAGAATTTTCAATGATAATTCCAGATGGTGCGTGACGGAGACGAACTGCCGTTTCTACCTTATTTACATTTTGTCCGCCTGCGCCACTGGAACGCATTGTTTCAAAGGAAATATCTGCAGGATTGATGTTAATTTCAATCGTATCATCAACCAGTGGATACACGTAAACCGACACAAAACTTGTATGTCTTTTCGCATTCGAATCAAAGGGAGAAATTCTCACTAAACGATGAACCCCATTTTCTCCACGCAAATAACCGAAAGCAAATTCGCCATCGATTTCTAAAGTCACGGTTTTTACACCGGCAACTTCACCTTCCTGATAATTTAATTCTCGAAGTTTATATCCTTGTTTTTCTGCCCACATGGTGTACATTCTCATGAGCATGGAAGCCCAGTCGCAGGATTCTGTCCCACCCGCTCCCGCAGTGATTTGTAATACCGCAGAAAGTTCGTCGCCTTCGTTAGACAACATGTTTTTAAATTCCAGATCATCCATTTTTTCTAAGAGAATGGGAAATGAAGTTTCCAGTTCTTTCTCGGAATCCGGATCTTCTTTTGCAAAATCCAGAAGTACCTGAATGTCCTCGAACCTCGCAAAAATCTCTTCATAATCGTTCACCCATTTTTTCCTGGAACGCATTTGTTTCATGAAAATTTCGGCTTCTTTTGGATGATCCCAAAACTCGGGGGACAAAGTTTTTTCTTCGTCATTGCTAATCTCTATTTTCTTTTTTTCGATCTGCAAAAATTTATACAGATCCTGAATACGGGATTGTGCCTCTTTAATTTGGTCGCTGTTAATCATACTCCGCAAAAATACGGAAATTTTTCCTCAACATAAATTGATTATTAAAGTTGATTACATTTATTTTAGTGAATAAAAAAGAGCAGAAACACTAACATAAAAGTTACTTTTGCAGCATGCGGATCCGTTTTTATATTCTCCTTTTCTTTCTTTTCATTTTACAATTTAATGCCCAGACTGCGGGGAAATATTACCCGGTTTCACGAGTCGTCGATGGTGATACGTTTGTGATTATAGCCGAAAACAATATCAAAGTAAAAATTCGTTTCATTGGGATTGATGCGCCGGAAAGTCGAAACGTCGGGAAAAGAAAGCAAGTACAGATTTTCGGTCGCGAAGCAAAAGTCTTTCTGGAAAAATATCTTTCTCAAAAAAAAGTCCGTTTAGAATTTGATGTCCAGAAGCTCGACCGATACGGCAGAACTTTAGCCTACATTTATTTGGAAGACGGCACTTTTGTAAATAATTATCTGGTTCGCAAAGGATTCGCCAGAGTTTCTACTTTTCCACCCAATGTGAAGTTCGTAGCAGTTTTTCAGAAATCTGAAGAGAAAGCCCGAACTAAGAAATCAGGTCTGTGGAAACTGAATTATTGATCATTCCAAAGTTTCTAAATTTTGAAGTAGAGGATTAATAGTTAGCAATCTTCAAACAAAAAATCCGGGAATGTACATTCCCGGATCTTAAATTATTTATTTATTTACAAAAATCTAATTTTCGTAGATCTGTTTGTAATATTCGTCTGCCATTCTATCGCTGTTAAATTTCACTTTAACATCATCCATCGCAGTTTGCTGAATTTTTCTCCATTGATCTGGATTGTCGTAATACGTTGGAAGGATCTCATTTTCCAAAACGTTATAAAGATTTTCGAGATCGAAATTATCCTGATCGTAAACGCTTGTATTATTATAATCCGCTTGTGGCGTTACAAAACCGTTAATTCCGTTCTTCGCAAATTCCGGGATCCAGCCATCATCTGTAGAAAGATTTACGGATCCACACATTGAAGCGGTCATTCCAGAGGTACCGGAAGCTTCTCTCGGCACTCTCGGATTATTTAACCACAGATCAGAACCCTGCTTCAAAGACTTACTTAAAGCCAGCTCATAACCGGTAAGAACCGCCATGTTTTTGTAATATTTACTTTCTTCAACCAAAGTATTGAAAGTGGAGATCGCCGAATAATCCATTGGATAAGGTTTTCCTGCCCAAATAATTTGTACCGGATATTTCGGATTGTTTAATAATCTTTCGAACCGCTGTTTATCATGAAGCAAAAGATCGGCTCTTTTGTATCCTGCAAACCTTCGTGCCCAAACGATCGTGAAGATATTCGGATCGAAAAGATTTCCGGTTTGGTCTGCGACAATTTTAAAGGTTCTTTTTTTCAAATGTTTTTTTCGGAAATCAAAAAGCATATTATCACTTTCATCTTTCGCGTCGTACAGAGGTTTGTCTGCCCAATATTTAAATTCCTGCGCATTCGTGATGGCTTTGATCTCGCAGATTTTTGGATATTTACTCCACATTTTTCGGGAAACCTCGCCGTGAAGCTGAGAAACTCCGTTCGCCACCCGGGCCATTCTTAATGCACAAAGGGAATGATTAAAACGGTTATCTTCAACGCCTTCGATCGTCTTTACTTCTTCAATGGATAAACCGGAGAAATAAGACATATCGTGGCACATGAAAATATCGTGTTTCTCGTTGCCGGCTTCTTCCGGTGTATGCGTTGTGAAAACTAATTTCTCTTTCACTTTTTCCAGATCACCGCCAAACTTTTTCAGCAAGTAAAAAGCTGCAGGTAAACCGTGAGCTTCATTTAGATGATAAACATCGCGTTCTATATTTAACTCATCTAATAATTTCGCGCCGCCTTTCCCAAGCAAAACATATTGCGCGATCTTTGTAGATTCATTCGCATCATATAAACGGTGCGTTATTGTTTTTGAAATGTGATCATTTTCCGGAACGTCGGTGGAAAGAAAAAACATGGGTGCAGTGTGAAAAATCTCCGGATCCAGATAATAAACTTTTACCCAAACCGGTGCAGAATGAATTTCTATTTGAAATTTAATCCCGGTATCTTGTAGAAAACTGTACATTTTTACCGTCCAGGTCGGTTGCAAAGTCTGATCGTGATTTCTGGCTTGGTCGTAATAACCAAATTTCCATAAAATCCCGATTCCTACCAGATCCTGCTTCAAATTATAAGCACTTCTCATATGCGAACCTGCCAAAAAGCCCAGTCCGCCGGAATAAATTTTTAAAGCTTGATCAATGGCAAACTCCATCGAAAAATATGCTACTTTTTTACTGTATTCCTGGTTGATGCTGAAAGGCATCTTGAAGTTTTTAAAATCCATTTATCTCTTATTTTTAATAAGGTGCAAATGTATTCATTTAAAGTTTTAACTGAATTTTTTACATCAATTATTTTCAATGCAGGCAAACCACATTCTAATTGATGTCGGGAAAAGTGCTGCAAAAAAACGCTGAAATTTTTCAGGTCTTAAATAAAACAAGAAGTGTCTTTGAAATAATCTGAAAGCAATTTAATCTTGCCACACTCCGTAAAAGCGATCACAGTGCAGATATTATTCGTATAAAATCCTTTTCCTTTCATATTTCCAAGGGAAACTGTTTCATAAAAAAACCGTCCCTTTCCTAAATTGAAAATTTCTGATTCTTTCCATTCGATACTCTCATATTTTCGAAAAATAGCTCGGAATAAAGCCAATATTCTACTATCGCCCTGAATTTCCTTAGCGGGCGGAATCCAAATTTTACTCTCTTCGTTGAACCATTTTTTCAGGTTTTCTACGTTCATAGAATTTAAATCCTGCATAAATGATGTTACTTTACAATCCATGCGCATATATACGAAAAATTGCTAACTTTAGATTTATTTTCTAACAGAATGAAAGATTTATTTATTAAACGTTTCCTTTTCTATAAGGATTTAGGGGATCGCACTTTTAACCAGATCACCGATGAGCAAGCACTTTGGCAACATAATTCTGAAAGTAATTCGATTGCAGCGATTGTCAAACATATTTCTGGAAACATGATTTCGCGCTGGACTAATTTCCTAACGGAAGATGGAGAAAAAGACTGGCGAAACCGCGATTCAGAATTTCAAAACGACCTAAATTCAAAAGCAGAAATGCTGGAAGTTTGGGAAAAAGGCTGGACCGTTTTATTTGAAGCTTTAAATCAAATTTCTGAGGACAACATCAACAACATTATTTTAATTCGGGGCGAAAAACATTTAGTTCTCGATGCTGTTTTACGACAACTGGCGCATTATCCTTATCACATTGGGCAAATCGTTTATATCGCCAAAATGCTTCAAAATGAGGAATGGAAAACACTTTCTATCGCCCGAAACAAATCTTTTGAGTACACGACAGACCTTTTAAAAAAGCAAAAGCCGGATGAAATTCAGCAAAATTCATCTCCGGTTTGCTATGCGAAAAGCGATGAAGTTCGTGATGATTATAAGATCTAATACTTTCCACAGAATCCATTTCGCTCTATTCTGTTTAAAATTTTGAATTCCTTATCTTTGCAATCTCAAATTTTTTAAAGAATTGAATTCTCTTCAAACAAAAACCGCCGCTTTCCATACGCTTGGCTGCAAATTAAATTTCGCAGAAACTTCTACCATTGCTAGACAACTCACCGATGCAGGTTACGAAAAAGTAAATTTTGATCAGCCCGCAAATGTTTATGTCATTAATACTTGTTCGGTGACAGAAAATGCGGATCGCGAATGTAAACTCCATGTGAAGCGTGCAATGAAAGCCAATCCGGAAGGTTTGGTTGTTATTTTAGGTTGTTATGCGCAGTTGAAGCCGGAAGAAATTTCTACCATTACAGGTGTAGATCTGGTTTTGGGTGCGAAAGAGAAATTCAATATTCTGAGTTACTTAGATGATCTGCAGAAAAGCGAAGATCACGGAATCATTCATTCCTGTGAGATCGATGAAGCTGATTTTTTCATCGGAAGTTATTCGATCGGTGACCGAACCAGAGCATTTCTTAAAGTTCAGGATGGTTGCGATTATAAATGTACCTACTGCACAATTCCTTTGGCGCGTGGAATCTCCCGTTCAGATACCATAGAAAGTGTGGTGCAGAATGCTAAAGAAATTGCTGCAAAAGGTATTAAAGAAATTGTTTTAACCGGTGTAAACATTGGTGATTACGGAAAAGGTGAATTCGGAAATAAAAAACACGAGCATACTTTTCTGGATTTAATTTCTGAACTGGATCAAGTTGAAGGTATCGAAAGAATTAGAATTTCCTCCATAGAACCCAATCTTCTAAAAGACGAAAGCATCGATCTGGTTTCAAAAAGCAAACGATTTGTGCCGCATTTTCATATTCCTTTGCAAAGTGGTAGCGACGATCTTTTGAAGAAAATGAAACGTCGGTATATGACGAATTTGTATCAAAACAGAGTTAAAAAAATTCGCGAAGTAATGCCTGATTCCTGTATTGGAGTTGATGTAATTGTTGGATTTCCGGGCGAAACGGAGGAGAAATTTTTAGAGACTTACAATTTCTTAAATGAACTTCCTATCAGTTATCTGCACGTCTTTACTTATTCTGAAAGAGAAAATACCGAAGCTGCAGAAATGGATGGAGTTATTCCCATTCCGGAAAGAAAACGCCGTAATAAAATGTTAAGAATTCTTTCAGAAAAAAAGAAGATGGCATTCTATCAAACTCAAGTTGGCAAAACGCTTCCCGTACTTTGGGAGCATGAAAATAAAAATGGAATGATGTTCGGCTTCACCGAAAATTATGTGCGCGTTCAGAAACCATTCGACATCAATTCGGTCAACAAGATCGAACATTTAAAACTCAACAAAATTGAAGACGACGGAAGCGTTTCTGTCAGTCAACAATTTGAGGCTTTTCTCGCAAAAGTTTAAGATTTATTTTACCGGCTGAGTTTCTCCAACATTCATACTCTGAAACAATTCCGGGAAAAACATGGTCAGCACAAAATAGAAAATAACTAACAGTGCAATGACTATAATTGAACCGATAACAAGTGGTCCTGGTGTATTTTTTTTTGAAGGTTCCATAGTTTAATTTTTTTAATATTGAGGTTTACCGAGCGATTTTTATGCCACTAAGATACCTTTTAATGGTGATAAACATCTTCATACTTTACACCTGCGTCAATTCTTACGGGTAAAAAATTTTCTTCGGGTACGATCGGACAGTTATAATCGTAGGCATTATATGCACAGAAAGGTTGATAAGACTGATTAAAATCGAGCAAAATTACATTTGATTTTGGAATTCTCAAATCCATGTATTTGCCGCCACCATAAGTTTCTTTGCTATTAGTTTCGTCACGAAAAGGTAGAAACAGATAATCTGCGAACCCTTCTTTCTTGCTCAGATTTAAGCTTTGATAGATCGCTAAAGTATAAGTTTTCCCGTCCAGAACAAAGGTCGCTTTGCCATATTGAATATAAGGTTGCGTTCGTCCGGAAGAAGTTGGTAGATCAAATGGAACCGCATTTTCTGTCCGCTCAAATTTTGCCTCAACTCTATATTTCAAATTAATGGGAAAGAATTGATGATTTTTGAAGTTGGCAAAATTATCATCACGCAACGGCGTTTCTTTCGGATTCTTATATTCTTTATTCAAATTTTTTTGAAATTTTTTGATGGTAGAAATTTGCTTTCTTTCTGTTTGAGAAAATCCTAAAAAAGAGATCAAAAGAAAAAGTAGAGTGAATTTTTTCATAAGTGGAAAATGATAAGGTGTGAAAAAGTTCTATTAAGTCAGTTTTACCCGATAAACGTCAGAACCATTTCTTTTAATATTTTTGACGTGAAAACCTCCTTCTTCCGGGATTATTTCCTGAAGATCAAAAGTTTTACAGTCTTTCGGCAATCCGGTGAAAACGAGCGTAAACCAAAAATCTTTAAAAGGCGGGACTTCTGTCCAGTACGGAAAAATAGAAATATTCTCGTGGTGGATCAATCCACTTCTATGCCCTAAACTGTCATCGATCAGATAAGTCGAATTCCAGATCCTGATTAAACTTCCCTCTGAAAAAGTTGCCGGAAAACAACAATGAACGATGACCTGCTTTTCCTCCTCAATTTTTGTTTGAAGCGATTCAAGGATTTCCTGTACGATTTCAGGTTTGATGATTGTTGCCATTTTATTTATAAGTAATCAGCAATTGGTAATGAGCAATATAAATAGGTCGTTCTAAATTTAATGTACATTATTAATATTCCAGTTCTAATTTTTCTTTCGTGTAGTCTCGCATTTTTTCTGCGAGTTCTACATTCTCGGATAATTTCTGACCATAAGACGGAATCATTTCCAGAAGTTTATCCATCCATTCGTTTTCTAACTTTTCGGGGAAACACTTTTCAATAACCTGCATCATGGCGTAAACCGCGGTAGAAGCTCCCGGCGAGGCACCCAAAATTGCGGCGACTGTTCCATTTGCATTCACAACCACTTCAGTACCGAATTCTAATTTTCCGCCCATTTTATCATCTTTTTTGATGACTTGAACGCGCTGTCCGGCAATCTTTAATTCCCAGTCTTCTTCGTTGGCATCTTTTACAAACTCCCTTAAGTGTTGAATTCTTTGCGCTTTTGTCATCGCAACCTGTCTAACCAAATATTGCGTTAAAGGCAAATTATGCCACCACGCTCCAAACAGAGAACGAATATTTTTAAAGTTGATACTTTCCGGAAGATCAAGATAACTGCCCTCTTTTAAAAATTTGGTAGAGAAACCTGCGAAGGGTCCAAATAACAAAGCTTTTTTACCATCGATAATTCGAAGATCTAAATGCGGAACACTCATTGGTGGCGCATCTACCGTTGCCTGCGTGTAAACTTTTGCATGATGTTGCGCAATTAATTCTGGATTATGCGTAACAAGCCATTCCCCGGAAACCGGAAAACCACCATAACCAGCACTTTCCGGAATATCGGAACTGTCTAAAAGTGGAAGCGCATAACCACCAGCGCCGATAAACACAAAATCTGCAACCACTTCCTGTGTATGTTGATGCAAACGGTCTTTTATTTCGATCGCCCATTTCCCGTCTTTTCGAAGGTCTAAATCTTTGGCTTCGTGGTAAAGGAAAATTTCAACGCCGGAATCTTCCGCTAAAAACCGGCCTAATTTCCTCGTTAGACTTCCAAAATTAACATCGGTTCCCAGATCCATTTTGGTCGCGGCGAGAACTTCATTATCCTTTCTTTTGCTCATGATCAGGGGAATCCATTCCCGCAGTTTGTCGTGATCCATTGTAAATTCCATTCCTTTAAAAAGATTGGATTTTATCATTTTATCATGGCGTTTTCGTAAAAATTCGGCATCATTTTTCCCAAAAACCAAACTCATGTGCGGACAGGAATTAATGAATTCTTTTGGCTCGTCGATATAATTTTTCTTAATCAAAAAAGACCAAAACTGTTTAGAAATCTCGAACTGCTCAGCGATCGCTTCAGCTTTTGTGATTTCTATAGTTCCATCTTCTTTTTCTGGGGTGTAATTGAGTTCGCAAAACGCAGAATGTCCCGTTCCGGCATTGTTCCAGGCAGCTGAACTTTCGCGCGCAAATCTGCCAAGGCGTTCGAAAATGGCGATCTTTAAATGAGGATCAAATTCGTGAAGCAAGGTTGCAAGCGTTGTGCTCATAATTCCGCCGCCAATTAAAACGACATCATATTTCGGCTTTGGAGTTCTTTTGGTCAAAAATTCTGGCATATTGTATTGTTTTGAAGGACTAATTTCGGAAAATTTTAGTTTGCAAAATCATTTTTTTTTGAAAATTATATCCTGATGATGTAGAAATAAAAAAGAGATGATTTTTCATCATAACTTCTTCTTTCCTCATTTTTAAAAACTTAGTTTGTTATTGGCGAAATCTCTGCGCAAGGGCGAAGTGCATTGTTGGTCTCGTCTTGGGACGAGATTAAAAAGCGCGACTGCACGCAGACCAACCTGCATGATCGAGCGGCGGGCGAAACCGACAAAGGAGGTTTTGCCCAAAGCGAAAGAGTGCAGGATGCGCCCAAATAAAATTAATTCAACTTCGTGGTGAGTTTCTGAAATTGCTTTTCGGCATTTTTCTCTTCATATAAAATTCCGTAAATCGTGTCGATGATCGGCGTATCCATCTTTTTATCCTGAGAGGTTTTGTAGATCGAATCGGCGGCGTAGTACCCTTCTGCAATCATATTCATAGACTGAATGGCAGATTTTACGGTGTACCCTTTTCCTATTAAATTCCCCAGATTTCTGTTCCGCGAAAACAAGGAATAAGCGGTAACGAGTAAATCGCCGAGGTAAGCACTTTCGTTCACATCTCTTGGTGTTTCATGAATCTCCTCAAGAAAAACTTCCATTTCGCGGATCGCGTTCGTCACAAAAACTGCCGTAAAGTTATCGCCGTAACCCAAACCGCTTGCGATCCCGGCTCCGATGGCGTAAATATTTTTTAGAATGGCGCTGTATTCATTTCCCATAACGTCGCAGCTGCAATTCACTTTTATAAAATGAGAGGAAAAAAGATCGTGTAAAACTCTCTGATTTTCAGCCACAGAAGCGATCGTTAGGTAGGAAAGGCGTTCCATAGCGACTTCTTCTGCATGACAAGGTCCGGCAATCACCGCCTGGTTTTTGAAATCGATCTTGAATTCGTTGTGCAAATAATTAGCGACTACATCATTCACTTTCGGTACAATTCCTTTGATGGCCGAAACAAAAAGTTTGCCCGAATAATCGCAGGTCATTTTATCTAAACTATCGGATAGATAGATGGAAGGCGTTGCTAAAACGATAATGTCACATTCTGAAACGAGTTCGTTGATATCGGTGGTTAATTTCAGTTTCTTAATATCGAACTGAACGGCGGTAAGATAGGTTGGATTGTGGTGACGAAGCTCTATGGCGCCTTTAACAAACTCATTGCGAACGCACCAGTTTACGACTTTGCAGTTTTCTGTCAACATCTTTACAATGGCGGTTGCAAAACTTCCGCTTCCTAAAACACCAACGGTTGGACGGCTTTTATGATCTTTCTTATCCATTTTTTTCAGTTAAAAGCCAAATATACGAAAGTAGGCAATCGAAAAAAAAAGATTCTTTAACGAAAAACTTTTATTGGTGATTTTTATGATAACGTTAACAACTTTAGCCACAACTTTTAACAAGATAATCCCGTTTAAGTTTCCATAAAGTCATAACGGTCAACTGAATTAGATAATTTTATTTATTTTTGCAGACTGAAAATTTTAAAACAGTATTTCAAAATAAAAGAATGAAGAATTTTTTAAGCAATAAAAAAAATACAAACGTGCTTTTAGGAGCATTACTACTCCTGGTTTTCGGTCAGGCATTATATATCGGAAAACTTTTCATAGAGAAAGATAGTAAGGAATATGAAGTGAACATTGTTCAGATCAATACCCAAAAAGACAGCATTGATTATTCTGAAATGCGCAACGATCTGGTTTTGGTGGATAATACGGTTCGGGAACTGAACTCGTTTCTGGCGTCTAAAAATATTACGGACGGAAAAATTTCGATGCTTGCCAAAGACAGCCTTTCCGACGCGGTTTATCTCGCAAAACAAAGTAATCGTTACAGCCAGTATTTGGTTGATCTTCAAAATAAATTACAGCAGGTTCCACTAGGGATTCCGACGGATGGCTATATTTCTTCAAACTTTGGAAAACGCGTAAATCCAATTCCATTTAGAAATGTTTTGTTGGCATCGATAGGAAATTCGAAACCTGCAGTTAAAGCTGTTCCGCAGTATGTGGAGGAAAAGGACAGTCTAGGAAATGTGATAAAGAAAACTTTGATTAGTCCGACGGACAATAAGATCGCGGAGAAAAATAATCCGCCAGCAGAAGCTGATCAAATTCAGTTTCATAAAGGTTTAGACATTGCCGTGGCTTACGGAACCGATGTTCGTGGCGCGGCGAAAGGAACGGTAATTTTTGCGGGTGTAAAAGGCGGTTATGGGAATTGTGTCATTATTTCTCACGGAAATGGTTTAGCCACGCTTTACGGACATCTTTCTCAAATTTTAGTGAAAGCAAATGATGTCGTGAATGTGAATCAGGTGATCGCAAAATCAGGAAATTCGGGGCGTTCTACGGGACCTCATCTCCATTATGAAGTTCATAAAAACAATACGCCGGTTAATCCGAAATTGTTTATGAATATTTAAAGGAATAGATTTTAAAATACTGACGCTTCTGGATTTTTTCGGGAGCGTTTTTTTTGCATAAAGAATTACGATCTTTTAAATCAATTTGTACTAATTTAAACTTTTTTAAACACAAATTTCACAAATGGAATTTCACAAATAGCACGGTTGTTTAGTGTCATTTGTGAGAACATTTGTGGCATTTGTGTTAGAAAAGTATCGGTTAATTTTCATTCTTGAGATTTAAACTTATGAAATCCTTTTTAAGATTTGGAAAGAATTTCTTTTCCCTTAATTTCATCCATTTGTTTAGAAAAATTTACTCAAATTTGCAGCACGTCCAGAAAATGAAGATTGAATTATGAAATTATGTATCGCTGAAAAGCCAAGTGTTGCCCGAGATATTGCCAAAGTTTTAGGTGCAAACATGCCTAAGCAAGGTTATTTCGAAGGAAATGGTTATTGGGTGACTTGGACGTTCGGACATTTTTGTACGCTGAAAGAACCGCATGATTATGAACCGCATTTGAAATCCTGGGCACTATTTAATCTTCCCATTATTCCCGAACCTTTTGGAATTAAATTAATTTCTAATCCGGGCGTCGAAAAGCAGTTTAAAACAATTGAAAAACTGGTTGCAGACTGCGAGGAAGTTATCAATTGTGGTGATGCAGGACAAGAAGGAGAACTCATTCAACGCTGGGTTTTGCAAAAAGCGAAATGTAAAAAACCGACAAAAAGACTTTGGATCTCTTCCCTAACTGAAGAAGCCATTAAAGAAGGTTTCTCGAATTTAAAACCTGCCGAAGATTATCAGAATCTTTATCTCGCCGGAAATGCACGCGCAATTGGGGACTGGCTTTTAGGAATAAATGCCACGCGTTTATTCACAAAAAAATTTGGTGGAAATAAAACGGTCCTTTCTATCGGGCGCGTTCAAACGCCAACTTTAGCCATGATCGTCCAGCGACAAAAAGAAATCGATGCTTTCGATACCGAAGATTATTGGGAACTGAAAACGAAGTACCGCGATGTTCTCTTCACTGCCGCCATAGACCGTTTAAAAACAAAAGAAAAAGCCGAAAAAGGTCTGGAATATTTAAAGCAAAACCTTTTTGAAATTATCTCTTTCGAAATTAAAGCAGGAAAAGAAAAGAACCCTCGACTTTTCGATTTGACGGCGTTACAGGTTGAAGCGAATAAAAAATATGGTTATTCTGCGGAAAACACTTTGAAATATATCCAAAGTTTATACGAGAAAAAACACACGACTTATCCGCGTGTTGATACGACTTACCTTTCCGAAAGTTTGCATCCAAAAATTGCTGGAATTCTTCAAAGTATGAATTTTTATAGGGAATTGACCGCTCCGCTTTTGGCTCAAGCGATTCCGAAATCGAAAACCGTTTTTGATGATTCGAAGGTCACCGATCACCACGCGATTATTCCGACGGAAATTCCGCCTTCTTCGAATTTGAGCAGAGAAGAAAAATTAATTTATGATCTGATCGCGAAACGGTTTATCGCCGTTTTTTATCCGGAATGTAAAATTTCCAATACTTTGGTGGAAGGTCAGGTTGGAACGATTCCATTCAAAACTTCAGGACGACAAATTCTGGAATTAGGATGGCGTGAAGTTTATGTTAAAGATAAAAAAGAAGAGCCCGAAAAAAGGGATAAAGACGAGGAACAGACGATTCCCGAATTTAAAGCCGGCGAAAAAGGGCCGCACAAACCTATAATTCATCAGGGAAAAACCAGTCCGCCAAAAGCTTATACTGAAGCAACTTTGCTTCGAGCCATGGAAACTGCGGGAAAACAAGTTGATGATGAAGAACTGCGGGAGATGATGAAAAACAATGGTATTGGAAGACCTTCAACGCGTGCAAACATTATCGAAACTCTTTTCAAAAGAAATTATATCGAGCGGAAGAAAAAAAATATCCTGGCGACTTCAACCGGCGTTCAATTGATCGATACGATTCAGGATGAATTACTGAAAAGTCCGGAGTTAACGGGAGAATGGGAATTCAAATTGAGAAAAATTGAGCGTGGAGAATATGATGCCACTCAATTTAAAGAAGAGCTCATCACGATGGTGACGAATTTAACAAGAAACGTGATAAACGAAAAAGCGAAAGTTATTTCCGTCACAGAAGAAATTCAACCTAAAGAAAAAAAGGAATCAACACCAAGAAAAACAGTTGCGATTATTTGGGAAGCTGAACAATGTCCGAAATGTAAAGAAAGCAAACTAATGAAAGGAAAAACTGCGATTGGTTGTTCTAATTTTAAAGGTTGTGGATTTAAAATTCCTTTTCAACTGTTTGAAAAAAAATTGACCGAGAAACAGATTCAGGATTTGATCATCAAAGGAAAATCTTCTAAACTTAAAGGCTTCACCGAACATCAGGACAGTTTAACTGAAGGCGTTTTGCGATTGACTCATGATTTCAGTGTAGAATTGAAAGCTGATTAGAAGTTTCACGCAAAGACGCAAAGTTTTTACGCAAAGACCGCAGATGATTTTTAATTAGATACATCGGACAACAAGATGTACTTCGGAAATTCGATTTTGCAAAAACTTATTTGAACTTTGATTTTCGTTTTAAAATTAGAAAGCTATTGTGACTTTTGTGGGTTAAAAATCCAATTTAATCTAAATTCTTACCTTTGCACCTGAACAAGATTAACCTGAAATTTAGTCTTTAAAATAGATATTTAATAAAAGGATTTAGAAATCCTTCTTAACATTAACCTCATGACAATAGACAAAAATCACGTTGTAGCTTTACAATACACGCTTCACGCAATCGAAGACAATGGTGAAAAAACGTTCATCGAAAAAACAGATGCTGAAAATCCTTTCACTTTTTTATATGGTGTTGGAATGATGTTGCCAAAATTTGAAGAACATCTTCAGGGGATGGTTGCAGGAGATAAAAAATCTTTTACCATCGTTCCGGAAGAAGGATACGGCGACAAAGATGATGACGCAAAAACAGAATTGCCGATCGCAATGTTCGAAGAATCAGGTGTTCCGCCAGTTGGAGCGATTTTACCTTTGCAGGATCCTGAAGGAAATCACCTGAACGCAATCGTTTTAGAAGTAACTCCAGAAGCGGTTATCGCAGATCTTAATCATCCAATGGCAGGAAAAACTTTACATTTCGACCTGGAAGTAGAATCAACCCGGCCAGCAACGGAAGAAGAATTAGATCATGGTCACGCTCATGGCGTTCATGGTCACGAAGAGCATTAAAAAAAAATTTTCTCTTACAAATAGAAGGCTACGATTTATTCGTAGCTTTTTTTAATTGAAGCTGTTAAACTTTTAGTTCTACAGAAAAAGAATGTTAGTAAATTTGACAAAAACAACCATGAAAGAGCATGAAGCCAATTACTGTCCTGACATCCTTGGAGAAGGTTTTGAGCAATTGATCCTATCTTTCCCAGACGATTATGAAGGTAAAGTCATTGCAACCTTAATCCGTAAAAAATCTGCGCAACTATCTTCAAAAGCTATCTTATACATCCACGGTTTCAACGATTATTTCTTTCAGGACCAAATGGCAAAGCGATTTAATGAGGAAGGCTATAATTTCTACGCGCTGGATCTGCGAAAGTACGGCCGATCTTTATTGAGTCACCAAAAACTAAATAATGTTCGATCGCTATTAGAATATGACGAGGAAATAAACGAAGCTTTGCAGATCATGAAGTCTGAAAATAACAAAGAAGTTATTCTAATGGGACATTCTACCGGTGGGTTGATCGTGACCAATTATGGAGGAAATCATTTAAAAAGCGGTTTATTTCAGGGCATCATTTGCAATAGCCCGTTTTATGAATTTAATATGAATGCTTTTGAGAGAAAAATAGGCATTCCGCTAATTTCGTTTTTAAGTATATATTTTCCGAACAAAACCATTTCGCCCGGTCTTTCAGAATTGTATGGTTATAGTCTCCACAAAGATAAATATGGTGAATGGGACTATTTGCTGGCGTGGAAACCGCACGAAATTCCAGATGTGAATTTAAGTTTTATTGGTGCCATACATCATGCCCATAAAAAAACTCAGAACAATCTGTATTTAGATGTACCAGTTCTTGTATTGCACAGCAGTAAATCGATTTATGAAAAAAAATGGTCGCCCAGATTTATGGAGGCAGATTGCGTTTTGAATGTGGATAATATTGAACATTATACGCGTACAATTAAAGGCAACGTCACCTCCTGCGAAATAGAAAATGGCATGCACGATTTAGTTTTATCCAAAAAACCAGTGCGAAATGAGGTTTATAAAAAAATGTTTGAGTGGTTAGATAATTCTTTTTAAAGGTCAACCAAAACAAATTGATGACGGTTTTTTCAGAAGATAATTTAAGGAACAAAAAATATTTATCTGAATATAAAATATCTATACCTTTGATTATTAAAAAACTACATCATGAAAACTAAATTATTATTTGCCGCACTGCTGGTTTATACCTCGGCATTATGGGCTCAAACAAAAGGAGATGCTTCCCCGGAAAACAAAAAATTCTATTTCCCGGCTGCATCATTTACAAACACCAAAGATTTCGAGAAAAACCTTGATAATCTGGTGGTAAAAATAGCACCATTAGAAATTAATGAAAAAACGCAGAAATTTTCCGAATATGCAGATGCTATTTATCTCCTACAGAAAAATTATAAAGGTTTAGCAGCGTATTCAAAAAACGAAAACTTTCCTAAAACAAGCATTCCGCTGAAGAATTATGCAGAAGCGATGATTGCAGATCCAACGCAAGGAACGCAGTTCAAAAAGACATTTACCGATAACTTTACGAAAGACTTCAATAAACTTCACGAATCAAATAAAACCGCAATTGCCAATATCTATTTTGATCAAAAGATGTTAATCGAATATATGAAAATGGCGAATGATTACAAAGAGCAACTTTCTAAAAGTACAAGCGATAGTATTTCTTACAAAGACGCAAAAAAATTGCTCAGCTTTCAAGGCCTGGATCTCGTAAGCAACACGATTTTACCTTTAGGAAAAAATGTGGTGAAAGGTTACGTTCTGGAATATTTTCAACCGTTTATTACGGGAAACATGTTTATGTCTGTTGTGAAACCTACCGATGTAAATGATTTACCCGATATTTCTAAGGATTACAAACTTATTTTTGAACTCACCGATTTCAGCGGTAAAAATGATAAGGAAACTGCCTTCAAAAATGAAAATATGCCGCTGGTTGAAGCGGGCAGAATTCTCAATCTACATATCGCTTCCGGAATTCTCCCTGAAAAATTGAAGATGGTTTTTGTGGTTCACGGTTCTGCGACTGATATTTTACTGAAAGATGATCTGTACAAAGCGAAATATAAGATCGACAATCCTAATCTCAACCTGATCAAACAGATGCAAACCAAAGGGGCGAAGTTTGTCGTTTGCGGACAGATCATGAGTTGGGACGGCTTAAAATTATCCGATCTTATGGAGAATGTAAAAGAAGCTTTCTCTGCAAAAACGGCACTTTCAAATTATCAAACTCAGGGTTATGTTCTTTTCAAATTTGAGGAGAATAACTAATCATTTCTTTTTCGGAAATTGAGAATCGGTTGGTAAGGTCCATATTTGTGCTGTTGTTCTGAGAAGGAATCAGCAAAAGGTCCAAAAGCGTAATCAACCGGTTTTGTTTTTAAATTTGGCCAGTCTTCACTGAAAAATTTTTCGGGTCGGGATTTTGAAATAATATACGCAGCAACATCCCAAGCTTCCTCCTCGCTGAGAACTGGCTTTTCATGACTTGCAATATCGTAAGGCATATTGTCATAAATAAATCCGGAGAGTTTTTGAATTCTATTTAATCCTGCAAAAGTGTTATAAGAATTTTTACCCCAAAGTGGTGGATAAATAAAATAGGATTGGGATTTGTCTTTGGCGATTTCACCTTCGCCATTTATTCCGTGACATTGTACACAGTTTTTTTCGTACGTCGGTTTTCCCTTTTCCGGATCTGCGGCTCTCGTTAAAAGTTGCAGTTTTTTTATCCCAGATTCTTTTGGAATGGTATTTTTCGGAATGTGTTTTCCAACAGAATTAATGTAATCGATCATCGCCTGAAGTTCAAGACCATTTGTTGAGAGCGTATCGCCATTTAAACTTCTTTGAAAACAGTCGTTAATTCTTTTTGAAAGCGATTCTACTTCCCCACTTCTTTGTCTGAATTTTGGATAATTCGCGAAAACCGCTTTATAATTATTTCCGTAATCCCGGGTTCCTGCATCCAAATGACAATTGGTGCAGTTCATCCCATTTGAGGTTTGAGAAAGACTTCCATTAGGACCAAAATATTTTGAAGTATTGAGAATAAGATCTTTTCCGTAAGCGATATTTTTCTGGTAAATCTCATCTTTATTTTTTTCCACAGAAATCACTTCTATTTTCTTGGAACAGGAAATTAGAGTGAAAATCACAAGAAAAAAATAAGTTTTCATCAGTTTCTAACTAATGTAAAATTACATATTTTTCTTTATCGTACTGAAAAATAGACAGGTAGAAATAAATTCCTTCAGTCTAACTTAAACGAATCCAATTGTAAAATCGAGTCATAGTCGAAAGTGGAAAGCAATAAAAAAATTCGCTATTGTGTTTTACTAAGTTTTAAACCTTCTTTGGTAGAGCAAAGCTACAAAATCATCCAGAAAATACTTCCCTCGTTAACTGTGCTTTCTACGCCGATTTCGCCACCCTGTTTTTCAATAAAATTTTTGCTGATGGCCAAACCTAAACCTGTTCCGTTTTGAAAATCTTCAGGCACTTGAAAATAACGGTCGAACACTTTGGAATGGTATTTCGAATCAATTCCTTTCCCAAAATCCTGTACTGAAAATTTGATTTTTTCTGAGATTTTTTCGGTTGAGATAATTATTTTTTGTCCAATCTCAGAATGTTTGATGGCGTTTGTCAGAAAATTATTAAGGACCCAAATCGTCTTATCAAAATCTGCATTAATGGTCGCATTATCATCTGTTCTGAAATCGGTTTCGATTTGGATTTCTTTATTTTCAGCAACGATCAAGTTATTTGAAACCGCTGTTTTTACCAGGTCTGAAACTTTACAGTCTTTAATATTTAAGCGGATATTTCCACTTTCTGCCTGAGATAAATTCAATAATTCCCCGGTTATATTCAGTAATCTGTCCCCATCTTCTTCAATGCTTTTCAAGAGTTCTTTCTGTTGCGTATTCAGATTTCCGAATTTTTCATTTTTGAGCAACTGAGTTCCCATTTTCATGGAGGAAATTGGCGTTTTCAATTCATGAGAAACCGTCGCGATGAAATTAGTTTTCGCAAAATCAAGCTCTTTATGCGCTGTTACATTTCTTAATAAAATCACTTTTCCAGCTTCTTTTTTCTCTGTTTCTCCGGTTGGAATAAAGTTGATGGGAATAATTTCCTGTTCAAAATAACTTTCTTTATTATCGGCAAAAATTTTAATGGGGAAATCGGTCTTATCATCTGAAGCCGCATTACGAAGCAATTCCCGCAGCAAATCATTATTAACCGCAACATCGGAAGCAGATTTTTTAAAAATATCTTCCCGAACCAAACCCGAAACTTTTAAAGCTTCTTCATTTATAAAATTGATGAAATTATTTTCATCCAAACCAATTACAGGGTCATGCATATTCGCGATCAATGTTTCAACGCGTTTTTTATCCAGCAACTGTTTCGATAAGTTGCTGCTTTGGTATTCCTCCAGTTTTTCTGCCATTGAATTGAAGGAATTTGCCAAGTCTTCAAACTCTTCGCTGCCTTCAAAATGAACGCGTTCATGGTAATTTTTATTCGCAATTTGCTTGATACTTTCCGTTAGTTCCCTGATCGGACGTGCAATATTTCCAGGCAAATTAAAAAGCAAGGTAAATGCAATTAAAAAACAAACACTTCCCAAAGAAATCACCCAGGTTGTCGCGGTCTGCGAGGTTGCAATCGCGGTATCACTTTTCTGAACGATAGCGCTCATGTTCAAACGCATAATTTCCACCAGATCATTTCTGATGAGTTTTTCGGTCTCAGAATTCGGTGTTTGCTGAAAAGTTTGAAAATGAGTATTTAAACTTTCGTAGGAATCATTTTCCCCGATTTCTGTGATATTTTTACCTTCAAGGCTCAAATTATTTTTGAAAATCTCAATCTGCGAAGAGTCTGAATCTACTTTATCCAAAGCCAACATCATGTTTTTGGAATATTCCAGAGAGTTGTAATTGGCAATCAGAATTTTTTCTGTGTCCGATTTTTGTTTGTAAATATTGATGGCACTAACGACGGAAAGCAAGACGATCAATAGAAATAAAAGTCCGACACCGAGCGTGAGTTTGGTTTTAATTTTCATTTGAAAATAATTAAGCGAAGTGATTTTTTAAAGACATTTTGGATACAAATTTAAGACAGAATAATGATATCCACTTTTTCATTCATCATCTTGTTGACAAAGTTATGAAACCAATTGAGTCGAAAAACCTGCTGAAAAAAATTATGGTGCGGTTTTCCGATGCAAACGGTGGTAATTTTGTTTTCTTGAACATATTCCAGGATCGTATCTGAAATATATCTCCCGTTTTTCTTCACGACTTGAGCACCCATTTCCTGCGCAAAATTTAAATTATGAATGAGATATCTCTGTTTATCCAACGCAATTTTATCTGCGTTTTCCTTTGGCAACTGAACATACAAAACCGTCCATCTGCTGTTATAATAGCTCGCCAATCTCGCAGTTTTTCGGATCACCGCTTTTGCCGTTTTCTCGTTGCTGCTGATGCAGGCTAAAAATTTTTCGGGACGGGAATTAACCGATTTTGTAACTTCCGTTTCTACTTTTTTCTCTACGTGTGTTGCAACTTCTTTCAAAGCCAATTCCCGCAATTGCAATATATGATCGCTTTTGAAAAAGTTATTCAGTGAAGTTTGAATTTTATCTGCGGGATAAATTTTTCCTTCCTTCAAGCGTGAAATTAATTCATCTGCAGTTAAATCAATGTTGACGACCTCATCTGCAAGCGCCAGAATTTTATCGGGAACTCTTTCTGTGACTTCAATTCCAATAATATTTTTTACGCTTTCATTCAAACCTTCTATATGTTGAATATTAACGGCGCTGATAACATTGATTCCGGCTTCCAAAATTTCCAGCACATCCTGCCATCTTTTTTTGTTGGCACTTCCTTCAACATTCGTGTGTGCCAATTCATCAACCAGCACAATTTCCGGATGGTCGTTGATGATCGCCTGAACATCCATTTCCTCCAAATATTTTCCTTTGTAGAAAATAGATTTCCGTGGAATGACGGGAATTCCTTCTACCAAAGCAATTGTTTCTGCCCGAAGATGCGGCTCAATGTAGCCAATTTTAATATCAATTCCATGTTTCAGCAAAGAGTGCGCTTCCTGTAACATTCTGTAGGTTTTTCCCACACCGGCGCTCATTCCGATATAAATCTTGAATTTTCCGCGTTTGGATTTTTGAATGAGGTCGAGGAAATGTTCTGCTGAAGACATTTTTTTACATTTAAGTTTTTAATACTTGAAGGAAGATTTTTTAACCACAAAGTCACAAAAGTGGACTGTTTTAAAAGTTGAAGTCAAAGTTCACAAAATTGAAAATCTGTCGATTTTCGTTGGTGCGGTTTGTTCTATACTTTCTATTTTCTAACAAATTAAATCTTTGTGACTATGTGGTTAAAAATTTCAGTTTCAAAACCAGGCTGAAAGACTTGTGGTGACAAAGAAATTCGTACTTTCGGGCATATTATCTTTCATAAAGATAGCATCTTTCGAAGAAAAACCTCTCGCTTCAGTTCGCCATAAAATATTTTTATGAATTTCATGATCCACGTTCAGTGAATATCCAAAAGTTTGAAAACCATTTGGCGTTGTAGTTCCGATGATTACGCCTTTTTCGTCGTTGTAATATTCTACCCTACCCCCAATTTTTGTTCGGTCAGTGATCGAATATCTTAATAATAAATTGGGAGAATACCATAAATTATATTTCTCACTTCCTTTTGCATTCTGTTCGGCACCTGCATCAAAACCAGCAATTCCGGACCATTTTTCTCCGAGATTAAAATTCGCATATAAATCATGAAAATAGCGCATCTTTTTCTCCGCCGTTGGTTTATCATTTCCGATAAACGAACTGCTGTTTAAACTGAAATTATCGGAGAATTTATATGTGATCTGATGTCCAAAAGCTAAAGTTTGATTTCCTTCCGGACGCGCAATTCTTTGCCATCCGTTTAAAACCAATCCACTCAGAAAAAATTTGCCATTATCGGAAGTATAAGAAATCTTCGCACCCGTTTCGAAATAAGGCGAATTTTCCGCTGCAATACTTCTTGTTAAGGTCAAATTATCTTTTCCGATCGCACTTTCCCATCCAATATGAGAAGGCATAATTCCGGCATCGATCCAAATATTTTTCTTTTTAGAAATCTTGAATCCAATATTTGCTTCATTGACATGTTTCAATAAATCCTGTTCTGCCGACATGTTATCCTGCGGGTAAGTTCCTGCCATCAAAGCTAAATTGGCGCGCATATTTTCTGTAGAATAATTCGCTTTTACTAATCCCAAATTCAAATTAAACTCATTGTGCAGGTTGTAGGTATAAAGAAAAGGTTGGCGAATGTGATTATCGGGCTGATTGAAATCGTAGGAGTAAAAAATTTCGGCGTATCCGGAAAAAGTAACTTTTTGAACTGCAGTTTCTGTTTGTTCCTGTGCATTAAAAATTCCAAAAGCCAATATTGAAGCTGATATAATTAATTTTTTCATTGTTGAAAAAGGGTATGAAATTGTATTGTTTTTTTAAAAGAGTTTCATTTTGAAACTTAAGATTTTGTCTAAAAATCTTTAACCACAAAAGATAGAAAAGGCCGATTTTGTTTGCTGTCAAAAGTTTGCATATCGATGGGAATCTTAACAATTATAAAATGTTGCTTGCTTCTGCAGATCACTTTCCATCTGGACTTTTTCTACTTTTGCGGTTTGAAGATCTTATTTCTAGAAAGTGATTATTTAAGCTGATCCAGCGAGGCGTTTAACTTCAGCACATTTACTTTTTGAGGTGCGAAGAAAACGATGTTCTCATCTGCCGAATTTTGAGTGATCAATTCTTCCACTTTGTCGGTCGATAAATTTCTGGCTTTGGCTACTCTATCGATTTGAAATTCTGCAGCCTGAACGGAAATATTCGGATCCAGACCACTTCCGCTTGCGGTTATTAAATCAACCGGAATTTTAACTTCCGTCATGGTTGGGTTTTGAATTAACAAGGTGTCGATTCTTTTTTGAACGTCTGCTAAATACTCCGGATTGTTCGGGCCTTTGTTGCTTCCACCACTTCCTGCAGCATTATAATCCACGGCAGAAGGTCGGCCATGAAAATATTGGGGAAGCGTAAATTGCTGTCCAATATTCGCATACTGTCTTTTGCCATTCACATTAATTTGTTCTGCTAAACCTTTATCCGGCGTGATTTTTCCAATTCCAAAAACGAACAAGGTGTAAACTCCGATGACTGCGACCATTCCTAAAGTAAGTACTAAAGCGGGTCTGATATATTTTTTCATTTTTTAAGATTAAAATTTTATTTACTGACTGTTTTTTTATTTTTAAAAACTTATTATGCTGAGGGCGATTCTTGCAGCCCGACTTGAATGAAGCTCTTTTTGTGACGAGGAACGAGGAGCAAAAAAGCGGGAGTGGAAGGCGGAATTGTCTGCCCAAATAAAACCCGCCATTTTACTATAACTACATAAATAAAGTCACCAAAAGATCGATCAATTTGATTCCGATAAATGGAACGATAATTCCGCCAAGTCCATAAATTAAAAGGTTTCTTCGCAACAATGCACTTGCACCGATTGGTTTATATTCAACCCCTTTTAAAGCCAATGGAATGAGGAATGGAATAATGATCGCATTGAAGATCACTGCTGATAAAATCGCGCTTTGTGGACTGTGCAAATTCATAATATTTAGAAATTGCAGAGCCGGAATAAACGTGATGAACAGGGCTGGAATAATAGCAAAATATTTGGCGACATCATTTGCAATAGAAAATGTGGTCAATGTTCCGCGCGTCATTAAAAGCTGTTTACCAATTTCTACGATCTCGATCAGTTTGGTTGGATCATTATCTAAATCTACCATATTACCGGCTTCTTTCGCTGCCTGAGTTCCGCTATTCATCGCGACACCAACATCTGCTTGAGCCAAAGCCGGTGCGTCATTTGTTCCATCACCCATCATGGCGACCAATTTTCCGCTTTCCTGTTCGCGTTTGATGTAATTCATTTTATCTTCCGGTTTGGCTTCGGCGATGAAATCATCAACACCCGCTTTTTCGGCAATAAACTTGGCGGTTAAAGGATTATCTCCTGTTACCATTACGGTTTTCACGCCCATTTTACGCAACCTTTGGAAACGTTCGTTCATTCCGGTTTTTATGATATCCTGTAATTCGATAACGCCCATCACCAAACCATTTTTCAAAACAACCAACGGAGTTCCGCCATTATTGGAGATCATTTCCACCGATTCCTTTGTTTCGTTTGGAAAAGTATTTCCAGCTTTTTCCGTCATTTGTTTGATGGAATCGAACGCCCCTTTTCTAATTTGCGTTCCGTTAAAATCCACTCCGGAGCTTCTTGTTTCAGCAGAGAATTCTATAAAAGTTGGATTTTCGATGATTAGATTTTCTTCAGGTAAATTAGCGAGTTCCAAAATCGATTTTCCTTCCGGTGTTTCATCTGCCATTGAACTTAAAGCCGCAGCTTTAATAAATTCTTCCATTGATATTCCGGTAGCTGGATAAAATTCTGTGGCTTTTCTGTTTCCTATCGTAATTGTTCCTGTTTTATCTAAAAGCAAAACATCAATATCACCTGCAGTTTCTACGGCTTTTCCGGATTTTGTAATTACGTTTGCGCGCAACGCTCGATCCATTCCTGCAATTCCGATGGCTGAAAGTAAACCTCCAATTGTGGTTGGAATTAAACAAACGAAAAGGGAAATAAAAGCCGCTATTGTAATTGGTGTTTGAGAATAATCTGCGAACGGTTTCAAGGTCACGGTTACGATGATGAAGACCAAAGTAAATCCAGCCAATAAGATCGTCAACGCAATTTCGTTGGGCGTTTTCTGGCGACTTGCGCCTTCAACCAAAGCAATCATTTTATCCAGAAAACTTTCGCCAGGTTTCGTGTTTACTTTTACTTTAATCCGATCCGAAAGAACTTTTGTTCCACCTGTTACTGAAGATTTATCGCCACCTGCTTCACGAATAACCGGTGCACTTTCTCCTGTGATGGCGCTTTCATCAATGGTCGCTAAACCTTCAATAATTTCTCCATCCATTGGGATTTGATCTCCTGCAACGCATAGAAAAACATCTCCGAGTTGCATTTGTGCTGACATTTTTTGAACGGTTTTTACCTCGAAGCCACGTTTATTATCTACAATCAATTTCGCCGGCGTTTCTTCCCGTGTTTTTCTCAACGTATCTGCCTGAGCTTTTCCACGGGCTTCTGCTATAGCTTCGGCAAAATTTGCAAATAAAACGGTGAGGAAAAGGGTAATAAAAATGGTGAAATTATAACCGAAACTTCCCTGACTTTTTTCTCCCATTAAAGTCCAGATGGAAACTACGAACATCACAACTGTTCCAACTTCCACCAAAAACATAATTGGGTTTTTGATCATCACCCGTGGATCCAGTTTTATTAAAGACTGTTTCAGCGCTTCATTGACTAAATCTTTTTGAAAAAGACTTTGTGTATTTTTTGTATTCATTTTCTAATTATCAAAAATTATTTGGTGATCGAAGTCAAATATTCTGCGATCGGTCCTAATGTTAAAGCCGGGAAGAAAGCCAGTGCAGCAATCAATAAAATCACGCCCAAAGTCATTAAACCAAAAGTCGGCGTATCTGTTTTTAAAGTTCCGGCACTTTCCGGAATGTATTTTTTCTGAGCCAACAATCCTGCAATTGCAACAGGTCCTATGATCGGTAAAAATCTGGAGAGAATTAAAACAATTCCTGTCGCGATATTCCACCATTGCGTGTTATCGCCCAAACCTTCGAAACCGGAACCGTTATTTGCTGAAGCGGAAGTGAATTCATACAACATTTCGCTAAACCCGTGAAAGGAGCGATTATTTAAAGTTGCCGTTCCAAATTGCGGTTGATAAGCCGTTAAAGCTGTTCCTGCGAGAATTAAAAGCGGATGTAAAAGTGCGATCATCATGGCGATCTTCATTTCTTTCGCTTCGATCTTCTTTCCTAAAAATTCCGGCGTTCTTCCTACCATTAAACCACTTATAAACACGGCGAGAATAATGAAGACCAGGTAATTTAAAATTCCGACTCCAACTCCACCGTAAAAACAGTTGATCATCATCGCCAAAAGCATATTCATTCCGGAAAGTGGCATATAACTGTCGTGCATGGAATTCACAGAACCTGTGGAAATTACGGTCGTTGCAACACTCCAGTAAGCCGAAGCGGAACTTCCAAAACGTATTTCTTTGCCTTCCATATTTCCCAGAGAAATATTGGCTCCCATTTCCTGTAATGCGGGATTTCCGGCATTTTCAAAGGCGACATTCATGGCCATTAAGGATAAAAATCCGATGGACATAACGGCAAAAATAGTCCAGCTTAATTTTCTTCTTTTAATAAAATATCCAAAAGCAAAAACGAGGGCGAAAGGAATCAACATTTGCGAAACCATTTCCGTAAAATTGGAAACATAACTTGAATTTTCTAAGGGGTGCGCCGAATTGGTTCCGAAAAACCCGCCTCCGTTTGTCCCTAAATGTTTAATGGGTACAAAAGCTGCCACCGGACCGGTAGAAACATCGATGGTTTTACCTTCCATTGTGGTAATTTTATCTTTCCCGTTAAAAGTCATCGGACTTCCGCTGATCAATAAAATCGTTCCTATAATAAGACAAATCGGAATTAAAATTCTGGTAATCGATTTTGTAAAGAAGACGAAAAAGTTTCCTAAATTCTCCGTCGTTTTTTCTTTGAATGCAACGAAAACATGCGCAACTGCGGCCATTCCGGTTGCTGCAGAAACAAATTGTAAAAACAATAAATACAACTGTCCGAAATAACTTAATCCACTTTCTCCCGAATAATGCTGTAAATTACAGTTGACGATAAAGGAAATCGTGGTGTTAAAAGCTAAGTCGACCGTCATTCCTGGATTGTTATCCGGATTTAGAGGCAACCAGTTTTGATTCATTAAAATAAACATCCCCATTAAAAACCAAACAAAATTGATCGAGATTAAAGCCATCATATTTTGTTTCCAATTCCAACCCGTTAATGGATTGATGCCGGAAATGCGAAAGAATAATTTTTCAATTGGATCAAAGATAAAATCCAAAAATGTTTTTTCGTGTCCATAAACTTTAGCAATGTATTTCCCGAGTGGGATTGCCAAAAGCAAGGTGACTACGAATAGGAGAACAAGTCCCAGTAATTCTATATTCATTTTAGTTTAAAATTTTTCGGGTTTGATGAGCACGTAGCAGATGTAGCCAAATGCTGCGAGTGAAAGGATGAATAAGGTCCACATAGGTTTAAATTTTGTCAAAAAAGTTAATAGATTTGGCGAGGAGGAAGAAGATTCCAATTCCGAGCGCCAGTAAAATGAGGGTCAACATTGTTATAAATATTTAAGGATTAAAGATTCTGTAAGTGATTCCGATAAAAATAATGAGACCAAAGAAAGCGGCGAGTAAATACCAGGATCTTAGTTTTCTGTAATATTTTAATCTCCAATTGATCATTGCTTTATATTTTTATATGCCAGAAGATTTACAAATGGCAGTCCGCATCTTATAAAAAGCGCTACATTGACTTACTGCAAAGGGTTTTTACTTATTTTGAAAATGTAGGAACAGCAAAAAAGCCTATCATTTTGATAGGCTTGGTTCTCAAATTGAGAAGTTATTGGTATTGAAAGAGGTTGGAAATACTACAAATATTTTACGCAAAGACGCGAAGGTTTATACTTTCACTCTGTAACACTGTGAATAATTAAGGGCGCAAAGGCGTTTCACTTAGCGAGGGCGAAAAGGTTTTAATTAATACTTTTCAGCTTTAAAAAAGGATTTGGAATATTATAAACCAATTTTGTCATGCTCAGGAAAGAAGCATCTCTTAAAATACGGGACGAGATTCTTCACTGCACTTTGTTTTGTTCAGAATGACAGCTGATAATTTCAGAAAAAAAAGTTTAATTCAGAAAAATTTATTTCATCTGATATTCCTCGAGTTTGCGGTATAAAGTGGCAATTCCGATGTCGAGAAGTCGGGCTGCTTCCGCTTTATTTCCTTTCGTATAATTCAGAACTTTTAAGATATGATCTTTTTCGACAGAAGACATTGCAAACAAATTTCCACTTTCTGAAGTGGGCAAATTTTCGGCAGAAAGTTGATTGTTTTCCATTAAAATTAAACTTCTTTCCAGCGTATTTTTTAATTCACGGATATTTCCTTTCCAGGGATTATTTTCTAATTTTTTGTAGAAATCTTCTGAAACGATTATATTTTTGAGGTTCATCTTCTTTGAAAATTGAGCGATGTAAAAATTCGTCAGTTCCCGAATATCATCTTTTCTTTCTCTTAAAGGCGGAAGGTGAATTTCAAAAACATTTAAACGAAAATAAAGATCTTCCCGAAAATTTCCAATTCGGCTTTCTTCTTTTAAATCACGGTTCGTGGCTGCAATCAAACGGAAATTTGAATTAGAAATTTTGGTATCGCCCATTTTGATGAATTCGCCGCTTTCTAAAACACGCAACATTTTTGACTGCAGTTCCAAAGGCATTTCACCGATCTCATCTAAAAACAAGGTTCCGTTCTGGGCTTCCTCAATCAAACCTTTTTTATCAGAAGCTGCGCCTGTAAAAGCGCCTTTTTTATGTCCGAACAGTTCACTTTCTAAAACATCTTTTCCAAAAGCTGAACAGTTGATCGCCATGAAATTACCTTTTTTCCGGGAACTTTCGTGATGAATCGCGTTGGCAAAAACTTCTTTTCCTGTTCCGGTTTCGCCTGTTAAAAGTACGGCAGTATCCGTATTTGAAACTTTTTCTGCAAGCATTTTCGAATAGAGAAAACTTTGAGATTTCCCGATGATATTTAAAAAATCAGTTTTGAAGTTTGCTTTTTCCTGTGAAATATTTTTGACATTATCTTTTACTTTTTCCAAAGCTTTAGCAACGAGCGGTATAATTTTTTCGTTGTCGTCGCCTTTCACAATATAATCGTAAGCGCCGTTTCGCATGGCTTGAACGCCATCCGGAATATTTCCGTACGCCGTCATTAAAATAATTTCAATGTGTGGATACTTGGTTTTAATTTCCCGAACCATATCAACGCCGAAAGCATCCGGAAGTCGAACATCACATAAAACCAAGTCGATTTGGTGAGCACTCAACATATTCATTCCGGAACGTGCGGTTGAAGCTTGAAAAACTTCGTAGCCTTCATTGGAAATGATCATTCCCAGAAGTTTCAGAAGTTTCAGTTCGTCGTCGATGATCAGAATTTTTGCGCTCAAGATGAATGTACTTTTAATGTTGGTGTAAAAGTAGGAAAAGATTTGTGACCTTATTAATAGTTCCAAATCGGAAATTCAAAACTAAAAACCTCCAATCTAAATTCAATCAAACTTTATCGTCGATCAATAGCCAGAAAAATACAAAACAAATTCGAAATTATTTCAAAAAAAATAAAAACCATATCCAACAAATTCGCGTATTTTTAAGCATGCGCAAAATCATTTATCTCAGCTTCGGCTTTTTATCTTTCATCGGTTGCCAATCCGTAAAACACAAGAATGTTGTTTATGGTCAATCTGCAGAAAAAAAAGATCTCACCCTTAATATTTTCGTTCCGAATCATTCAGAAAATAAAAAACTTCCTGTTCTTTTCTTTGTTCACGGCGGAAACTGGAATAGTGGCAGCAAAGAAACTTACGGATTTATAGGCAGAAATTTTGCAAAGAAAGACGTGGTTACGGTTATTCCCGAATATACTTTGGGTCCAAATGCGAATATTGATGAAATGACGACTGAAATTTCTAATGCTGTAAAATGGGTTCAGAAAAATATTGAAACTTACCACGGCGATGCAAGTCAGCTTTTTGTGACGGGACATTCTGCGGGCGGACAACTGGTCGCTTCTGCGATTTTAAATCCAAAATTTGGAATTGCTGAACATTCGATTTCCGGAATTATTTTAAATGATGCAGCCGGAATTGATATGAAAGATTATCTGGAAAAATATCCACCAACTGCCGAAGATGATTATTTGAAAACCTGGAGCAGTGATCCGAAAAAATGGTACGAAGCTTCGCCCATTTATTTTCTGAATAAAAATTCGCCACCTTTTCTCATTTATGTGGGAACGAAAACTTATCCTTCCATTAAAGTTGCCAATGAGCATTTTTTGAAAAAACTGAATGAGTTTCAACCCGCCGTAAAACCGATCATCATTAATAAAAGTCATATTCCGATGGTGCTGCAATATTTCTGGCCCTGGAGCGATCGTTTTACAGAAATCACTAATTTCATTCAACAAGAAAGGAAACCGTAAATTTGACTTTCATTCCAATCTAAATAACAACAAATGAAAGATACCGCCCTTAGCATTACCCAAGGTTTGCATGATTCTGTGAACCATTATTGGAACGCCTTTGTGCTGTCTTTGCCGCGCATTTTTTTGGCCATTCTTATTCTGGTTATCGCATATTTTATTGCTGCTACGATTTCGAGATTTATCAAAAGAAAATTTATTAATGCAGATCATGATCCCTTATTTGTGAATTTTCTGAGCAAAACTTCCAAGGTTGTTTTAATTATTGTCGGAATCATATTTGCGATGCAAGCTGCCGGCTTAAGTGGTATCGCACAAGGTTTACTGGCGGGTGCAGGACTTTCCGCTTTCATATTTGGATTCGCCTTTAAAGATATTGCTGAAAATTTTCTTGGAGGTTTAATTTTAGCCTTTAACAGACCTTTCAGTTTAGATGACACGATTATGATCCGGGATTTTACGGGTCATGTAAAAGCTCTAAATTTCCGCACAACTCACATTAAAACTTTTGATGAAAAAGATGTTTTCTTGCCTAATTCGATTGTGGTGAAGGAACCTGTTATCAATTTTACGCGCGACGGCAAAATTCGTCTGGATTTTATGGTCGGAATTGCTTACGAAGATGATATTACAAAGGCGATCGCCACGATTTATAAAACGATCGAACCTATTGCGACTTATCAGGAAAATATAAAACCCTTTACTGTTGTTGAAGAACTGGCGACGAGTACGGTGAATCTGCGCATTTATTTTTGGGCCGAAACCCTGGATTATAAGAAAAATGTTCTCGAAATTAAAAGTGAAATCATTACGAAAGTAAAAGAAGTTTTAATGGCTGAAGGATTCTCTCTGCCATCCGATATTCAGGAAATTAAATGGTACGATCCGAAAAAACCGTTTCCAATTGATATTTTAAACACGAAAGACGATTACCCTTTTATTCAAAAAAAATAAAAAAATGAGCTTAAACAAATGGATCCGCGTTTACTATAAGAAAATGGTCCAAAGCATTGCTTTCTATCCTGCACTTATTGCAGTGGGCTTTTTAGGATTGTCGTGGGGAATGTTGATGTTTGATTTTTCGGAGTACGGTAAGCAAATTAAATCCGGTTTGAGCTGGTTGAGTTTGAAGGATGCGAGCACGGCCCGAACCATTATTTCTACCGTCGCGGGAGCTATTATTTCGCTGACGGTTTTTAGTTTTTCTATGGTGATGATCGTACTGAATCAGGCTGCTTCCCAAATGAGCAACCGTGTGCTGAACAGTATGATCGAAAATCGATTTCAGCAGGTGATTCTGGGAATTTATATCGGAACTATTGTTTACGCCTTGTTTTTATTGAGTACGATCAGAGATATTTCCAGCGGAGTTTACGTTCCGGCATTCAGTATTTATTTGCTGATCTTATTAACGGTTATTGATATTTTTCTTTTTATTTATTTTCTGGATTATGTCACCCAAACCGTAAAATACGAAACGGTGATCGATCGCGTGCGTTTGCAAACCTTTAAAACAATGGAAGCCGATTTTAAAGAAGTTCAGGATCATGAACCCGATTGGTTCGGTTTGCCTTTTACCACAATCTATGCGCAGAAATCTGACTATTTTCAAGGGTTCAACCACAAAAGACTGTTGAGGCTTACGGAAGAAAATCAGGTTCGAATCCGTTTTATTTATGCTCCAAGTCAGTTTATTTTAAAAGGAATGCCCTGTATAACTATATATTCAGAAGGAAAAATTGACGAAGATCTACTGAAACAGATCTCAGACTGTGCAGACTTTTATACCGGTCAACCGATTGATTTAAATGCGGATTATGGTTTCCGACAATTATCGGAAGTGGCAATTAAAGCCTTAAGTCCCGGTATTAATGATCCTGGTACGGCCGTTTTAGCTTTGCACGCGCTGGCTGCTCTTTTTTGCCATCGATTATATCTGCATTTACCTCAGCTGATCAGTAATTCTGAAGAGCGGGAAACAATTTATCTGCCTTCCTCTGATTTTCGGGAATTGTTTGAACGTTGCTTCAATCCTATCTGGAATTATGGAAAAGACGATGAGGCGATCCAGCAAAACTTTTTGGATATTTTGAATCAACTTAAAATTCAGGATGACCGAAAACAGTTTATCAGTTTGTTTGAGGAGTGGATCTTAAAAATAAACAGACATCAAACTTTCTTAAAAGTAAATTAAAGCATTACCCTCTTAGATTTTGAAAGTTTAGTTTACCGAATTTACATCATCAACAGTATCAAAAAAAATGTTCCAAAGCGAAAACTCACTTTGGAACATTTTAATTAATGAATAGAACCGAAGTCTATTTTATTTTTGAAGTTTAGCCAATAACATTTCAGCTACTTTTTCGGAGGAAGCTGGGTTTTGACCTGTGATCAAAAAACCATCTTCGATCGCGTATTCTTCGAAATCTCCTTTTTTGCTGTAGATTCCGCCATTTTCTTTCAACATATCTTCAACTAGGAAAGGAACTACATCTGTTAATTTTACCAATTCTTCTTCGGTATTAGTGAATCCGGTTACTTTTTTACCTTTCACTAATGGTTCGCCATCGGTGTTTTTCACATGTTTCAAAGCAGCAGGAGCATGACAAACGAAAGAAACAGGTTTGTTGGAATTGTAGAAACTTTCGATCAATTTTGCGGAAGTTTCGCTTTCTGCTAAATCCCATAACGGTCCGTGACCGCCTGGATAAAAGACCGCGTCGTAATCCTCAGATGAAACTTCAGAAAGTTGGTGCGTTTTGCTTAATTTTTCCTGTAAAACTGCATCAGCTTTGAATCTTTTCGTTGATTCCGTTTGATTTTCAGGCTTGTCACTTGTAGGATCAACCGGTGGTTGTCCGCCTTTAGGAGAAGCCAAAGTTACTTCAACTCCTTTATCAACTAAGTAGTAATAAGGACTTGCAAATTCTTCGATCCAGAATCCGGTTTTTTCGCCGGTATTCCCTAATTGATCGTGTGATGTTAAGACAAATAATATTTTCATAATATATTTTTTTAAATGTTTGATTTTAATTTTTAATAACTCATTTCGATGATTTTCTGAGCGTCAGAAGGTTTTAGAGATTTATGTTCTCCCAATCCTTCCCAACCTCTCTCGGTGAAACGTTTTGCAACGGTACTTCCGGTTTCTGAATAGTCTTTGGTGTAGTCGGATAATTTAATATCAATTTTTAAAGATTTGAAAAACTCATCGGTTTTGTCAATTCCAGCGTGCGCTTTTTCTTCTAAAGTTCCTTCTGT
The DNA here is from genome assembly GCF_056279225.1 of Chryseobacterium sp. UYP7. Lineage (NCBI taxonomy): Bacteria > Pseudomonadati > Bacteroidota > Flavobacteriia > Flavobacteriales > Weeksellaceae > Chryseobacterium > Chryseobacterium sp. UYP7. The sequence continues at coordinate 396,776 of NZ_JBWBQW010000002.1, forward strand.
AATGTTCCAAACTCTCTCAGCATATTGCGCTAATTTTTCTTTCTTCGTTTCGAAATTATATCGGTAATGATTTCCGGCTAAAATGGCCAAAGTTCTCGCGTGATCAATTCCATAAAGTGCGGTCAATTCGTGTCCCATGGAGTGAACTGCCCAATCGCCGGGAACTCCTTGCTGGATTAATCCGTTCAAAGCCATGGTACAACTCCACATAAAATTGGAGGCTGCTTCATAATCTGTCGGATCTTTCATAATTGCTGGAGCCGTTTCCACCAAAGTCTGCATAATACTTTCTGCGAAACGATCCTGTAATTTAGCACCGACTGGATACGTCATATATTGTTCCATCACGTGGGTGAAAGCATCTGCAATTCCGTTTGCCAATTGACGTTGTGGAATCGATTTGATCACTTCCGGATCAAGGACAGAAAATTGTGGGAACATTCCCGGTCCACCAAAAGCTAGTTTTTCTTTCGTTTCTGCTCTTGTAATCACCGAACCAGAATTCATTTCTGAACCTGTTGCAGGAAGCGTTAGAACTGTTGCGAAAGGCATTGCTTCTGTCACGGGTTTTTTGTTCGTCAATAAATCCCACGGAGTTTCCCCTTCGTAAAAAGCTGCGGCGGATAAAAACTTCGTTCCATCAATTACAGAACCGCCACCAACTGCTAAAAGATAAGTGATGTTTTCATCTTTAATAACTTTCAATGCTTCCAATAAAACGCTGTATTCCGGGTTTGCAGGAATTCCACCGAATTCTACAACTTCATAACCTGAAAGTGCTTTTTTTACCTGATCATAAACTCCATTTTTCATAATACTTCCGCCACCGTAAAGCATGAGTATTTTTGAATTTGCCGGAATTTCTGTTGAAAGATTTTCGATCTGACCTTTACCAAACAAGATTTTTGTTGGATTTCTGTATTTAAAATTGTTCATATTATTTATTTTATTGTTTATATTTTTACGATCATTTTCCCTTTATTTTTGCCTTCAAAAAGGTCGATAAAAGCTTGTGGAATATTTTCAAAACCTTCCACGATGGTTTCGGAATAAGTCAGTTTTCCTTCGGATAACCATTGCGATAAATATTTCATTCCTTCCGGAAACTTCTCTGCATAATTTCCTACGATGAAACCTTGCATTAAGGCACTTTTACGAATTAAAAAATGTTCAACTCTTGGACCTTGCGGAACAGAAGTATCGTTGTAGGCGGAAATGGCGCCACAAACAATAATTCGTCCCAGTCTGTTAATATTCGCATGAACACCATCGGAAATTTCTCCACCAACATTGTCATAATAGACGTCGACACCATTCGGACAAACTTCTGCAATCGCCTTGGTCATTTCTTCGGTCGTGTTATAATTGATGCCTTCATCGAAACCAAATTTTGATTTCAGCATTTCTACTTTTTCATCCGTTCCGGCGATTCCGATAACGCGACATCCTAATATTTTTCCGATCTGACCAACGATACTTCCGACTGCTCCGGCTGCTCCGGAAACAACAAGAGTTTCTCCTTTTTGCGGTTTTCCAATTTCTGTCAGACCGAAATAAGCAGTTAATCCGGTCATTCCCAAAACGCCTAAATAATTTGAAAGTGGCGCAATTTTATCATCTATTTTTAAAAGATTTTCTCCTTTTGAAGTTTGAAATTCCTTCCAAGCCAACATTCCAGAAATAAAATAACCTTTTTTGAATTTTTCATTTTGCGATTCTGTCACTTCTGCTACAACGCCGGAACTCATTACTTTTTGAAGTTCAAAAGGCGGAACGTAAGATTTTGCGTCACTCATTCTTCCTCTTAAATAAGGATCTACAGAAACGAATTTTGTTTTTAAAAGAACTTCACCTTCTTTCACGACAGGCATTTCTTCCTCCACTAATTTAAAATCTGACAATTGAGGTTTCCCAACTGGACGACTGTTTAATATGATTGTTTTATTCATTGTGTTGAATTTTTTAATTTGAAAAGAATTGATATTTGAAAAAAAATTACATTTTAATCGCATCCCAAGATGCTTTAAAAGTCTCCGCTTTTGACTCTTCACTTAAAGTATAAATTTCCCTTTCCTGCATTCCCAATAAAAAAGAAAACGGATAAACGGTAAAAGCGTATAAAATATAATCGGAAAGTGGTTTTATAATTCCTTCTTCTTTTCCTCGTTCCCAAAGATTTAATAAAGGCTGTAAATTTTTTAAACCTTCTATCCGAATCTCTTCCTCAATCATTGGACTGTTGTCACACTGCGATAAAAAGTTGGCTTCTTTGATTTGATTCAATTTATAATTCGCGATATTAAACCAGATGAGTTCGAACCCTTTTTTCACCGATAAATCCTCAGTGTAACCTTGGAAAGCGCAATTACTAAAATCACCTTTCACTTCCAGATATAGTTTGTTAACGAGATCCTGTTTATTTTCAAAATAGAGATAGATTGTAGCTGGAGCAACACCTGCGAGTTGCGCAATTTTCGACATCGGTGCATTATGAAAACCGTGATTATTCACCAAAGTCAAGGTAGCGTTCAAAAGTGCACTTCTTTTGTCTGTTATTTTTTCTTTCTTCATCATATTAAATTCTTGCAAGCGAAGTAAATTTGTAGGATTTCCAGGAGAGCCAGATCAAGATGAATTGAAAGACCAGTCTAATATAAGCAACAGTATGACTTCCAATAACGGGCTGATCTTTTAAAGCGTCAGAAATATGAAGGGGCAGAAAAATCACCATCAGAACGAAAATTCCGAACAAGCCGTACTTCGTATATTTTTGATTTAAGAATAAAGTAACGATACCTAAAAGCAACTCCACGATTCCAGACACATAAACGATTGCAAGGGGAAATGTTAAGCTGGAAGGAACGATTGGAAGATAAAATTCAGGATTCCAAAAATGAAAAAAGCCTGAAACCATCATTAAAACTGCCAAAAGGATACTTACGATCACCCAAAATATTACTCTCATCTTATTTACTTCTTTTGATGGTACAAAGATACTACAAAAAAAGAATGAACGTTCATTTGTTTTGTCTATCGAGGTATTTTGAAATCTTTTTGTTGAGAAATTCATGTTAGTGAAATTTAAATTAAAGACTTTTAATTTTTTGAAACAATCCTTTCAATTCCTCTTAAACTTCTTATTTTAGCGCATCTAAAAATGCCGTATGAATTCCATTGATTATATTAAAAAATCCCTTCAATTATATGACAACAGTATCAAATCGACGCTGAAATTATTGTCTGAAGATTGCACCATTCCCTTTATTTCACGGTATCGAAAAGATATGACGGGAAATCTGGATGAAGTTCAAATTGAAGGAATTTTCAAACTCAACAAACAGTTCGAGGAGATCATCAAACGGAAAGAAAGCATTTTAAAATCCATTGAAGAACAGAATTCTTTGAGTTCAGATTTGAAGCAGAGAATTGACGAAAGTTTTGATCTTCAGGAATTGGAAGATCTGTATTTGCCTTTCAAGAAAAAGCGAAAAACAAAAGCCGACGCGGCAAAAGAAAAAGGGTTAGAACCTTTTGCAAGAATGATTATGAGCCAGAACGCCAATAATCTTGATTCATTAACTTCTAAATATTTGAATGACCAAGTTTCCACAGAAGAGGAAGCGTTGCAAGGTGCGAGAGATATTATGGCGGAATGGATCAATGAAAATATGTACGTTCGGAAAAATCTGCGTCGCTTGTTTCAGCGAAAAGCCATTATCACTTCTAAAGTTGTAAAAGCTAAAAAAGAGGAAGAAGCTGCCCAGAAATTTTCGCAATATTTTGAGTGGGAAGAAAGTTTGAACAGAATTCCCTCGCACCGACTATTGGCGATGTTGCGCGCAGAAACGGAAGGATTTGTAAAAACCAATATTGGAATTGACAAAGAAGAAGCGCTGGAATTTATAGAAAATGCCATTATAAAATCGAATAATGAATGTGCAGATCAGATTGCTTTGGCCATCAAAGATTCTTACAAAAGATTGTTGGAACCAGCAATTTCCAATGAAGCTTTGCAGGAAGCGAAAGAAAAAGCCGACCAAAAAGCCATCGAAATATTTTCTGATAATTTGCGCCAACTTCTGCTCGATTCGCCTTTGGGAGAAAAACGGATTCTGGCCATCGATCCCGGATTTAAAAGCGGTTGTAAGGTCGTTTGTCTGGATGAAAAAGGAGATTTATTGCACAACGAAACGATTTATCCACATGCGCCGCAAAATGAAACGGGAATGGCGATGAAGAAAATTAGGTCGCTTGTAAATTCCTTTAATATTGAAGCGATATCAATTGGGAACGGAACGGCGAGTCGGGAAACTGAATTCTTTATTAAGAAAATTGCGTTTGACAAGCCGCCACAAGTTTTTGTGGTTTCAGAAGCTGGAGCTTCTGTTTATTCCGCAAGTAAAATTGCAAGAGATGAATTCCCAAATTATGATGTGACGGTTCGTGGCGCGATTTCCATTGGTAGAAGACTTTCTGATCCGTTGGCTGAACTCGTAAAAATTGATGCAAAATCAATCGGTGTCGGACAATATCAACACGATGTAGATCAAACCCAATTGAAAAATGAACTCGATTCTACGGTGATGAAATGTGTAAATTCGGTCGGAATTAATTTGAATACTGCGAGTAAATCTTTGTTAAGTTATGTTTCCGGAATTGGAGAAAAGATGGCAGAAAACATTGTGAATTATCGTGCAGAAAATGGCGCTTTCGAAGACCGGAAACAATTAAAGAAGGTTCCAAGATTAGGCGAAAAAGCTTATCAACAAGCCGCAGCTTTTATAAGAATTACGAATGGTAAAAACCCTTTGGATAATTCTGCCGTTCATCCGGAAGCGTATTCGATAGTAGAGAAAATGGCGAAAGATTTAGGAATTAAAACGAACGACCTCATCGCGAATAAAGAGCAGATTAAATTGATCGATTCTGAAAAATACATTACAGAAACTATTGGTATTTTAGGAATTAAAGATATTCTGAAAGAACTGGAAAAACCTGGTTTAGATCCAAGAAAAGCAGCGAAAGTTTTTGAATTTGATCCGACTGTAAAATCCATTAAAAATTTAAGAACAGGAATGATTCTTCCCGGAATTGTAAATAACATTACGGCTTTCGGCTGTTTCGTAGATGTGGGAATTAAAGAAAGCGGATTGGTTCATATTTCACAATTGAAGGAAGGTTTTGTATCGGATGTGAATGAAGTGGTGAAGCTGCATCAACATGTTCAGGTGAGAGTGGTGGAGATTGATGAAGAGCGGAAAAGAGTGCAGTTGAGTATGATTTTGTGATTTTTTTTCATCTCGTCAAAGGACGAGACAAAGGTTGCACGCAAAGAATCAATGAAATTTAGAATTGGCTAAAAGTTGAGCTAACATTTTTTACAGATTCATTAATCTATCCGGAATATCGGTGGTGATAAAATCGATGCCTTGTTTTTGTAATTGTTTAAGTATTTCAAGGTCATTTACCGTCCAGGAATTGGTGATTAATCCGAGAGTTTTTGCCTCTGAAATCCAAGTGCGATTTTTTAAGAAAACCGAGTAATGATAATCGATTCCATCAAAGCCTTTTTCTTTTATTTCAGAAGGCGAAAGATCTCCATTCAAGTATTGAACCTTGAAATTAGCGTCTACTTTTTTAATATGTGCGCAAATATTCAAACTGAAAGAAATAAATTCGCATTGTGATTCTAGCTGAAGCTCTTTAACCATTTGAATTACTTTTTGAACCAATTCATTTTCCTTGATTTCCGACTTGATTGGTTTCAGTTCGATCATTAATTTTAAGGACGGATGATCTTTTCCTTTTTCTAAATATTCCTTTAAAGTTGGAAAATTCTCGTCGTTCTTCAATTTCAGTTTTTCTAAATCTTCAAATTTGGTTTCCGAAATTACCATCGTGCCATAATGTTCATCGTGATAGATTAGTAGCACGCCGTCTTTTGACATTCGAACATCAAACTCTGTCCCGTAAATATTTAATTTCTGAGCATTTTCTAAGGCTTGAAGGGAATTTTCGATGGTTGGAAGATTTGTCTGCCAATAACCACGGTGAGCGATAATTTGAGTTTTTGTATGCATGATGAAAAATTCAGAATCTGTTATTTTTTTAAACCGCAAAAGAGACAAAAGATAATTACCAAAATAAAGATATTCAAAAGAATGCAAAATTTAAAACCGTTATTTCATGCCGCTTTTGCAGACTTTTAATTCGCCAGTACTATAATAAGCTTTTGCAACTTTTGTGGTTAAATAAGGAGAATTTACATTTATTAAAACAAGCCATACTAAACAGCAAAAGCAGGTTAAACCTACTTTTGATATTTTATATCGATACTTTGCTGAAGAATAAATTTATGGATTGGTTGAAAAGATAGAAGCATTTGCAATTAAAGCTCTTCTGTTCATTTTCAAAATATCTCTCACCCATTCTGCGAAATCTTCAGGTTGCAAAACGGTGTCTGGATTTCCGTCTGTTAAACCTCCTTGAATTGACAAATCTGAAGCGATGGTACTTGGCGTTAAAGTGATGACGCGGATATTTTGTTTTCTCCATTCTGCCATCATCGATTGTGATAAGGAAACTACCGCTGCTTTCGAAGCTGCGTAAGCAGACATATTTGGTCCACCTTTTAAACCTGCAGTTGAAGCAACATTCACAATATCTCCGGCTCCTTTTTCTATCAGGAATGGATAAACTGCCTTTGCTGCATAATAAACGCCAAACAAATTCGTCTTGATGACTTGTTCCCAAGTTTCAGACGGCATTTCTTCGATGCTCCCAAAGTCACCGATTCCAGCGTTGTTGATGAGGATATCTACTCCACCTAAATCTTTTGCTAAATCTGAAATCCCTTTTTGTACTGCAGTTTCTTCATCCATACTGAAAATGGAATACGAAGCATTAACGCCTAAACCTTTCAATGCTTCAATTGTCGCTTTTAGATTTTCTTCGTTTCGTCCCGTGATTCCAATATTAACTCCTTCTTTCGCCAAAATTAAAGCCACGGCTTTTCCAAGACCTCTTCCACCACCTGTAACGATGGCATTTTTTCCCTTTAGATTCATTTTAATTATTTTTAAAGAACAAATTTAGGCAATACAAAAATGATTATTGTGGGTGATGTTCAAATTAAAGCGTTTGATAATTTCTATATCGAAAACGAATTATATGAAGATTTCGAAAACGTTATTTAAAGCTTTCTGCTTCATAGAAAAACTATTTGATCTTAAACTGCGATTTGAAATTCAGCCCGATCCACGTCCAGCTTTGCATTGAAGCAGGATCTGCGACATTTTTAAGATGTTTCATTCCGTCAGCAGCGAACATTTGGGAATGTCCGATCTGCATTGTAAAAATTGGGGCGATCTTGTAAGTGAAGACCAGATCTGCTTCTGTGCCTAAATAGTTTGAATATTCTTTATTATTAACGACATCAAATCCCAGTTTCGCATTGCTAGAAAACGAATGAAGATTTAGAGCCAAAGCAGCTTTTGGATTAAACTTGAAATTGGATTTCAGGTAGAAATCTTTCAATCCAACACTGTTGAAATGATTCCCGACAAAAAAGTAATCCATAAAACCATTGAATTTATGGTTCGTGCCATAAAACGGACTGAAAGAATTGTTTTCTGTAAGATCTGCGTTATAATCGGTACCGGAAAGCCATTCTGTTCCCAAAATTAAATTGATATTTTTGGTAGGAACAAAATCAACATTGGCGGAAAATTGATAAGCACTTTTACTTTGTCCTAAAGTATTCTTCCCTGTTTGCCAGTAGGCGGAACCAAAAAAACCAAAGTTTTCAATATATTTTTTCCCATTCACACCAAGCGTCAAAAGGTCAAAGTGAGTGCCTGACAAATTTTGCACGACATTATTCACGCCAATAAAAGAAAGGCTGGCTTTTGGAAATAGATATTCATAGTGAAGGATCTGCAGCGATTTCGTTCTTTCCCCACCATCTAAAATACTGTAAAACTCCCTATCTGCTAAATCATTAGCGTCGTAATTATCATTATTGTAAGTAACTGTCGCTTCCAGTTTAGACTGGCAATTTAAGCGGAAAATTCCTTTCGCCGCGTCAAAACTGCGTCCCTGCATTTGCCAGTCGAGCGCACCGATCAATCGCTCATCATCGTAGGAGAGGATCTGTCGCCCAACTTTCAGCTCTGCATTTTTTGTGAAATTATATTTTCCCCAGGCTTCATTTACGTTGAGACTTCCGCTGCGCTGCTTGGTAGAAGAAACTTCGCCCCAAACTCGTGCGTCCTGCAGCGACAGAAATAATTCTATATTCTGCCAGTAGTAATCGACGCCCAGTTGCGCTCTGGAATAAACCGTTGTTTCCGGTTTCTGATGGTTCGGAATTAAAGTTTTTTGACCGTTATCGAGTTCGGCACGCGTGCGGAAATCGAGGTTAATTTTCAGGCTGTCAACCTGAGCTTTCAAAGAAAATGTAAAAAGCATAACCGCACAGAGTGTCAATAAATATTTTTTCATAAAAAAGACTTTAAATATTCGATAATCTAAATAGGACTAATTTGTCTTATTTGATTCAGCGAAGGTATTTATAAAGCTTTAAAATATTTTTATGTTATGAAAGAAAGATTGAATTCCTGAATAAAATCATCTGCAGCGAACTTTAGTTGATGATAATCATTCGAAAGAAGCCGGAATCGCGGAGAAAAGGAACAGCATTTATTGACGGAAGATTTTTTAGAATATTTGTAAAAAAACATTTAACGAGATTTCTATTTTTTGGAATTTCTGAAAAGCGGAAAATTATTGCCATTAAAAATTTTGAAGGTTGACACTGATAACATTCTGGTTCGAAGACATCAAAAAAGGTCAGTAATTTTTACCAAGCTTTTTTTATCAGTCTTAATTCTATAAACTTTGCTTTGAACGTATGTTATTGAATTGATAAATTGTCTTTTTAATTGAGAAATTAAGCTTTTAATAACTGTGTGATTTGCTGCAAAACCTCGCTTGGATTTGCGCCTTGTTGTAAAGAATCAGCGGCAATACCAAAGGCAAAAATTTCCAGGCCAAGTTCTATTCCTTTCTTTGCAATCACTTTTTGAAGTTCTTTGCTTTCTACTTGGAAACCAGAACTCATAAAAGCGGAATGCATTTTCTCTGCGATCTCACTATCTGTTTCTTCATGGGATTTCCCGGCAATGATTGGAAAAAGGATCTGTTCCTCCACAAAAATTTCATCAGCTTGCGGAAAGGAATTTAAAAATGCGGGGTAATCGAAACGGGTTTTGGCGCTTTCTAAAATATAATCGGTGATCTGATCCAGTTCTTCATCTGAAATATGACTCAAGGCATCGACCTCATCATCGTCGTAAAAATCGTCTTCATCTTCATCTTCATCTTCATCTAAATAATCTTCGTCCTCCAGATCAAGATCCTCGTCGTCATCCTCAAAGTCTTCTTCCTCATTAAACTCCTGCTCTACTTCAAAATTCATCTCCGAAGTAGATTGTATTTTCTTCATTTCCTGCTGAACCAACTTATAAAAATCATCGAAACGGAAATCATATTTTTCATCGAGTTCTTTCAACTCTTCCTCAACCTCTTCCAAAAGATCAGCATCTTCTTCAAAGATCTCCTCTTCCGTCGCAACCTCACGAAGCCAGATTTTGTCGCGCTGCAAAATACTGTATACGCGAAAAATAACTTCCTTCGCCTGTTTATGGTCATCATCCTGAATGAGAATATCAAAAGCGGAAAGGTTTTCGAGATAGAAGTTTTTGTCGATCATTGGGGATGTTGTTTAAATTGAAGGGGCAAATTTAGAAAAAGGAGTTGGGAAAAGCTTAAATAGAAAGTCTTTTAGTACAATTTTAATATTCTTTTCTATTTGGAATCACTCCTCTAATTCCGCCTCTCGGATTTTCAACATCTCCACCGTATCTGGGAATGATGTGAATGTGCGAATGCCAAATTGTTTGTCCAGCTTCTGTATTTATGTTAATCCCGATATTGAAACCATCTGGATTATATTTTTCCTGAAGTATTTTTTGAACCTTATTCACAACAATCCAACAAGCTGTTTGTTCCTTAAGCGTTAAATCGAAATAATTTGAAACTAATCTTTTAGGAACAATCAAAGAGTGTCCTGCTGAAACTGGAAATTTATCGTAGAAGGAAAAAACGGTCGCTGTTTCCACTATTAATTCTCTGGTTTCGTGTCCTATCAAAAATGGACTTAATATTTTATTTCCTCTATTTAAAGTTGTGTAATGTAGATACTCATAGATTTCACAATTTTCATTTTTAAAAATTGATAGATATGGAAGTTTGATCATACATTGATAGGTTTCTTTTTTATGAACTTTATGAATTCGAAAACCTTCATAATGAATATCTCTTCTTACAGCAAAGTAAGCTTTCCCATTTGGTTTTAAAAGATTTGAAACATCCATCAAAACTTCGGCTTGTTCTTCCGGAAGCAAAACATTCAGAACATAGAAACATAAAATAGTATCAAATTTTTCGGTCGGGAAATTTGGAAAATAAAACTTATCATAACCAACAATGTCAAAACCTTTTTCTTTTAAAAGTTCTACATCTTTTCCAATACCACACCCAAAATCAAGAATCTTTCCAACTAATTTGTTTTGATTTTGGATAATTCGCGCTGGATAAGAAAGTGATGTTCTTTCAATTGCGGTTAGGTGACTGTTTGGATTTGAATTATTCATTTTACATCAATAAAAAACCATTATTACTTGCAATGGTCATCAGTGGTTGAACACTTTCTTTATATCGTAAATAATTAAAATCATCTACACTTTCTAATATTGGGAATATAGTTAGATAATCTTCAATATATTTATTCTTTGGGTTTTTACCGTTTACTATTTCGTACGCCATTTTCTGAAGATTAAAAAATTTGTCAAAGTACAATTCAATGGAAGGAAGTTTATCACTTTTCGAAGAATTAAAATTTTTGTCTATCGGAAGTAGATTCCAGATTAAATCATGTGAAACAAAAGCATGAGGAATAAAATGATCTAATGCGAAATTTTTATCTTTCAAGGTTAATTTTTTACCAGTAAAAATACATTCAATAAATCCTTTATCCTCAAATACTAACTTCCAGTATTGATTAGTTTGTTTAGTTAAACCGTTTCTAACTGGAGGCTTGATCAATTTATTAGGAATATCAGGAACATTGGGATTTCTAGTTTGTAAAAACAATGCTAAATTCCAGTAGCAGAAATCTTTTATAATTTTTGAATTTAATTGTAAGTATTCAATCCATTCTGGATTAATTACAATCTTATCCGAATAAAGTGCATATAAACATTCGTTTTCGAAAGATTGTGAAGCTGTGTAAATCTCCTTCTTATCCTTGCTTGAAAACCAAGGAGAAAGAAACCAATGTGGAACATTTTTATCAAAGTGAAATAAATTTTTTCTTGTCGACTTATTGGAAGAATTTTCCAAGATGGAATTTATATTATCTTTTTTCGCATCAATGGTCAGATTTTCAGAAATTAATATTTCTTCAACTGCTATCTGAAATTTATCCTGCTTTCCAAAAGACAAATGAAAATAATTGATGGTGTACCACGAATTACTAATCATTCTTGCGAAAATTTTCTCCTTGGGAATTTCTGTAATTCCATTTTCGACCAGTTCTACAATACTTAATAACCAATAAAATTTATAGGTTGCGGAAGTATTGTTGAAAACAGAAGCTAAATTGGAAGTTGGTAAATTTTTTGCAAAGGGGAGATTCATATTATAATTAGTGTACAGGTAAAAATACGTAAAATATTTACATGTTAATTTCACTAAAATGACGTTTTAAAATCGAGGTATAAAAAATAAATCTTTACAAACAACAAATAAAGAAAGCAACTACATTTCTGCAAATGTTTTAATTCCGACAATGTGGGCCAGCTTGGGCTCGAAATAAGAACTTTCTAATTATAACAGCTAGTCTAAACAGCAGAGCTATTGATCCAAAATTTCAACCAGAAAAAATAAATAATTCAAACCTTAAATCTGCATCCAGAAATCCGCTACTTCTCTCCCTTCACCACCTCAAAATACAAAGGAAACGCATCATTTAGTTCGAAATCAAGTTTGAGATCGCGGTAGTCGAAGGTTTTTGTTTTTACATTGAAGGTGACCAAATGATTTTTGGTGAGAAAAAGAAGATTATCGGTGAAGACGAACAAGTTGGATATCGCAGTTTCTTTCGGTTGCGGCACCTCGATTTGCTTTCCTTTCAAAGCATCTACGAAGAAAAAACTATTTTGTGGAGCGTTCGTAAATCCTACGATATGATCTTTATACTTTTCGAACATTCTTATTTCATCACCATCATTTTTTAGATCTAAAGTCCAGAGCTGCTTTCCATTTTTGGTGTCCAAAGCCACGACAACGGGCGGTTTGTTGCTTTCATTTTCTGCACCATAATAATAAATTCCTTTGTCCATTAAAGTATTTTCACCAATATCCGGCGATTTCTGAGTGGTTTCTATTTCCCACTTTATCGCTGCATTATCAACCAGATCTAAGGCATAAATTTTATTTCGTTCACTGGCAACTTATACTTTTTCGCTGTCGATCTGTAAATGCGAATACATGGGTACATCTTTGAATCCACGCTGCCAAATAGCTCTTCCCGTTTCAGCATCAAAACAATAAACCCAGGGTGCATTGGAAATTACAAGGTATTTGTCATTCAAAACTGGCGTGTAATTATTGAAAGGAAACTGCAGCTGATAATTCCAGACAAAATTCCCGTCTCTTTTATCGAAGGCGTAAATATGTTTATTATTGGAAGCGAGAAAAATTAAATTGTCTTTGATCGGCAAATGCTGGCCGTTAATTTCGTATCGCTTCTTAACATCTTTGTGAATCCCGAGCTGAACTTTCCAGTAGAGACTGCCGTCGTTTATATTCACCGCCAGCAATTCTTTCTGCGTACTTGCTGTGTATAAAATAGAATTCTCGATATTGAAATGGTTTCTCATTTTATTTTTGGAACTATCTGTGAATTTTAGGTTCCACTGATTCTTAAGCGTTTTTAAATCGTAAGCAGAAATTTCTCCGTCACTTTTCAGGGCGATGAGCATATCTTTTTCTGTTTTTTCATTTCCGGTAATCTTTTTGAAAACTTCGGTATCAATGAGTTCTTCGGGAGAAGTTGCAATTTTGTTGTTGCTGTATTGATTGGTTTTGGTTTCTTTCGCCGCCTGAACCATTATCTGGCTCTTAAAATTTGTGAAAAAGAAGACCATCAGAAAGATCGCGAGAGTAGATTTACTTTTCATAGTTTTAGGGATATCAATTTTATAGAGAAATATTAAAAGGAATTTCTAAGATAAGAAATAAAGTTGAAGTGAGTACTGATGCGGTGCGAATGGTTCATCATCGAAAAAAAGACACAAAAAAAGCTGCACCTTTCGGGCAACCTTTGATTTAATTATTTAATCGTTTAGTCTTTATTTTCCTCCAAACTTTCGAATTTTCTGTAAGAGTCCTTCAGTTCATTAAGCTGATCCTGAACTACTCTACTACTTTCCGTACAAAGATCGCCACTCTCGAGCGCATTTTCGAAAGCTTTGATGGCGGCACTTTCGCCGAAAAGAACATTCTCCAAAGTTGCTTCGCCTTTATTAAAAGAGAGTGAATTTTTTACATCGATCCAGGTTCGATGCAATCCTCCGGCAACTGTTGCGGTATCATTTGGATCTCCGCCTTTTTCCTGAATAAGCGACGAAAGTTCTGTCCGCATTCGGTTGGATTGAATGACTCCATGATCATATTCATCCCGAAGTTTAGGATAAGACGAAATCATTTTGGTATCCACATTCTTAAATCCTTCTAATCTGTCGTTGGTGATTTGTAGTAAATTATTCAATACTTCTACTGTTTTGTTATTTTCCATGTCAAAAAATTTTGGGGTTTAATGTCTTTCCGAAGTACAATTTAAAGACCATTTCAAGTATGTTTAAAGTTTATAATATTGAAAGAAGTAATTCTTAAACTACAGAAATCGAAAAATTTAAAGAGTTTGGAAATCTAAAATGAATGCAACGTGGTGCTTATAAAGAAGGTCATTTTGAAATCTTTGATGGAATGATTTATTATTTCGTAGAGAATTTGAATCTACAAAAAAGCACCTACATTGCTGTAAGTGCTTGATTTCCAATATTGTGGCCCCACCTGGGCTCGAACCAGGGACTTGCTGATTATGAGTCAGCTACTCTAACCAGCTGAGTTATAGGGCCTAACTTTATTTCCGAGGAAATTGAAGTCTCAATTGGGTTTGCAAAAATAAGGTTTTTTTGAAATAATCAAAATTTAAATTGCGTTTTTCCTGAGAAATGTGATAGGAAATGAGGTTTGGAGGTTTTTTTAACGCAAAGACGCAAAGGTTTTTACTGTTAAGCTGCATACATTATCATTATTTAAGCACGCAGAGGCGTTTCACTTAGCGATATTCGCAGAGAATATAGAGGGTGAAATAATCAAAATTTATTTGGGGTTTTCCTGAGAAATGTGATGAAAATGAGATTTGAAGCTTTTTTTCATGCAAAGACGCAAAGGTTTTTTACAATTATGCTGCATACATTGTGATTATTTAAGGACGCAGAGGCGTTTCACTTAGCGATATTCGCAGAGAATATAGAGGGTGAAATAATCAAAACTTGGAATTTTTCCTGAGAAATATCAAAAGAAATGAGGTTTGGAGGTTTTTTTAACGCAAAGACGCAAAGGTTTTTTAATATTACTTTGTATACATTGTGATTATTTAAGGGCGCAAAGGCGTTTCACTTAGCAATTTTGGAAGAGGATGTAGAGGGTGAAATAATCAAAACTTATTTGGGGTTTTCCTGAGAAATGTGATGAAAATGAGATTTGAAGGTTTTTTTCACGCAAAGACGCAAAGGTTTTTACTTTTACTCTGTGTACATTGTGATTATTAAAGGACGCAAAGGCGTTTCACTTAGCAAAGTTCGCAACTTCTCTAAAGGTTAGGCATTCAAAATTTTAGTCGTGTATTTCTGAGAAATATGAGAAGAAATAATATTTGAATTTTTTTTAATGTGAAGACACAAAGGTTTTTTACTTTTACACTGTGTACATTGTGATTATGAAGAACGCAAAGGCGAATCACTCACCGATGGAGACGGAAAAATTCTCATTATTTCATTTTAGCAAACTTTCAAAAAATTCACCATTCAATATTGACTTTTCACCCTTCTCTTTCCCTGGCTCTTTTTACTTTTTCCTTGGCTCTTACAAATCCTTCTCCTGACACAACTCTACCAGGATACCATTCGTAGACTTTGGGTGGAGAAAAACGACAAGTTTATTATCGGCGCCGTCTTTCGGTTCTTCGGAGATGAAGATAAATCCGGCCTTTTTCAGACGTTCGATCTCGGTCTGGATATTTTCGACGCCGAAAGCGATGTGGTGAATTCCTTCGCCACGTTTGTCCAGGAATTTGGCGATGGGACTTTCGGGATTAGTAGCTTCGAGCAATTCGATCTTAGATTCTCCGATTTCGTAGAAAGAAGTGGTGACTCCTTCTCTTTCCACGGCTTCCTGTTTGTAATTTTCTCGGCCTAAGAGTTTGGCGAATAAGTCGTCGGATGTTGATAATGATTTGACTGCGATTCCGAGGTGTTCTATTTTCATAATTGATGGGTGATGGATGATGGATGATGGATGATGGATGATGGATGATTTTTTTTTACATAAATTTCGGTAATATCGTAAGACAAAAATTAATTATGTAATTTAAAATTTTATTTTTTTACAGTACTTGAAACATCAAACATCTAGCATCCGACATCATTCGTACTTCAAACAAAAATAGTAAATTTGCGCCATGAACGAAAGTAACAGACAGAAAAAAGTCGCACAGATTATACAGGAAGATTTTGCAGAATTGTTCCGCAAACAGGCTTCGGAAAGTAAGCAGACCTTTTTGGTATCGGTTTCGGATGTGAAAGTAACGGCAGATCTAAGTATCGCGAAGATCTACCTGAGTATTTTCCCAACGGAATTCCGTAAAGAAATCATGAAGGAGATCCTGGTCAACAAATCCCAGTACCGAAATTTTATCGGTCAGAAAATGGGGAAACAGGTTCGCATTATTCCGGAACTGAATTTTTATCTGGATACGACTTTAGATGACGTAGAAAAGATCGAAAGAGAGCTGAAAGGCGAAGGCGACAATCCTATTCTATAATCTGTTTTAAAGCTTATCTTCTTTGAAAAACACCGCATTTTACATTGCAACACGCTATCTTCTGGCAAAAAAGGGAAGCACGGCGGTCACTTTTATTACGTGGCTCGCTGCTTTGGCGATGATGGTTGCGGTGACGGCGATGTTTATTATTATTTCTGTTTTCTCCGGTTTAGAGGATCTGAATCAGGATTTGATCGCTAATCTTCATTCCGATATTACGGTAAAAAGCAAGCAGGGAAAGACGCTTCCTGACATTGCGAAAGCGACCAGGATTTTAAAGTCCAACCCCGATATTGAGCATTTTTCTAAAGTCATTGAAGAGAAAGTGTACATTAATTTTCGGGACAACGGCGACATTGCGAATTTGCGGGGCGTTGATTCCGCCTATATTTTCGTGAATCCGATCAATAAAAATATTTTCTACGGAACTTATCCAAGTTTTAAATATTCCAACGAGGTTTTAATCGAGAATAAACTGGATAACCGACTTGCGATTCCGGTGGGAGAAAGCACTGATTTTGCAGAACTTTTAATGCCGAAACCCGGCACCGGGATGATCAGTAAAGAGACCGATATTTTTAATAAAAGGGAAATTTTTGTTTCCGGCGTTTTTCCCGGAAATGACCAGCTCGACAATACCATAATTTCCCCAATTGAATTGACTCGGGAATTGCTGAATTTACCGAAAGAGTCGGCCTACGAAATGGTGATCAAGCTGAAAGATGCCACTAAAACGGATGTTGTAAAAGAAATTCTCCAAAAACAGCTAGGTCCGAAATACGACATCAAAACAAAATCGGAAGAGAACTCAGCTTTCTGGAAAATGATCAACACCGAGAAACTTTTTATCTATCTCATTTTTGTGCTGGTCATCTTTATTACGACTTTCAATCTCGCAGGCGCCATTATTATTCTGCAGCTCGATAAAAAAGAACAGGCAAAATCCCTCATCTCTTTGGGAATGAATTTGAAATCGTTGCGCAACGTCTATTTTTACACCGGAATTCTAATTGTACTGTTCGGCTTGTTCAGCGGATTAATTTTGGGAAGCGCCATCAGTTATCTTCAGATGGAAACCGGCTTTTTTAAAGCGGGAGAAAATACCGACTTGCCTTTTCCGGTGATGATCCGGCTCGTGAATTATTTAATTGTTGCGGCCACATCCGGTATTTTTGGATTTGGAGTTTCCTGGATTTTTTCTAAGATCAAAAAGTCTTTTTTTAGAATCAATTAATTTTTTCTGATTTTCTATTTCTTGAATTTTTTCGATGGTAGTGTTTGATCCTCGCGCTGATTTAGCGGAGGGCGGTGATTTTTTTTGCTTTCTTTACTAAATGTATTGGTGCTTTATATTTTTTGAATTTGCGATGTGGATATTTTAGGCGCACGGGTTGCATTTACACGAATTTATTTGCTTGAACTTTATAACAATTTCGATCTGCACTTTCTGCGAAATCTGTGGAAGGAATTTTTTGCGCAAAGGTTTACACTGAATTGCTTTTTTTTAATGGAGAAGTGATGATAATTTTAAATTACTTCGGGGGAAATAGATTCCTACTGTAGATCAGGATCTGAAAACGAATAAAAAGATCCTTCTGAAAAACAAAAACAAAGGCCTATACATTTTCAAGAAAGAAAATCAGTCCGTGAAATTTATCCCTGAATAACTGGTCAATTTTTGATAGTTTTACTTAGCCGCTGTTTTTAACGTCGGTTTTTTTGTGTACTCTTTTTTCCTTTTTTCCTATCTTCAATATCATATATTTAATAAAAGCGTTGAAAAATTTAAGAAAATTCAGATTTAACATAATAGTAATCTGAATTTTACTTTTCGTCTCGATTTTTATTTACCTTTGCCGTCCTAATTTATTTTTAGATCATTATGAAAAAAATCACTACTCTGTTACTGGGTCTTCTCTTTTCCTTCGGATTTGCGCAGGCTCCAGCCACTTATTACGACGGTACAAACGGATTAACCGGTGCTGCTCTAAAATCTAAACTAAGCCAGATCATTACAGCGGGAGCTCAAGATCACGGCTACGGTGGACTTTACGATGGTTACCCAACAACCGATAAAGATCATTATTACGAAAACGACGGTTCTGTTTTAGATATGTATTCTGAAAATCCTGCCGGAACAGATCCTTACAATTACCAGCACGGCGTAAAAAGATGCGGTAATTACAGTGCTGAAGGCGATTGCTATAACAGAGAACACGTAGTTCCACAAAGTCTTTTTGGTTCCCAACCGCCAATGGTTTCTGATATTAATTTTATTCGTCCAACCGATGGAAAAGTAAATGGAATGAGAAGCAATTATCCTTTCGGTTTGGTAAGCAATCCCTCATTTACTTCTAAAAACGGAACCAAAGTTGGAAACAGTACTTCACCAGGATATTCCGGTTCTGCTTGCGAACCCATTGACGAATTTAAAGGAGATATCGCCAGAATGATCTTGTATTTTGTAACAAGATATGAAAGTCAACTTTCCGGATTTAGTTCGGGAAATATGTTGGGCAACACTCCTTACCCAGGTTTACAGGCTTGGGAAAAAGACGTGCTGATCGGATGGACAACTCAGGATCCGGTTTCTCCGACTGAAATTGAAAGAAATAATGCATCATACGTTTTTCAAAATAACAGAAATCCTTTTATCGATCATCCGGAATGGGTGCAGCAAATTTGGGGAACGCAGGTTGTTGATAACGAAGCACCTTCAACACCAACCAATTTAGCCGTAGTTTCAACTTCTACCGCATCTGCAAACTTAAGCTGGACGGCTTCAACTGATAATATTGGAGTGTCTTATTACAAAATTTTTGTGAACGGTGCTTTCCACAGTAATTCACCTTCTAATTCTGCTACCGTTTCAGGACTGGCACAAGGAACAACGTTCAATTTTTACGTAATAGCGGTGGATGCTTCAGGTAATATTTCACCACAAAGTAATACGGCAACAGGAACAACTTTAACCGATAATGAAGCGCCAACAGCGCCAACGAATTTAACCGTAGGATCGGTCGGATCAAATAGCATTTCGGTGCAATGGACTGCCGCCACAGATAACGTGCAGGTTGCGTCTTATGATATTTATGTAAACGCAGTATTATATGGCACTACGAATTCAACATCTACCAACATTGCAAATTTAGAACCTTCAACAACCTATTCTATTTATGTAATAGCAAAAGATGCGGCCGGAAATGCTTCTCCTCAAAGCAATACCATTACTGCAACAACAGTTGCCATCGGCATTAATTGTGGTGACGAAAACTTCGATTCTATCCCAGCAGCTGCCTCGCAGTATTCTACATATAACTGGACAAGCAATGGAATTTCCTGGACTTCAGCTGATTCCCGGACCGATCAAACGTTAAACGAAAAAGCGATAACGATCCGCAACGGTTTCCTTACCGCCTTATCTGTTCCGAACGGAATTGGCGATCTAACGGTAACTACTCAACTAAAATTCAGCGGAAGCGCCGGAATTTTGAAAATTTTTATTAACGACGTTGACACTGGAAAAACGATTCCATACAGCTCAAACATTACTACAACAACCGTTACAGGAATTAACCTCTCCGGAAACGTAGAGATCAGACTGCAAAACACGAGCACGACGAACAGAGTTGCAATCGATGATATGAAATGGACTTGCTACGCGCTTGCAGCGGTAAACGAAAGTGGCATCAACAAAAATGCATTAACCATTTACCCAAATCCTGTGAGAAACGGACAACTTAATGTTAACGGTAAAAATTTATCGGATGTTGCCAACGCTCAGATCTTCGATTTTACGGGCAAATTAGTTCAGAACATTCCTCAACCCTTCAAAAATTCTTCCCGAATCACTTTGAAAAATTTACCCAAAGGAATCTATATTTTAAGAGCCGGAAACAGTTCTGCAAAATTTATCGTTGAGTAAATTAATATTTTAATATAAATCACTTAAAAGATCAGTTGTTAACTGGTCTTTTTTTTTATTTTTGAAGAATGGAACACCAACAGAAATTAGGCATCATCGGCAGAAATATTTCACATTCTTTTTCTAAAAAATATTTCGAAGATAAATTTCAGCGATTGATGCTGAAAAACGTTTCGTATCATGTATTTGATCTGGATGATATTTCCGAAGTTTCAGCTATTTTTGATGATCCCAATTTAATAGGTTTGAATGTTACCATTCCGTACAAAGAAAAAATTCTTCCTTATTTAGATGAACTGAGTGATGAGGCTGCGAAAATTGGTGCCGTGAACTGCATTTTGATCAAAGACAACATTAAAAAAGGCTTCAATACTGATGTTTTCGGTTTTGAAAAAACGCTCCTGGTTCACCGTAAAGATTTTCACAATTCAGCTTTGATCTTAGGAAATGGTGGCGCAGCGAAAGCGGTCCAGTATGTTTTGTCAAAATATAACATTCCCTATAAAACAGTAACGAGAAATTCGGACTTGAATTTTCAAAATATTACGAAAGAGATTGTTGCAAAAAAGACGCTGATCATTCAGTGCACACCGGTTGGAACCTTTCCGAATGTTGAAGATTGCCTGGATTTTCCATTCGAAGGAATGACGGATCAACATTTAATTATCGATCTTATTTACAATCCGAACTACACATCATTCATTAAAAAAGCTTCAGAAAGACATGCAAAAACGGTGAACGGTTACTATATGCTTGAACAGCAGGCAGAAAAAAATTGGGAAATTTGGAATTTTCAAAAAAAATAAGTTAATTTAGTGCTCTGTATGACTTTATAAGCAAAAAATATAATTTTTGCCCTTTAATTCTAATAAAAAGCTTGCTATGATCACAGAAGATTCAATCTCTGACCAACCTGAAAAGAAACCTTTAACTGAAGACGTTTCGACTGAAAACAATTCCGAAAAACCTGAAGAGAATTCTACAGAAAATCCTTCGGAGGAAATTGCTACAGATGAAGCGGAAGTTTCTGCCGAAAATAAAGCCGAAGTTCCCGCAGAGGAAAACAGCGCTGAAAACCCGTCATCATCTGAAGAAGAAGTTCCGACTGAAAGCGAAAGTCTTTCTGAAGAAAAATCATCTGAAGTTTTACAGGAAAAACCAGAACATCAGGCGGATGTTGATACTCAGAAATCGGTAGAAACTCCACCCGCAGAAAAAGTTCTTTCAGAAATTGATCCCGAAAAAGCAGATCACGGTGAACCTAATGCAGATCAAAATGATGATTCTCATTTGGAAGCAGCGGCGAATTTAACACTGTCCGAAATTCTAAAGGAAATGGAAACGCTTGTTAACAACGACGACGCAGGCGCTCATTTTCGAACTTTCAATCATTTAAAAGAGCAGGCAAATCATCTTATTCACGACGAAATTGAAGATCAGAAAAGTGAATTCGCAGCTGCCGGCAATCCCGAAGAGACTTTTAATGCTCATCATCCAATGCAGTCAAAACTTTCTGGCTTGATCCATATTTTCCGGGAAAAGAACGACGAATACAGTAAAAAGCAAGAAGAAAACCACGGCAAAAACTTAGAGGAACGCCAGGGTATTATCGAGAATTTAAAAACACTTTACACCAATACCGAAGTTGGGACGAATCTTTTTAAAGCGATTCGTGTGATCAAAGAAGACTGGAAAAACGCCGGACAAGTGGCAAAATCAGAGTTTAAAATTCTGAATAACAATTATTTTCATCATTTGAATCAGTTCTATCAAATGCTGGATATGAATAAGGAATATATGGAGCAGGAATATGCCCATAATCTGGAGAAAAGACAGCATATTATTGAGCGAGCGAAAGAACTTCAGACAGAACCTGCCGTACAAAAAGCGCTGAATGAGTTGCAATACCTGCACAAACTCTGGAAAGAAGAAGCAGAACCTGTGGCTGAAGAATTCCGGGAGAAAACCTGGGACGAATTCAAAGAGATCTCTAATAAGATCCACGATCGAAAATCGGAACTTTCTGCACAGATCGACGGTGAACAGACCGAAAACCTCGAGAAGAAAAACAAAATTATAGAGGAAATTAAAAAGATCTCCTCGCCGGAAAAAGAAGCCAATCACAATTACTGGCAAAATTCCATCAAAAAGATTGAAGACTTAAGAAGCGAATTTCTGAAATTAGGCAGCGTTCCACGCAAAGTTTCTAACCAGAACTGGAATGATTTCAAGCAGCATTTAAGAAATTTCAATACGTCCAAAAACGAATTTTACAAAGGACTCAAACATTCCCAGCAAACAAACCTTGAAGAAAAGCTGAAACTTATCGCAACTGCAAAAGACAATATGCTTTCTGAAGACTGGGAAATTATTGTTCCGCTTTTCAAAAAACTTCAGGATGACTGGAAGAAAATTGGTCACGTTCCACGAAGCATGACGAATAAAGTATGGGACGATTTTCGCGAGGCCTGTAACACCTTCTTCAATAATTTCAGAGAAAAAAATAACGCCGTCAGCGACAACTGGAAAGAAAATTTTAAAATTAAAAAACAGCTTCTCGACGAACTGAAAGAAATTACAGACGAGGAAGGCAGTGTAGAAAAGATTGAACATATTAAATCCAGCTGGAATAATATTGGAAAAGTTCCGCGCGAAAAAATTTCGATCAATACCGATTTCAATAAAACTTTAAGAGAAAAGCTGAAACTCAATAAAATTAATGAGTTTAGCCTGAAAGAAGAAGGCTTATCTGAAAATCAATTGACCGACAAAGCCCGCAAGATCAAAAATCAAATTGGAGATCTGGAAGCTGAAATCGTGAAAATGGAAAATAACTTAGGCTTCTTCAGCAATTCTTCGCGGGAAAATCCTTTGTTGAAAGAAACATACGAAAAAATCGACGACAAAAAATCTCAGCTCGAGAGCATGAAGCAAAGTCTTCACAGCATTCTGTCGGGCGAAAATCAATAGTAACCACGATGTTAAAAAAGATATTTTTATTGCTGGTCATCACTTCCCTAAGTTTTATGAAAGCTCAGGAAAATGTGGTAGATCTGCTTTCCGTTCCCGGACCGATCGAATATGACGGCAGTGAATATTTTTTGAGTTGGAGCAAACAACCTTCAAAGACGCTTTTCCGGCAGCAATATATGTTGCGAGATGAAAGGATCGAAGATTTTACGCAAATCCTGGATTTCTCTTTTTTTAATAAAGAAATTGAAATGGAGTTAGCGGTTCGTCAAAAAGTAGAATCGATACAAAGTCGGGAAACGAAAGACAAGTTTGCGAAAGTAAATGTTACCGAAAGTCCTGATGGCAAAGAATATGTAGTCGATTATTTTATTTCTGAAAGTCCGGAAAAAGGAGATTCTTACATTGAATATAATATTTACCGTTTTAAACCTTACGGTAACGGAACGCAGAAAAGCTTTCTTATTCTGTCCTACGCGACGAGAGTTTATGGAGATTTAAAATCTGCTGCAAAATCTTTGGCCAAACAAAGAGATCATTTGCTGGCAACCATGATCGAATATAAAATTCCTGAAATTAAAGTCGCTGCAATTCCTTCCGGAAAGTAATTAAAGCGATCAAAAGACAAACACCCGGCAAATTGTTGGGTGTTTTTTCTTTCTCATTAAAAAATCTTAAAAGCGACGCAATAAAAATGACCCACGAAATTTATATGAACCGCTGCCTCGAACTCGCTAAAAAAGCGTTGGGCAATACGTATCCGAACCCTTTGGTTGGAAGCGTAATTGTGCACAACGATCAAATTATTGGCGAAGGATTTCACCAAAAAGCGGGAGAAAATCATGCAGAGATCAATGCGATCAATTCTGTTCAGAATAAGGATTTATTAAAAGATTCCACCATCTACGTTTCTCTCGAACCTTGTTCTCATTTTGGAAAAACGCCACCGTGTGCGAATAAAATTGTAGAAATGGGTTTCAAAAAAGTCGTTATTGGAATTTTGGACTCGCACGAAAAAGTAAACGGAAAAGGCCAGCAGATCTTAGAAGCGGCAGGAATTGAAGTCATTTCGGGTATTTTAGAAAAGGAATGTCAGGATCTGAACAAAAGATTTTTTACTTTCCACCAAAAGAAGAGACCTTTCATCATTTTAAAATGGGCACAATCCAAAGATGGATTTCTGGACAAAGATTTCAAAGCAACTCAGATAAGCAATTCGTTATCGAAGCAATTCGTTCACACGATGAGAAGTCAGGAACATGCTATTTTGATTGGAAGCAAAACCGCACTTACCGACAATGCAAGTTTAACAACCAGAGAAATTTCGGGCAAAAATCCGATAAGAATTCTGATCGATTCGAATCTAAAAGTCCCGCGGGATTTTAAAATTTATAATAAGGAAGCTCCAACTTTGATCTTCAATGCAGTGAAAAATTCAGTAGAAGAAAATATAAAATTCATCAAAATAGAAAAGGAAAATTTTTTAGCAGATCTGATGCAGGAATTGTACGGAGAACAGATTCAGTCGATTATTGTTGAAGGTGGAAGTTTTACTTTGCAACAATTTATTGACGCGGATCTTTGGGATGAAGCCGTGATCATTAAAAATGAAGATCTTAATTTACTAAATGGGACGAAAGCGCCGGACTTTAACTTTGAACCGAACAGGGTTGAGAATTTACGCGACAATATTGTTGAATTTTACAGCAATAAATAATAAAATTACACATCATTTAAAACCATAAAAGTCAAAAAAGTTTAAAGATCTATAGATTTTTATTTTTGCGCACTTCTGGATTAACCATTAAAGAAAAATTCTTTTGTCACTTTTGCGGTTAAAAGTACTGTGTGAACTAATATATAATTAAAAAATATTTTGGAAAACTTCAGCTTCAAAACGATCAAAAAACCCATCGAAAACATCTTGCTCAAAGAAAAAGGAAGCAAGTTTATCGGCTATGCTTTCCCAGTAAATGACGAATTGGAATTGAAGGAAAGTTTGGAAAAAATACGAAGAGAACATCCTAAAGCAACGCATCACTGTTTTGCATTCCGGCTCGGAATTCTGGGCGAAAATTATCGTGCAAATGACGATGGCGAACCGAATGGAAGTGCAGGTTTACCCATTTACAACCAACTTTTAGCCAACGAAATCACCAATGTTTTATTAATTGTAGTAAGATATTACGGCGGAACAAAATTAGGAGTTTCAGGTTTGGTCAAAGCTTACAAAGAATCTGCGAAACTGACTCTGGAAGAATCCGAGATTATCACCAAAGACCTCGAAAGTGATCTGGAAATCGAGTTTGATTTCGACCGCCAAAATCAGATCTTTACTTTCCTAAACAAATTCGACGGCAAAATTCTGGATTTTCTTTCCGAAGAACAATGCAGGATCATCGCGAAAGTGCACACTTCCCAAAAAGAAAACATCTCGGAACAATTGTCCGAGATGCAAAATATTTCTTTTAAATTTCTTTAACTGGAAGTCTGAATCTTATCTCTATTTAACTTAATTCTTTCTAATTGGCTACTTTTTAATCTCTTCTCCCAATCAACATCGACGCCCAGTATAAAAGCTGTGCTAGGGAACCAAGAGCGGCAACTACGTAAGTTCTGGCGGCCCACGTTAAAGAATCTTTTACGCCAACATATTCTTCGGCAGTAACGGTTCCTGTATCTATTAGCCATTTCATAGCTCTGTTACTCGCGTCATATTCTACAGGTAACGTTACAAAGGAAAAAAGCGTAGTAAAAGCAAACAATATTACTCCGATCGCAAGTACAGTCGTGTTACCGTTTGGATTATCAATCGTTCTTGTAGCAAACATTAAGAAGATCCCTGCCATTAAAACAAACTGCATCAACCGGGAACTGATGTTAACCACCGGAACCAGCTTTGACCGAAGTTTCAACATAGAATATCCTACTGCATGTTGTACGGCATGTCCACATTCGTGAGCTGCAACAGCTGCTGCGGCTGCGTTTCTTTGCATGTAAACACCTTCTGACAAGTTAACCGTTTTTTCTGCTGGATTATAATGATCGGTCAGTTGACCTGGTACAGAAATTACCTGAACATCGTTAATGCCATTGTCCCGCAACATTTTTTCTGCTACTTCTTTGCCAGACATTCCGTTCCGAAGATGGACTTGAGAATAATACGCAAACTTAGATTTCAGTTTTGATGAAACCAACCAACTTATGAGCATCGAAACTCCAATAATTACATAATAACCTATCATTTTTACTTATATTTTATACATTTTGAAATGGCTCACTAAGTGTAAAAAACGTGCCAAAGTTTTTATATTTGTATTAATGATTTATATTTGTTTTTTTAAATAAAATACAGATGTCTGAAGTTTCTATAATTGAAGTAAATAGCGAAAAAGATTTAATAAAGTTCGTCCATTTTCCGATGGATCTTTATAAAAATAATGACAATTATGTTCCGCCATTGATCAATGATGAAAAGAACATCTGGAATCCGAAAGAAAATCCTGCCTTAGCTTACTGCACTGCGAGACAGTTTTTAGCTTACAAAAACGAAAAGCTGGTTGGGCGAATCGCCGTGATGTGGAATCCGCGGGAAGAAGCAGAACTCGGCATTAATAAAGTAAGGTTTGGATGGCTCGATTTTATTGATGATTTCGAAGTCTCAAAAGCGCTAATCAATTTGGCGGTTGATCTGGCGAAAGAAAAAAACAGCAAAATGATCGAAGGTCCAATGGGATTTACCAATCTTGATAAAGCAGGAATGCTGGTCATGGGTTTTGAAAAACTGGCAACCATGATCGGGCTTTATAACTTCGAATATTATTCGCAGCACTTAGAAAAATTAGGCTTGGTCAAAGAAAAGGAATGGGTAGAATTTGAAATGAATTACCCTACGGTTTTGCCGGCAAAAGTGGAAAAATTCAGCAGTTTAATTGCAGAAAAATATAAGCTGAATGTCATTAATTTCAAAAATAAAAATGAAATTTTGCCTTTGGTAGAACCGATGTTCAAACTTTTAGATGAAACTTACAAAACACTTTCTACGTACACTCCAATTTCAGCAGAACAAATAAAAACTTACCGCGAAAAATACTTCCCTTTTATCGACAAAAATTACATTGTTTGCGTAGAAGATGAACATCATGAATTGGTCGCTTTTGCAATCACTATGCCTTCCTATTCCAGAGCATTGCAAAAATCTAAGGGCAAATTATTCCCCTTCGGTTGGTGGCATTTTTTACAGGCCGGAAAGAAAAATGACCGTGCTAATTTCTATTTGATCGGTATTCATCCAACCTACCAAAGACGGGGCGTAACCTCTATTATTTTTAAAGAAATTTTCTTAAGATTCAGTAAAATGGGGATTAAATTTGCAGAAACCAATCCTGAGTTAGAGGAAAATAAAAACGTTCAACTCCTTTGGCAAGATTATGATATTGTAAATCACAAACGCAGACGAACCTACTCCATGGAAATTAATTAGATTAACTTCCACCGATCTCAATTATCAAGAAATTTTAAGTAAATGAAAAAGCAACTTTATTTTTATATCGCAATGATTATTGCCTTTATGGCCTACAATCAGTTCTTCCAGGTTCAGGATGAAAGACTCAACAGTGTGATTAATATTCTTTTTGCAAGTTTTCTGTTTTTATACATTGGATATATCGCTTATCTGGTTCTGAAACGTCTTAAAGATACGGGGAGAAAATAATTGTTTTTAACTGTTCTAAATTACCTAAATAGTCTTTTTCAATCATATTTACGAAGCATATATTTCCCTTTTACATCTTTATTCGTTAAATTTGCAGATTGAGAAAATAATGTAGTAATGAATTTACCTGAAAATTATATACCGATTATCATCCAAGCTTTGGTTGCTATTGGTTTTGTAGGAATTTCTTTGTTAGGCGCCCATTTTTTGGGACCAAGACAGCAAGATAGTACCGTTAATAAAAACAAATCGTTCGAATGTGGTATAGAAAGTGAAGGTGACGCAAGAACTCCTTTTTCTATCCGCTATTTTTTAACGGCGATCCTTTTTGTGCTTTTCGACATTGAAATCGTATTCTTTTATCCTTATGCCGTTAATTTCCGGGAATTCGGTTTAGAAGGATTTTTAGCAGTTTCTACATTTGTAGCCATTTTCTTTTTAGGATTTTTATACGTTCTAAAACGGGGCGCTCTCGACTGGGACAAGTAAAATTGAATCCTGTAAACGAAGTTGATTTAAAGTTTCTTTTAAAAAATTAAATTAAAATGTCAGAAAATACACCACAAATAAATACCAACGCTCCGGCTCCTCCCGGACTTGAGGGCGAAGGTTTCTTCGCTACCAATTTAAATAACCTGATCGGTATGGCGCGTTCCCTGTCATTATGGCCACTTCCATTCGCAACATCATGTTGTGGAATTGAATTCATGGCGACAATGGGACCCAACTATGATTTAGCACGTTTCGGTGGAGAACGAATGAGTTTCTCCCCAAGACAAGCCGATGTTTTGATGGTTTGCGGAACGATCTCTAAAAAATTAGGACCGATCTTGAAAGAAGTTTATACCCAGATGGCAGAACCAAAATGGGTGATTGCAGTTGGAGCTTGTGCTTCAAGCGGCGGAATTTTCGATTCTTACTCCGTTCTTCAGGGGATCGATCGAGTAATTCCTGTAGATGTTTATGTTCCCGGATGCCCACCAAGACCGGAACAAATCTTAGAAGGTTTTATGCAGGTCCAAGCCTTAGCGGAAAGTGAAAGTTTAAGAAGGAGAGATCTTCCTCAATACAAAGATTTATTGGAATCTTATAATATCAATTAATTTATGGAATTTACCAATAATTTCGTTTTAGAAGCTATTACGAGAGAGTTTCCGGAGTCTGTAATTACAAGTTCAGAACCGTACGGAATGTTAACTTTAGAAATAAAAAAACAGGACCTTAAGAAAGTTGTTCATCACATGAAAGACAGCACATTAGGTTTTACTTTTCTTACCGATATCTGTGGAATTCACCATCCTGAAATCCCTGAAAAAGAATTAGGCGTTATTTATCATTTACATAATTTGGTTGAAAATCTTCGGATCCGTCTGAAAGCTTTCATGCCTTTTGAAAATGCAGAAGTGGATTCGTTGACCGATTTATTTGCCGGTGCAAACTGGATGGAACGCGAAACTTTCGATTTTTACGGTATTAAATTTAAAGGCCATCCGGATTTAAGAGTGATCTTGAACGATCCAGGTCTCGGTTACCATCCGATGCTGAAACAATATCCTTTGGAAGATGGCACCAGAACGGATAAAGATGATGTGATGTTCGGCAGATAAAAAGGCTCATCGAAAAAAGCTTCAGGCTTAAAGCAAAAAATTATGAAAGACAACGCGCTCTCCAATATATTAACGCAGTACGAAACTCAGGAACAGATTGATGGGCAATTATACACCCTTAATTTAGGTCCGACGCACCCTGCAACCCACGGAATTTTTCAAAATATCCTGACCATGGATGGGGAGAAAATTCTCCATTCCGAGCAGACTGTTGGGTATATTCACCGTGCTTTCGAAAAAATATCTGAAAGAAGAAACTTTACTCAGATCACCACTTTAACAGATAGAATGAACTACTGTTCGTCCCCAATCAATAATATTGGATGGCACATGACTGTAGAGAAATTACTGGGCGTTGAAGTTCCAAAACGCGTACAATACATGCGGGTGATTATGATGGAATTGGCGCGAATAGCCGATCACATTGTATGTAACGCCGTAACTGGAGTTGATACTGGTGCTTTAACAGGCTTTACTTATATGTTTCAGGATCGTGAAAAAATTTACGACATGTACGAGCAGGTTTGCGGCGCGCGATTAACGACCAATATGGGACGAATTGGTGGATTTGAAAGAGATTTCACCCCAAAATTTCATGAACTGGTTCGTGATTTCTTAAAAACTTTCCCGGCAAGATTTAAAGAATTCGGAGATTTACTGGAGAGAAACAGAATTTTCATGGACCGTACGATTGGTGCAGGCGCTATTTCAGCGGAACGCGCTTTAAGTTACGGTTTTACAGGACCAAATCTACGAGCTTGCGGAGTTGATTACGATGTACGGGTTGCAACACCCTACTCTTCTTATGAAGATTTCGATTTTAATATTCCTGTAGGAACTGCCGGAGATACCTACGACCGTTTTATGGTTCGCCAGGGTGAAATGTGGGAAAGTTTAAAAATTATTCAGCAAGCGATGGATAATCTTCCGGAAGGACCTTTCCACGCAGATGTTCCCGAATTTTATTTGCCAGAAAAAGCAGATGTCTATACAAAAATGGAGGCTCTGATTTACCATTTCAAAATTGTAATGGGTGAAACAGAAGTTCCAAAAGGCGAAGTTTATCACGCCGTAGAAGGTGGAAACGGAGAATTAGGATTTTACCTCGTAAGTGATGGTGGAAGATCTCCATACAGATTACACTTCAGAAGACCTTGTTTTATTTATTACCAGGCTTATCCGGAAATGATTACAGGTTCTGTAATTTCTGATGCGGTGGTAACATTAAGCAGCATGAACGTGATCGCAGGAGAGCTGGACGCATAGCGAATTATAAATTTCAGATTATAATTAATCTGAAATAAAAAACAGATAATGAAAGAAATTTTAGATTTTACATCTAAAATTCAAAATTTAAAATAGTAGAAAGTGAGCGAAAATATAGCTTTTAAACCTGAAACATTAGAACAGGCTCATAAAATAATCGCAAGATATCCGGTAGAAAAGAAGAAATCTGCTTTGATCCCGCTTTTGCATTTAGCGCAAAAAGATTTCGGCGGCTGGCTATCGGTTCCAGTAATGGATTATGTGGCTGAATTTTTAAGCATTAAACCGATTGAAGTGTATGAAGTTGCTACTTTTTACACCATGTTCAACATGAAGCCGGTTGGGAAATACGTTTTAGAAGTTTGTCAAACCGGACCGTGCATGCTTAATGGGAGCGATGAGATCATTAATCACATCAAGCAAACTTTAAACATCAAAAACGGAGAAACTACAGCTGATGGACTTTTCACCTTAAAAAATGCAGAATGTCTTGGCGCTTGCGGTTACGCACCTATGATGCAATTGGGCAAATTTTATCACGAACATTTAACAAAAGAAAAAGTAGACGAGATCCTGGAGCTTTGCAGAGCAGGAGAGTTCGCTTTAGATTAATTTTTAATAAACAATGAGTAAAAAACTTTTACTTAAAGACGCACATATAGAAGGCATACGCTATTTCGACGTTTATCGCAAACAAGGCGGTTACGACGCAGTAGAAAAAGCTTTGAAAATGACTCCTGAAGCAGTAACCGAAGAAGTGAAAACTTCCGGCCTTCGTGGTCGCGGTGGTGCAGGTTTCCCGACTGGATTAAAGTGGAGTTTTTTGGCAAAACCAGAAGGCGTACCGAGATATTTAGTAGTAAATGCTGATGAATCTGAACCGGGAACTTTCAAAGACCGGTATTTAATGGAATTTCTTCCGCATCTTTTGATAGAAGGAATGATCATTTCCTCCTTCGCTTTGGGCGCTCATACTGCTTATATTTACATTCGTGGAGAATATTCCTGGATTCCGGATATTTTGGAAGAAGCCATTGAAGAAGCTAAAAAAGCTGGATTTTTGGGGAAAAATATTTTAGGAATTGGATACGATCTGGAGATTTTCGTTCACCGCGGTGCGGGAGCTTATATCTGTGGTGAAGAAACTGCCCTTTTAGAATCTCTTGAAGGTAAAAGAGGAAACCCTCGTTTGAAACCACCCTTTCCGGCGGTGAAAGGACTTTGGGAATGTCCGACCGTTGTAAATAATGTAGAAACCATTGCGGCAGTAGTTCCAATCATTAACATTACCGGAGCTGAATATGCAAAAATTGGTGTTGGAAAATCTACAGGAACGAAATTAATTTCAGCTTGTGGAAACATTAATAAACCCGGCGTTTACGAAATTGATATGACTATTTCCGTAGAGGAATTTATTTATTCTGAGGAATATTGTGGTGGAATTCCGAATGGTAAAAAATTGAAAGCCTGTATTCCTGGTGGAAGTTCAGTGCCAATTGTGCCTGCTAACTTATTACTGAAAACGATCAACGGTGCACCAAGAATAATGAACTACGAATCTCTTGCAGATGGTGGTTTTGCGACTGGAACCATGATGGGTTCAGGCGGATTTATTGTTTTAGATGAAGACCAGTGTGTCGTAAAACATACTTTGACTTTAGCGCATTTTTATATGCACGAAAGTTGTGGACAATGTACACCTTGCCGTGAGGGAACCGGTTGGATGTGGAGAATTTTAACCAAACTGGAAAACGGAACGGGAACAATGGCAGACATTGATCTGCTTTGGGATGTTCAGAGAAAAATCGAAGGAAATACAATTTGTCCGTTAGGTGACGCAGCAGCCTGGCCGGTTGCCGCAGCGATTCGTCATTTCCGTGATGAGTTTGAGTGGCATATTGATAATCCTGAAGCTTTAACAAGAAATTATGGATTGGCAAATTACGCAGATCCTATTCCGGTTGCAGAAACTGTAAATTAATATAGTCGTTGAATTAGTCACGAAGTGACGGCTTAATACAGAATAGGATAAAATCCTATTGAAAAAAATAGAAGATAAGATTTTGTCTTATCAAAACAATGAAGAAGTTTTTTAAAGTATTTATATTTCTTTTTATAGGTTTGAATTTGACTTTTGCACAAAATAAAAAAGGCGATTCAATTATTAGAGAATTTAGGGATGATCCAACCCTCGAAATGTCCGTGGGAAAAAATTCTCCACTGACGAAGGAAGGACAAATATTTGTTTTCTTTGGTTGGAACAGAGGCGCTTTTAGTAATTCTGATATTCACTTCAAAGGAAACGGATACGATTTTCAACTCGATAACGTTGTTGCGCACGACAGACCAACTCCTTTCGGAATTGTATATTTCGATCCTGCCTGGTTTACGGTAGCGCAATATGATATTAGAATAGGATATTTTTTGAAAGATAATTTAGCTTTAGTTCTGGGAATTGATCACATGAAATATGTGATGGATCAGAATCAAAAAGTTAATTTCTCTGGAAATATTAGCGATCCAGTCTATGCAGCGTATGTACAGAATGGACAAGTAGATTTATCAGATGAAAATTTTCTTACATTTGAACATACCGATGGTTTGAACTACGAAAATATAGGTCTTGAGAAATATCAAAGTCTTATTAATAAAAAAAATATTGACTTAGTTTGGTCTTATGGTGCCGGAATCGGAGCCATGTTTCCAAAAAGTAATGTAAAACTATTCGGGAACGAAAGAAGCGACCGTTTTCACGTTGCGGGAATCGGAACGGATGTAAGAACAAGTTTAAATGTGGTTTTTTGGAATCATTTTATGGCAAGACTCGAAGCAAAAGCTGGGTACATAAATATGTGGGATATTAAAACGACTTTGAATAATAAGCCAGATAAGGCGAGTCAGGACTTTGTTTTCGGACAGGTTCTTTTTGGGGTGGGATACACTTTTAATACAAAGAAAAATAATTAATTCATTTTTGAATTCATAGATAATGAGCGAAGAAATTAAAAAATTTAAGATAACGATAGACGGACAAACCACCGAAGTTTTGCCTGGAACTTCCATTTTGGAAGCAGCAAGACAGATCGGAGGAAAATCTGTTCCGCCTGC
The DNA here is from genome assembly GCF_056279225.1 of Chryseobacterium sp. UYP7. Lineage (NCBI taxonomy): Bacteria > Pseudomonadati > Bacteroidota > Flavobacteriia > Flavobacteriales > Weeksellaceae > Chryseobacterium > Chryseobacterium sp. UYP7. The sequence continues at coordinate 430,600 of NZ_JBWBQW010000002.1, forward strand.
AATGTGCTATTATAAACCGCTTGAAACAAGTGGTGGACGATGCAGAACTTGTTTGGTAGAAGTTTCTAAAGGTTCTGACGCAGATTCACGACCGATGCCAAAATTGGTAGCGAGTTGTAGAACCGGCGTTATGGACGGAATGGAAGTAAAGAACTTAACTTCTGAAAAAACTCAGGAAGCCAGAAAAGCAGTAACCGAATTTTTGTTGATCAATCACCCTTTAGATTGCCCGGTTTGTGATCAGGCAGGTGAATGTCATCTACAAGATTTAGGTTACGAACACGGCGTTGAGGGAACAAGAACAGAATTTGAAAGAAGAACTTTTGAACCGGAAGATATTGGTCCCAACATTAAACTTCACATGAACCGTTGTATTTTGTGTGCGAGATGTGTTTTAGCAGCAAATCAATTAACAGAAGAAAGAGAACACGGAATTTTATTTAGAGGTGAAGTTGCAGAAATTTCTACTTATTTAAATAAAGCTTTGGAAAACGATTTTATCGGAAACGTAATTGATGTTTGTCCTGTTGGCGCTTTAACCGACAGAACTTCGCGATTTGCAAGCAGAGTGTGGTTTACAAAACCAGTGAACGGAACTTGTAAATGTGAGAAATGTTCAGGTAAAGCGGTTCTTTGGATGAAAGGAGACGAGATCATTCGTGTCACCGCGAGAAAAGATCAGTACGACGAAATTATCGACTGGATTTGCGACGAATGTAGATTTCATAGAAAAGACGTTGCACTTTGGACAATTGAAGGTCCAAGACATATCGACAGACATTCTGTGATTTCCTTAAATCACTACGAAAAACCATCAAACATGGTGAGTCTTTTAGATAATCCGGATGCAAAAGAACTGAGTCCACAGGATGAAGTAGAATCTGCAGTGAAAACTGACGAAAATTTTAGATTAATGTAATGCTCTTTTTACAGAGTAAAATTTTATAATATATAATGGGATTATTAACCTTTAAAATCATTCTTGTACTGGTATTATTTATACTGGCACTTACCGTTGCAGCCTACTCTACCTGGGCAGAACGTAAAGTTGCTGCAATTATGCAAGACAGAGTCGGACCTAACCGTTCCGGGCCATTCGGGCTTTTACAACCGCTTGCCGACGGTGGAAAATTTTTCTTTAAAGAAGATTTTACGCCCGCAGCTGCAGAAAAATTTCTCTTTATTTTAGGACCTTCGCTCGTTATGTTTATCTCTCTTATTACAGGAGCGGTAATTCCTTGGGGGAAAACCTTAAATATTGGTGGAACTTCTTTTGATCTGCAGGTTGCCAATATCGATATTGGTGTTTTATATTTAGTAGGAATGGTTTCCATCGGCGTGTACGGTATTATGATCGGTGGTTGGGCTTCTAACAATAAGTTCTCTTTGATCGGTGCAATTCGTGCGAGTTCACAGATGATCTCTTATGAATTAGCAATGGGTCTTTCGATCATCGCAATTATTATGATGGCCGGATCTTTAGATTTAAAAGTAATCGTTGAGCAGCAAACTCACGGTAAGATCTGGGGTTTCATCCCTGAAGTTTCCGGTATGAACTGGAATATTTTTTATCAGCCGATCGCTTTCATCATCTTTTTTGTTGCGGCTTTGGCTGAAACGAACAGAGCACCTTTCGATTTACCGGAATGTGAAAACGAATTGGTTAACGGTTATCATACAGAATATTCGTCCATGAAATTAGGATTGTATATGTTTGGCGAATATGTAAATATGTTTATCTCGAATGCTTTGATCGTGGTTTTATTCCTTGGAGGTTATAATTATCCCGGAATTGACTGGGTTACGAATAATTGGGGCGAAAACGCTGCCGGAATTTTATCGGTAGTTTCCTTCTTAGGGAAAACATTTATTGGAATTTTTATATTTATGTGGATCAGATGGACTTTGCCAAGATTCAGATATGATCAGTTAATGCATTTGGGCTGGAAGAAATTGATCCCGATCGCATTATTTAATTTAATGGCAACCGGCGCAATTATCTTAGCGTACGACCATTTTATGAAATAAATTGGTAGGAACAGGCGTTGCGCGCGTGTTCAATTAAATAGAAAAAACAAATTAAATTCTAGCCCCGATTGCAACGGCATCCTTTTTTGAGGAACGAAAAAAAGATATAGTGAAAAGCGGGTATAGATGTGGAAAGAAGCGATAAATTGATTGCTTAATTAAGAATAAAAATATTTCTGAAAATGAAACATTTGAAACCAAATGTTCCCTCTGTTCAGAAAAAAAGATAAAGAAAGCAGATGAAATTAACGAATAGATCGAAAGTGGTCTCGGACAAAAAAATGACTTTCGGGGAGAGTATTTATATTCCCGCGATTTTTAAGGGGATGAAAATCACCATCAGTCATGCCGCTAAAACGGTTTTTGGAAAAGGATTAGCCACCATTTCTTATCCTGAAGAAGTACGTCCAAGAGTGAAAATTTGGCGAGGTGAACACGTGTTGAAACTCGATAATGAAGGCCGTGAAAGATGTACAGCCTGTGGATTGTGCGCTGTTGCCTGTCCAGCTGAAGCGATCACCATGACGGCTGCAGAACGTACCAAAGAAGAACGAGATCTTTACCGCGAAGAGAAATATGCCAAAGTTTACGAAATTAATATGCTGCGCTGTATATTCTGCGGAATGTGCGAAGAAGCCTGTCCGAAATCTGCGATTTACTTGACCGACAAACTGGTTAATGTGGAAGAAAACAGAGGAAGTTTCATCTACGGAAAAGATAAACTGGTTGAAAAAATTAACGCGAGAATCGATGTTTCTGCGAGACAAAGCGAGTTGCAAGAAAAAATGATGAAATAAATGGAACAGATATTATTTTTCTTTGTGGCATTGATCGCAATTTCAAGCGCCGTTTATTTTGTATTTGCGAGAAACCCATTGTACTCGATCTTATCTTTGATCCTTACCATGTTTTCTATCGCCGGATTATATATTTTATTGAACGCGCAATTCCTTGGGATTGTACAGATCATCGTTTATGCCGGAGCGATCATGGTATTGTTCCTTTATATTTTGATGATGCTGAATCTGAATAAAGCCGACGAAAGTAAAAAGCAAAACCTCATGAAATTCGTGGGTGTTTTTTCTGCCGGATTACTTTTGATTGGAATTTTGGGAGCATTTAGAGGTTTTAAAGTTCAGGCTGCTGCAGCTGATGTTGATTCAACGGTGGGTTTAACGAAAAATCTTGGTCGATTATTATTTAACGAATATGTTTTGCCTTTTGAATTAGCCTCACTGCTTATTTTTGCAGGAATTGTTGGCGCAGTCTTAATTGGTAAAAAAGATTTATAAAAAAAATTGTGGGAATTTATCTGAGGTGAATTCTTACTTAAAGGAAATTAGATTATATGGAAGGAAATTCATTTATACAAGCCGTGCCGCTGGAATATTTTATTATTCTGTGCTCAGTGATGTTCTGTTTAGGAGTTTTGGGAGTTTTGGTAAGAAAAAATGCGATCATAATTTTGGGTTGTGTAGAATTAATGCTGAACTCTGTAAATCTTTTACTCGCAGCATTCTCCAGTTACAAAGGCGACGGGAACGGACAGATTTTGGTATTCTTTATCATGGTTGTTGCGGCCGCAGAAGTTTCGGTAGGATTGGCGATTATTGCCATGATGTACAGAAACACAAAATCTGTAGACATCAGTATTTTTAATAAATTAAGAGGATAAATAGAGGATGGAAAATTTAGTTTACGCAATTATACTTTTACCCTTAATCGGATTTCTCATCAACGGATTGTTTGGAAAAAGTCTGCCAAAAATGGTGGTTGGCATTTTTGCAACGCTCGTCGTTTTTGCTTCTTTCTGCATTGCGGTCAGTTTATTTTTGAAGTTTGATGCAGAATCACAACCCGTGATCGTAAGAGCATTTGAATGGTTTAGAATTAGTGGAATTCAGGTTAATTTTGGATTTCAGATCGATCAGCTTTCTTTGATGATGATCATGATCATTACGGGAATCGGTTCTTTAATTCACCTCTACTCGATCGGTTATATGAGCCACGATAAAGGATTTTATAAGTTCTTTACATACTTGAATTTATTTATTTTCTCCATGTTACTTTTGGTAATGGGAAGCAATTATTTAATTCTTTTTATTGGTTGGGAAGGTGTTGGATTGTGTTCTTACTTACTCATCGGTTTCTGGTACACGAACGAAGAATATGGTGCAGCTGCAAGAAAAGCGTTCATCATGAACCGTATCGGAGATTTAGGAATGATCATCGGGATTTTAGCAATTGCTTATCAAACCAACGCGGTTGACTTTTTATCGGTAGCTCAAAACTCCGGAAAATTTGAATTAGATTCAACAATAATTATATTCATCACCTCAAGTTTATTTATTGGAGCGGTTGGGAAATCGGCACAGATTCCACTATTCACCTGGCTTCCAGATGCGATGGCAGGTCCGACTCCGGTTTCGGCGTTGATTCACGCTGCAACCATGGTAACTGCCGGAATTTATTTGGTGGTTCGATCAAACTTCCTTTTCTCCTTAGCTCCAACAACTTTAGAAGGAATTCTCTTCATAGGATTACTTACTGCTTTGGTCGCGGCGTTTATCGGACTTCGGCAAAATGATATTAAAAAAGTTCTCGCCTACTCTACTGTTTCGCAGTTAGGATTTATGTTTGTTGCTATTGGAGTTGGTGCTTATACGACTGCAATGTTTCACTTAATGACGCATGCATTCTTCAAAGCTTTATTGTTCTTAGGTTCAGGTTCTGTTATTCACGCAATGAGCGACGAACAGGATATGAGATTGATGGGCGGTTTAAAGAAAAAAATTCCAATTACTCATATTACTTTCCTGATCGGAACATTAGCGATTTCAGGATTTCCTTTCCTTTCCGGAATGATATCTAAAGATGAAATTCTGACCAATGCTTACGGTAAGAGTCCAGTTATCTGGCTAATTCTGTTTGCCATCGCAGCAATGACGGCGATTTATATGTTCAGAGCTTATTATTTAACTTTCCACGGTGAATTCCGCGGAACTCCTGAACAGGAAAAACATATTCACGAAAGTCCCTCAACAATGACGATTCCATTAATTGTTTTGGCGGGATTATCAATCGTTGGAGGTTTCATTAATCTTCCTCACTTTATCGGACACGGAAATTATTCGAAATTAGCAGACTGGTTGAAATCGATTTATGTTTACGATGTCGAACTTCCGGAAGTTGCTTTTGGAACCGAAATGATTCTTTTAGGATTGACAGTTTTGATGTTCTTCACGGTTTGGTTTATCGTCAAAAACATTTATGTCAACAAGAAAAAAATGGCTTTGCCAGATGAAAAATACAGTGGTTGGGAAAGACTTTCAAACAAAAAATTATTTTTGGATGAATTGTACAACGCAACTTTTGTGAAATTTACCGAAGGTCTTGGTGTCGGCGGAAATATGTTCGAAAAAGGCGTTCTGAATAAATTTAGTGATTTTATCGGAATTGGTGCCGAAGATTCCGGGCGGGCTGCAAAAAAACTGCAGAACGGAAATGTAGAGAATTATGTTCTCATCATGTCTTTGGCTATCGGAATTATTTTAATTGTTAACTTTTTATTACAATAGTAAATGTCGTATCTATTATTAACATTATTACTATTACCTCTCGTAGGTTCTGCATTGGTGTTCGCGTGGAAAAATCCCGCAAGTAAGTATTTAGCTCTGGGAATTGCATTTGCACAAATGTTTCTCACGTTTTATATGCTGTCGAGTTTCGATTTCAAACCTACCGTTGACGGAGTTTTGCAATACGAGATCAATTATCCCTGGTCCAACTTTATCAAAAGTAATCTGCATTTCGGGATCGATGGAATGAGCATGCTGTTATTGTTGCTAACTAACATTTTAACGCCACTCATCATTCTCTCTTCCTTCAATGAAAAACCAGGTTACAAAAATTCGTTCTACGGATTAATTCTGTTGATGCAGTTTGGTTTGATAGGCGTTTTTACTTCGCTTGATGGCTTGTTATTTTACATTTTCTGGGAAGTCACTTTGATTCCTATTTGGTTGATCGCCGGAATCTGGGGACAGGAAAATAAAAAAATTCATTTCACTACGAAATTCTTCGTCTATACTTTTGTAGGTTCTTTATTTATGTTGATCGGATTGATCTACGTTTATACGAATTCAGCTTCATTTGCATTGACTGATCTGTATAATGCAGATTTAAGCACCTCGCAACAGACGGTTGTATTCTGGTTTATATTCTTTGCCTTTGCGGTAAAGTTACCTATTTTTCCATTCCATTCCTGGCAACCTGATACCTATACTTATTCTCCAACGCAGGGATCAATGTTACTCTCTGGAATTATGTTGAAAATGGCGATCTTCGGATTATTAAGATGGTTGTTACCAATTACGCCGGAACCGATCTTAGGAGTTTCGGGGAAAATAGTTTTGGCACTCGCAATTATAGGAGTTGTTCACGGCGCTTTAATCGCCATCATTCAAAATGATTCCAAACGACTGATCGCATATTCCTCTCTTTCGCACGTTGGTTTAATGACGGCCGGTATTATGGCTTCTGCAATTCTTACGATGCAGGGAACATTAACGATCGAAGGTGGTCAGGGAGCTTTAGTTCAAACTTTTGCACACGGGATCAACGTTGTCGGATTATTTTATTGTGCTGATATTTTGTACAAAAGATTTAAAACCAGAGATATGCGAAAAATGGGCGGCCTGGCAAAAGTTGCTCCGAAGTTTGCTGTTCTTTTCATGGTTATTTTATTAGGATCCATCGCACTTCCTTTAACGAACGGTTTTGTTGGAGAATTTATTTTGATAAAATCAATCTTCGACTATAGCATTTTTGCAGCCGTGATCGCGGGAACAACGATGATCTTCTCTTCTGTTTATCTTTTCAGATTTTACGGGAAAGCAATGTTCGGTCCGGGAGACGAAAGAGTTTTAGCTTCCTCAAGTGATTTATCGCCTGTAGAATTTTCGGTCTTGGCGAGTTTAGCAGTTTTTGTTATTCTTTTAGGAATTTTTCCACAACCGATTATCGACATGGTCGACAGTTCACTGAAGTTTATTTTCACTTCGATGATGAAATAATAAATAATAAAAATTAAATGATTACAAGATGAGGAGGAAAGATGAAAATCTGAAATCCAAAATCTAAAATCTAAAATCTAGAAATAAATGGGCGTTTTAATCATCATATTCCTTACCGCAGTTGCCGCATTGTTTGCCGGTGTTTTCGAAAAGGGAAAATATTCAAGATATATCGGTATTTTGGGACTCATCATCGCATTTTATGTGAGTTTTTTGCCGGAGCTGGCTTTCTTTAGTCAGTACAAAAGCATGTTCGAATTCGGACCGAATGCTGCTTTATTCACTAAGATCTCAATTGTGATCACCCTATTGATTTTCTTTTTGGGAGGATTTGCATTTAGCAATCACCGAAGCCATCAATCCGAATTATATGCCTTAATGTTAATGTCGTTATGTGGCGGTATCGTGCTTTTCGGCTTTCAAAACTTGGTAACATTATTTTTAGGGATCGAAATTCTATCCATTCCACTGTATGTTTTAGCCGGAAGTAATAAAACCGATCTGCGTTCCAACGAAGCTTCGATCAAATATTTCTTAATGGGTGCATTTGCAACAGGTTTCCTTTTGTTTGGGATCGCTTTAATTTATGGCAGTGCAAGCAGTTTCGATCTTTACCAAATTCACCAGTTTTCTTTGACAAACCCGAAAAACTTAATGTTTTCGATGGGTGCAGTTTTAATGTTGGTCGCTTTGGCTTTCAAAGTTTCTCTGGCCCCCTTCCATATGTGGAGTCCCGATGTTTATCAGGGTTCGCCCTCATTGATCACCGCTTTTATGATGTCAGTCGTTAAGATCGCGGCATTTTTCGCATTCTTTAAAATGATGAGTATTGGATTTTTGGGAATTACAGGAGAATGGATCAATATCGTCGGTGTTTTAATTATCATCACCCTCTTCCTCGCAAACGTAATGGGATTAGCGCAAAGCAATGCGAAAAGAATGTTAGCTTATTCATCTGTATCACACGTTGGTTATTTAGCATTGATATTCTTCGGTATGAATAATCTGTCCGCTTACAACTTAGCTTTCTATTTATTCGCATATTCCCTTGCAACGATCGGAGTAATGATGTGTCTGATCTGGGTTGAAAAATTAAAACGAGAAACTTCGTACGATGCTTTCAAAGGTTTAGCGCATTCGGAACCAATTTTGGCTGTAGTTGCCGCTTTATCGATGCTTTCAATGGCTGGAATTCCTTTAACCGCAGGTTTCATGGGAAAATTCGGAATCTTTGCACAGGCAATTAAAACAACTCCTTTTCTAGTAGTAGTTGCAGTGTTAGGTTCAGCAATATCGATCGCTTATTATTTAAGATTGATCATGGTCATGTTCTTTCCGAAAGAAAGCAGTTTCAAAACATCTGAAAAAGTAACGTTAACTTATAACATTATCGCAGTTTTTATTATTGTTGCGATAGTTGCTTTAGGAGTTTTCCCCGATCTGTTTGCTAAACAATTTGGTTTGTAAATTATACTTTAAAAATATTTTAAAACGCAATTCCTCGGATTTGCGTTTTTTTACGACAAATATTTAATCATTTGATTAATTCATTTGTTTAAATCAGAAAATTAATGGTAACTTTACTAAAGAATTAAAGATATGAAAGCAGAAGAATTTTCTACCGAAGATAAAATACTGGTTGCCGCCTCAAAGGTTTTCACTGAAAAAGGATTCTCCGGCGCGCGAACACGCGACATTGCAGAAGAAGCCGGAATTAATTTGGCGCTTCTCAATTATTATTTTCGAACAAAAGAAAAATTGTTTGAACAAGTCATGAAAGTAAAGATCATTTTACTTTTCGGACAGATTATTCCCATCGTTACGAATGAAAAAATAAGTTTAGAAGAAAAAATCGATTTGGCAAGTGTGAAATATTTCGAAATACTTTCCAAAAATCCAAACCTTCCTATTTTTATTTTAAGTGAGATTCAGAAAAAAACTTCAGATATAAAGTCAATTCTGCCCTTTGAAAAAGTATTGAATAATTCAATTCTTATACAACAGATTCAAGAACGAAAACCGAATGTAGATCCTTTCCATTTCCTTCTAAACTTTCTCAGCATGACCGCCTTTCCATTTGTAATGAAACAGATATTGAAATCATTTGATTTAAAAAATGAAGATGAATTTCAAAAATTCGTTGAGGAAAGAAAAACCTTTGTTCCTATTTGGATAAAAATGATGTTGAATAATTAAAATTATTACGGCAATGAAAATTTTAAAATACTTATTCCCCCTCCTCTTCTTCTCTGTTAATTCACAAACATTGACTTTAGAAGAATGTTACGGTTTGGCGAAACAGAATTATCCGCTCATCAAACGTCACGATTTAATTGCGAAAACCAAAGAATACAATCTTCAGAACGCAGCAAAAGGTTGGCTTCCACAAATCCAGATTATTGGACAGGCAACTTATCAAAATGATGTCACACAAATTCCGTTCAAACTTCCTAATCTCAACATCGATCCGGTAAGTCAAGATCAATATAAAGTCTATGCAGATGTTCAGCAGAATATTTATGACGGTGGAATGATTGCCAATCAGAAGAAAATAGCAAACATTAATTCTGAAATTGAACTGCAAAAAACCGAAGTCGAAACCGATCAACTGGAAATGAGAATTAATCAAATTTATTTCGGAATTCTTCAAACAGATGAACAACTTCAACAAACGGAATTGACAAAATCTGATTTATCCAGCGGACTAAAAAAAGCAGAAGCACAATTAGAAAACGGTGTGATTTTCCGAAGTAATGTGGATGTTCTGAAAGCACAAATCGTCAATCTAGATCAGAAACAACTGGAACTTCAGTCCATGAATAAAAGTTTCTTACAAATGCTTTCTCTTTTCATTCAAAAAAATTTAGACGAAAACACGATACTTTTAAAACCAGAAAAAATTCTAATTCAAGACGAAAACAAACGCGCTGAACTGAAACTTTTCGATTTACAAAAACTCGGTTTAGACCAACAAAAAGCAAACATCAATTCCAAAAATCTACCAAAATTAGGCGCTTTTTTTCAAGGTGGTTACGGAAAACCTGGTTTCAATATGTTGAAAAATGAATTCGATGTTTTTTATATCGGCGGTTTGCGTTTGAACATTCCAATTTCTGGATTTTATACCAAGAAAAATGATTTGGCTTTAGTTGAAACTCAACAACAGGAAATTGACGTTCAGAAAGAAAACTTCTTGTTTAATCAGCAGTTTCAAACCATCCAAAATAATAATGACCTGGAAAAAATCCAGCAATTGATTGACAAAGATGATGAGCTTGTTATTTTACGAGAAAGCATTAAGAAAGCATCTTTAGCACAATTAGAAAACGGCGTTATAACGACGAGTGATTATCTCCGCGAAGTGAACGAAATGGATCGCGCAAAAAACCAAAAAATCACCCACGAAATACAATATCTTTTAACACAATATAATCTTAAAGCGCAACTGAATCAGTAATTGAGTTCTTGAGTATTTGAGTATTTGAGTATTAAATAAAAAGGTTTTAACAAAAAAAAACATTCGATGAAAAAATATATTTTATTTGCAGTCATATTTTCTCTCGCTTCCTGCAAAAATTCAGAAAATTCTTACGATGCTTCCGGAACTTTTGAAGCCGATGAAATTTTGGTTACTGCAAAAGCAAATGGAACGATTCTGAATCTAAATGTAGAAGAAGGTCAAACTTTAAAACTGAATGAAAAAGTTGGAGAAATTGATCCTAAAAGTTTCGAACTACAAAAAGATCAAGTCGTCGCAAGCATCGACGCGATAGATCAAAAAACAAATTCTGCCTTACCTCAAATTCAGGTTTTGCAATCCCAGATTTCGGGACAATCTGCTAATGTTGGCGTTCTTCAGGAACAACTTCAAAATGCAGTGCGGGAAAGAAACAGAACTGCGAATTTGGTTGCGAAAGATGCTGCCACAAAAAAACAACTCGATGATGCAAACGGACAAATCAAAGTGATTCAGAAACAAATTTCTGCAGCTCAAAGTCAGTTAAATATTTTACAACAACAGATTTCTACGACCGAAGAAAATGTTTCCATACAAAATCGCGCAATTTTAAGTGAAAGAAAACCGACTGAAAAAAAGGTAGCGCAAATCGATGAACAGTTAAAAAACAACACCATAGAAAGTCCAATTTCAGGAATGGTTTTAACAAAATACTTAAATCAAGCAGAATTTGCAATTGTAGGAAAACCCATTTTCAAAATGGCAAATTTAGATTTGATGACTTTAAAATCATTTGTTACAGGAGATCAATTGCCCCAAATAAAAATCGGACAAAAAGTTACCGTTCTCATCGATGCAGGTGAAGGAAAAACCAAACAACTTCCGGGAACTATTTATTGGATCAGTTCAAAAGCAGAGTTTACCCCGAAAACTATTCAAACCAAAAATGAAAGAGCCAATTTAGTTTACGCGGTAAAAATCCATGTGAAAAATGATGGCTATCTCAAAATCGGAATGTACGGTGATGTGAAATTTTAATTTTTTAAACCACAAAAGAGACAAAAGATTTAGGAGAAAAGTAAAGTTTACAATAGGATAAATTTTTAAGCGTAAACTTTGACGTTCTTTTGATTAACTAAAATACGCATTCAACTTTTGCCTCTTTTACGGTAAAAATACTTTGAGGTTCAATAGTAAACATCCATCATCAAACACCAAACATCCAACACCAAAATGAAATCTATCATCGTACAAAATCTCACCAAAACTTACGGCAAAGACAAAGAAAAAGTCCTTGCGGTTGACGACGTGAGTTTCGAGGTCGATCATGGTGAAATCTTTGGTTTGATTGGTCCGGATGGCGCTGGAAAAACTTCTATTTTCCGCATGTTGACAACGGTTCTTCTCCCCGATTCAGGTTCTGCTTCCATTGGAAATTTGGAAATGGTAAAAGATTATAAAGCAATCCGAAAGATTTTAGGATATATGCCGGGAAAATTTTCGCTTTATCAGGATTTAACCATTGAAGAAAATCTAGAATTTTTTGCGAGCGTTTTTAATACCACCATTGCAGAAAACTACGATTTGATCAAAGATATTTATATTCAAATTGAACCTTTTAAAGATCGACGCGCCGGAAAATTATCGGGCGGAATGAAACAGAAACTCGCTTTGTGTTGTGCTTTAATTCACAAACCAAAAGTTTTATTTTTAGATGAACCTACAACCGGAGTCGATCCCGTTTCTCGAAAAGAATTTTGGGAAATGTTGCAAAGATTAAAAATGCAGGGAATCACAATGGTCGTCGCAACTCCTTACATGGATGAAGCCGCTTTGTGCGACCGAATCGCTTTAATGCAAAACGGAAAAATTCTATCGATTGACACGCCGGAAAATATCAGCAATTCTTATCCAGATTATATTTTTGAAGTAAAAGCAGGTAAAACTTCGAGCGTTTTAAAAGCTTTAGAAAAGTTTGACCAAAAGAAGAATGTTTATGCTTATGGAGAATTTGTGCATTTAACCATTGATAAAAATGAAAGTTTTTCAGAGCAGAAAGTCGTAGAATATTTAAAAAAAGAAGGATTTGAAAATATAGAAATCAATCCAATAAAAGCCAGTATTGAAGACAGTTTTATCCGTTTATTATCTCATACATAGAAACAGCTATAAATTTTTAAACACATAAGTCACATAAGTTCAGTGAAAACATGCTTAATAAGAGTTCACAAAAGCAGCTGAAAATGAAAGATTTTTTTTAAACTAATGTGAGCTAAATAGTTACCGTTACAGGACCTAACTTCTGTGACTGATGTGTTTAACCGTCCGAATTGAAGAAGAAATAAGTTCAATCAGAAATAATGAATTCAAAAAATCAAAATATCGCCATTAAAGCAGAAAACATCACCAAAAGTTTTGGAAATTTTATTGCGGTTGATCACATCAGTTTTGAAGTGAGAAAAGGAGAAATTTTCGGTTTCCTTGGCGCAAATGGAGCCGGAAAAACAACGGCGATGAGAATGTTGAGCGGACTTTCAATTCCAACTTCCGGAACCGCAACTGTTGCAGGATTTGATGTTTATAAAGAAACCGAAAAGATCAAAAAAAACATCGGTTATATGAGTCAGAAATTTTCTTTGTACAACAATTTAAGCGTGAAAGAAAACCTGAATTTCTTCGGTGGAATTTACGGAATCCCAAGAAAAGAATTGAAAATTAAAGGAGAATCATTGCTCAAAGAACTCGGTCTGGAAAATGAAAAGAACAAATTGGTTTCGGAACTTCCTTTAGGCTGGAAACAGAAACTGGCTTTCTCAGTTGCCATTTTCCACGAACCCGAAATCGTATTCTTAGATGAACCAACTGGCGGAGTCGATCCTGTAACGCGCCGACAATTTTGGAATATGATTTACGAAGCTTCTGACCGTGGAATTACGATTTTTGTGACGACGCATTATATGGATGAAGCCGAATATTGCGACCGCGTTTCCATAATGGTCGATGGAAAAATTGCAGCTTTGGATACGCCGACAAATTTGAAAAAAAAATTCAATGCTAAAAATATGGACGAGGTTTTTTATGAATTAGCACGTGGAGCAAAACGCTCTGATTAGAGGAAAGATGACGAATGAAATCACCTACTATTTAAACCGCAAAAGAATCAAAAGAAAAATGTGAAATAGAAGTATTTCAAAAGATTGCAAAAAATAAAGCTTACTTCTTTCAAACATTTTGCAAACTTTTGAACGGCTTAATAATAAGAAAGCTTTTGGAAACTTTTGCGGTAAAAAAGTAAATTCCTTAAGAATACAAGCAACGATCGATGATCACTCATCTATTATAAAAGAAATGAAGCAGCTTATCACTTTTGTAAAAAAAGAATTTTGGCACGTTTTGCGTGACAAGAGAACTTTGTTGGTTCTTTTCGGGATGCCGGTTGTACAGATTCTGCTCTTCGGTTTTGCCTTAAGCACTGAAGTTAAAAATACAAAGATTGGTGTTTTGGATCAAGATAAATCACAGAATTCCATTGAACTGATTTCGAAAATTAATGCCAATCAATATTTCGAAGTTGACAAAAATTTGAAATCGATCGACGAAGCTGAAGACGCTTTCAAAGGCGGAAAAATAAAAATAATTCTCGTCATTCCAGCACAGTTTTCCCAAAATATCATCAGTGGAAAAAAAGCACAACTCCAATTAATCACCGATGGAACCGACCTTAATCTGGCGAATCAGATCTATAATTTCATGTCGAATATTATTATGGATTTTTACGGACAACAAACATTTACGCCAACATCCGGCGTTCAACCCGAAATCAGAATGCTCTACAATCCGCAGCTGAAGGGCGCTCCGAATTTCGTTCCCGGCGTCATGGCATTCATCCTTTTAATTATTTGCGTTTTAATGACCGCCATCGCAATCGTTCGAGAAAAAGAATCCGGGACCATGGAAATCTTGCTCGTTTCGCCCATGAAACCTTACATTATCATCTTAGCCAAAGCAATTCCGTACTTCATTTTATCGATGATCATTTTAGTTTCCATCCTCATTTTGAGCGTCACCGTTCTCGATTTACCCATCAAAGGAAACCGCTTTTTACTCTTCGGGATCAGCATTATTTTCATCATCACGAATCTTTTGATCGGCATTGTCATCTCAATTCTCACCGACACGCAACAAACCGCAATGCTCATTTCCCTTGTAGGAACCATGCTTCCAACGCTCATGTTAAGCGGTTTTATGTTTCCCGTCGAGAATATGCCGATTCCCTTACAAATGGTCGGAAACCTCATCCCCGCAAAATGGTATTACGAAATCGTAAAAAATATTATGATCAAAGGAACCGGCTTAGAAGTCGTCTGGAAGCACGTTCTCATCCTTTTCGGAATGATGACGGTGCTGTTCATCATCGCAGTGAAAAAATTTAAAATCAGATTAGAATGACAAATTATAATTTTTATTTGGGCAGATCTCGTCCTGAAAGACGAGACCTTCCGTTCCCTCCCGATTTTATATCGGGAGCCGTTCAAGTCGGGCTGCAGATTGTAGATAAAATAAAAAGTCAGATTAAAATTAAAAAAGAAAACTTTGCGCACTTTGCGTTTAAAATAAATTAAAGTCTTTCCGCTCTTCGCGTGAAAAACTTTTAAACTGAAAAAAATGTTCCGAACACTCTCCATTTTGATCAAAAAAGAATTCCTGCAAATATTCAGGAACAAATCGATATTGGCGATTATATTCGTGATGCCAGTTATTCAATTGGTCATTCTTCCTTTAGCAGCAAACTATGAAATAAAAGACATCAAAATCGCAGTCGTCGATCATGACAAATCAACACAATCCCGCGAACTCATTCGAAAAATCACTGCTTCCGGGTATTTCAAAATAGTAGAATACGGCGAAAACTACAACACCGCTTATCAGGAAATTGAAAAGGATAAAGCCGATCTGATTCTGGAAATCCCTAATAATTTTGAAAAAGATCTTGTGCGGGAAAATAATGAAAAAGTTTTGGTCGCCATCAATGCCATCAACGGAACAAAAGCCGGACTTTCCGCGAGTTATCTTGGTCAAATTTTACAGAATTACAATCAGCAAGTTCAGTTAGAAATGTCTCCAGAATTAGAATCGGCCAAGAAAATTTCAGGCTTAGAAATTGTCCCCACGTTTTGGTTTAATAAGAATTACAATTACCGACTTTCATTGGTTCCGGGAATTCTGGCTTTTTTGGTGACTTTGATCAGCGGTTATTTGGCAGCTTTAAATATCGTTCAGGAAAAAGAAATCGGCACCATCGAACAGATCAACGTCTCGCCAATTAAGAAAAGAGATTTTATTTTAGGAAAACTCATTCCCTTTTGGATCTTATCGATGGTAGCTTTTACTATAGGACTATTGGTTACTATTTTCGTTTACAAAATCCAGATGCAGGGAAGTTTTCTTTTACTCTACGGTTTTATTTCAGTTTATCTCGTCACCATTTTAGGAATGGGACTTTTGGCTTCAGTTTATAGCGAAACCCAACAGCAAGCGATGTTTATGGTATTCTTCTTTATGATGATCTTAATTTTGATGAGCGGACTTTTCACACCAACCGAAAGTATGACAGATTGGGCAAAATACATCGCTTACGTAAATCCAGTAACTTTTGGTGTGGATGGAGTTCGTTTGATTATGTTGAAAAACAGCGGTTTTAAAGATCTTTTACCACACTTTGGATTTATTACCGGATTAGGATTTGTGGTGATTAGTTGGGCGGTTTTGAGGTATAGAAAAACGAATTAGAAAAATGAAAATTCAACCATTGAGGTCAGTGAAGGAATTAAGAACATTAAGCCTTACAAAATGGGTTTATTAAAAGCTCTTCGACAGGCTCAGAGTGACAATGCCGAAAAAAATTATTAGCAAGAAATTGGGTCAGATTGAACTTGTCGAAGTCTCTGATAATTAGAACTTAAATATAAAAGTCGTAAATTTAAATACTATCAAAATGAAAAAAATAATACTTCTTATCGTTCTCATTCTCTTCGGAGCAGTAACGCTTTTTATGAGCAGTTCTGTTCTTTTTGATTGGTTTGGAATCAGAGCCAAAGAAGGGAATTTCGTACCGCTCGTTGTTTGGGCAAACTTGATTTGTGGAATTCTTTATTTAATTGCAGCGTTCGGAATTTTACGAAATCAATACTGGGCAAAAGTTCCTCTCATCATTTCGCTCGTGATTCTGGTAATCGCTTATATAGGCTTATTTATTCACATCAATAATGGTGAACTGCATGAAACAAAAACAATCGGAGCAATGGCTTTCCGAATTATCGTCACCGCACTATTTCTTTTTACAACTATTAAAATTTTAAAAAAATGAAAAAATTAATTTTATCAGCAATCTTAGGATTGGCAATCGCAGTTTCCTGTGAGAAAAAACAAGAAACCGTAACCGACGAAAATAACAATATGGCAAAAACAGAACAAAACGCTGCTGAAGAGAATGCAACTGAAGATCATGAAAAATCTGAAGATCATGATGAATCCGGAAAACTGGAATTAAATAAAGGTGAAAAATGGCCGGTGAATAACGAAATGAAACCTTTTATCACCGAAACAGAAACTCAGCTCAACAGTTACAAACCAGAAAATGGTGATTACAAAATGTTGGCGACAAACCTGAATGCAACGAATGAAAAGCTGGTAAAAAGCTGCACCATGACAGGAGTTCCGCATGATAATTTACACTTTTGGTTAGCGCCACACATGAAAAAAATCGAAAAATTGCAAAAAGCAGATAACAGAGAAGACGCAAATAAAATCGTGGGTGAATTGAAGGAATCGATGGAGGATTATCACCAATATTTTAATTAATTAAAAGAAATTTTAAAACAAGGAATTGTTGCAGCCGGCTTGAACGGATCCCGATGTGAAATCGGGAGGGAGCCCTTCGACAAGCTCAGGATAAATTCAGACGGAAAAAGCTGCCCATATAAAAAAATTATAAAATCAAACCTTCGAAGAAATTCGGAGGTTTATTCGTTTTTCTTGGCTTCTTCCCAAAGTTCATCCATTTTCTCTAAAGATAAATCTGCCAAATTTAAATTTTTATCTAAAGCGAGATTTTCAATTTTTTGAAATCTGGTAATGAATTTATTGTTGGTTCTTTCTAAAGCCGTGTCGGGATTTATGCCTGAAATTCTCGCGTAGTTCACGAGGGAGAAAAACACGTCACCCAATTCCTGCTCTTTTTTATATAGATCGGTTTCTGCGTGAAACTCGGCTAATTCTTCGTCTACTTTTTTCCAGGCATCTTCAGCATTTGCGAATTCAAAACCGATTCCTTTTACTTTGTCTTGAATTCGATACGCTTTTAATAAACTCGGAGTTCCTTTTGTAACCCCGGAAAGCACTGATTTATTTCCCTCTTTTAATTTTAGTTTCTCCCAGTTCTGCTTTACTTCTTCTTCATCTTTCACCTCAACATCACCATAAATATGAGGATGCCGGAAAATTAATTTTTCATTTAAAGAATTAATAACATCAGCAATATCAAAACTACCTTTTTCCGACCCAATTTTCGCATAAAAAACCAAATGCAGTAAAACATCGCCAAGTTCTTTTTTAATCTCCTGTAGATCTTCGTTGAGCAACGCGTCAGAAAGTTCATAAACTTCCTCCAAAGTTAAATGCCGCAAAGTTTGCAAAGTCTGTTTTTGATCCCACGGACATTTTTCCCGCAAATCATCCATGATATCAAGTAATCTTCCGAAAGCGTCGAGTTGTTCTTGTCTGGAATTCATAATTTAAGAGCGATTTAATTTTGAAAAAAAGGTAATAAAATAAAGATGATAGACTTAACTCTTAATTAACTTTAAACATTAAGGTCATGAAATGATTAAGTTCAATTAAGAAAAATATAAATATTTGTTAAGCACTGCGCTTAAATTTGCTCGCAAATTTCTTAACCTATCTAAATCTCTAAATAAACTTAATGGTTTAAATATTAACTAGCTGAAATGATTAAAGTAATTAAAAAAAATATAAATATTTGGTAAGCATTGCGCTTAAATTTGCCCGCAAATTTCTTAATTTTTCTAAATCTTTAAATAAACTTAATGGTTTAACTATTAACTATATTAAATGGTTTTGCTTGCAAAAAAGTGGTGGCTTTAAACAAAAAACTTTGTCAAAGGTTTAAACTTTGACAAAGTAATATTTTTAACAAGAGGAATCTATCCCATTTTTCTGTGCGTACTTTTCGGTGCTGATTTCGCCGAAGAAGTTGCAGCCTTTACTTTAGGTGTAGCTGTTTTATCAGCTTTTGCAGTTGTTTTTTTAGTTTCTATTTTGTCTGTTAGTGCTGCTTTGTCTTCAGAAGCTTCTGCAGTTTCTTCTGTTTTCACAAAACTGTCTGGCGTAATATATCCTGCTTTATTCAGAATATTATACCATTGCGCTAATTTCTTAATATCCGAAACATAAACTCTTTCGCTATCGTAATCCGGCAAAGATTCCTTCATAAAATCTCTCAGTTCTGCATCTGTTGATTTATGAGAAATTGCTTCTTTATAATCTTTATTTTTTGCTACATTTTCGAAAACTTCGAACAAAGGAACTTCTTTGTCAAAAGTAAACATGGCGATATTATCGAGCAAACTTACTTGTGAAGTGTTGCCGATGCTCACTTTCTTTTTGGTGATGACATCTTCGATAATGAAACCGTTTTTCAACTGCGAAATTAATTTAAAAAGACCCGGTTTTCCAGAGATCGAAATTATTTTTTCTAACTGCATATGTTTAATTTTTTTGTTAATTATTTAGGTATTACTTTTACTATTCTTATTTCGGAAATCTCATTTTATAATTCACAGCAACCTCGCCCTGAGAAATTTTTACGAGTTTTCCTTTGACCAGCTTTTTCTTTAATGAACTCAGGTGATCGGTGAACAAAATTCCTTCAATGTGATCATATTCATGCTGAATAACTCTGGCTCGCATATCGGAAAACGTGTCGCTATGTTTAACGAAGTTTTCGTCATAATATTCGATAACGATTGTTTCCTGACGTTTTACATCTTCGCGAACATCGGGAATCGAGAGGCAACCTTCGTTGAATTTCCATTCTTCACCAGACTCTTCTAAAATTTTTGCATTGATGATCACTTTTCTGAAATCCTTCAGTTCTTCAGCGATATCTTCGTAATCTTCATCTTCTGAAAGTGGCGAAAGGTCGACAATAAAAAGCCGAATGTCTAATCCAACTTGTGGTGCTGCCAGACCAATGCCGTGAGCAGACTCCATGGTTTCGAACATATTCGCTACCAATTCCTTTAATCCGGGATAATTTTTGTCAATTTCATGACAGTGTTTTCTTAAAACTGCATCTCCAAATGCACGTATCGGTAATATCATTTCTGTTTCTGTTCTAAAAAATTCTGCAATATAATGGTTGCACTTACTTTATCAATCAAACTTTTTTCCTCCCGTTTTTTCTTACTTTTTCCACTCTGCGAAATAAAGAAAGATGCCATTTTTGACGTAAAACGTTCATCAAAACGGTGAATTTCAACACTCGGAAATTCAGTTTTAAATTTTTCGAGAAATTTCAAAATATGAACTTCTACTTCATTTAAATTTCCTTTCAAATCTGTCGGAAGACCTACAACTAAAGCATCTACAGCATTTTCATTGAGGTATTTCTTAAAGAAGTCGAAAATATTTTTGGTTTCCACTGTAGGCAAACCGCTCGCAATAATTTGAAAATCATCGGTTGCTGCAATGCCACAACGCGCTTTTCCGTAATCAACGGCAAGGATTTGTCCCATAGTCTGCAAATTTAAGAAAATTTACTTAACGAATTTTTACCCGGAGTGCACTTTTTTTGCCAATCATTTGAAAATTATTTATAATTTTAATTTCTCAAAAAACTAAGGTTCATGAAAACACTAATTCTTGTTCGCCACGCCAAAAGTGATTGGCCCGAAGACACCGATGATTTCGACCGGCCGCTAGCTGAAAAAGGCTTTCTGGATGCGGAAAAAATGGGTCATTTTTTAAAGGAAAAGAATATCGAAATCGATAAATTTGTCTCGAGTCCGGCGCTTCGGGCATTGAGTACGTGTGAAATCTTCAACAAGGTTTACGACCTAAAAATCGAAACAGATCGAAAATTGTATAATGCTTCTGAAAAAAATTTTGAATCTGTTATCTTTGATTTGAGTGATGATTTGAATGCTGTTGCCATGTTTTCTCACAACAACGGAATCTCCAATTTCGCCAATTCCATGTCGGAAGATCTATTTATGTTCCCAACTTGTGGCGTTGCAGGTTTTGAAATCGATTGTGATTCCTGGTCGGACTTTGAAAATGCAAAGAAAAAATTAATTTTCTTTTATGAACCAAAGAAGATTTAAGTTTAATTTCAAACCTGAAAAATAGTAATGTCATACTGAATGAAATATATTGGAATTAAACATCTCTTTAATTGCGAGATTCTTCCTTCGTAAGAATGACAAAAGGATATATTAAATAAAAAAAAGCCTCATCAAATCAAATTTGGTGAGGCTTACTAATTTTATTCACACTGAATTAATTCTTCCGCTCTAAATTCAGATCTCCAAAATCAAAACTGAAATCAGTCACATCAGAAATGGCTTTTAATTTCATTCCCTGTGCTTTTCCATTTTCATCTAAATTAAAATTCACGAAGGCATCGGCATCGTAACTTCTGTCGTCCCATTTTGCGATCATCACGTTTGCCGAATAAGGCAATAATTCGCCTTTTAATCTCGGAGAATTTTTACACATAATACGGAAAGTGTTTCCTTCTTTCGAAATCGTTACTTCTCCAAACCAGGGATCGTTGTAGGTTCCGACAATTTGTTCCGCTTTAATTTGAGCGTTTTTATCTTTTTTAAAGACGTCTGATTTCGCAAAAATTTCTTTTTTCTCCTTATCGTAATCTGCATTTACTTTCGTCATTCGATCACCATAAGTTTTAAGCCAGTCTTTTTGTGGCATCCCTAAATAAGAATCTTTGATCGTATTCGTAATAGCGCTGAAGGCTGCTCCACTTTGTTGGTTGGTTAAAACGATAATTCCCAATTTCATGTCCGGAATTAGTGTAAACTGCGTTACGGTTCCGATCAATCCACCAGTATGATAAACTTGTTTGTGACCTTTAACATCGGTTAAAAACCAGCCTAAACCATAACCTCCAAAATTAGAATCGTATGGATTTTTCAGTGCAACCGGTGTTGAGATCTGTAAATTCCAAAGTTGTTGGATCTGTTTATCGGTTACCAATTTTTTACCATCTTTCGTCGTAAAACCATTCATCAGAAATTCTGCCCAAGTCGACATATCTTTGATGTTACTGATGATTCCACCTGCAGCGTTTGCAGTTTCATTCCAGTCGTGAGGAACGGCGATCGCTTTCCCGTCAACCGGCGCGTGAGCATCGATAATATTAGAAACATTAGCTGCTTTTGCATGTTTGTAACTTCCGAAGCTAGAGGTCATTCCGACAGGTTTTAAGATGCGCTGTTCAATAAAATCAGCCCAGCTTAATCCCGAAACTCTGTGAATTATTTCACCTGCAACGATGAACATAATATTGTTATACTCTAAAGTCGTGCGGAAAGAGTGATCGGGTTTTAAATATCTAACATTATGAACAATATCATTAACGGAAAGGTTTCCACCTTCCGGAAAAAACATCAGATCACCTTGTCCTAAACCAAGTCCGGCTCTGTGTGTGATCAAATCTTTTATCGTAATTTCTTTCGAAACATAAGCATCATTCATTTGAAATTCAGGAATATATTTCGAAACTTTATCGTCAAAGTTCAATTTTCCTTCATCCGCCAACATTGCTAAAGCCGTCGCCGTAAAACCTTTGGAGTTCGAAGCAATTCCGACCAAAGTTTCATCGGTCATTTTTTGATTCGTCGTTAGTGACCTTACACCAAAACCTTTGGAATAAATTACTTTTCCGTCCTTTACTACTCCCACAGAAATACCGGGAACATCAAAAGTTTTTAAAGTGTTTTGAATGAGTTGATCCAGTTTCTGTTCCTCAACCTGAGAAAAAGAAAATAGAGAAAAAAGCAGAAAGAAAATAAAAAGCGGTCGTTTCATAATGTTATATATTGATTAGGATCTCAAAGATAAATATTTTTATTCAGAAAAGTTTTCTGTACATTTAATACTGAATTTCATAAATCTTTATATCATGCTTACTTCAGTGAGTCCAAAATTACCGATGAGAAATAAAGAGCTCACGAAAAATTTTTATCTACAAAAACTGAATTTCGTGCTTGTGGCCGACTATCCTCACTATTTGATCCTTGCCAAGGATAAAATCGAAATTCATTTCTTCCTGTTCAAAGATCTCGAGCCGATACAAAATTACGGACAGGTTTACATCAGAACCAATGCCATCGAAGAATTTTATCAATCTTTGATGGAAAATGAAACAGAAATTCATCCCAACGGCGCTTTAGAAAAAAAAGTTTGGGGACAAAAAGAATTCTCTTTACTCGATCCGGATCATAATCTTTTAACTTTTGGGGAAGTAATTTAGAATTTTTACAAGACATCAATTCTAAAATACGAAATGTTTTTGAGATCTGTTCCACTCGTTTTTCTGTGAGATTTTTTGATCAATATTTAAACCGTCATCTGCGATTCTTCCACCACTTCTTTATTATTGCGAAAAACCTCAAAAGTATTATCTTTGAAATCTTTTGTTGTTAAACTTAATTCAGTTTTGAAAAATGATCTTAATCGTTGATGATTCTCCAGAAAACATTATTTCTCTAAAAAAAGTATTAGAGAAAAATGATTTCGAGGTTGACACCGCTTCTTCGGGCGAAGAGGCTTTAAAAAAAATACTTCGGAAATCTTATGTTTTGATCATCCTCGATGTTCAAATGCCTGGAATGGATGGTTTTGAAGTCGCAGAAGTTATTTCGGGTTACAGCAAAGCAAAAGAAACGGCAATTATTTTTCTTTCCGCCGCAAGTGCCAATGTAAACCTCATCGCGCGAGGTTATTCTTCCGGAGGTTTAGACTATATCAGCAAACCCGTTGACATGAATATTCTTCTTCTGAAAGTGAAAACTTTCTATCGAATTTACGAGCAAAGTCGTGCCTTAAATGAGATGCAGATCGCGTTAAGAGCAGAAATAGAATTCCGGAAAGAAGCTGAAAAGAAAAAAGATGAATTCATTAGTATCGCAAGTCATGAACTTAAAACTCCGATGACGAGTATAAAAGGTTACATTCAGTTATTAGAAAGAAGTCTTGATAAAAACGACATTGCAACGGTACGAACGCGACTTCATAAAGTTCAGAATCAAGTAGAAAAATTAAATTTATTGATTGCCGACCTTCTGGATATTTCGAAGATTGAAGGTGGAAAACTAAAGTTGAACAGCAAATATTTTTCTTTTAATGATCTGCTAGAGCATATTCTCGAAGTTCTTCAGCAAAATAATCCTCAAGTTAAAATTGTAAAGAAAGGTCTAGTTAAAGGTGAAATTTACGGCGACGAAATGCGTTTGGAGCAAGTCATCACGAACTTTATCACCAATGCAGTAAAATATGCACCCGATGGTGAAGAGATTCATATCAGTTCAGAATTAAAAGGCGATGAAATTCATTTTTCGGTTCGGGATTTCGGTATTGGAATGTCGGCGGAACATGAGCAAAAGATCTTCGAGAAATTTTACCGTATCGAAGAAACCTCAGAGCGTTTTCAGGGTTTGGGAATCGGATTATACATCTGTCAGGAAATTATCGATCGTCATCAAGGAAAAATTGGCGTTACCAGCAAACTTGGCGAAGGTTCCACCTTTTATTTCAATTTACCACTACATCCTGAAAAGGTAGAAATTAATAATTAACATTATGACTTTTAAAAGAAATTTACTTTATGGACTCGGATTTTCACTGATCCTTTTATTTATAAGTTCTTTAGCATCTTACCTCAGCATTACCAATCTGATCAATAATTCTCAGATGGTGCGAAAGAGCAATTCGATTATTAAAGATCTCGACAATGTTTTATCTTTAGTGAAAGATGCCGAAACGGGCCAAAGAGGATATCTGCTAACGGGTGATCAGATCTTTTTGGGACCTTATACCAATGCAAAGCAGAAAATTGCAGGTGGCATTAGTAATTTATCTGCCGAGATCAGCAACACCAATGTGCAGAGTAGAAATTTCGAGAAATTGAAGACCAGTATTAAAACACGACTGCAGATATTAGATGAAAATTTAAATTATAAAAAAGGAAATAATGTAGTAACATCAGCATCTTTATTAAATGGTAAAAAGTATATGGATGATATTCGTATTACTGTTTCTGCGATGCAAAACGAGGAAAAAAAGATCCTGCAATCCCGTACGGAAATGATGGAGAAGTTCGCTTCGTACACGCCGTTATTAATTATTCTTTCAGCACTTCTTGCCATCACCATCACACTTGTTTTTTTCCGAAAAGTTTCTCGCGATTTCAATGAAAAAAATGACCTGACCAATGAACTGGAACTGAAAAATAAAGAAACTGCAGACCGACTTGTAGCAATTGAAAGCGTCGCTGAGCAAATTTCCGACGGTGATTATAATATTCTCCTGGATCAAAATGCAAAAGACAGTCTTGGAAGCGTAGCTGCACCATTGAATCACATGGCAGAATCCCTTCAAAATTCCTTCAATTTACTGGAAGAAAAAGAATGGTTAAGTTCCTCTGTTGCGCATTTAAACGACCGCACGTTAGGAGAAAAAAGCATGGATACTTTGGCATCAGATCTACTAAACAGCATTACCGAAATTACAGATAGCCAAGTCGCCGCGATCTATCTACAGGAAGATGATAACCAACTTCATATCGTTGGAAGTTATGCGATTGCTGAAGGCAAAGCAAAAAAAACACTTGCCATCGGGGAAGGAATTGCGGGAGAAGCTTTCCGGTCTTCCAGACAAATTTTAGTAGAAAACATAATCGACATTGATTCCACGATCAGTTATGCAACTGGAAATACGAAACCAAAAAATATTTTAGCAATCCCGATAACCAGAAATGGTACTGCAATGGGCGTTATCGAATTAGGTGCGACGCACGATTACAGTTCGCAGCATCTTAAATTTCTTCAATCCGTCGCCGGCAATATTGGACTGGCTTTTTATGGTGTTCAAAGTCGCGTGAAGATGCAGGAACTTCTTGAAGAAACACAGGCACAATCAGAAGAATTGCAAACACAGCACTCGGAGCTTGAAAACATTAACGCTGAATTAGAAGCACAATCACAGAAATTACTCGCCTCCGAAGAAGAACTTCGCGTTCAGCAGGAAGAGTTGCTGCAAAGCAATCAGGAGTTAGAAGAGGGAACAAGTTTACTGGAAGAAAAAAATGCTTTGATCGAAGAACACTACATCAGTATTCAACAAAAATCAATTGAACTGGAACAGAGTACCAAATACAAATCTGAATTTTTAGCCAACATGTCGCACGAACTGCGAACTCCTTTAAATTCAATTTTACTGCTCTCCAAATTAATGACTGAAAGCGAAGATCTCGATGAACAATACGTAGAATATGGCGAAGTAATGCAAAGTTCCGGACAAGGATTATTAACGCTTATCGATGAAATTCTGGATCTGTCGAAAATTGAATCCGGGAAAATGACTTTAGAAATTGATGATGTTCCAATTGAAGATATTACTGCTGATATGCGAATGTTGTTTAACCCAATGGCGAAACAAAAAAACATCGATTTAAATTTAGAGATTGAGCCCGAAACTTCAACACTAATAAATACGGATAAACTTCGCCTGGAACAGATCCTTAAAAATCTTCTTTCTAATGCGATTAAATTTACATCGGAAGGAAGCATTACGCTCAACATCTCTAATGATAACGCAAAAGAGAACGTAATTTTCAAAGTAACCGACACGGGAATTGGTATCGCCAAAGACAAATTGAGAATGGTATTCGAAGCCTTTCAACAAGCCGATGGAACCACCCAAAGAAAATACGGTGGTACAGGATTAGGACTTTCAATCAGCCGTGAACTCGCACGTTTACTCGGTGGAGAAATCGATCTGAAAAGTACAGAAGGTGTGGGAAGTGAATTCACTTTGATAGTACCTATAATTTATTCGAAGGTGGATCAAGACCAACCTTTAAAAAGACTGGAAGAAAAACCGATTTATCCGATAATCGAAGCGGAGAAGCAACCAGTGCGATTTATTTCTGATAAAATTCCACAAACAATCGAAGATGACCGCGAAAATATTTTAGAAGGTGATAAAGTCATTTTGATTATTGAAGATGATACGCCTTTTGCGAAAATTCTGCGCGATTTTTCCAGAAGTAAAAATTATAAAGTGATCACCGCGGTTCGTGGTGACGTCGGTATCGAAATGGCACTGCATTTCAAACCTGTCGCAATTTTACTCGACATTCAACTTCCAATAATGGACGGTTGGCAAGTAATGGAAGCATTGAAATCAAATCCAGAAACCAAACCAATTCCGGTTCACATCATGTCTTCCATGAAATTTAAACAGGAAAGTTTATTGCGTGGTGCGGTGGATTTCATCAACAAACCTTTTGCTTTAGATCAAATGGCAGAAATTTTCAAAAAACTGGAAAACGCCCTCTCGAAAGGCCCAAAGAAAGTTTTGATCGTAGAAGAAAATAAGCAGCATGCGAAAGCTTTAAGTTACTTTTTAGGCACAAATAATATCAATACTGACATTGTAAATAATGTTGCGGAAAGTATTGATGCGCTTCAAAATCAGGAAATTGATTGTGTCATTCTGGACATGGGAGTGCCGGATCGAAATGCTTATGAAACGCTTGAAACCATCAAGCAAAAGAAAGGTTTAGAACAACTTCCGATCATTGTATTCACCGGTAAAAGTCTTTCTCAAGGCGAGGAAAACCGCATCAAAAAATATGCAGATTCGATCGTAGTAAAAACCGCTTTTTCTTACCAGCGCATTTTAGATGAAGCCGGATTATTTCTTCATTTGGTGGAAGAAAAAAATAAGAAAAATAAGGAAAAGATCTCTAATTTTGAAAATTTAGGCGAGTTAAGAAATATTCTGAAAGACAAAACGGTTTTGATCGCAGATGACGATGTGAGAAATATTTTCTCTCTCACCAAAGCCTTAGAAATTCAGGGAATGAAAGTAATTCCCGCCATGGATGGAAAAGAAGCCCTTAAAATTTTAAAAGAAAATAAATCGATCGATGTTGTTTTAATGGATATGATGATGCCTGAAATGGATGGCTATGAATCCATTCGCGAGATCAGAGCGATTCCTCAGTTTAAAAACCTTCCCGTCTTGGCGGTGACGTCAAAAGCAATGATGGGTGACCGGGAAAAATGCATCGCTGTCGGCGCTTCCGATTATATCTCAAAACCTGTAGATATTGATCAAATGGTGTCTTTACTAAGAGTTTGGTTATACGACAAGATTTAATTTTAGATGATGAAAAACGAAAAAGAAGTCCTCATTATTGATGATGACAGCAGAAATATATTTGCCTTGAGTGCTGTTTTAAAAGCAAAAAAATACCAGTGTGTTTCCGCCTTGAACGCAGGTGACGGATTAAAAATGCTTGCTTCAAATAAAAACATTGGCGTGGTGTTAATGGATATGATGATGCCCGAAATGGACGGTTACGAAGCCATTGCAAAAATGAAAAGTCACGATGATTTAAAAAATATTCCCGTGATTGCAATTACAGCACAGGCAATGACAGGTGACCGCGAAAAGTGTATCGAAGCAGGTGCCGATGGTTATATTTCAAAACCTGTTGATGTAAATGAACTGGTAAAATTGCTCAACCTCTTAATCGACTAAAATTGAACTCACCCGAAAACAGCGATCAATTTATCGAAATCCTTCTTTCAGATGTTCTGGAAGTTTATGGTTATGACTTTACCGGATATTCCCGCGCTTCGCTGAAACGCAGAATGGTTCGCCTATATGAGTTGGATGGTTTTGTAAGTTTTGCAGAATTTAGATATAAGATCAGAACAGATTCCGGTTATTTTAAACGGTTTATGGAACAAATTACCATTAATGTGACCGAAATGTTCCGCGATCCTGAATTTTATAAAACCTTAAGAAATGATATTCTACCTCGACTTGGAACTTATCCTTTCATCCGAATCTGGATCGCTGGTTGCAGTACCGGTGAAGAAGCTTATTCCGTTGCGATTTTTTTGAAAGAACTCAATCTTCTGCACAAATCCTTAATTTATGCAACCGATATTAATCCGACCGTTTTAGAAAACGCATCTCAGGCCATGATTCCAATGAGTAAAATGAAACTGTACACCGAAAATTATATCGAAGCCGGCGGCAGTGAACAGTTTTCAGATTATTACACCGCAAATTATTCTCTTGCGAAACTGAATGATGACCTGAAAAGGAATATTATATTTTCGACCCACAATTTGGTTTCCGATAATTCTTTTAACGAATTCCAACTGATCATGTGTCGAAATGTTTTGATCTATTTTGACAGACCCTTACAAACAAAAGTTTTCGAACTCTTTGATAACAGTTTAGAAAAATTCGGTTATCTCGCTTTAGGAACGAAAGAAACTTTAGATTTCTCCACCGTTTCCAAGAATTTCGAAAGACAATCAACCGGAAAAATCTGGCGTAAAACTCAATAAATGGAAAAGTGTGAAGCATTGATCATCGGCGGATCTGCAGGTAGTCTGGATGTACTTTTAAAAGTATTGCCGGACCTCAATTCTTTGCTTATCTTTCCTGTTGTCATTGTGCTCCACCGCAAACCCGGGAAAGAAAGTATGTTAACTGATCTGTTGAGTACCAAAACAAAAATGATCGTCAAAGAAATCGAAGAGAAAGAACAATTAACTCCAGGAATTATTTACATCGCGCCACCAAGTTATCACTTGCTCATCGAAAAAAATAAAACCTTTTCTCTGGATGCTTCCGAAAAAATAAATTTTTCACGTCCTTCCATTGATGTTACTTTCAAAAGTGCCGCTGAAATTTTTGGACAAAATCTAGTCTGCATCCTTTTATCTGGTGCCAATAGCGACGGTTCGGAAGGTTTGCAAAAAGTACATGAAAATGGAGGATATACCATTGTTCAAAATCCCGAGTCAGCGGTCACTCCATTTATGCCCGAATATGCCTTGAAAAATGCAAAAATTGATTCCGTTTTAAATCCGGAAGAAATGGCTAATTATATAAACCAATTATCAAAATGATTGAAAACAAAACTTTAAAAGAAAGTAAAAAAGTATTTATTTTCGATGACAATCTCGAAATTTTGGAATTGTGTACGGAAATTTTAGAAGATTTGGGATGCGAGGTAAAAACGTCGCCAACGACTAACAGTATTGAAGAACAGGTTCAAGAATTTTTTCCCAATCTTATTTTCATGGACAATTGGTTGCCCGATATTAGTGGAATTGAAGCGACCAGATTGATCAAAGCCAACGATGAATTAAAAAATATTCCCGTGATTTATTTTTCAGCCAACAGCAATATCAGTCAATTGGCTGAAGAAGCCGGAGCTGATGATTTTCTAGCGAAGCCTTTCGATATCGGTTTGTTTGAAGAAATCGTAAATAAATATATTGGCGGATAAATTTACTTATTCAATTTAAAATTCACGCTAATAACTTCTCCGTTTTTGGCGTTTTTTAACCTCTTATCATTCGTTAAAGTTCCACGGAAATCTTAACTTTGTAATAAAGTAAAAAGTACATGGAAACTAAGAAAGAATTTTTTCTGGAGTGTTACAAACTCGGCATCATTAAGTTTGGAAGATTTACCCTAAAATCGGGAATTGAAAGCCCTTTTTATGTGGATCTACGTCCGCTCGCTTCTGACCCAAAAATTTTGAAAAAACTCGCCAATTATCTTTTGGATATGCTTCCACTTGATAATTTCGATTTGATCTGTGGCGTTCCTTACGCCGCACTTCCTATGGCGACGGCGATGTCTCTGGAAAGTTATCTTCCATTGATCATCAAACGGAAAGAAGCCAAACAATACGGCACCAAAAAGATGCTCGAAGGTATTTACACGAAGGGTCAAAACTGTTTGTTGGTCGAAGATGTGATTACTTCCGGAACTTCGCTACTGGAAACCATTCCTGAAATTGAAAATGAAGGCATTACCGTTTCAGATATTGTAGTAGTTCTCGACCGTCAACAAGGTGGAAAAGAAATTCTGGAGCATAAAGGATTCCGTGTTCATACTCTTTTTACTATTTCTGAAGTATGTTCGATGTTGAAAGAAGAAGGTCATTTAACCGATGATGAAGTTGGTAGAATTAATGATTTTCTCTCTGGAAATGTGGTCCGTTTTGAAGAAGAAAAAAGACTTTCTTACGAATCTAAATTAGATATTTGCGATCATTCTGTGGCTCAAAAATTATTGCAGATCGCCATCGAGAAAAAATCCAACCTCATTGTTTCCGCCGATGTGACTTCTACTCAGGAATTATTGGAACTGGCTGAAAAAGTCGGTCCGCATATCGTTGCTTTAAAAACGCATATCGATATTTTACTGGATTTTGATCACGACAAGACGATTTTGCCCCTAAAAGATATTGCAACGAAATATAATTTCCTTTTGATGGAAGACCGCAAATTTGCCGACATTGGAAACACACAAGAATTGCAGTTCGCTTACGGAACTTACAAAATTTCGCAATGGGCAGATCTTGTGACAGCGCAAGTTATCGCGGGTTATGAATCTCTGGATTGTTTCAGAAATGTTGGTGTTGTCGCTATTTTAGGAATGTCCTCAAAAGGAACTTTAACGGATGCAAATTATAGAGAAGAAGCTACAAAAATAGCTTTATCTCATCCGAATGTTTTTGGTGGCGTTTCTCAAAATAAAATTCCGAACGAACTGCTTTTGTTTACACCGGGAATTAATTTAGCCGATTCAGGCGACGGAAAAGGTCAACAATACAATACGCCGGAGCATGCTTTCACTCAACTGGAAACCGATTTCATTATCGTCGGCCGTGGAATTTACAAAGCCGATGACGCTGAACAATCTGCTTTGACTTACAAGATCGCAGGTTGGAATGCTTATGAAGGAAGTTTGTAACGTAATTTAAAAATATAATTATACTCTCGCTGATTGCGCAGATTTTGCAGATCAACTCAAAAAAAATCTGCTCAACCTGTTAAATCTGCAAGAGTTTTTTTATGTTCTTAATAATAAAGACTTCGACAGGCTCAGTCTGACAAAGATTTCTGAATAAGTTTTAATTATTTTGTCAGGTTGAGCCTGTCGAAACCTTTTTTAGATTTAAAAGATTGATACACTTAAATCAATCCCTAATAAAATTGAAATTTGTCTAATTTAATTTTACTTTTTCTCTGTTTATTTCTGGGAATTTTTCTCCGGAAAACAAAACTATTCCCAGAAAATGGCCATTTAGCGCTAAATTCTTTCGTCATCAACATTTCTCTTTCGGCATTATCGCTTTATTACATTCCAAAAATCGTCTTAAACTTTCAAGTGATTTTTCCAGTGATGGTTCCGTGGCTGAATATTTTTTTAGCCTTTCTGTTTTTCACGTTTTTAGGCAAGAAAATGAAATGGTCGAAAACATTGATCGGCGCGCTGATTATGTGTGCAGGATTTGGAAATACTTCGTTCGTCGGTATTCCCGTCATTCAGTCTTTGTACGGTGAAAGTGGTTTAAAAACCGTTATGCTCGTCGATCAACCGGGTTCATTTGTCGCATTATCAACTTTAGGAATTACCATCGCAAACTTTTATTCTGGAGGAAAAAGTTCAATCTCCGACATTTTGAAAAAGATTTTAAAGTTCCCACCTTTCATCGCTTTCTTAGTTGCCGTTCTATTAAATTTAATGAGCATTCACGTTCCCTTCGTTATTGATGATGTCTTTGCAAAATTAGGAGCGACTACGGTTCCGCTCGCTTTGGTTTCTGTTGGAAGTCAGCTCAAATGGCAGAAACTGGATGAGGAAGCGAAACCTTTATTTTGGGGACTTTTATTTAAACTCATTCTATTTCCCGCCGTTATTTTCGTCCTCTATTTTATCTTTCTGAAACAAAGAGGTGAAATAATTGAAATCGCATTTTTAGAAGCTGCGATGGCGCCAATGATCACAGCAGCAATTATCGCTTCAACGCACAAATTAGAACCGAAACTTTGCAATTTAATGATCGGCGTGGGAATTCCACTTTCTCTAGTAACGCTAACCTTATGGTATTTGTTGATGAAATATTCAGGATTATTGGTGATTTAAAAGCCACAAATTGATACAAACAATCTCTTCTTACTTTATATCAATGTTTAAAAATTTCAAGATTCGTATCTTTGATGGTATTAAATAAAAAAGTTATGAAAGTAGATATTTGGAGTGACATTCGTTGTCCGTTCTGTTATGTAGGAAAAAAGAATTTCGAAAAAGCTTTGGATCAATTTCCAGAAAAGGAAAAAATTGATGTGACGTGGCACAGTTTCCAACTTGATCCGGATTTGAAAACCCAGCCTGAAAAAAGTTCGCTGGAATATTTTTCCGAAAGAAAAGGAGTTTCAATCGAAGAGGCGAAAGGAATGTACGAACACGTTAACAAAGCCGGAAAAGACGCTGGAATCGAATTTAACTTCGACCATCAAAAAGTCGCCAATTCTTATAAAGGTCATCTTCTTCTTCAGTTTGCTACTACTAAAAATCTGGGTAACGAAGCGGAAGAAGCGTTGTTCATTGCACAATTAATCGATGGGAAAAATATTGACGATGAAGCGACTTTAGTAGAAATAGGGAAATCAATTTCGTTGAAAGAAGAAGATATCAAAAATGCCTTAAATTCAGATGAATTTAAACTTGCCGTTTCGCAGGATATTATGTTGGCGCGACAAATGGGAATAAATGCAGTTCCTTTTTTTGTAATTAACGATAAATACGGAGTTTCCGGTGCGCAACCATCCTCTACTTTTTCAGAAGTTTTAGAAAAATCCTGGGAAGAATTTTCGGCTGGAGATCAAGGTTTGAAAATTATTCACAGCGGAGAAAGTTGTGATGTTGACGGGAATTGTGATTAATAATTTCTGATTAAAATTTTAAAACTTCTGGAATTGCTATTTCAGAAGTTTTTCTTTTTTAAAACTATCATTTGCTGTCTGTGTACAATTTTTATTTGGAATTGAAATTGCATTAAAAAACCTTCAAAATAATGAATAATGAGCCGAGGATTTGTAAAAGAAGATGATCAGGAAGAAGTTCCATTAGTGGCACCACGAGCCGATTTACCTGCAGGAAGTGATAATTTCGTGACTCAAAATGGAATTGAATCTTTATTAGAAGAGCGCGAAAATTTACTACGCGAACAGGAAAACTTAGATGCGTCGCACGAGAAAGAATACCGTATTTCCGTTAATCACAGCAACGCGAAACTTCAGTTACTCAATGAACGAATTGCCACTGCAAAAATTATCGATAGTGCGAAACTTCCGCAGGATGAAGTTCATTTTGGGGCAACCGTAACTTTTAAAAATACCGGAAACAATTCAACCCAAACTTTTCAACTGGTTGGTGTTGATGAAGCTAATATTTCGAAGGGCAAAATATCATTTATCACGCCGATCGCAAAAGCTTTGATGAATAAAAAAGTGGGAGAGAAAGCAATTTTAAAATTAGGCGAAAAGGAAAATATTTTTGAGATCTTGAAGATTGTTTATTAAAATAAATCAAACTTTATATAATGGTTTTTGCTCTCGCAGATTTGGCAGATTAAAAGTATTCATCTGCGTCATCTACAAAATCTGCGAGAAAACAATTCTAAACCGTTCTTTTATCCGCCAGCAATTGTACGATCAGAATAACTGCAGAAAAACTCAAACCTAAGATCGAAACTCCCGTCCATCCAGAATAATTCCAGGCAAGCGAACCTAAACTGGTTCCGACCGCTCCACCGATGAAAAATCCTACCATATAAATCGTATTCACACGGTTTCTGGCTTCTGGATTTTTAGAAAAAACAATATTTTGATTTGTAATGTGAACGCCCTGAACGCCGAGATCAATTAAGATCACGCCGATAATCAAACCAATAATTGAATGCGCGGAAAATAGAAAAAGCACCCAGGAAACAATAATTAACACTGCTCCCGCGATGATCAACTTGCTTTTCTTGACCTTATTATTCATCTTCCCGACAAAGGTTGCTCCGAGCGCACCTGCGATTCCAAACAATCCAAATCCGCCTGCAACCGCGCTTCCATAACCAAAAGAATCTTGCATTAGAAAAACCAGGGTTGTCCAAAAGGCGCTCAAACTCGCGAATGCCAACGCACCGCGCAAAGTGGCAAGTCTTAAACTCGGTTCAGTCTTCAAATAGAACCAAAGCGACTTCATCAATTTTGCATAACTCTCTCCAAATTTGGGTTGGATCAACGGCAATTTCGCGTTCAATAAAAAGAAAAGCAAAGTCATTAAGCCAGCTGCGCCATAAAAAACACTGCGCCAGCCAAAATATTCTCCGATCAGTCCACTCAAAACCCGACTTCCCAAGATCCCGATCAGCAAACCGCTCATCACTATTCCGATCGCACGTCCACGACCCTCATCGTTGCTGAGATGCGCAACCATTGGAACAAATAACTGTGGAAGTGTAGATGTAAATCCAATCAAGAAACTGCTGATAATTAATAAGATCAACGATTTCGATAAAGCTGCGCCTAAAAGTGAAAGCACCAGAATCAAAAAATCAATTTTAATAATTTTCATATTGCTGATTTTATCTCCGAGTGGAATTATCAGCAATAATCCCATTGCATAACCGATCTGAGTCGAAAGAGCAACGTTACTGACTTCAGAATCACTTGCATTTAAACTAACTGCGATATCGTGCAACAAAGGCTGATTATAATATAAGTTCGCAACAACGAGGCCTGCAGAAATACTCAGAAGGTAGAGAAGCGAATTGGGTAAAGTATTTTTCATGAAGAGGAAGTGATTAAAATTGAGTCTGCAAAAATACTATTTCTGAGTCTCTAATTACACTCCACAATTATCGTTTCTTACCATAGGTCAATGTGCACGAATCAGTAACTGCCTAACTTTGCCTATCAATTTTTAAAGTTATTTATTTTTATAAGAGCAGCTTTAAATATCAGTGCTGAAAAAAGAATTTTCTGAATTTAGAAATTATATTCAGTAAAGATAAAAGCCTCTTTAAAACTCAGATTTGATATGAATTAAAGTCGAATTTCGGCTTACCCAAAAGCAACACAAATATCTATTTATATTTCTCGGGGAGAATCTTATTTTAAGGATTCTCCTTTTCTTTTTTCTTTATCGCATCAAATCTTTTAATGGATGTTGGGTTGAAAATATATTTTGCAGTCACGGTTTTTGGCGCATTTACATCCAGTTCATACCACGGAGAAAGGTGGGATTTTGCCGTATTTCTTAAGATATGAATGTCCTGCGCAGGCATAAAACTTTCTGCCAGAAGATAAAGTCTTTTCCCGGAGTTGTTCTGTGCTACTCCGACTACGATTACAGAATGTCCCGGACTGCCAGGTTTGATGAGAAAATCTCCCGTTTGAATTTGAGAATTTTTCAGCACCGAAACTGATTCCCGATTTAACGAGATCGTTCCTGCATACCGAAAAATAATATTTAGGTATTCTCTGAAACTTTCATAAGAATCATCTATTTTTCCAGTCTTATAAAACTGGACGCGTGTTTTAATTTCTTTGGTGCGAACTCCTTTTTTATAATCACTCCAGGAAAAAAACTGACCGCTTGTAAACTCAAATCCTATTTCTTCAAACCTTTTTTGAGACCATAAATATTCCGCATATAACCTCATCCACGCGTCTGCGCACTGTTGCAGATCTTTGTCGCCAACATCTATTTTAAGGATCGCCGCATGATTATATTGCCTTTGGATCGGAACTGCATTGAAATCCCGAACCGGAAAATTAGGCGGATGAAGTGGAAAATTAACCAAATATTCCGCGAAACTTCCGGGCATATCTTTAACATAAAAATAACCTTTTGGCGGCGTAAACCGGGTTCGAATTGTAGATTTCGATTGGTCAATGATCAAAGGCGCCGTAGTCTCTATAACCTGGCAAAAAGCGTTTTGAAAACTTAACAGCAACAGCGTAAAAACGATATGGAAAATTGGCTTTAACATTGAATATTTGGTAAAAATAACTATAATTTCGAAATAAATTAAATTAATAACAGTTTAGAAAAAACATCATTATATTTGAGCCTTAATAGAAAATGAAAAGATTTTTTTGGGGATTTATTTTACTGGCGAATTTTGTTGTGGTTTCTGCACAACAGGATACTATTTATATTGCTGCTAAAATTTCGGCAGACCAACGCCAGATCTCTGTCAATCAAGAAATTACCTATTACAATAATACCTCTTCAGCGCTGGATCAGATAAAATTACTCAACTGGATCGCTTCTTACCAAAACAGAAATACTTCTCTCGTCAACCGAAAATTAGAAGACCGAAAAAACGACTTGTATTTTGCAAAACCGAATGAACTCGGGAGTTTACAAAACGTTCAGATCAAAGCAAACGGCCAGCTGATCTCAGGGTTTGATGCTGCTCAGGAAAATATTTATCTTCCACTTTCAACCAAATTAGAACCGGGCGAAAAGCTTACTCTTTCTCTGGAATATTTGGTGAATCTTCCCGATAAAAAATTTACAGGTTACGGAAGCGACGGAAGAAAAATTGCGTTGAGATATTTCTTTCTTGTTCCTGACGGGTTTGAAAACGAAGATCCTTCGCCAAAATTTTTCAACGATATCGAAGAAAATCAAAGTCCCGGAAATTACTGGAAGATCAACCTAGATGTTCCTGTAAATTATTACTCTCAAAGTAATCTACCCGAAATTCAACCCAATTATTTTGAAGGAAAATTAAATACAGATCCTGAATTTATCATTTCCGAAAATAATTTCACCACCATTTCTTCAGTTGTAGAAGGTCAGAAAATCGATATCAATTTCGGCTATGTTTTAAGTGAAACCGAAAAGGAAAATCTGGAATTCTATCTGCCTTTACATCTTAACTTCATTAAAAGTAAAATCGGTTTTCTGCCGGAGAAAATATTCATCAGTGAAAAATTCAGAAAAAATGAAAATTTTACAGGTTTAGACGATCTAAAATTCTGGAAATTCCGCTATCAGCTTTTTTCTGAAGCCGAAAGAAACGACCTCAACTATTTCAGTATCATTTCGAAAAATATTGTAGAGCAATCCACGGTTTTCCAGAAAGATAATGATCACTGGGTAATGAACGGTTTGAAGACGTATCTCGAAATCCAATACATCGAAAGATATTATAAAGAAGAAAAACTGCTTGGAAATCTGCCCGAAAACGTTAATATTTTCGGTTTTAAACCTTTGAAATTTTTTCATGCTTCAGACCTGAAACTTTCTGAAAGGTACGGATTGGCTTATCAATACATCATGACCCAAAATCTGGATCAGAAAATTGCAGAACCCTTTCTCGATCTGAGTAATTATAATGCAAATGCGATCAGCTATTTCGAAAGTGGCAGTGTGTTTTCTTTCATCGCGGAGAAAATGGGACGCGAAAAATTTGACGATTTTGTGAGAGACTTTCTGATTGAAAATCGGGCAAAACATATGGATCAAAAAATTTTTATGGATGAACTGACTTTAGCGTCTGGATATTCTGCGGATTTTTTAGAAGATTTTGTTCAGAAAAAAAATCGCGTCAACTTTAAATTGAAACGCTACACCAAAACAGGCGATGAATTTCAGGTAAAAATTGAAAAAAATACAACGCAGCAAATTCCCTTCAAAATAGAAACTGTAACGAAAACGGGGGAGAAAAAAGAATTTTGGTTCGACACCAGTGATTCAAAAAAATCGATCGTTTACACTATTCCGCAGTCGAATGCCGATAAAATTGTGATCAACGATGAATATATTTTTCCGGAGAAAAACTACAGAGATAATTATTTGTACACCAAAGGTCTTTTTGCAAACACCAAAAAAATCAAGTTTAAGCTATTTCGGGATATTCCGAATCCGGAATATAATGAAGTGTATTTAAATCCACGCCTCAATTTTAATGCATACGACAGAGTTCTGGTTGGACTCAATTTTAAGAATTCTTCCTTCTTCGAACGTAAATTTAATTATTCTTTTACGCCATATTACAGTTCTGGTACGGGAAAACCGACAGGTTCAGGTGGAATCTCCTACTCTTTTCAACCTGCAGAAAGTTTTTACAGAAGCTTAAATGTGGGTGTTTCCGGCTCTTACTTTCATTACGATTACGATCTGAAATACAGAAAACTATCTGCGTACGCCAATTTCAATTTTAATAAAAATCCGAGAAGCGATATCGGTAGAAGTTTAAGCTTTTCTTATAATTTTTTCGATAAAGATTTAGATCCCAAAACACTAACTCCAAACGAGTATCAGAAATATAACCTTTGGAATATTGGTTATGGATATTCCGACCGGCAGATGATCCATGAGAAATATCTGAGTGCAAATCTGCAGTTCATGGAAGATTTTCAGAAGATCTCGGGAGAAGCATTTTACCGCTGGGAATTTGCGCAGGATAAGAAGATCAGTTTTCGGTTTTTTGGTGGTTATTTTATTACGAATGAAACCAAAAACAATCTTTTTGATTACGGCATCTCTCGAGTGTCTAACTACTCGTTCTCTTATGGATTATTGGGACAAAGTGCGACGACAGGTTTGTTTGCTCAGCAGTATATTCAGGCGGAAGGTGGATTTAAATCTTATCTTGGAACGACGGCAAATCAGTGGATCACCTCCGTAAATGTTGATTCGCATGTTTGGCGCTGGTTTAATGTTTACGCAGATGCGGGAGTTTACAAAAGCAAATCACGTGACCCGAAATTCATCTGGGATTCTGGCGTAAAATTAAAGGTAATTCCGGATTTTCTGGAAGTTTATTTCCCGATACAAAGTTCTCTCGGTTTCGAACCGGGCTTTAAAGATTACGGAAAAAGGATCCGTTTTACGTTGATGCTCAATTTTTCTGCGATCACCAGTTACTTCAGAAGAGGATGGTTCTAATTCAAAATAAATATTCAGAGTTCCAAGCATCTGACATATTTTCAACAAAAAAAGCCGCTCATTACAAGCGGCATTTCTATTGAAGATCGAGAAATTTAGTTCTTGATGATTTTCTGAGAAACTTTTTGTCCATTTACCTCCGCAGAAATGATATACATTCCTTTTGGTAAAGAAGAAATATCTAAGCTTGTGTTTTCTGAAACCGACGCCGTTTTAACCACTTGCCCGTTGGCACTGATAATTTGAACGTTTGTTTTAGCTCCAAACACGATAGCGTTACTTACATTCGAATTTTTTACTAAATTAATTTTGATTCCATTGACATCAGATACCGCTAAACTGGCAGTATTTTGTGGAGTTGGCGCTGCTTTTACAAAGTCAGCAGCGTTATTATTGGTGTCTCCTGCTGTTCGTGTTGCAGAACTTACAGCATCTAAACCTGGTGCAGCTCCGGCTCCTTCAAACGTAGTTGCTGACCCGTAACCAACAAAATCAACTACTGCTGCATCTGTTGGAGATGTAATTTGAACTACAGAACTTGTTAATACAATCTTTCCGTTTGCAGCTGACATATTGAAACCGCCATTGTACGTATTTCCATTAGAGAAAGAAATATTGCTTGCTATTTGATAATCGGCGGTTGGTAGTGCAGCTCCTGCAGGCGGCGCAGTGGAAGGCATCATTTCGATCAAATATTTTTGACCAGCACTTAAAGTGATATTCGGCAACGCAGCATAAGAATTAAAGTTACCTGTTGCCGACGCATATTGTAAAGTTCCTCCGTTTAATGAGGCTGCAGACGTACCTAAATTCACTAATTCAACATAATCATTTGCATAAGTAGCGGTACCGCCGCCACCACCGCCATAAACTTCGCTGATTACGATTTGTGCGCTGCTCATAGTAGCTATTGCAATGACACTCAAGATTGTAAAGATTTTTTTCATAATAAATATTTTGATTGGTGTATAACAAATTTACACAAAAAATGCTTCTCATTTTGAGAAGCATTTTTATTTAACAATAATGTAAAATTACTTTTTAATAATTTTCTGAGAAACTAATTT
This sequence comes from Chryseobacterium sp. UYP7, assembly GCF_056279225.1. Taxonomy (NCBI): domain Bacteria; kingdom Pseudomonadati; phylum Bacteroidota; class Flavobacteriia; order Flavobacteriales; family Weeksellaceae; genus Chryseobacterium; species Chryseobacterium sp. UYP7. Next base: position 471,342 of record NZ_JBWBQW010000002.1, read on the forward strand.
CCCATTTACAGTTCCTGTAACAATGTACATTCCTTTAGGTAAAGTTGCTACCTCCAGTGCAGTATTTTCGTTTACAGAAGCAGTTCTTACAACTTGTCCGTTTGCGTTAATCACTTGTACATTTGCTTTAGCGGCAAAAATAATAGTGTTTGCTACAACGGTATTTTTTACCAGGTTAGCTTTTGCTGCATTTGCATCAGAAACGGCTAAAGTGCTTGAAATGGTGGTCACCACAATATTATCAATAGAGATATTTCCAGTTCCGCTTGTGGCGTTACCCGCTTCTCTGATTGCGATAGAAGATAATACAGTCGGGATCGCTCCAGTACCTGTAGAATTCGTAAGCAATGGTTGCGCATTGATTTGCAAAGTAGCTACATTCGTAGGAGTTGCCAATGTATTATCAACTGAATAGTTTACTGCGATATTTGCAGCTAAACCATAAGCAATTTCAGCACCGTAAGTTGGAGTTACTGTACCTCCAGAGTTATTTAAAATCCCAAGAGTGTACCCTGTAGTGGATCCTTTAATAAAAAGTCTTGCATAAAAACTGCTTACGCCAGTTGTTCCCGCAGCACTAGAAAGCGTTAAGAAATACTCACCGGTTGTTGAAAGTCCTGTAGCATTTGCTACCTCTATTGTTGCAAAATAATTTGCTTCGCTTTTCTGACCAGGCGCGATCGCGTAACTCGCAGAAAATGCTTTGTTTACATCTTCAGAGTTACCTGCAACTAATTTTGCAGCATTACCATCTGATAATAATTGTGCCGCCGTTCCGCTGTGCGAAGACCAACCGTTTGCATTTAATGCTCCAGTAAACGCGAAACTTTCGTTTACAACCTGTGTTGAAGTTTGTGCATTTATATTTACAGCTAAAATTACAGCTGCGAATAAAGAATAAAGTTTTTTCATTGTCGAAAATTTTTTAATTAATAATTTAAGCGCCAAAAGTACGTTGTTTTTTTATAGATAACATCATTATAAAACTAAGTAATTGTTAAAGATTCAATTGCAATTTTAAAAGCACTTTTTCGTTACTTTTACACACGATATTAACCAGAGACTTTGGCGAGAAAAATATTTTTTTTAATCTTCATAACAGCAGCATTACATTTATTTGATGCCCAGATTTTCTCTTGGAAAAACCCCAATATTCCTGCCGATTCTACGAAAAGAGATTCCATTCTAGCGGCCAGAATCGATAAAGATGTATTCTCTAAGGATACGCTGGATTTTATTAGAACTCAAAACAAAATTATTGTCGACGAAGGCGTTTTGGTGAAAAATCCGAGATCTCAAATTTTAGGTGATCTCAACTCTAAAGGTTCGATTATTCGTGGGATTACTTTTGGGAATAATCAGGGACAAAGTGTACAGAGTTCGATGGATCTGCAGATTTCGGGTAAACTTTCAAAAGACGTCTCTGTTTTAGCGTCTATTTCTGATCATAATTTACCAATTCAAGCTGATGGTTATACGCAAACCTTAGAAGAATTCGATAAGATCTACATGCAGCTCAATATTAAAGACCGCTCTATTTTGCGGGCCGGACATTTAGATATGATCGATGAGAAAACCTATTTTGGTCGGTATCAGCGAAGAAGTATGGGACTGCAGTTTCAAACCAATTTCGGGACTACAAATAAAACGTTCGTAGATGTTTCTGCCGGAGTTGCCAGAAGTGAGTTTCACCGGATCCGTTTTCAGGGCGTTGAAGGAAATCAAGGTCCTTATCGGTTAACCGGAAAAAACGGAGAACAGTTTATTACGATTATCTCTGGCTCTGAACAGGTTTTTATTGATGGTATTTTGATGAAGCGTGGCGAAAATCAGGATTATGTTATCAATTATAATACGGGAGAAATTACGTTTACGAGTTTCCGACCAATATTTAAACAGAACTTTATTACCATTTCATACAATTATGCGAACCGAAATTACACGAGATTCCTCGTCACAGGAAGTGTTCAGCACGAAAGAGAAAAAGTAAAATATGGCTTTAACTGGTTTTTAGAGAATGACAATAAGAACGCCCCACTTTCTTTGAATTTAAGTAAAGAGGATGAGCAGATTCTGGCCAGCGCAGGAAACGATCCTAATTTAATGTACGCACCGTCGGGAACGGTTACAGAATATGATGTCAACAAAATCCTTTACCAACTCATTCAAAATTCAGCCGGAAATTATTATGAATTTTCTACCGAACAGTCGCAGACTTTATATCAGGTTGCCTTCACCAATTTCGGGCAGAATTTAGGAGATTATCAGGTAAAACAAACCACGAACAACGGGCGTGTTTTCGAATTTGTGGGTAACAATATGGGCGATTATAAAGCAGTCCGCAAATTACCGGCGCCGCAGAAAACGCAGGTTTTTTCCGGAAATGCCGAATTTTTACTGGAAGACGGAAAAATTGGGACCGATTTCTCGGTCAGTAATTTCGATGTCAATCTATTTTCGTCCAAAGATGCCAACCAAAACATGGGTTATGCAGGCCGGATCTTCGGCTATAAAACTTTCAAAAAAAATAACTGGAAAGGAACACCAAGCTTTGAATATCAGCACATTAATTCTCAGTTCCATATTCTGGACCGAATTAATGATGTTGAATTTTCCCGTGATTTTAATTTGGCGCAGGAATTCAATCAAATCACTCAAAACCGAGTTATTTTCAACTTCTTAAATCAATGGAACAACCGATCTTTCCTCAATTATAAACTCAATTATCTGGATGAAAAAGATACCTACCGCGGTATTAAAAACGATCTCGATTTTGGCTGGATCAAAGGAAAATTCAATACCAGAGGAAACTTTTCTTATCTCGATACGAAAGCCATTTTTCAGAATACCAAATTTGTAAGAAGCGGTGTTATTTCGGAATATACCACAGAAAAAGGAAGTTGGGGCATTGGTGGAAACATGGAGCACAACGTGAAAACCTTTAATCAAACGCAGCAATTGGATGTTACCAGTTTCAGCTGGAAAGAAGCCTTTGTGCAGAGAAAAATAGGCGATTCGGCAAGAACCAAATTATTAACGCGCGTGTATTTTAGAGATAATGATTCGGTAAGAAATAATTCTCTGGAGAACATGAACCACATTTTAGGCATCATGGCAGAAAGTCAGATCATCAAAACTGAAAAGACAACCTTGAATGCTTTGATTCATTACCGTAAATTTTATTACCAGAATCAAGATCTTGCTACCAATTTTAATCAGGATTTTGTGGTCGGAAACATTCTATATAACCAGCAATTGTTCAGAAACGGAATGCGACTGCAGGCATTTTATGAGCTTGGAAACGGCCAGGAAGCGCAGCGCGAATTCCAATATATAAAAGTGACTGATGGTCAGGGAATTTACAAATGGACGGATTATAACGGCGATGGAATTCAGCAAATTGATGAATTTGAGATCGCTGAATACGTAGATTTGGCGCAATACATAAGGATTTACACGAATACCGTGAATTACATTCCATCGAACAAAAACAAATTACAGCTTGCTTTATTTGTAAATCCGTCCGTAATTTTTAATTCTGAAAATCAGTTTTTGAAACGCTGGAATTTTAATGTGTCTTTAAATTCTCAGAATTCATTTTATAAAAAAGACCAGGTTTTGGTTTTGAATCCTTTCGAGAAAAACGCAGATCAGATCCTGAAAAATCAAAACGTCCTTGCTTCGGCACAGTTTAATCCGACCGATAAATCCGGTTGGAACGGAAATTATCGTTTTATTGCGAATGACAATCTCATCAATGCCAACTTCAGCAACGAGGAACGGTCGCAAACCTCTAACCTTTTAAATCTTGGATATTGGTTTAACAAAGATTTCCGTATAGACTGGGAAAATTCGGTACATCATATTGAGAACGCCTCGCAATTATTTAAATCACGGGATTTTATTCTGAATAATTTCGAAACGAAACCTAAAGCGACTTATAAATTTACCGAAACTTTACAGGCCGAACTTTCTTCTGCACTAAGACAAAAAGCCAGAAAAGACGGTGAGGAATTTCTAAAAACACTTGATCTTACCGGAAGTTTGCAGTGGGACTGGAAGAAAACTTCGGTTCGCGGGAATTTTTCTTTCATTAATAATGACTTCACCGGAAATAATTTTTCCATCGTCGGCAATCAAATGCTGGATGGTTTAAAGCCGGGGAAAAATCAGGTTTGGTCGGTATTTCTGCAACAGGCTGTCAATTCTTTTATACAGTTGAATCTGAATTATGAAGGTAGAAATTCTGGAGAAAGAACGATCCACATTGGATCAATGCAGGTAAAAGCGAGTTTTTAGAAGGCCAGATTCAGGTTGCCACAAATGCACGAATTTTTATTTTTAGCTGATGTTAAAAAATTCACCGTTCACAATTGACTAATTCACCACCTGCCACTTTTTACTTGGCTATTGGCTATTGGTTCTTGGTTCTTGGTTCTTGGCTAATCTCGATCAATCTTCATACATCACATATTTGGCTCTAATCTTTTGGAATTTTTCTAAATCACTTTTCCAGGAATCTTTGATTTCGGCAGCAGACTTTCCAGCAATAATTTGCTTTCTGAGTTCATCACTTCCGGCTAACTTATCGAAGAACAAATTTTTCAGAAAGAAATTTTCAGAAGGATTTTTGTAATTTTTATAGGCCTTTAAAAGCCAGTCGATATCGAGTTCTCGAAGATCTAAATTCTTTTCTGAAAGGTTTTCGCCATAGCACAATTTCCCGTTTAAGAAAGGATCTTTTGCCCCGTAATTGGGTTTCGGCGTAAATTGATAAGGCAAGTCTTTCGTCCACGGACTGCCATAAATCTGGAAAGGCAGATCTGTTCCACGACCCACAGAAACTTGCGTTCCCTCAAAGAAACACAAACTCGGATATAAATTAATGGCTTTATCATTTGGTAGATTTGGAGAAGGAGACGCTGAAACTCCGTATCGCTGTTTTTTATGATAATTCTGCATCGGGATCAAAGTGTACTTTGCCTGGATTCCATTTTTTAACCACTGCTCTCCGTTGACCATTTTGCCGTATTCGCCGATCGTCAAGCCATAAACTACCGGAATTTGGTGCATTCCGATAAAACTTTTCCACTGGCTTTTTAAAACAGGTCCGTCAATATAACCATCTTGCGGATTTGGGCGATCCAGAACAATAATTTCTACCTTATTTTCCGCGCTGGCTTCCATTACATAGGTCAACGTAGAAATGTATGTGTAAAACCGCACGCCAACATCCTGAATATCGAAAAGGACAATATCAATCCCTTTTAGTTGTTCGGGCTTCGGTTTTTTATTATCGCCATATAGCGAAATGATCGGAATTCCTGTTTTCGTATCTACACCATTTTTTACGTGTTCGCCTGCATCTGCATCGCCACGAAAACCATGTTCAGGCGCAAAAATAGTTTTGATCTTCACCTTATTTTTCACCAGAAAATCGACGAGAAAAGTTTTGTCTGCTAAAAGTCCAGTTTGATTAGTGACGATCGCAACCGTTTTATTTTGAAGTAAAGGAAGATACAGTTCCGGTCGGTCGGCTCCCGTTTTGAAACAGTTTTTGCCGATATTTTGCGCAAAAGACATTTGGCAAAATCCAAAATAAATTAGCACAACTAGAAGTAAATCTTTAATTTTGACTTTTAAATTCATCCGCTTGAAATTTCCTTTATATTTTTCCAAAAAAATAGCTTTTTCCAAAGATAATAAAAATAATCTGTCACGGATTATTGTATTTATTGGCCGGCTTTCCGTGGCGCTTGGCGTGATCGTTTCCTTAATTACGGTTTCCACTGGATTGGGTTCGAAAAAAGCGATCAAGGAAAGAATGGCAGATTTTTCCGGGCATGTTTCCATCAAATCGAAACAGTCCAATAATTCTTACAATTCCTCGGTTCTTAATACCGAAGGATTTCAACTGAAGAAAATAAAAGCGCTTCCCGACGTTGCTTCTACGCAGAGTTATGTTTCGGTGAGCGGAATTTTACGCAACGAACATAATTTCGCCGGAATTATATTTAAAGGCGTGGGTAAAGATTTCGACCGTGCCCGATTCAAAAAGTTTTTAATTGCCGGAAAAACACCTTCTATTACAGAAGTTGGCTACAGCAACGAAATCTGTATCTCAAAAAAAATCGCTCAGGATCTTCATCTTAATGTAAAAGACAATATTGTTGCCATATTTTCAAAGGAAAATCAAAACCCGATCTACCGGAAATTTGAAGTCGTAGGAATTTATAAAACAGATATCAAAATGATCGACGATCTGTTCATCATCGGCGGAATTAATCAGTCCAGGAAAATTCAGGGAATGAAAAATGACGAAGTTGGTGGCGTTGATGTATTCCTAAAAAACATCAACGATATCGACGAAGATGCTCCAAAAATCGATGAGCTTGCAGGCTATAAAAACTATACGGTAAAAGCGACGGAAGAATATCCACAAATCATGGATTTCATCGCCATCTTTGATACGAATATCGCATTGATCATCATTATCATGCTCGTCGTTGTCACCATCAATATCGTCATGGTTTTATTGATTTTGATCATTGAACGCACCAATTCTATCGGAATGTTAAAAACTTTGGGTGCAAGTAACGGACAGATTCGCGCCATTTTTATCAACTACACTTTAATGATCATGGTTCCCGGCTTGATTTTCGGAAATTTAATTGGACTCGGCTTTTTACTCCTTCAGAAATATTTCGGGATCATTACCTTAAATCCAGAGAATTACTATTTAAGCGTTGTTCCTGTAGATCTAAATATTTTCTACATTCTTTCAATATCTTTCGGAATCCTTCTGGTTTCCGGACTGGCCTTAATTTTACCGAGTTATTTGATCAGTAAAATTTCTCCCGTAAAAGCCATTCAATATAATTAATTTTTAAAATTATATCTTTGCAAATTCGTAATTATAAACCCATTAATTACGAAATCAACAATCATAATAAATTTGATAGATCTTCTTTAAAAAGATTAAAACAGAAATATAAAACAGCAATGAAATACGCACAAAATATTCTTGAAACTATTGGAAATACGCCACTCGTGAAACTTAATAAAGTTTTGGGAGAAGATTTTCCGGCTTTGGTTTTAGCAAAAGTGGAAACCTTCAATCCCGGAAATTCTGTAAAAGACAGAATGGCCGTGAAAATGATCGAAGATGCGGAAAAAGACGGACGCTTAAAACCAGGCGGAACCATTATTGAAGGAACTTCTGGAAACACAGGAATGGGTTTAGCTTTAGCTGCTATTGTAAAAGGATATAAATGTATTTTCGTTACAAACTCAAAACAGTCCAAAGAGAAATGTGATATTTTACGCGCAGTAGGTGCAGAAGTAATTGTTTGCCCGACCGATGTAAAACCTACCGATCCGCGCTCTTACTATTCCGTTTCTAAAAGATTGGCTGCCGAAACTGAAGACGGTTGGTATGTGAATCAATACGATAATTTATCAAACCGAACGGCGCATTACGAATCTACAGCTCCGGAGATTTGGGAGCAAACAGAGGGAAACTTAACCCATTTTGTTGCTGGAGCCGGAACAGGCGGTACGATTACGGGTTGCGGAATGTTTTTTAAAGAACGAAATCCAAATATTAAAGTGATCGGAATCGACACTTACGGTTCTATTTTGAAAGAATTCCATGAAACAGGTGAACTTCATCCTGATCACGCTTATACCTACATTACAGAGGGAATTGGCGAAGATATTATTCCTGAAAACTTCGACATGTCGATCATTGATCATTTCGAAAAAGTAACCGATAAAGATGGCGCGATTTACGCCCGAAAACTGGCAAAAGAAGAAGGTATTTTTTGTGGTTATTCTGCGGGAAGTGCGATGGCTGCATTGGTGCAGATGAAAGATCAGTTTACCAAAGATGATATCATTGTCGTTTTACTGCACGATCACGGTTCCAGATACGTGGGGAAAATCTACAACGATGAGTGGATGAAAGAACAGGGTTGGTTATAAAATAATTTGGGCGTGCCCTAAAAAAGAAGAAGCGCAAATTTTCAATTTGCGCTTCTTCTTTTTTAGGGCGGTATTCGGCTCCCAATCTTTATCATTATTGAGGCAATAATGATAAAGGATTTCCGCCTGCTCCCTCACGCGAGATCATTTATAATAATTCAGTAAGTTTTTTAGTCAGATTTTTTCGGGAAAATTGCTCGATATTTTTGGTGTTCGACGTTAATTTACCCGTTTTCCAGTCCATGTATTTGGAGAGAATAAAATCCTTCACCAGATCAAAATCATCATAAGAAAAATGTTGACCAGATTTGGTTACGCTCAGAATCTTTTTCACATCGCTGTTTTTTGGACCAAAAGAAATGATCTGATTTCCCGTCGCTAAATATTCGAAGATCTTTCCCGGAATAATTCCCTCCGAACTTTCCTGCGGAAAATTGGTGATCAGCAGCAGATCTGAATTTCGCATTTGCGCATTCGCTTCTGAATGAGAAAGATACCCTAAATTCAAAATGGAATCTTTCAAAGCAGATTTTTCTAAGTGATTCAAGATCTTTTCATCGATTCTGCCCACCAATTTCAATTGGAAATCTTTCTTAAAACTTCGCACCTCCGTTAACAATGTATTTAAAACTTTCCATAAAACTTCCGGATCTCTCAGCTGTTCTAAAACACCGATATAGCTTAAAGTGAATTTCGCATTCGGAGTCTTTTCCTCGATCTGAATTTTTTCCTCAGCCTCATCAAAACCATTCGTAATACAAAAAGCATTCGCGCCTTTCGCCCGAAATTTTTCTGCATCTGAATAACTTGTGGCTAAAGTAATATCAGCATTTTTAAAAACCTGACTTTCCAGATCTCTGTGTTTTTTATCGGAAGATCTGGTAAGTTTCAAATGTTGGTAATAAGAAATCTCCGTCCACGGATCCCGAAAATCAGCGATCCATTTTAATTGAGGAAATTCATTTTTTAATTGAAGTCCAATCAAATGCATCGAATGTGGCGGTCCGGTTGTTACAAAAGCATCGAACTGATTTTCTTTCAAATATTTTTTCAGAAATTTCACCGAAGGTTTCACCCAAAAAACTCTGGCATCCGGAATAAAAAAATTGCCGCGAACCCAAATAGAAAGTTTAGATTTCCAACTTTGGTTATTGCCAACATCAAACTGTCCGGCTTTAAATTTCTTATTATCTTTCCCAAAAAATTCTGCGATTTGGTAAGGTTCCCGGATTTTGGTTTTAATGGTTTCTAAATCCTTTGAAACGTCTTTAGATAAACTATCATCAATAATGGGATAACTTGGATTTTCGGGAATGAAAACAGTAGGTTTCCAACCAAACTCAGGTAAATATTTTACAAATTTTAACCACCGCTGAACGCCTGGCCCACCTGCCGGTGGCCAATAATAGGTGATGATTAATATTTTTTTTTCTTCCTTCATAAGTTTCACCGCAAAAGAGGCAAAAGATTTTAGTTAATCAAAAGTTTGAAAAATCCCATTACTACATTATTCGTACTGATCAAAATACTTATTAATAAATGTTTCCTGACCAAAATGATATAAATTCTTGACATTAAAATTTATTAAAATCCCTTTTGGAACTTTGAGCAAATTCATGTAATTCAAAACCTGCGATTTATGAATATCTAAAATTTGCGTCACCGCTTTTATTTCCAATACAATTAAATTTTCTATCAAAAAATCACATTTGAAATCACACTCGAGATTTTTGTCCTTGTAAAAACAGGAATTACAAACTCTGATTTAAATTGAATATTCCTGATTCGAAATTCTTCTTCCAATGCTTTATGATATACAATTTCTGCTAAACCCGAACCTAAAATTTTATGCATTTCAATACATGCGCCATTAATTCTGTAGGTTAAATCAGTTATGTATTTTTGTGTTATCAAAAATTCTTGCACTCTTTTGAAATTCTTAATGATCCAAATTCCTTTTGTCTCTTTTGCGGTATAAAAAAAACATCCCCAAACCACTGAACAACAAAAACAATCCAAACGCCAGCATCGAAATTAATTTTCCCTTTGCAATAACATCCGGCGCGAAGATCATTTTCACCGTATGATTTCCTGCCGGAACGTGAACCGCTCTTAATAAATAATCTGCTTTAATGTACGGAACTTCTTTGTCGTCAACGAACATCTTCCAGCCTTTCGGATAATAGATCTCTGATAATACCGCCAACTGTGGCGTTTTTGACTGTGTTTTAAATTCTAGTTCGTTGGGTTGATATTTGGTTAATTTCAAAAATGCTGTAGAATCTGCAAGAATTTGCTTTCCCTCAAAATATTTTTTGTCAGCAACCGAAACGATCGCGATCTTCTTCGTATCAACTTCACCAATTTGCTTAATTTCCTGGTTTGGAGAATCCACAAATTTCACTTCAGAAACAAACCAGGCATTTCCATTCGTCTGTGGATTTACAACAGACTGTGGTTTTTCGGCATCACCGAAGATCATGTACTTCGTGTTCAGCATATTTAGAATACGCGGCACTTTTACGGTGTCAATTTTGCCGAAATATTCATTGATTAAATCATCATACCGGCGTAATTTCACCGCATGATAACCGCCGATCGAAGATTTGAAATATGAAGTATTTGTCTCGCTGAAAGTTCCTAAAACCTGATTGTAAATGCGGTAATGGGTTTTGTCTTTTTCCGCAATTGTTTCTAAGGTTTTGTTGATGGTCGAATTGGCAAGTAGGGATTGTAAGTTTTTATTATCGCCCACTTTCTGCATCAGCAATTCGGAATTTTCTGTCTGGAAAGGACTTTCTGTAAAAGTTTTATCGATGAAATTATCATTATTTAAATATCTTTTATTTACGCTCCACAAATCGAATAAACTCACCAAGCCGAGAACGATGATCGCCACATTCTGACTGATTTTTTTCTTCAAGCTAAAGAATAAAACTGCCGCTGCAATTGCAACATAAATAATCGCTTTAATGGCGTCTATTTGAAACATTTTATATCTTTCATTCACTAAGAAATCCAGTAGATATGGCGGAAGATAAGTTTTCTCTATATCGGTATGAAAACCCAAAATTGCTTTCCCGAAAATGAGTAATAAAAAAGTAATTCCTAAAACTACGGCGCTTACGCGAATTAAAATTTTCTTTTTATAGTCTTCTGTTAAAATATTTTCCTTTGAAGTTTCTGTTTTTTCGCTAGAATTAAAAAATCGGTAAAGTCCAACAATTGCAACAAGCGGAAAGAGTAATTCTACCACGACCAAAATAGAACTCGGCGCGCGGAACTTATTATAAAACGGAACAAAATCAATAAAAAAGTCCGAGAGCGCAATGAAGTTGCTGCCCCAGGCTAAAAATACGGTTAGAATTGAGGCACCTAAAATCCAGTATCTGTATTTTTTCCAGCCAAAGAAAAACCCCAGAATTGCCAGAAAGCAAACGATTGCTCCCTGATAAGCCGGACCCGAAGTTCCAGGTTGTTCACCCCAATAAGTTAGGGAACCGAAACCTTTGGAAACCCGATCCATTTCTTCCTGCGAGGTAACGTTGCTTTGCACAAGCTCCTGAACTTTTGCCATCATTTTTTCGGAACCTTCTTCGTTGCTCGATCCGCCCATTAATCTGGGAATGAAGAGGTTTAAAGTTTCTAATTTTCCGTAACTCCACATGAGAATACTCTCATTATCCATTCCGGATTTTTCAGACGAATGTATTTCGTTATCTAAAATTTGTTTCCCACGAACGGTTTCTGTGATGTATTCGGAGTTCGCTAAAATTCTTTGGGAATTCATGCCAATTCCGAGAACGAATGCCAAAGCTAAAATCCCGGTGGAAATCCCAAAATGCTTCCAGTCGGTTTTTCCCTGAACAGCTCGAATTAATTCAGACAAGAATAAAAATCCAAGGGCGATAAATAAATAATAAGTCATTTGCGGGTGATTCGCCGCGATCTGCAGTCCCATAAAAAGAGCAGTTACGATAAAACCAATCACATATTTCTTCCGAATATAAACTAATAAAATTCCGGCTAGTAGTGGTGCAAAATAAGCAACCGTGTGAATTTTTCCGTTATGTCCAGCTGCCAAAGCAATATAAAAATAGGTCGAAAGCCCAAAAAACGTTGCGCCTAAAAGCGCATACTTCCAGTTTCGCACGACCACCATTCCAAGGAGAAAAAATCCGGAGAAAAGAAGAAAAATATAATTCGCTGGTTTGGGTAAAAAATTAAGAAAATCATCAATATTTTTAATGATATCTCCGCGAAACTGCGCACCCATTTGATAAGTTGGCATTCCACCAAACATGGAGTCGCTCCAATATGTTTCTTCCCCATTTCGAGCTCTGTAATCCAGCAATTCTTTTGCACCGCCTTTGTACTGCACAATATCGTGTTGAAAAAGCTGTTTCCCCATCAAAACAGGATTCGCATAAAGCAAAGCCAGGATCATAAAAGCCACGAGACTTCCAACGATGAAAATTAATTTTTTATTCTTTAACATATTAAAATTTGCTCAATAAAAAACCTTTCGAATAGATTAAATCCGAAAGGTTTTGGTTAGTTCTTGGTTTCGTTTTTGTCTTTGATTTCCTCGTAATCTATGGTTTCTGCATCCCAGTTAATCCTCGAATCTAAATTCTTACTCGATTTGCTGGACGTGGTCTTTTGTTCGTTATCGGGTCTGGGAAACTTATAAAAAGCAGAAAAGAACATGCGCTTTAAAATATTCCAGAGAAAAAATATAACGACAGTAGCGAGAATTAATTCAAAAATAAATTTCATATCGATGAAAATTAGGAATAAACAGCAAGCAATTTTTTTAAAAACACTTCCTGTTTATCATTCATTAATTATTTTGTTGGATTTACGATTACAGTAGAATTAGAAACACTTTTCATGGTTTGTTTCTGTTTCCCATCGGAAAGCGTTTCGGACTGAGAAGTTTTTACTGCAATATTTTGATTTTTGATCCAGCCTGTATTTTGATCCAGCGTAATGGTTCCGTTTTGCGATAATTCCGAAGTCATGCTTCTTGTAATTCCGTCCTGTGTTTTTTTATCAGATTTTAATGGAATTCCGCCCGCAACATTAATTACAGCTACTCCATTTCCGACACTTTTCAAAGTATAATTGGTGGATAGTTTTATCTTTCCGTCCGGTGTTGCGTTTTCAGTATGCGTCCACTTATCTCCTATTTTAGCTCCTTTTGCGGGAATCAAAACCAGGTTTTTGGTGAACTGATCTTTCAAAACTTTTTCGCTAAAACTTTCTTTGAAACTTTTTAAGAAAGCCGCTTTTTGTTTCGCATCTTTAATCGCTACAGAATTTGTAACTTTGGTATAAATCGGGTCAAAACCTGTAATGGAGATCACTTTTCCTGTTTTATCCATTTTAAGATTTAGCTTGTTACCCACTAAAGCTTTATTCACATTCCACATCATTTTCAACTGCTCCTCTTTGGGTGCCGCCAATTTTGTATCTACGATAATTGATTTTCCGTTGGCGTTCTGAGAATTTCTTTTTCCTAATAAATTAACGGTTACATCATAGATTCCGTTCTCGAAACTATTAACGGTAAAAGTCATATCATCAGTGGTTTCACTTGTTCCACTTTGCGTTTTTCCATCAGGTGCAGTCATGGTTTGAACATCTTTTTGGAAAGTTGTCAACGGATAAGTACTCCCTTTTTCTAATTTGAAAGTCTGAGTGTAAACTCCCAAAGAGTCACTGATCGCTGAAGTTTCTGTAGGTTGCTCTGCTGTTTTAAGAGAATCACTTATCGGAACTTCTACTGTTACTGTTTTTCCGGTTTCCGGATCTACTTTGGTAATTGTTTGGGTTTCTTTTTTACAAGAAATTAAAGCTATTGAAAGAAGCGCGACGGCTGTGAATTTTTTCATTAATTAATTTTTCTCTTTTTGAATTTGAATCCTCAAAAAATTTCCTTTTTTTCCGGATCGAACGACAAATTTAATGTAATTATTTCTGATGGTTTCAAACATTATAATTATTTTAACAGTCTGCTAAAAAAGGGAGTTATTGAAATCTTTTCCCTTTCATCTTAAAAATATTAATTTGTAACAAATTAAGACCTTAATCACAAGAATTAGAATTATTAAAACACCGTTATGAAAGAAAACAGAAAGACCATTGGAGGAATTGTTTTAGTACTTCTCATCGTGGCATTTTCGCCGCTAATTTCGAAAATATTTGAAAACAAACTTTCGTTCACGCAAGTTTTGATCCTGTCTCGCTTATGGCAATGGATGGGATTATTGCTGCTGTTCTACTATTGCAGAAAAATATTACATTCTAAGATCATCATCTGGAAATCCCTAAAAAAGGGAGTTTTATTTTATATAATTTCCATAATTTCAATATTAGGAGCATTATTAGGAATGATGCTTTTAGTACAGCTGCTTAATTTACCCAAAGAAAACAGCCCAAAACTTGAGCAAATGATGAATGCTATAAAAAATAACATTCCACTCATCTTTTTAATTACAGTCACTGCAGGAATTGTAGAAGAACTATTTTTCCGCGCCTTTTACAGACCAGAATTACGTCCTTGACTAAAAGTAATATACTGGGAATTCTGATCAGCACATTGATTTTCGCTCTCGCACACTACGCTTATGGAAACTGGATCAACATGATCGGTCCCTTTTTAATCGGTTTGGTATTTGCAATTTACTATTCGAAATACAGAAATATTGGTGTTTTGATCTTCGTTCATTTCATCTGGGATTTCTACGCGCTTTACACTGCGATGTAATCATCAATCAAAATTCCTTAAATTTGCCTTTATAAAAAAAATATATGAATCCACTCTTAAAAGCATTCGATACCAACCATAATTCCGCGCCTTTTAATCAAATTAAAGAAGAGCATTTTTTGCCCACGTTTGAGGAGTTAATAAAAATATCAGAAAAAGAGATCAACGAAATCGTCGAAAATAAAGAAGAAGCCACTTTCGAAAATGTGATCGAAGCACTTGCTTTTTCAGGTGAACAGTTAGACATCGTTTCCGGTATTTTTTTCAATTTAAATTCTGCGGAAACCAATGATGAAATTCAAAAAATTGCGCAAGAAGTTTCTCCACTTTTAACAGAATATTCAGCCAGAATTGCTCAGAATGAAAAACTTTTCGAAAAAATTAAAAAAGTTTACACCGAAAAAGATAATTATCAACTTAATGAAGAACAGCAGATGCTTTTGACGGAAACTTACAAAGGTTTTGTAAGAAGTGGCGCTTTATTAAATGAAACAGAAAAGGAAAAATTCAAAAACATAAGTATTGACCTGTCTAAAAAATCCTTGCAGTTCGGACAAAACGTTCTGGCGGAAACCAACAGCTATTTCAAACATATTAAAGATGAGAAGGATTTAGCCGGAATTCCAGCAGCGATTTTAGAGCAATATCGTGAAGAAGCGAAAGAACGAGAGCTAGACGGTTTCGTGATAACGCTGCAATATCCAAGTTTTTTACCTTTGATGACTTACGCAGAAAATCGGGAACTTCGAAAAGAACTGGCTTTGGCAAATGGAAAAAAATCCTTCAATAATAATGAATTCGACAATCAGAATTTGATCAAAGAAATCATTCAGCTGAAACAGGAAAAGGCGAAACTTTTAGGCTACAAAACTTACGCTGATTATGTTTTGGAAGAAAGAATGGCAAAAGAACCGCGAAAAGTAAAGATCTTTTTGAATGAACTTTTAGAGAAAGCAAAACCTTACGCCGAAAAAGAAATAGAAGATCTAAAAATTCTCGCAAAAGCCGACAGAATTGAACAAATGGAAAGTTACGACCATACTTTCTACGCAGAAAAACTACGCAAACAAAACTTCGATATTGATGATGAAGAGTTGAAACCTTATTTTCAGTTAGAAAAAGTTCAAGCGGCTGTTTTTGGTTTAGCAGAAAAATTATTCGGTTTAAATTTCGTGGAAACATCTGAAATTCAGAAATACAATGAAGAAGTAAAAACCTACGAGATCTTTGAAAACGGCGAATTTAAAGCGATACTTTACGCAGATTATTTTCCAAGAAAAGGAAAACGAGCCGGCGCCTGGATGACGAGTTTTAAAAATCAATACCAAAAAGAGGGCGTAAATCACCGTCCGCATATTTCGGTTGTTTGCAATTTTTCTAAACCGACTTCCGACACGCCAAGTTTATTGACTTTTCAGGAAGTGACAACGCTTTTCCATGAATTCGGTCATGCGCTGCACGGCGTTTTGGCGAATACGGTTTATCCAAATCTCTCCGGAACATCGGTTAAATGGGATTTTGTAGAACTTCCTTCTCAATTTTTAGAGAACTTTTGTTACGAGCCCGAATTTCTTAAAACTTTTGCAAAACATTATCAAACCGGAGAAATTTTGCCGGATGAGAAGATTCAGAAAATCTCGGATTCCAAAAATTTTATGGAAGGTTACCAGACGATGCGGCAGATCGGTTTTGGACTTTTAGATATTTCTTATCACACCGATCCCGAAAAAGTGGGCGATGTAAAAACCTTTGAAGTAGAAGAAACTAAAGCCACCAACCTTTACCCAAGCAATCCGGAAACGATCATGAGTACAAGCTTCTCTCATATTTTTCAGGGTGGATATTCCGCCGGATATTATTCTTATAAATGGGCAGAAGTTCTGGATGCGGATGCTTTTCAATATTTTAAAGAGAATGGAATTTTTAATCCGGAGATCGTAGCAAAATATAAAATATTACTGTCATCTGGCGGAACAAAAGATCCGATGGAACTCTACAAGGATTTTAGAGGAAGCGAACCGAAAGTAGAGAGTTTATTAAAAAGAGCATTTGGATAATGGCTGAAAAAAATAATGACATTCCCGCAATTCGGCTGTTGCGGGATGCGCAGGGAGAAAGTTTCTTCGAACGCGGAACGATACGAACACATTTAAAAATTAAATCGCAGGAGTTTTGGTTCGCCAATGAGATCGATCTGTGGCAAATTGGAGCGCACACCGCGCCCCGAAAACAGTTTGTTATTACGCTTGGTGGAAAGCTAAAATTTACAACCAGCGACGACAAATCCTTTATTTTAGAGCCCGGAATCGTATTGCTGGCAGAAGATATTGAGGGTGAAGGTCATATTTGGGAAATGATTGAAGGTCATGAAACATGGCACCGAATCTATATTCCGCTTATCGATGATTCGAAAACTTACTTTGTAAAGGATTGAATTATTTCATTAATTCACTTTCAAAACAATTCGATTTCATGGTTAAAATAAGAACGGTTTCTCGAAAAAGTAAAATTAGTTCTTATTTACTGCTTCATTTCTTGCTTTAGCGAGCATAGGAATAGAAGCAATTCCGAGAACAATCATGATCACCAACTGCATGGTGTGAGAAATAAAAGCGTAAGAGAGACCAACTTCACCGCCTTCTTCAGGATTTTTTCCCATCGAAAGAAATAAGGCCATGATCCCAAGTTTCAAAGCTAAATGAAAAGCGCCAATTCCACCAGAAGCCGGAACCATCATTCCCAAAGTTCCAACCACGATAATGAAAAAACCATCAGCAAAAGTAAAACCGGAGGTTTCCGGCAAAGCAAAACAAACCAAATACGCCGCTAAATAATAGCAGATCCAAATGGCAAGCGATAAAAAAATGAATTTTCCTTTTTCTTTTAATTTGAAAATGGAAGTTAAACCATGATAAATTCCTTTTCCAAAATCGAGGGCTTTCTGATATATCGGAAATTGTTCCAGCTTCTTTCTTAAAGAGAAAAACAACACCGCTAAAAAGACAACTGCTCCTATAATAATATACAATACTAAATGAGATTGAGGTTCGGTACTTTTGCTTTTTTCTTCTGTTACATACTGGTAAAAAGATAAGATCGCTTTGTATTTAAAAATTAAAGTGAGACCCAGAAAGCCAAACATACAGATCAGATCAACCACCCTTTCCAGAATGATTGTTCCAAAAGATTTTTCTACCGGTACTTTTTCCACGCCAAAAAGCGCGGTTGAGCGTGCTAATTCACCACTTCTGGGAATGGTAAGATTCATTAAATACCCGAAAGAGATGGTCCAGAACGCATTTGAATTTGAAATCTTATAACCCATCGGTTCCAAAAGCAGATTCCAGCGAATCGCCCGAAACCAATACGCTAAAACACCAAATATTGAAGCAGCAAAAACCCAGAAATAATTGGCTTTTGCAAAGTATCCGGCAATTTTTTCAAATTCCATCCCCTTCAAAGCAAACCACATAAAAAGAGCCGCAATTCCTAAAGAAATTACGATGGTTAAAAAGGTTTTTAAAGAATTTGACTTTTTGATTTCTTCCAAACTGGATTATTTTTCGGAAATTAAGTAAGTAAATTAGTTTTCTCGTCGGGGAAAATAATTTTTGGCTGAAAGGTTTTCGCTTCCTCCGGAGTCATCTGAGCAAATGACATGATAATGATGATATCATTTCGCTGAACGCGCCTTGCAGCAGGACCGTTCAAACAGATCTCTCCTGATTTCCTTTTTCCTTTAATGGCGTAAGTATCGAACCTTTCGCCGTTATTCACATTTACGATATAAACTCTTTCGCCCACTATAATTCCGGAAGCCTCCAAAAGATCTTCGTCGATCGTGATACTTCCTATATAATTAAGATCGGATTCTGTCACCCGAACTCTGTGAATTTTAGATTTAAAAACTTCAATTAGCATGGCGCAAATTTAATTATTTTAATTAAAATAAGCGGAAAATATTTTTTAAGCTTCACACATCTGCATCAGGCACTACGACAACCTTTTACTAATCTTTTGAAATTACTTAAAAATCAAATCTAATATCTCTTAAAAATTAATAGATAATTAGATTATTCATAATTATAAACGAAAGAAGATGAAGTTAGAGAATTCTCGATTAACAAAGGCTTTGGCATAATTTTAGTACGCTATAACGCACATTCTTCGTGAAAACTAAAATTTATTAGTTTCTGTTAATTTTAAGATATATATATATTTTTGATTAAATATTTGGAAAAAATTTGCACAATATGAAAAAAGTTTTATATTTGCTTTAACATTAAAACTAACCTTAATAATTTATAATTATGAACAAATCTGAATTAATCGACGCTATCGCAAAAGACGCGAACATTACAAAAGTTGCTGCAAAAGCTGCTTTGGAATCTTTCATTTCTAATGTTACTTCTACTCTAAAAGAAAAAGACGGTAAAGTTTCCCTAGTTGGATTCGGTACTTTCTCTGTAGCAGACAGAGCTGCAAGACAAGGTATCAACCCTGCAACTAAAAAACCAATTCAAATCGCTGCTAAGAAAGTTGCAAAATTCAAAGCTGGTGCTGATTTGTCAGGAGCGGTAATGGAAAGTATGACTGCGACAACGAAAAAGAAGAAATAATCTTTAGATTATTTTCAAAAAAATCAAATCCCGATTTCTCGGGATTTTTTTTGTGCTATAAATTTATTCGAACAGCCTTCTTTAAGGAGCCAACCGGGAGATCTTCCAGTCAAAATCAGCCTGAAGTTCGTAGATCATTCGGTCGTGTAAGCGGTTTGGGCGACCTTGCCAAAATTCGATCTCGTAAGGTTTCGCAATATAACCGCCCCAGTTTTCCGGACGTGGGATTTCTTTATCCTGATATTCGATTTCTAAATCCTTCAATTTTCCCTCTAGAAAATCACGGTCTGGAATAATTTGACTTTGAGGGGAAACTACAGCACCCAACTGACTGCCTTTTGGGCGTGAATGAAAATAACCATCACTTAAATTTTCCGGAATTTTTTCTAATTCTGCTTTAATGATGATTTGTCTTTCCATATTGGGCCAGAAAAAATGGAGACAGGCTTTGTGATTATTTTCGATGGCTTTTCCTTTTCTGCTTTCGTAATTCGTGTAGAAAATAAAACCTTCCCAAGTATAGGATTTCAATAAAACCATTCTTGTTCTGGGGCAACCATCGCTTTCTAAGGTGGAGATCGCCATCGCATTTGCTTCCGATATCGCAGGATTTTCTTCGGCTTCCAAAAACCAATCACGGAATTGTTCAAGAGGATTTTCTTTTATTTGATTTTCAAGAAGTTGGGATTTTTCGTAAACTTTTCTTTTATCGTGCAGGTTTTCCATAATTTTTTTTATTACATTTGAAATAGGTTTTTCTATTTGACCTCCCAATTCAGATGAATCATTCTTACAAAGGTAAAATTTTAATCTCCACGCCCGATATTTCCGGCGATGTATTTTCACGTTCAGTGGTGCTGATCGTTGACCATACTGAAGAAGGTGCTTTTGGACTCATTCTCAACAAAAAAAACAGCAAAATGAGTAATCGCTTACTCCAGATTTTTGGCTTTACGGTTGATGTTTATGAAGGTGGTCCTGTCGAAAACGATAAAATATTCTTCATCAACAAAGGACAAAAAGTGACAGAGAATTTTTCTGAAATTAACAGCGAATTTTATCTGACCGAAGATATAGAAAATGTAGTTTCGGGAATTATTGATGAACAGATCACGGTTGAAGAAATCAAAGTTTTTTCCGGGTATTCCGGTTGGGGAAGTCAACAACTGGATGAGGAAGTTAAGAGGAAAATGTGGACGGTTGTCGATGTTTACAACCTCGATTACACCTTACCTAATGATCAGACACTCTGGAAAAACATTATGCAAAATTTGGGTGGTGAATTTCTGCTTTGGGCAAATGCACCCGATGATGTTTCGATGAATTAAGATCGGCAACCTTTTATATTCGACTATTTTTAAGATCTTTCCCTGAAAGTTTGCATTAACTATTTAGTCAACACTTAACAACCGCCTATTTTTAGTTTTTCAATATTTTGAGTAGGATAATTTTTTTGAAAACTGGTTCTCAACAAGAATTATTTGAAAAATTATTATGTTTAAAAATTGACAAATGGAAACTTTCCATTTATTCATCATTCTTTTGAAGTTGAATGCCGCTGCTGCTAATAAAATATTGATGTTGTCGCCAACAATTCCCTTGTAGAAATTTGTTCCCAAGCGGTGATCTGTTTTTAAATGTCCTATGATTGGCTCGATTGCCGCTCTTTGCTTGTGTGCTTTTTTGAGTTTTTTCTGTTCGTATTGCGTTTGCTTTTTATCATTAAATGGTTTGGGAATAAGAATGCTCGTCTCCCCAATTTTTACGTTTCCACGATATCCTCTGTCTACTGCAGCAGTTTTGGGAGCTTTTCCGGTAAGTTTTTCTACCTGCTCTAATGCTGGCTGTAATGTATGTCCATCAAACTCATTCCTAAATCCTAATGCTCCCAGCAAAACCCCTGTATTTCTGGTGATTACCACTGATACTTTATTACCAAACTCAAATTTTTTATGTTCTTTGCCTTTAGAGATACAAACCACATCTGGTTCATGAAGAGAATAAACTTTGGATTTTGAATTTCTCTTCTGCGCTAACACACGTGCAAATAAATTAAAAAATCTTTGGTAAACAGAACTTTCACCAAGATGTCTTTGCAGTTCACGCACCAATCTACCGGCAATTGTTCTTACTTTTCTATCTGCTTTTCTTGCCTTGCCTTTGTTTTTTGGATGATTTCGAAACCGCTGATCCACACTCAATTTTTTAAGTGTTCGGGTATAAGTTTGGCGTAGCGTAATGCTTTCTTTTTTAGAAATATCCAGACATTTTTTGATGATCTTTTTATGCAACTTACTGTCCGTTGGAAATGTAATATTTTTTTCCTGAACGGTTGTATCCACACTTACATCCGAATCATCACTATCTTTTCCGTTAATCCGAATGCTCTCTTTAAAGATCAATTCTATTCCTTCTTCCCCAATTCTCTTACGAAAATGAGTCAAATCGCTCGAAGCACATGGCGAATCTGTGGAAAATTGTTGAAGTCCGCAAAAATATTGGTAATACAAATTTTCCGTCCATTGTTCTACCACACTTTCATCGGAAACATTGCGAAGATGTTTTAAAATTAACAACCCAACCATTAACCGAATTGGCTTTGCAGGACGACCATTATCAGCGCAATATAGTGGGGCAAAAGTATCCTCAAAGAGTTGCCAATCAATACGATTGCTCAAAATAAACAATGGATGATTTTTGTTAAGCGTATCTTCAAGATAGAAGAAGAAATTTGCCTGTGGAGACGATTTTTGTTTGGAAATCATAACTAAAATATGCAAGGTTTACACCATAAAAATACGTAAACTGGCAGAAATAAGCAAGCAATATCATATATAATTAACTAACAATCAGTAAATTAAATGGTTTTTAATGGCTGACTATTTATACTTCTCTTCTTCAACACGATCAAGTTATTCAGAGATCAAAAATACTTTAACAAAACTTTAGCATCATTTAAGATTTCATTATCAAATTTATTGGGATCACTTTCGTTATTTTTGAAGTGTTGAAAATGCGATGCGATAAATAGGAATCTGAATTCTAAAAGATTGGTTTTATTTTCAATATTCAAAGAAATCTAAGAGATTTATCTCTACAAAACCCGGTAAAGGACTTGCAAAGGTTGTTTCCCGGGTTTGTCAATTTTAGGCGAAATTACTCTTCCACTGCGCAACCAGTTCTGGGAATCTTGTGGACTCAAAAGTTTTATTTCTAATTTTGGTTACTGCAAAAATTCCTTTCTCTTCAGAAATCATTAAGATCTCCTCCGATTTTTGAGACTCGAAAGCGATCATTTCGGACTCCAGAATTTCAGCCAGATTCTTTTTATGAATAAAGGTGACAAAATTCTCCATCAAAGGTGAAATATAAGCTCCTTCTGTAGTTTTCGGAATTTTAATCGTGTTTCCTTCCAAAAATAAAAGATTTCCGAAAATACTCCGCGCAATTCTTTTACTGGGATTTAGTAGGATAACATCATCCAGATCATTTTCTTTAGCGTAGATCTCTGCATATATATTTTCCGGCGAATGCGTTCGGATCGTATTCAGAAAATTAATTCCCACATTAATTTCTTTGATGAGATCCATTTCATTTTCACCCTGGATTCCCAAAACATCATCTATCCTATTCACTTCAAAATAAAAAGAAACACTGGATTTATTTAATTCAATATCATCTGCTTCACGGTAAACCAAAAAGTGAATAATTCCATCTGTGATACCATGGTCAATAACCTGTTCCTGAAAAAGATTTTGAAAAAATTCCAACGTATAAGACAGCGGAATATTCATGCGCATTTTTCGCATCGAGGCCATGAGAAAGAAATAACATTCCTCCGCAATAATGAGTTCCGAATTACGGACAAAAAAGGAAACACGAACCGCATCGCCAAATAAAAAGGCTCGGTTTCGATCTTGAAAATTTTCTGATTTATGGATAAGAGTTTCCAAAATAAATGCTGGATTTAGATTAAAAAAATAATGAACGAAAAAATCGTTCATCATATTATATTGTTAACAAAAATTTAAGTCGCCCCTAATTTAAGTCGTAGGTTTTCGATCAAATTTTCCCAATAGAGTCGGTTTTCTTCTTCGTCTCCTGCATCGCAAAAATCGGTTACGATCAAGGCCAGATCATCCGTAATATCATCAATTACGATGGTCATTTCGAAATAATTTTTGGTTCCTTCATCCTCTTCCCAACGGTAACGCACAAAACTCTCCGGCTTGTACCGAATCAGCGTCGCTTTCTCGCCTGGACCACTGTTCCAACTGAAGAAAAAATCGTCGCCTTTTTCCAGCACGTCATCTGCAAACCACTCAGAAAGTCCTTCTGCGCTTGCCATATATTCGTATAAAATCTCCGACTGACAGTGCATTGGAAATTCGTATTGCACTTTCGTTTTCGCCATATCGCCCCTATTTTTAATGTGTCGCAATATATAAATTAATTTCTAATCTACGCAATATATTTACCGAAATACATGGCATCGATGAGAAGCAAAACCCTGGTTTTGTTTTGCGAAAACACGTCCCGCTGTCCACTATATCCCCGATTCCGATGACGCTGTTTTCATAATATGATATTTATCATCGGGGGATGCCGTTTCCATACGGGCTAAAAGAAAGGGAGTTTTGTTTTTCGGCGATAATTAACAGTCATTTAAAACCTCCAGAATGATCGCGCAACCTTCTCTAATTTCATCTAATGATAAAGTCAAAGGTGGCGAAATTCTTAGATATTCGTTGCGGTATAATTGCCAGAAAACAACAAGCCCTTTTTCCATGCATCTTTTTGCAACGTCTAAGGTATAATCTGGCGAACCGAGATTTACGGCTAACATTAAGCCTTTGCCGTTAATATTTTTAATTTTCGGATGAACAAGCAATTCCCGAAATAATTTTTCTTTTTCCTCAACTTCATTCATCAAACCACTTTCCAAAACTTCTTTTAGAGTCGCGTGACTTGCTGCGGCAATTAGAGGATTCCCGCCAAAAGTTGTAATGTGACCTAACTTTGGCGAATGAGAAAGCGAGTGCATAATTTCTTTAGAACTCATAAAACCACCAACCGGAACGCCGCCACCCATTCCTTTTCCCATGACCAAAATATCGGGAACAATGCCGAAATGTTCGAAGGCAAACAGTTTTCCTGTGCGTCCGAAGCCAGGTTGAATTTCATCTAAGATGAGCAATGCACTAACTTCTTCGCATCGCGTTTTTAATTTTTTAAGATAATCATCTTCCGGAACTAAAAACCCTGCAGCTCCCTGAATCGTTTCGAGAAGAACACATGCAGTTTTCTCCGTAATTTTTTCTAAATCATCTTCCTTATTGAAATGAATAAAACGCACCATTGGCAATAGTGGTCGAAATTCCCGCTTGTGATATTCGTTCCCCGAAACGGATAGAGCGCCGTGGGTATTCCCGTGATAAGAATTATGGAAAGAGATGATTTCTTCTCTGCCGGTATATCTTTTTGCCAATTTTAAACTGCCGTCGATCGCTTCTGCACCGGAATTCACGAGATAGGTAACTTCTAAAGGATCCGGAGTGGAATCGGCCAAAAGCTTGCACAATTTCACGGGCATTTCCTGTGCATATTCCCCATAAACCATTACATGCAGATATTTTTCTGCCTGTGTTTTAATGGCTTCGACGATTTTTGGATGGGAATGACCTAAAGTATTGGCAGAAACTCCGGCGACAAAGTCCAGGTATCTTTTACCATCGGTGCCATAAATGTAAGATCCTGCGGCTTTTTCTACTTCAAAACCTGCGGCGAACTGCGTGGTTTGTGCCTGATATTTAAAAAAATCGTTTTGCATTTTAAATGAATCTGTGGTATGATCTGTTTTTGCGCCCCGGCCTGAATGGAGCTCTTTTTGTGAGGAAGAATGACGAACAAAAAAGCGGGAATGGAGGACGGATTAAGGCGCCCAAATAAAAAACTTACTTCCGGACGCGCTTCGGTGTCTTGGCTTCTTCTTTGGCTTTGGCGTCGTAGATGGTTTTTTGGGTCGCATTATAAAGGGAATCATCGGACTCATATTTCAGTTCTTCATAAGCCGGCGAATCCAGGAAGATGTCCTGCCATTTCCGGAGTCGGTCTTTTGTATTCCAGTTAAAATCCGGAAAAAATCTTTTCTCCCGCGGGATCTGACTCATCGGATAAATATCGGTATTTGCGCCAATATTGCAGGAAATGATCTGCACTTTTTTATCCTCAAATTCTGCTTCTATGGTGCCACAAGTCGAAAGCGAAACGCCAATTCGTTCTACTTCCTTCGTCTTTTCGTTTTGATCATCGGCGTACGTAATTGCCTGCGCATTTCCGATGACTTTGGCGAGATTAATATCATTTTGTTTATAATATACGATCATCAATTTGCCCTTGATCTGATTAAATTCATCTTTCATATTCAGCGAATCGGCTTTGCTGATGGCGAAAGCGTTGCCGATAACACGCAGCGAATCAATGAATTCATTTTCGGTGTCGAAATAAGCTTCGATCTTATCGCCGGTTACCTGTTTTTCGCCACTCCATGCGATCGGTTTCCCGTCTAAATGCATGATCCCGTCGGTTTCATTAAAACTTAGAGAATCGGCCCGCACCTGAATGTTGGATTTAAACATTCGGGATTTGTAATATGCACGCAGGAAACTTTTCTTTTTTAGGGGATTTTGATCATCTATTTTTTGATAAGCCAGGATTTTTTCTGCGGAGAAAAACATAGAATCTTTTTCTAAAATCCGAACTGCATAAGGTTTATCGGTCATCATTGCAGAATCTTTTTTCTCAAAGATCTCGCCGTAACCGCCTTTCATGTAACGTTTTTCTTTTGGATCACGCAACGTAACATTTCCTTTGGCTGTACCAAATCCGGTGATCTGATTAAAATACATATCGTCGCCAGTAAGGATTTTATCGTTATAATTAATTCGGGAATTTTTCTTCAAATACACTTCCTTGGAATTCATATTATAAGTTCCTTTCTCTGTATAAATAAGATTTGAGGGATTTTTTTTATTCGTGATCGTCGTAGGTCCGTTGAAGGTCGCCGTATTTGTATTTTGATTCTGAATAATATTAACACCATCGACCGTATATTCCGGATTATCGATCTTCACATTGCCTGTAAAATCTATGATTCTACTATTCAGATCATAATTTGCAGATTTGGTATACATTACATTTCCGTCTTTGGCAATGGTTCCGCCGGTATTGAAATAGGCATTATTGGTAAGTCGGTCGTAATACAGCGTTTCTGTTTTGATGGTTTGTCCGGGATCGGTAAGAACTACATTTTTTTTCGCAATTCCTTTTTGGGTATTTCCGTCGTATTCCATTTCACCGGAAGTGATGACGGAACCGTCGGCATTTTGAAGTCTTACGTTTCCGATCGCTTTCACGAAATTCTGTTCACGGTAGAAAATCACCTCATCTGCGGTAAGCGTAGAACCCTGATGCAGAAACTGGACATTCCCAGAAAAAAAAGGGTTGTCATCATATTTACCCTTAACGATCCCAAAAGTATCTGAGTGAATTAATTTTACCTTCTCCCCTTGAGCCGCAGCGCTGGTTTGATTAAAAAATGGATCTTTAACCGCAGGATCTTTCGGCTGCGTAGGAATTTGCGCAAAAACATTAACGCTAACGAAGATAAATAAAAGGAAAATATATTTCATTAATCCTTTTTGGTTCCATAAAAATAAAGTGAATGGGAATCGATGGTCACGCCAAATGTGCTTTCAATTGATTCTTTAATACCTTGAATTCTTGGATCACAGAATTCGATGATCTCCTGAATTTCTTTATCGGAACCTGTTTTATAAATCACCAAATGATCGTGTTGCTTATCGAAATAGGACTTTTCGTAAGAAGAAGAGGTAAGGGTTTTTTCCCCAAACTGATGTTTTCTGATCAATCCCGCATCCAGAAAAATTTCGATGGTATTATAAATGGTCGCTTTGGAAACATGATATTTCTTCTGCATCATCAATAAATAAAGATCATCAACATTAAAGTGATGTTCCATCATATAAATTTCCTCTAAAATCGTGTAGCGTTCCGGCGTATTTCTAAAACCTTTCTGCTGTAGATAGAGTCTTAAAACTTCCTTTATTGTTGTTATATTGAGTTCCTTATGTTTAGCGTCCATCAAAAATATTTAACTGCAAATTTATCGAATTTATAATTAAGACCAACGCTGTTTCAATTGCGAAACTATCATTTACAATGACGGAAATTCACCTGCTGTATTTTTTTAGTAATCACCTTTTGATCAAGTAATGGCGCGGATTCTACAATAACATTATGCGAGGAAATACCCCAGGCTTTAAAGTCATCGCTACCAATATATTTTACGAAATTATAGATGTTTAAGGTCATTTTCTCTTTAACCGTTAATAAAGCATCATTAATGTAAGTATTGTCGATGATGACATATTTTAAATCCGGCGGAATGTTATGAGCACGAAGCGAAGGGTGACTGCTTCTTGTCGGGATCGTGCCTTCCTCCATCATGTCAGTTAGAACCTGATCGAAATAATCGTTGATCCTGCGATCGATCTTAAATCCAAGCAGGAAATTAATTCTGTAAATTGTTCCAGGCATAATCTCATCAACGGTATATTTAAACGTAAATGGATCTTCCTGATTAATGATATTTAAGATGAAATAATGATCGGCTCTTTTCGGCTGTTTGCGAAGAATGGAATAAATGATCTTGCCTTCAATTTCATTTTCTCTTTTTGCACGGCTCAAAAACGCAAGATTTGTGGCATATTTTGGGATTGTTTCATCGAGTTTTAAATCTTTAATAATAGAAACGTATTTATCCAGTTTTACAAAAGTAATAAACTTGGCTTTGATGAGTCGACCGTTGTACCAGGCATACATACAAACTGCGATAAATCCGCCTAAAACCATTGTTAACCAACCTCCATCAAAAAATTTAATCACGTTAGCGTAAAAGAAACCGAGTTCAATAAAAAGATAAACGATAATAAACCCGATGGCAAAAACCTTCATCGTTTTGGTTCTGCTGAGCCAGTAAAAGAGGAGAATGGTCGTCATTAACATCGTTATGGTAATGGTTAAACCATAAGCAGCTTCCATGGCTTCGGACTTTTGAAAATAGATAACGACGATGAAGCACAGAAACATCAAACCCCAGTTGATCCTTGGAATATACATTTGACCTTTGACTCCAGACGGATAATCAATTTGCTGATTCGGCCAAAATGTAACGGACATTGCTTCTGAAAACATGGTGAACGATCCCGTTATTACAGACTGACTTGCAATAATCGCAGCGAAAGTTGCCAAAATAACTCCAGGTAAAATCGCCCATTCCGGCATAATACCAAAGATCGGATTGATCCCTTCGGAAACAGCAGTTGGATTATCCAACAACCAGGCGCCTTGTCCTAAATAATTTAAGATCAGCATTGTTTTTACAAATGCCCAACTTACCCGAATATTTCTTTTTCCGCAATGACCTAAATCCGAATACAACGCTTCTGCTCCCGTGGTACAGAGAAAAACTGCACCCATGATCACAATTGCACTTGGCGAATGGGTGATAAGCTGATAGGCATAATAAGGATTAAACGCTTTTAAAATTTCGTAATTTTCAAATATATGAACTGAGCCGAATACTCCTAAAACCAAAAACCATAGAACCATTACAGGACCAAATAATTTTCCGATGGAGGCAGTACCGAATTGCTGAACCATAAATACAATCGCCAAAATCACGATCGTAATTCCTACGACAGGCGTGTTTGGAGAAAAGATCTTAAGACCTTCTACAGCAGACATTACAGTTAAGGAAGGTGTTATGATACTGTCGGCAACCAATGTTGACGCACCGATAATGGCAACGACATAAAGCCATTTCTTCTTGAGTTTTTTGACGAGGGAATAGAGAGACAGAATTCCGCCTTCTCCTTTATTATCGGCTCTTAAAGCGATAACCACGTATTTTATGGTTGTTTGCAGGGTGAGCGTCCAGATGATACAGGAAAGTGCGCCTTCAATATATTCGTCGAATGGCATGTTTCCGCCATCTCTTCTAGCGTTTACAATCGCCTTCATTACATAAAGCGGCGAAGTTCCAATATCTCCGAAAACAATTCCTAGGGATACGAGTACTCCAATTGCAGTAAGCTTTTTGGTGTCAAAATGCTGACCGCCTTCGATTGTATCTGACATTCAATAATTTTTAGGGTGTAAATTTAGATTAAAAACCAATTCCAAAAAGATTTTTTTTCAAAATAATCCAAAAAAAAACTCTCTTTCGAGAGCTTTTTTATTTATGCTTTAATGTACATTGCGTTCTTAATTTCTTCTTTCACCTTTTCAAGTTTCGGGAACCATTCGGCAAAAAGAGCCGAAGAATAAGGTGCCGGAGCATCTGGAGTGGTAATTCTTTTGATTGGAGCATCTAAATAATCAAATGCTTTTTGCTGAACCATATAAGTAATTTCTGAAGAAACTGATCCAAATGGCCAGGCTTCTTCTAAAATAACCAGGCGGTTTGTTTTCTTCACAGATTCGATCACCGTATCAAAATCTAACGGTCGAACTGTTCGAAGATCGATCACTTCTACAGAGATTCCTTCTTTCTCCATATCTTCTGCTGCCTGCATCGCCAACTTCATAATTTTTCCGAAAGAAACTAAAGTTACATCTTTACCTTCTCTTTTGATATCTGCTTTTCCTATCGGTAAGTAATATTCTTCTTCCGGAATTTCCATTTTGTCGCCATACATTTGTTCCGACTCCATGAAAATTACTGGATCATTATCCTGAATTGCGCTTTTAAGTAAGCCTTTCGCATCATAAGGATTTGACGGAACGATCACTTTTAAACCAGGAATATTGGCGAACCAACTTTCTAAAGCTTGCGAGTGTGTCGCACCTAACTGACCTGCAGATGCCGTTGGACCACGAAAAACGATCGGGCAATTCCACTGACCACCCGTCATTTGACGAATTTTTGCAGCATTATTAATGATTTGATCAATCCCAACCAAACAAAAGTTGAAAGTCATATATTCTACGATCGGTCGGTTACCATTCATCGCAGAACCAATGGCGATCCCGGTGAAACCTAATTCAGCAATTGGTGTATCGATTATCCGTTTTGCACCAAACTCATCTAACATTCCTTTAGAAGCTTTGTAAGCACCATTATATTCTGCTACTTCCTCGCCCATTAAATAAATGGATTCGTCTTTTCGCATTTCTTCGCTCATTGCCTGTGCAATCACTTCTCTAAAAGTATATTCCTTCATAATAGATTGAAAAATTAAAGTACAAAAGTAAAGATTTTTTTGCAAACCATTTGGTCATGGCCACAAAAAAAAGCAACTCTTTCGAATTGCTTTTTTCAAATTTTATTTAGAAATTATTTTACCTGATACCAAGTTTGGCTTCTACCGACAAAAGAGAATCCAATATAACCTCTTACATCTAGTTTGTCACCGTCTCTGGTGATATTACATTTGTAAGTTTTACCTGATTTTGGATCTGTAATTGTTCCGCCAGTAAATTCGTTACCTTCTTTTTTCATTCCTCTAATAACCTCCATTCCAAGAATTGGTTTGTTTTTACGGTCATCTTTACAGTCGATGCAATTTGCATGTTCCGGTTTGATCAAAAGTTGAACTACTTTACCGTAATATTTACCATCTGATTTCTTCGTAATTTCTACGATGGATTTTGCCTGTCCGGTTTCGTCATCAATGGTTTTCCATTTTCCTTCAATCTGAGCGTACGAAAGTGTTGCAAACATTAGAGCAACAAAAGAGAACATTATTTTTTTCATTTTAAAATTGTTTTAATTTTTAGTTGGATAAAAGTAATTAAAAAAAGTTAAACACCAAATCTTTAATTATTCATAACATACATTACAAAAGGGATACCACAAAATCGAGATGTTAAACCATTGTTTAAATTTTAGTTTAATTTCCGGTTAATGACCCGATCCATATAATCCTGATACCAGGCTTTGCTTTTCAATTCACCCATAATAATCTCCGGCGTTTTTACGGTTCCAAGCAGATTCTTTTCATATCCCAAATCTTTGATATCATAAACTCCCGTAAAATCTTTTCCATCGAACAGGTAAATATAGTTTCCAATAATAAACTGTTCTACTCCACTGGAATTTACGATGACGTAATCCTCATTTTTATCGGAGACTAAACTTCGTCCCCAACTTCGAATTTTTTTGTTGTAGCCCATTAAATCTACCAGAGTCGGATAAATATCCATTTGTTGTGCCGGGCTTGTAATTTCACCTTGTAAATTATATTTTGGATTGGGCGAATAAAAGAGGATCGGAATTGCAAATCGATTCATGGCCTTTTCATATTCAGGATAACCAACCTGATTCGTGTGATCAGCGACCATGACGAAAATAGTATTTTTGTACCAGGGCATCTTTTTCGCCGTTTCGAAGAATTTTTTTAGAGCAAAATCGGTGTAACCAATCGGAATATGAATTTCTAAAGGTCCTTTTTTGAATTTCCCGTTATATTTCTCCGGGATTTTGAAAGGATGGTGGGAAGAGACAGAAAAAAGCGTCGCCATGAAGGGAGATTTCTTCGTGTTCAAAGTTCTTGCAAAATACTGAAAAAAAGGCTCGTCCCAAATTCCCCAAATCCCATCGAAATCAGCGTCATTGTTATATTCGGTCTTGCCATAATAATGCTTGAAACCGAGAATATTTCCGAAACCTAAAAATCCCATGGATCCATTTGGAGCGCCGTGAAAAAAGGAAGTATCGTATCCCATTTCGTTCGACACTGAAACAATGGACTGAATTTTTTGATTGGAATAAGGCGAACTTGTAAAAGCATCTTTCAAACTCGGAATCCCTGCCAAAACAGAACTCATGCCGTGAATCGACTGTCTTCCGTTAGCGAAAGCATTGGTCGCAATTAAACTGTGCGCTGCCAAACTGTCGAAAAAAGGCGTGTAGGAAACGAAATCTTTAATATCTGTATTTTTATTGAATGCGCCGCTGTATTCTTTTCCAAAACTTTCCAGAATAAAGATGACAACATTGGGTTTCGGTTCTACATCTTCCCGAAAGTATAATTTGTATGGTTTCACATTCTCCTCGATAAATTTTTGATCAACAAAATGAACTTCTTTAAAATTATTCGTATTCATGGTACGGAAAAAAGAAAATACACTGTTCAAAACAACATTTGCCTGCAAAGGATTTTTCACGAACCGATTCGCATCGACTAAATTAATAGGTCGTGTTGAATGTTTAAAATCACCTCGAATTCCGCCAACAACTAACGTTGCAATCATGCATAAGCTTACAACGGAGGAAACAAAATAGATCCATTTTTTCACCGGTTTAAATTCCGTTATTTTCACTTTTTTATAAAGAAAAATCCAGAGAATCATCAAAACCACAAACCAGAAAATCACAAACGGATGTTCCAAAATAGACAAAACAAAGATTTTCCCAATATTATTTTCGTGTTGGGCGACATTCATGGCAGCCGTTGTAAGTCTCGCCTGGGAAAAACGATAATAGATAAAGTCGCCGAAATTCATTCCATACGCAATCCCATTCATAATGAAATAGAGATAAAAAAGAAATTTTTGATAATACTTTTTTGTATTAATGAGAATCGGAATTAAACTCAGTAAAATAAAGAGAGCGTTAACATATAAAATTGCGGTCGTATCAAAAGCGATCCCATGAAACGCGATGCTAAAATAATCGCTGACCGAATCGATCTGGATCAGATCTTTATTGAAAATCCAAAATAACAGACGCGCGATTTGATAGAAAAAATAGGCTAAAAAGAGCCTGTAAAAAAGAGTGAAGATCTCCTGTAATCTGATTTCTTTCATTAAATTGATTCAAATAATGATACAAATTTACATTAAATTCATATTTCCTTTCTATTTACTTTGATGAGCAGGAAATGGTGAGCGAAATTTTAATAAAAACCTTACTTTTGTCTTTATAAAAAAATAAAGTGAAATTTTCCCTTTTTAATTAGAGAAAAATTTTCATTTTGCCTTTAAATTACAGCATTAACAAATGAATTTCGTCAAAAACAATTTAGCCAACGCTTTTACTTTAGCCAATTTATTTTCTGGCAGTATTGGAGTTATTGCCCTAATTAATGGGAATTATAAAATTACTGCGCTTTGTATTATTCTCTCTTTAATTTTAGATTTCTTTGATGGATTTATTGCGCGAGCTTTAAAATCGAATTCAAATCTTGGCGCACAACTCGATTCGCTTGCCGACATGGTGAGTTTTGGTTTGCTGCCCGGAATCACAATGTATAAAGCACTGGAACCTTTTGGATCTCAACTTTTTGGAATTGATCTGCCTTTTGAAATTAAATATCTCGGTTTATTCATCGCACTTTTTTCCTGTTTAAGATTGGCAATTTTTAATTTAGATGAAGAACAAACCTATTATTTTAAAGGTTTAAATACGCCTTCGAATACCATATTAATTTTTGGATTATACTATGCTTTTTTAGAGAATGGAAGTTTTAAATTTCTTTTTGAAAACGCTTTCTTCCTTATTTTGTTTACAATAGTCTCCTCCTGGCTTCTAATTTCTCCCATTAAAATGATCGCCATGAAATTTAAATCAATGAAAATTCAGGAAAACTACCCGAAACTAGCCTTATTAATCGGCTCGGTCTTGATCTTGATCATCTTCGGATTGGTCGGAATTCCCTTGGTAATCATCTATTACATGTTGATCTCTATAATTTTTCAGAAGCATCTTAAATAAACTTACATTCAAATATAGGTGGATGAGTCTCGACTTATCCCTACAAAAAATAAAAAAAATGAACTTAAAACTCCATAAACCGCTTTGCATTTTTGATCTTGAAACAACCGGAATCAGCGTTGCAAAAGACCGGATCGTAGAAATTTCTATCTTAAAAGTAAATCCAGATTCTTCGCGCGAAAGCAAAACCTGGCTCGTAAATCCCGAAATGTTTATTCCGAAAGAATCGATTGCTGTTCACGGAATTACCGATGAAAAAGTGAAAGATGCGCCGAAATTTAGAGAGATTGCTGCAAAAGTTCTGGAAATGATTTCCGGAACTGATTTAGGTGGATTTAATTCGAATCGTTTTGATGTTCCTCTTTTGGCAGAAGAACTTTTGCGTGCAGGCATCGATTTCGATCTGAGTAAATTTAAACTCGTTGACGCGCAAACTATTTTTCACAAAATGGAACCTCGGAACTTGACGGCGGCTTATCAGTTTTACTGTAAAAAAGGCTTGGAAAACGCGCATTCCGCAGAAGCCGATGTTCTGGCAACGTTCGAAGTTTTAGATGCACAGGTCGGGCATTACGATGATCTGCCGAATGATGTTGCAGGTTTAAGTGAATTTTCTTTCCACAATAAATTTGCAGATCTGGCAGGTTTTATCGGTTTTGATGAAGAGGAGAAAGAAATTTTCAGCTTCGGAAAATACAAAGGTCAAAGAGTGAAAGATGTTTTTCAAAAAGATTTGGGCTATTACGGCTGGATCCAGAATGCAGATTTCCCTTTATACACGAAGAAAATCTTGACTGGAATTCAATTGAGAGGTAAATTTTAAAATAAAATGTAGCTTTAAATAATTATAGTTTATGGCATCACTCGTTGAATTCAAATATTACGCAAACAGCCTCGAAGCCAATCGGGACAAACAGATCTTGGCAAATAATGGTCTCGAAAGTTTTATCGCAAATGAACAAACCATTCAGTCAGACTGGCTTTTGTCGCAAGCTTTGGGCGGAATTCAGCTTCAGGTTTTTGAGGATGAAATTGAAAAGGCTGATCTTATTTTGAGAGACTTTTTAGAGAATGAGCAAACTTCTTTAGAGGTTGAACATACGATCACCAATCCCGACTTTGAATTTACCTGTCCGAAATGTGGTTCGAATCACCTTTATCGGGACGAAAATCCTGGTGGCTTATTTGGTATTTCACTGCTCTTTCTGGGATTTCCGATAAAGGCAAAAAGCCATCTTTATCACTGTTATTACTGCAATAATGAATTTCGAATGTAGACATCAAAAAAAACTTTCAAAGACTTAATAATGTTAAACTAAACTTTTAATAGATCATGAAAATAATATGCATCGGCCGAAATTATGCAGAACACGCGAAAGAACTTGGCAATGAAATCCCCGAAAGACCCGTCATTTTTATGAAACCGGACACTGCAGTTTTAAAAAAAGGAAGTGATTTTTATATTCCGGAATTTTCGACTGATGTTCATTACGAATTAGAAGTCGTCTTAAAAATATCGAAAGGCGGAAAATATATTCAGGCAGACAATGCCGATAAATATTATGATGAAATTGGTTTGGGAATCGATTTCACAGCGCGGGATCTTCAAAGTAAATTAAAGGAAAAAGGACTTCCATGGGAATTGGCAAAA
The DNA here is from genome assembly GCF_056279225.1 of Chryseobacterium sp. UYP7. Taxonomy (NCBI): domain Bacteria; kingdom Pseudomonadati; phylum Bacteroidota; class Flavobacteriia; order Flavobacteriales; family Weeksellaceae; genus Chryseobacterium; species Chryseobacterium sp. UYP7. The sequence continues at coordinate 507,167 of NZ_JBWBQW010000002.1, forward strand.
GCCTTTGATGGAAGTGCAGTTTTATCGGATTTCTACAAAAAAGAGAATTTCGATATGAAGGATCTTAATTTCTCTTTAAATAAAAACAAAGAAAAAGTACAGGACGGAAACACCTCAATGATGATTTTTTCCCCGGAGGAGATCATCGAATTCGTTTCGCAGTACTTCACTTTACGCGTTGGCGATCTTATTTTCACGGGAACACCGAAAGGAGTTGGAAAAGTAGCAGAAAATGATATTTTAGAAGCATTCTTAGAAGAGAAGAAAGTTTTCGATCTAAAAATTCAATAATAAGGAATAACAAAAATCATAAGACAGATTCGGTTGCATCCTTTTGTTAATGGGAAAATTAGTGTAACTTTAAACAACAAAAACAATTATCATGGTTAATATCATTTTACCTGTAGATTTCGGTGATTCTACAGATGCTCTACTAAAAGGCGCATTAAAATTCGCAAAAGAAATTAAAGGAAAGCTTTGCCTTATTCATGTTGCTCCGGCAGACATTGGTTTTGCGATCGGCGATATGGGATTTCAGTATTTCCCGGAAGTGGAACAGAATGAAATAAAACAGGAACTTCTGAGCCTAAATAATTTAGAACAACGTATTTTAGCAGAAGGGGTCGAGTGTGAACACTTATTAAAACAAGGTATCGCGGGCGACATTATTTTAGATTTTGCGAAAGAAAAAAACGCAGGATATATGGTGATGGGTTCCCACGGCAGAAGCGGTATTTACGATGTTTTCGTAGGGAGTTTAACAAAAGAATTAACGCGGCGTTCTGTTATACCGGTTTTGGTAATTCCGGTTCATTAAAATAATTTACCTCCTAAAAACATTAATCCCGAAATTATAATAATTTCGGGATTTCTATAATAAAAATAGTATCAATTATTTAGTTTTCCTGCTTGTGAATTTTTGGGTCGTAATAAGGGTGAAGACCTTCAGTAGGCGAATGATATTCTTTATCTGTATTTCCCCTTAAAACGGAGATCAGCACATAACACCAATAGCAAAACAATGCAGTCGCAACGAAGAATAAAATCCAGTTTACAAAATTTGATGCGAAGTCAAAAAATCCGAAAGACCATTTGAAGAACCTGCTTATTAATAGAAATATAGACGTCATTATTTTCCTTTTTTAAATTAACTTTGCACAAATTTATAAAAAATGTTTCGATTACTTTCAAAAGAAAGCAATATTTTTTCGATACCTGTTTACATTGGCGTTCTTCTGTTAATTGTAATTGGATTCAACTTTCTCGATTTCAATACGTTAGATGTTTTTTCTGCTATTATTACTTTTGCAGGTATTGCTTTGGGTTATTTCTGCTTTAATGCGCTTGCACTGAATTACCAAACCCATTTGCCCTTATTTTTATATACCGTGATCATTTTTTCCCTTTATCTGGGAGATCTGGATATTGGGATCGCCGTTTCCCTCTTCACCAACTCTATTATTCTGTTGCTGTTAACCAATATTGATATGGTCTTGCGGAAAAATTCTTACATTTTGGTTGGAGCCATCTTAGCCCTAAATTTCATCTTCCTGCCCACAACATGGCCCATGGCAATTTTTGTAATTCTACACATTATTGGAACTTCCGACAGAGTTGGGTTGCATGTTTTCCGCCTTTTTTTCGGGATGTTCTTAGTGGCACTCTCCTATTTCGGCATTGCCTATTTTTTAGATATGAATTCCTGGAACCCGGCTTACTTCCCGTTCCATGATTTTGAACCTTCCAAGGATCTCATGAACCTGATCTGGATCCTACCAGTTGCCTTGATGCTCATTCTTGCGGTGGTGGACCATTTTAGAAACTTTAATAAGAAAAGTCCCACGAGTAAATTCAAATATTCTTTTTTACTCATTTTTTCTCTGGCGCAGCTAATAACGATTTTCTTATACATGGGAAATCATTTTGAATACTTACTTTTGCTGGCAATTCCGGCCTCTATAATCCTCAGCAGAATGTTGAAATTTCTGCCTAAAAATTGGATGAGAGAAACAGGTTTTTGGGTGATCATCTTATCGCTTCTTCTGTTTAAACTTTCCAATTATTTTACTTTTAATATATAATACTCATGATCCAAATTGAAGATAAATTAATTTCTGAAGATGTTTTTGCTGTAGAATTTGTGTGCAACCTTAGCAAATGCAAAGGCGCGTGCTGTGTTGCCGGCGATGTTGGAGCACCTTTAGATAAAGAGGAAACCGTGATCCTCGATCGAATTTTCGAGCAGGTTAAACCTTATCTCCGGCCGGAAGGAGTGAAAGCGCTGGAAGAACAGGGAACCTGGGCGATTGATCCGCAAGATGGCGATTATGTTACGCCAATGGTGAATGGCGGCGAATGTGCTTATGTCATTTTCGATGAGAAAGGCATTACAAAGTGCGGTATCGAAAAAGCCTATGAAGACGGCGCTGTAGATTGGCAAAAACCTATTTCCTGTCATCTTTATCCAATTCGGGTTGATGAATACAGAACTTTTACGGCATTCAATTATCATAAATGGGAGATCTGCAGCGATGCCTGCACTTTAGGAAAAGAATTGAAGGTTCCTATTTATAAATTCCTTAAAACTCCTTTAATCAGAAAGTACGGCGAAGAATTCTACCAGACTCTTTGCGATGCCGCAGATGAATGGCAAACTGAATACGGTCCGAAATAATTCATAACTTTAAATAAAAATGCAGGAACATTTTGAACTTTTAGACGTTTACAAAGCGGTCATTTCTTTGATCGCCGGATTGATCCTTGGTTTTGAAAGAGAAATGAAAGACAAATCTGCGGGCTTAAAAACCATTACCGTTATTACCTTAGGTGCTACTTTATTGTCAATACTTTCTTACAAACTCGCCGGAAATGGTGATCCAACAAGAATTGCTTCTTACATTGTGAGTGGAATTGGTTTTCTTGGAGCCGGCGTTATTTTCAAAAATGGTTTTAATGTTTACGGATTAACAACCGCCGGAATCATCTGGATTGCAGCGGCTGTTGGAATGGCAATTGGTTTTGGTGAAGTTTATATTGCTTTTACTTTTTTAATTTGCGCGCTAATCATTATTTATTCTGCAAAATATTTAACGAAACATTTCCTGCCCCAAACGCACAACAAAAAACTCGTAGTTGCGCTACCGATACAACTGTTCTACAAAAAGGAAGGCATCATGAAAGCGATTAAAACCCTGGCAAAAGACAGCACCGAAACGGCTTTGGAAAAAAGAAACGGAATGCTGCTGATCAGTTTAGATGTAATTATTAGTTCTGAAGCCATGGTTCACCTGGAAAATTTTCTGGTAATGAATCCTGATCTCGATTCTTTCAGTTATTAGATCTTGAAGAGTTTGAAAACAAAAAGATCCGTCTCGATAAATCGGGACGAATCTTATATTAAGTACGAAAAATTACTTTTTCATTTCTTCCAAAAACTCATCGTGAGAGATCTTGGTCTCTTTTTTAGAGGCTTTTTCTAAGATTACATCTTTCAGCTTTGCCATTCCAACTTCAGATGAGATGTGACGAACCTGCTCCTGATCTTTCAACATTTCAGCCGCATATTTCTGAACTTCGTCATCACCTAAATGATGAATTCCGTACATCGCCAATTGATTTCTTACCATCTGTTCTGCCTGCGCTAAAACATCCGCATAATCCAGTTTAATTTCGTTGTCGTTCATCAATTTACCTTCCAAGATCTGGTATTTTAACTGATTTTTTTCAGTTTCCAAAATTTCTTTAGCCTGATTTTCATCATTGATGTTTTCGTTGCTGTGAATTAACCATTTTACTAAGAAAGTTTCCGGAAGTTTAACTTCTTCTTTCTCGTTGATCTGCTCCAAAACTTTGTTTACAAAATGAACATCTGCATTTTGCTGGAAATATTCATCCAACTCAGTTTTCACTTTTTCTTTTAATTCTTCTTCAGATTTAATAGTTCCTTCACCGTAAACTTTATCGAATAATTCCTGATTCAGTTCCGCTAAATTTAGACCGAAGAAATCTTTCACTTTAACTTCGATCTGATCGTGGTGTAAATGCTCCAGTTCTTCTTTGCTAAAACTTAATTCTTTGGCCAACTCTTCGTTTGCTTCCAGATCAGCTTTAGAAACTTTCACAGACTCATCCATTTTCAAATCTTTCACCAATTTGAAAGCTTCTTTTTTGGTAGCATCAATGGTAATGTTTTTTGGTGCATGCTGGTGTTCTCCTTCTGCTCCTTCGTCGACAACCTGACTAATTACCAAAGCAATGTTGGAATCATCAGCAATCGCATCCTGTGGAACCTGCTCAGCGAAACGCTTTTGCATGTTTTCGATGCTTTGACCAATTTCTTTTTCAGAAGCTTCTACTTTATAATGTGGAGCTTCATATTTAGAAAGATCTATTTTGAAATCTGGTTCGTAACCAACTTCAAAACCAACAGAAAGTTGTTCTGCGTTATGATCTAATTCATCAACAGGTTGTGGAACCGGCTGACCAACTAATCTTAATTTATTATCGTTCACGTAACCGTTCAACGCTTCAGAAACCTGTTTGTTGATCTCTTCAAAAGCAATTCCTGCTTCGTACTGTTTTCTCACCATGCTCAATGGCACTTTCCCTTTTCTAAATCCGGGAACCTGTGCATTTTTTGCGTAGTTGATCAACTGTTTTTCAACTTTTTCTTTGTAATCTGATTTATCTAATGTAACGGTAAGTAATGCACTTACGTCGTCATGGTTTGTAGCTGTAACGTTCATTATAATTAATTGAAATTTTAGGTTGCAAAAATAGTAATTTTTTTTTAAAAGTTGAGGACGATAAAATGCTAAAAAACGTTAAAAATCAATTGGTAAGCTTAAATTTTGTAAAGATGCGACCCGAATCAGGTTACTAAAAAGTAAAAAGTGGTTACGGATCGCGCTTTCCTCATTAAATTTTATCGTCCACAATTTTAGAATGTTTTGACCAGTTTAAAACTTATGTTTCTGCCCATATTGTAAATTCCAAGATGTCCGTTTGGCGATGATGAATAGTCCTCGAAATATTTTAATCTGCTCAAATGATCCTGATACGCAACATCAAATAAATTATTTGCCAGAAAATAAACATCTACAATGTTGCCCCCGTTTCTGTCTTTTAAGGACGTTCCAAAACCTAGATTTATCAGTGAAAAACCTTTGGTTGGCGTTTCTGTATCATCATAACTGTAAACCCTGTCTTGCGTTGCGGTATACTGCAACTGTAATTTTAAAAACGTTTTAGAAAATAGATTGGAATTTTCCAGCAGATCGTAACGCAGTTCTGAAACTAAACGGAAAGGTGGGATCTGCGGTACATATTTATTGTCATTATTTCTTTCTGCGCCCGTAAAACTTTTATTGTCCCCATAGATCAAAGAGGCAGAATTTTCAAAATGCAGATTTTTAATGATATGAAAATCAATGTTACCTTCTAAACCGTACAGTAAAACTTTTCCCTGCTGAAATTTGTAGGTTGGATATTCCTGACCGCCGCTTTCGCTTAAAATATCATTTCCGTCCGCATTCTGTAAACGGGAATTAAAAATGTAATTATTAATTTGATTTACAAATAAACTGGTGCCGATATTTAAAACTTTGGAGGAATAAGTTGCGCCAATATCTGCCTGATTGCTAAATTCCGGTTTAAAGGCAGTATTCCCGATCTGGAAAAATCCTGTTCCCGGATGAACGCCGTTTGCAGAAATTTCTGAAATATTCGGAGCTCTGTAGCCGCGAGCTAGATTGGCTTTTAAAGACCAGCTTCTGTTGAAAACATAACTTCCTCCCAAACTTCCCGTCACGCCGTCAAAATTAGTAGAATAATTACTGAAAGGCTGATCCGCACCCACTCTGTCATTTCCATAAACCGGTTCATCAAAACCAGTTACTGCATTGGTTTTTGTAAATAATTCATCATTTTTAAATTTCCGATGATCATACCGGATTCCACCTGCTAAACTGAGTTTCTCCCAGTCTTTTTTAATGGAAATAAATCCGCCCAGATCAAACTGACTGTAAGAAGGGATCACAAATTCGGTTCCGCCCAGAACGTTGTTATTTTGATTCATTCCGTTAACGCCAAAAACGATTGCCCATTTATCAAACTCCGGCAAATAATATTTTAAATCATAATTGAAGGTATTCAGTTTCAAAAATAATCCGGGTGTATCTTGATAAGGTTCTTCGGGATGGCTAAACTCTCTTCTGCGGCTGCTTTGAAAAGCAAAATTGGCATCTAACCTGCTGTTTCCGAGAAAGAAACTGTTCCGAAGATAAGCTCTGTAATGCTGAACTCTTTGGTGAATTACCGAAATATTGTAAGATGTTAAATCTCTCTGACTTACGATCGGTCGAAAATCATCATTTTCTGTAATCTGGCTGGTAAATTTTCTGGAAAGAGAATCTCTGCTGCCATCCGGAATTTCCTGCTGATCATCAAAAAGCGAAACATTCAAATGACTGAATCCCCACTTTTTATGAACGCCTAAAAAAACATTGGCCGCCGTTTCATTAAATCCTGTATTGTAAACTCTGCCATCAATGGAATTTTTATAATCGATCGCTCTTTTTTTAGAAAACCTCCCACCATATTCGAAACCGTTTTTATTCCCTGTTAAAAATAACGAACTGCCTAAAAGACGGTTATTACTTTGATATTCAGCAAGTGCAGAGCCCGATATTTTTCCTTCCGGTCCTGCACTCGTTGGAATTAAATTAACAACACCCGCCAAAGCATCAGATCCATACATCAAACTTGCGGGACCTTTAATGATCTCGATTTTATCAATGCCGTAATCATCAACTTCAATTCCATGCTCATCGCCCCACTGTTGGCCCTCTTGTCGAACTCCATCATATAAAGTCAGGATTCTGTTGAAACCAAGTCCTCTAATGTAAGGCTTCGAAATATTTGGTCCGGTTGTGACCGTACTTACCCCAGGAATTTTTGCGATCGCATCAATGATATTTGTAGAAAGATTGGTGGTGAGATATTCTTTATTAATACTCACAATTGGTAAAGGTGACTTTTTAATTTGCGTGGCTTTCGAGGAACCGGTAATAACGACCTCAGCGATTTCTGTCGAACTTTTATCTAAATTGAAATCTGCTGTAGTTTTGCCCTTTACAGATACGGTTTGCGAGTAAGATTTGTAATTGGAAACACTTGCTTCCACCAAATAATCGGCCGCGGGAATGTTAGTGAAGGTGTAATTTCCCGATGCATCAGTTAATGTAGAATTGTGCAGATCGGCGATTGTAATTTTAACTTTTGAGAGGGATTTGCTGGTATTTAAATCGACTACTTTACCTGTTAAAGAGTTCTGCGCATATCCGAAAAAACCAAGAGTCAGACCTAAAATTAGGCTGATTATATATTTAAAATTCATTTTATTTTATTTAAAGTTGCTGCAACAAATAGAATTTGTTACAAATAATGGAAATATATCTCCCGGGAATTTATTTTAAATTTAAATTCCAGGAAAAATCCCGACGAAAGGCACACTTATGTTTTCCAAAAATCTGGAAATCTAAGTTGTTTTTAAATCGGTAAAAATTTTAAATAAAATTGGGCGGACCCCGAAGTTGTAAATAGAAAAACTCCCTTTTCGCAAATCTTTGTTGATAAGCAAAAACCTGTTTTTGAAAATCTTCACTTTTAGTAAAACTAAATTGAAAATCCTGTGGAACTAAGGAATTTCCGGCGTAAAAAATATGACAGGAAAGACATTCAGAATATGCTTCGGTCATTGTACTTGTTGAAAACGTTTTCTCTGATTTCTTAAAATGGAAATCTTTAAAAACCTCTGCACTGCCGTGATTGTGAAAATTCTGAGAATATAAAGCCACAAAAATATAAACGCTTCCAAAAAAGGCAGCGAAAATTCTTTTGAATTTTTTTTCTCTTAACATTCTGCAAAAGTAGTCAATTTTACCAAAAGTTATACAACAAAGCTTTAATCTTTAAACTTGTTTTCGTAAATTTGTAGTGAAATTTTTATGTATGAAAGAAAGTGCTGTGAAAAAGATCGCAGTTTTTACTTCAGGAGGTGATGCTCCTGGTATGAATGCGGCTTTAAGAGCGGTAGTAAGAACTGCAAGTTATTATAATATAGATTGTTACGGAGTCCGGGAGGGTTATAATGGTTTGATCAATAATGATTTTACCAGAATGGGACCCCGATCTGTAAAAAATATAATCACAGAAGGTGGCACTATTTTAAAATCTGCGCGTTCCAAAGAGTTCATGACCAAAGAAGGCCGGCTAAGAGCCTACGATAATTGCGTGAAACACGGAATCGACGGTATGGTTTGTATCGGTGGAGACGGAACTTTTAAAGGTGCAGAAGTTTTTTACAAAGAATATGGGATCAAAGTAATCGGTGTTCCGGGAACTATTGATAACGATATTTTTGGGACGGATAATACGATCGGGTATGACACGGCGCTCAACACCGCAATGGAAGCCATCGACAAAATTCGGGATACCGCAACTTCGCACAACAGAATATTTTTTGTTGAAGTGATGGGTCGTGACGCCGGATTTATCGCCCTAAACAGCGGGATCGCAACAGGAGCGATCGGCATATTAATTCCAGAAAAAAAAGACAGTATCGAAGATCTTTTCGGAAGGTTTGAAAGAGCCGAAAAAGCCGGAAAAGCTTCGAGTATCGTTGTTGTAGCAGAAGGTGAAAAACTGGGAACCATCTACGATATCGCGAAAGCGACACAGGCAGGATTCCCGGATTATGATATTCGGGTTGCAGTTTTAGGACACATTCAAAGAGGCGGTTCACCGAGTTGTGCAGACCGCGTTTTAGCAAGCAGATTAGGTTATGGTGCTGTTGTTGGATTAATGGAAGGCAAAACGAACGTTATGGCCGGAATGCAGTCTAATAAATTAACTTTTACAGCCATCGACGAAGCAATAAAAAAACATAACGAAATGGATCAGGATCTACTGAAGCTTTCAGAGATACTAGCCATTTAAGAAGTAATAAAATCAAATTTAAATAAAGAAAAATTATGTCAACAATCAAAGTAGGAATCAATGGATTCGGTAGAATTGGTCGTCTTGTTTTCCGAGCAATGGCCGAAAGAGAAAACATCGAAGTTGTAGGGATCAATGACCTTATTAATGCCGAATATATGGCATATATGCTTAAATATGATTCTGTACACGGACAATTTAACGGCGAAGTCTCTGTAGAAGGAAACGACCTTATTGTTAACGGAAAAAAAATCAGAGTAACTGCAGAAAGAGATCCTAATAACCTAAAATGGAATGAAGTAGGTGCAGAATATATCGTAGAATCTACCGGTTTATTTTTAACCAAAGATGCTGCTCAAGCGCACATTAATGCTGGTGCAAAGAAGGTAATTCTTTCTGCTCCGTCCAAAGATGACACGCCAATGTTCGTAATGGGGGTAAATCACCAAGAATTGACAGACGATATCAAAATTTTCTCCAACGCTTCTTGTACCACCAACTGTTTGGCGCCGATTGCAAAAGTAATGCACGACAACTTTGGTATTGTTGAAGGCTTAATGACAACTGTTCATGCAACTACTGCGACTCAAAAAACAGTGGACGGACCATCAATGAAAGACTGGAGAGGTGGCCGTTCCGCTTTGAACAACATCATCCCTTCTTCTACAGGTGCTGCAAAAGCAGTAGGAAAAGTAATTCCAGCCTTGAACGGAAAATTAACCGGAATGTCTTTCAGAGTTCCAACAGCAGACGTTTCTGTAGTTGATTTAACCGTTAGATTAGAAAAACCAACTTCTTACGAAGAAATTTGCCAGGCAATGAAAGCTGCTTCAGAAGGTGAATTAAAAGGAATTTTAGGATACACCGAAGATGCAGTAGTTTCTCAGGATTTCGTGGGCGAAAAAAGAACTTCAGTATTCGACAAAGACGCTGGAATCATGTTATCTCCACAATTCGTGAAGATCGTTTCCTGGTATGACAACGAAATGGGATACTCTAACAAATTAGCTGATTTGTTGGTACATTCTGCTTCTCTATAGGACATAAGCAATTGATAATAAGCAATTAGCAATAAACCTCTCGAATTTCGGGAGGTTTTTTTGAACGATGATTTGGGCAATCCCCTCGCCTGTCTTTTCCAGCCGCTCGGGTCGGGCTATCCGTTATAATCTTTTTCCTCACCCCAACCCTCTCCAGAGGAGAGGGCGCCAACGCAAAAAAAGGATTTCCACTACTATCCCTATTGCAAGGCAGTTATAACAACAAAATTGGTTTAAAAATTGATAAAAGAAATGCGTATCTTAATAAAGTCAAAAATTCATTTAATTGATAAAAAAAATTTCTACTTTGCTAAGCGAAGCGCCTTTGCCTCAACCTTAAAAAAATCTTTGCGACTTTGCGTGAAAATAACCCACCGTTAAACATGAAACCAACATTCCAGAACTCACCGCACTTCATCAACTATTGGGAAAAAGGAAACGGCAAAGAACTTCTGGATTGGTCAGGTGTAAAACCAAACCCCGAAACCTTTCAAAAATTTGCGCCACTTTACAATAAGGTCGACGATACTGGAGATGAAGTGGTAAAAGAAACTTATCTTAAACTCCCTTATAAGGACGCCAGTTCTTTAATTCAAAAATATTCTACCCAAAAAATATCGGTTGACGAAAACGCACCGGAAAGCATAAAAAGGTTATTTTTCCAGATGCAGGCAATCCCCGATTGGTTCGATGAAAATTTAGCGAATGCTGGCGCACGATTCTGCATGCGAACCGGTGCGAACGGTTTAATTATTCTTCGGGATTTCACTTTAATGGGCGGTTACGATTTCGCGTACATCAGCAAGCCCTTAATTTTTACCGGCGTTCTAAAAAAAGGAGCGGTGAAAAGACTTAAAGATACTTTAGAGTTCTGGGTGAATGTCACCAGAGAAAATGCCTTAAAACCGAATTCAGAGGCTTACCAACTCATCGTGCGAACCCGATTAATGCATTCTTACGCGCGTTTAAAGATCAATGAAAAAACAGAAACCTGGGATTATCAGAATTGGGGCAAACCCATTAATCACTGGGATATGATCGCAACGTACACCGGATTTTCCCTTGTCTTTATGCAGGGTTTAAAGAAATTAGGAATTGAGATCTCCCCTGAAGAGGAAAAAGGCGTTTTTCACCTTTGGAAATATATTGGATATTTATTAGGAATCCCAGCAGAATATTTACCCGAAAATCCACAGGAAGCGGTAGAACAATTTTACTGGTGGACGACTATTCAGGATGAAGGCGACACGGATTCTGCACAGTTATCGAAGGCTTTGTTGCAGGAAAATTTAGACAACACCATTTATAAACGTCCCTTTCAGCGAAAAATGCTTTTGCGGCTCCATCAAAGTATGAACTGGTATTTGCTGGATGAAGAAATTAATATTCGACTGCAGATTCCTAAACCTAAAAAGGCTTTTTCCATCTTTCCGAAAATAGTAAAAAAAGCAAACTTGATCTCCCAAAAAATTTATCTTCGTAATAATAAGCAATATCAAAAACTTGTAGAAATGGGAAGCGAGGTTCAAAAAGAAGTGCTCAGCGATTACATTAAACACACGCCGAAAGACTTTCATTACTAAACAAAAAACGGTTCGCAAGATTTGCGAACCGTTTCAATATAATAATTTAAAAGAATTATTTTACAATCATCTTTGTTACGGCAACTCCTTTTTCAGATTTCAACTGTATGAGATACATTCCGGTTTTTAAACCATTGATTGAAATGGTTTCGTCACCATTATCTTTCGCAACATTTACTGTTTTAATAAGCGTTCCCGCTAAATCGTAAATCGCAACTGTTCCATTTTTCCCATTCGTGTAGCGGATTGTCGCTGTTTCGTTTGAAACTGGATTTTTCGTCAGCATTAGAGAAACTGCATTCTTATTTTGGCCAACCTCATCGGTTCCTAAAGCGGAAGCATTTCCGAAAATTCTAAATCCGCCTGGTTCAATCGCAATTGGCGAAGTTGTACTGGAAACCGTAAAAGAAGCGTTGTCCATTAAATTGTACCAACTTCCAACGTAAGGAAAATCTGGAACGATATTTTGAGTTGTTAAAGTAAAGTTCGCTAAAACTACTACGTTTTTCAAGGCACTTGCGGTAGTTGCATTGCTGATATAAATTCTAGGCATCAAATTTCCAGATTCTACGGTGAAGGTTTTGGTGTTGAAAACATCACTTGATAATCTCAATTCTAAAATTTTTGCCCAAGTATCTTTCACTGATTTTCTGGCAGCATTTGTATCATAATTAAGCCCAAAAGCTGATTGTTTAGGATCTAATTTACAGTCTCCCGGAATTGAATCGTCACCGGTATTAACGGTACCATTCTCACACGTGAAGATACTTTTGTCATATCCTAATTCTGCGAACTGCCAGATCATTTTCGGTCCTGGAACAGTAAGAAAAACTGCAGCATACGCTTTTTGTCTTTCCAAAGAAGTTGCCAGATCTTTCACATTATAACTACCATTCGAAGCTCCCGAAGTCAAATTTTTATACATCAATCTTTCTTCATCATGACTTTCGCCATAGCTCAAAGCTCTTCTGTCAGAAAAACCGTGTGCAGAATATTTTACTCTGTTGAAACTGCTGTTTGGCGCAAATCCCATCGTATTTTGGTTGTAAGGCGAGGTTTCTTTGTCCCACATCATTACTCCTTTTCCTTCACTTATTCTGTAATTCGCCCATTGCCCTTCTTCAGAATCAGTTCCTAAATGTTCGAAAATAATATAAGAAGTTGGGTCGTAACTCCACTGATTATCGGCATAAGCTTTCAAAATATTTACGCGGTCTTGTTGATAAGCATTGGTACAGGCATCATCTCCTGCGGTACAATTTTGCGTAAAACCTTTGGTAAGATCCCAGCGGAAACCATCTACTTTATATTCTTTGATCCACTGTTCTAAAACACGGTTAACGTAATATTTCGTTTCCGGTTTTGAATGGTTGAAGTCATTAAACACACTATATGAATGTTTTGCTACCTGATTAAAATAAGGATTATCTGCAGCCGGATCGCCGAAGCCATCGCCATCCGGATCAATCATCCACATTCTTTCGATCGGGCTTCTTCCGGTTGCGTGATTTAAAGCAATATCTAAAATTACTGCAATCCCATTTTGATGACACAGGTCGATAAATTCTTTAAATTTTTCCGGAGTTCCGTAGGCTTTATCTAAAGCGTAATGGAAGGCCGTGTTGTAACCCCAGGAATTATTTCCGTCAAATTCCATTACGGGCATTAATTCAATAGCGTTGATCTTTAATGATTTTAAATACTCAATTTTATCAATTAAAGACTGCCATGTTTTTTGGGTCGTAAAGTCTCTTACCAATAATTCATAAACGATCAAATTTTCTTTAGCGGGTTTTGTAAAGTTCGTAACCGTCCAGTTGTAGGCAGGTTTTGCAGTTTGAACTACAGAAACCTCGAAGTCCTGACCTGCAGGATAAACCGGAAGGTTGGGATAAACCATTGCATCCTGATTGATATACTGATCATCGTATGGCGAAAGAACCAGAGACGAATAAGGATCAGCGACTTTAATTCCGTCGGCTGTTCTGTATTGGAAAGTGTAGATCTGTTGCGGAGTTAATCCGGTGATTTCTGTCCAGAATAAATTGGGATTTGTCGTGTCTTTCTTCATCAGATAAGTCGCACTTACCGTCCAGTTGTTGAAACTTCCGATCACGTGTGCGTAAGCTTTTCCAGGCGCATATAACGCCAAACCAACTTTCGTCGGATCTGCCGGATCATAACTGATCCCCTGTTTCATATAAGCCGGAATTGCAGCTGTTTGAACCGGAATCGCCAGCGAAACGGTAAATGTTTTAGTTACCGAAGTTCCATCTCCCGGATTTGTAGCAACAACATCAATCGTGGCATCTTGCGTTACTGTGTAGGGGAAATTTAAGGTTGTAGAAGAAGTTGAACTTGTATAAACAGGAGTTCCATTTTGTTTAACCACGTAATTTGCAGCAATCGAAGAAGTTCCTGTAATATTGATAACCGATCCAGAACTTAAGACATTTGTACTGCCGGGAACTGGATTCGTTAAATTAAATTGAAATTTACCAACATTGATCAAAATGTCCTGAGACTGAACAGATCCGCTTACCGTTTTAACAAGCATTCCAATTTTTGAAAGTGGATTTGCCCGGTTCCCGTAAAAAGATTTTACGGTATTCATGGTATACGTGTAAGTTCCTGTAGCACCAGCACTCGACACATACGTTAATTTGTTAACGGGATTTGAAGCTGTCCACGCTCCATTGGTCGGACAATCTACCTGAGAATTGTTTGAATCTACAGACCAGGCCCAAAGATAAAGCGCATGCGAAGATGCAACACCAAAAGCGGTTTCGTTCACTGTAAAAGTTAACATGATCGCCTCGGTTTCATTAAAAGTGGGTGGATTTACAGAATACGAAATAGTCTGCTGGGCAATTGCCAGATAAGGCAAAAAAATCGCCAAAAATAAGGTGTAAAAATATTTCATTTTAAAAAATTTTAAGGTGGTAAAAATAACAAAAGTTATCTAAGAACCAACTAATTACTAAAATTTTTTATCAAAATGATCACATTTTTCTACTATCTATTATCGTCTCAAAATGAGACTTAATTACTTCGGATTCTCGGTGTCTAAATTCATCGGATTGTAGGTGATCTGATTTTTGCTTTCCATTATTTTGGAAGTATTTTCTAAGAGAAAATTTTTGCCGTTCAAAAGCTCGGTCAGTAACATTTGCATCTGTTCCGCTGCAACTTCCGGAAGATGTGATTTCTTCGCCGCTTCAATAACCTGTTTTTTACCGTTTTGCTGAATTTTGGCCAGATCATCTTTGCTGAAAAGGTTGAAGAATTGTTCTTCAATATTGTAATATTTGTAATCGGTTTCAGTTGAAAGGATCTCTGGTGCTGGAAAATGAAGCAGTTTTACTTTTCTGTTCTGCTCATCAACTTCCCATTTAAACTTTTCAAAATCATAACCGATCAAAACTTTCGCCTGTATAATGACCAATGCTTTTTTTGTGGAAGGTATAAATTTTAAGAGTTTTTTCGTTTCCTCATAATTATAGATCTCATTAAAATGACCTTCAGCTGCAACAACTTTAAAAACTTTCCGCATGCTTTCGGCAATCGTGTGAGAGCTTTCTGTAATTACCGGCGCTTGCGATCCCATTTTTTTTGAGGCTAAAAAAGCAATTACTCCGCCTAAAATAAGTCCCAGAATAAGCATCAAAATCGTCATCATCGAATTAACATTTTGACTTTGTGTCATTTGATAAAAGAAAAATCCTAAAAAAACAAGCATTAGGATTCCTACAGCCCAAAGAAATATTTTAATTTTATTAAGGTTCATTTGTTATAATTTAAAGTAAAGATAAGGATTTTGAAAAAGTATTTATTTCTTCGCCAAAAATTTTGGCGGGAGAATTAACTCTTCGAATTTTCCTTTGACTTCCAGTTTTTTGAAGTAAAGGTTTCTTGCCATGATCTTCAGCATTAGATCTTTATCGAAAAATTTCCAGAAAGGATCATCATGAACTTTCTTCGGTTTCCGTATCTCGAAAAAGTTGGTTTCCCAGGAATCAGGATTATGATCGAACTCGATGATTCCGCAGTTTTCCGGGATCAGGTCAACCTCCAGCATTCCTTGTGGAACTAAGAAACTGAAATAATTACAGGGATAATCGCCACAGGAAATTTTATCATGTTTCAGAAATTTTTCTTTCGTCTGCTGATTCTGATATTTCTTTTTGAAATCATTCTTAAAATCTGCTTTCGAAAATTTGATCTCAATTTCGTGACTGAGTCCTGATTCATTAATAATTAAAATATCAGCTTCCCAGTCGGAATGAAAATGATTCGTTAAAACCAGATCCTTCTCAAAATCGCAGAATTTAGAAATATAATTATAGGTAAGTTCTTCTACTTTTAGCATGTTGAATTAAATTAAGACACGAGCAAACTGCAGCCGCGAATATCGGAATGATCGATTCTCCCCAAAACCTGAAATTGTTTCATAATCATTTCTTTGTCATTTTGAGCAGAAAGAAGAAACTCAGAATTCTCTATAATTTTGCCTAAATCCTGTGTCGCAATAAAACTACAGGAATGTCGGTTTGCCAGATCAATAATGTTGATCGCGCCGTTTCGTCCATCTTCCACATAAGAAAAAGGATCTTCTGTATTTCTAATGAGAATACGCATCCAGTTTGGACTTGTATAAATGTTTTGACCTAAAGAATACGCCTGAGAAAGCAATTCCGTCATTGAATATTCGGAGTAAATTTTATCTGTTCCGAAACCTTTATGAAAAATATTTAAGAGTTCATCCTTCGTCATTTCTTCTTTTCTTCCTTTCATGCCACCAGTTTCAATGATGATAAGTTGATTGGATGATGTGATGATGTGATGATTTGTTTCTGCAAAATCCAGAAAATCTAAAAGCGCAAAAGAAACTCCGAATAGGATTACTTTTTTATTTTCTGTCGAAAGTTTTTGTAGCAATTCAAAAAGATCCTGATGATTATAAAGGAAATAACCGTTCTCTGGTTTCCCGGATTTTTTCATCAGAAAATCCACCATATAAATTAAAGAGGAATTTTGCTTCTCCAGATAACTCGGCAATAAACCGAGAAAAATATAATCTTCCGGCTTTCCAATAAACTGTTCGAAACTTTTTGCAATGCTATCTTCATAAAGATTTTCATCTGCGATCCAGTGTTTAGAAAGATTCATTTGAGTCGTTCCCGAACTTTGAAAGAATAAATCGGTCGTTTTATTTCTATCTAAAAGCGTGTGATTTTTAAACATTTCAATAGGCAAAAAGGGAATTTTTTCTACTTGCTGAATTTGATTCGGATCTATGTTTAGATAATCGACAAACTTTCTGTAAACCTCAACATTTTGATATTGATATTGAAAAGTTTCCAAACATTTTTGCTGGAAATCGGCTTCGGTTTTTATGTTGAAAATCTCGTTCATTTTTAGTTTTGCAAAAGTCCCAAAAGAAAAGCGGAATTCAAAATTTATTTTTGAATTCCGCTGAAAAAATTTTATTTGAAGAAAAAACTGTTCCTAGTTTCCTCTGTAAGTTGAATATCCGTATGCTGAAAGCGTGATCGGCACGTGATAATGTTCACTGTCTTTTAATTCAAAAACCACTTCAACCCAAGGATAAAAACTTTCCTCCTTCATTTTTTTGAAATAATCGCTGGTCATGTACGTCAGTTTATAAATTCCTAAGTTCGATTTATCATTCGGTAAAAAATCAGGAACACGACCACTTTTATCGGTTACTTTTTCTTGAACGAAAGACCAAACTTTGGTTTTCTCATTGTATTTTTCAAGTTTAATGGTAACTCCTGGAGCAGGCATTCCTTTCGACACATCTAAAATGTGACTTGAAAGTTGGTAGGTCATTTCTTTTTTCTGTCCGAACGCTACGGAAGAGATCATTGCAAAAAAGAAAGCAAAAATTAAATTTTTCATAAAAATGATTATAAATAATAAGATAAAAGCGATAAACCTTTTATCGCTAAACCGCATTTAAACGGGTCGAAACCACTTTGGCAAAATCAATGCCGCAAAAATTTATTTAGCGAAGGTTTTTAATTCAAAATTACCATCAAATTCACCATAAGTAAAATAAGAAATCCAGTCGCCTAGGTTGATGTAAGTGGCTTTACCGTTTTCTAAAGGCAGGACCATCGGCAAATGTCTATGACCGTAAATGAAATAATCTATCTTTTCGGTCTTCAATTTTTCGTTGGAATAAATGATGAGAAATTCTTTGTCTTCGCCTAGAAAAGCTTTGTCCTCTTCGCCTGAGATCATCTTATTTTTAGTAGATGCGTAAATGGCAATTTTCATCGCAATATCGGGATGCAACCATTTGAAAGCCCATTGTGCAAACGGATTAGTAAAAAGTTTTTTCATTCTTTTATATCCTTTATCGCCAGGTCCTAAACCGTCGCCATGCGCGAGAAGAAAATTTTTGCCGTTGATCTCGAAATACTGTTTTTCAAAGTAAACTTTGCAACCAATTTCTTCTTCAAAATAAGTTTTCATCCAGAGATCGTGGTTTCCAACAAACATGTAAAGATCAATTCCCGAATCTTTCAACTCTGCCAGTTTACCTAAAACGCGGACATATCCTTTCGGGATTACGTGATTCCATTCATGCCAGAAATCAAATAGATCGCCCATTAAAAATAAAACCTGAGCGTCGCTTTTTATTTCATCTAACCACCGGATAAATTTCTCTTCGCGAATCTTACTTTCTTTCGGAGTTGGCGCACCAAAATGCTGATCGGAAGCGAAATAAATTTTTTTGTTAGTTTCAAGAGTGATTTTCATAGCAATTCATCAATATCTCCGCAAATATAAGCGTATTGAGAAAGAAACCAAAATTGATCTCAGACCGGAAAGTCAATCATATAGGTAGAGCCATTTCTTTCGTAAGTTCCCCGGAGCTGTTCAACCATTCCGGAGATAATATACATTCCTAAAGCTTCCTCATCCTTATTATTATTGAAAAAAGTGCCATTATCCTTGTAAATCATTTTAATCCGATCTCCGTTCTTTTTCAGAGCAAGGTCAATTTTTAGATTTTCTGTTTTAGGAAACTGCGCATGTTTTTCGGAATTGCTGATGAGTTCATTCAACATTAAACCAATTGATAAAATAGTATCGACCTTCAAAAGAATTTCTTCGGTTTCATTAATAAATTCGAGAGGAAGCGCGGTGGAAGCTTTTTTATTTTCTAAGATCTGATTGGTGTAGATCTTTATATCGATCAAGGCAGAATCTGTGTGACTTACACTGTAAGAATATAAATGATGACCTATGGAAATGGTCCGGATCCGCTCATGAAGTTTTTTAAAATCATCTTTATGCTTTTCTACATCGGTTTCATCAGTTTGAAGCTGGATCAAAGTCATGATCGCGAGCAGATTATTTTTTACGCGGTGATTTAATTCCTGCACCAAAAATTCTTTCTGTTTAACGAGCTGATTAAGACGGTCATTTTTCGTTTTGATCCGCTCTTTTTGATGCAGGATTTCTTTTCGCCGTTTGTTTAAAAGATAGGTGCCGAAAATTAACGCAGCTAAGAAAATGCCTAAAACCAAAGTCAATAAAATGAGTTGATTATTAAACTTTTCTGTCGTTGTAAGGATTTTTTCGATTCCTTCCTTTTCTTCCACTTCTTTTTCCAGCATACTTCGTCGGTCGAGTTCTGTAATTTTTATTTTTTGACCGGTCTCATTAAGCTTATAGCGCGCGCTGTCGAATTTTTTAAAATAGAAGAGCGATGAATCGAACTTTTTTTTCTTCTCGAAAATGTCGCTTTTATTTTTATAAACGATCGACTGGCTGAAATAATCGCCATTTTTATTAATAAGAGCATCTGCAGAATCGGTGTATCGAATTGCATTATCAAACTCACTATTTTTTAATAAGTGCGAGCTTATATTTAAATAAATGGCGATCAACAATCCATTGGTATGAATTCGCTTCGCAGAACTGAGCGACTGATTGTAGTAATCCAGCAATACTGGGGAGTTGGGATCTTTTTCGCGGTAGTAAAAAGCCAACAACATTTTCGCTTCTGCCCGACGCTGATAATCGCCGACACTATCTGCGAAAATCTTTGCTTTTTCTGCAAAATTTAAAAACTGAACGTCATTTCCTTTCATTCGATTAAGAGAGGAACTTCTAATTAAAAATTCAGCAAAATATTTAGATCGGTAAGAAGGATATTTTTCCAGAAGAAGTTCTGCCTGTCGAAGTTCGAAAGTTGATCTGTCGAGCAACGATAAGATTTCGTAGACCAAAGAACGTTGTATGCGTAATTTTAAAACCATTTCGGGCGGTCTGTTCGGAAGGTTCAGTAATTTTTCTGAAAGATAGATGGCTTCTTCATATTCCTGTGCCTGAACAAGAGCGGCTACTTTATAACTTTCAAGAAAATAGATCTCTCTGTCTGCCGAATATTTTTTATGATCTAAAATTTGATTAATAAAATTGATATTCCATTCAAAATTATTTTCCAGATGCTGTTTTTCAATTCTAGATAAATCCACACCAAAGGCATTCCCCGACTGTGCAAAAAAGAATGTAGAAAAGAAAATAAAAAAATATTTCACTCTTAACGAATTTTAAGATTGCTAAAATTGCAGTAAAATTATTTCCCTGAAGAACAGATGTAAAGATAGTGAAATGCGAAATATAAATCAAAGATATTCTACTGATCTTCAGCCAACCATTCTCCGTAAGAGTTTTCGGTTTCGTGGAGTTTAAGGTAAGCCAAAGTCACGGTGTTCGGAAGCTGGCTTTTAATTTTCTCTGCAATATCGTACAACATATTTTCGCAGGTCGGCTGATAATTGCAGTAAATAACTTTATGACCTTTCTCTTCCAGATCTTCACCCAGTTGTTTGTGTGGCGAAATCCCGTTTAACATTACAGCATGATCCCAAACATCGATGATCTCTGAATTTACAATTTTTTTAATGTCCCCAAAATCTACAACCATTCCGTTTTTTGGATGATCCAGATCATTGATCGGACTGCCTTTTACGGTAACAAAAAGTTTGTAGGAATGCCCGTGCATGTTTTTGCATTTTCCATCGTAATTATAAAGAACGTGGGCAGTTTCGAAAGTGAAAATTTTGGTGATGCGTATCATGGGACAAAGATAACGAAATTGGATATTTAACCCTGTAGAAAAATATAATTTCTACCTTCCCAAATAGAATTTTATTAGAAGCTATAAAAAATTAAGGCGATCAAAACTACAGGTCCAATAATAATTAAAAGGGGCAATAGAAGATTCAGGATAGCTTTCCAAATGGAGAGTTTCTGAACTTCGGAAACTCCCACGATCGTAAAAACAATGGTGAAGATCCACAAAATTAATTTTATCGAGAATGAACTCCAAAATATAATATTACCGGAAATCCCCGCCACCACCAGATCGCCATCATTCGTAAAAAGATCGATGCCGTAAACTGCAATTTGAGGAACTAAAAAAATTAAGGATATCGCTGAAGGGATCATGGCGTATGCCAAAATTTTGATAATTGAGTCGGTAGAACCTTTTCCGTTCAGCCATTTCCCCGTCCAACTAAGAAGCGCGGCGTAAATATAATAACTGAGCCATCCGAATAATCCACCAAATATAACGCAGGTAAATACAAGTCCCACCAAAGACGAATTATCGCCCAAACCTTTATTCGAAGCCCGATCGAATGCTGCGGAGATTCCGGCCAAAATTAATAAGACGTAAAAATACTTCTCGTACTTCGTTTCATTAATATACTTAAAGATCCTTCTTGGTTCCGTCCAGATTTTTGTAAAAATTTCCAGATCTGTTAACGAGTCGTATTTTTCAAATTCTTCAAAGTCACTCTGAACGTTTTGGATCTCCATAATTGTTAGTCTTTAGTTTTCGAAAATACCAGATTTCTACCAGTTTTAAATATTTTTAAAGTTTAAAGTTTCCGGTTAAAAAAAATCCTCTCCAAAACGGAAAGGACTTCTCAACAATTAAAAAAATAGATGC
This sequence comes from Chryseobacterium sp. UYP7, assembly GCF_056279225.1. Taxonomy (NCBI): domain Bacteria; kingdom Pseudomonadati; phylum Bacteroidota; class Flavobacteriia; order Flavobacteriales; family Weeksellaceae; genus Chryseobacterium; species Chryseobacterium sp. UYP7. The sequence continues at coordinate 528,784 of NZ_JBWBQW010000002.1, forward strand.
TTTTGCTGATCAATGAAACTGCTCTGCTTCCGTAGAACCAGCCAATGCTGTCGTAGAAGACTTTCCAGCAGTTACGACAGTTTGAACTTCATCGAAATAAGAAGTTCCTACAAAATTCTGGTGTTTCACCGCGCGGAAACCCTCTTTTTGTAAAGCAAATTCTCTTTCCTGAAGTTCGCTGTAACCTGCCATTCCGCGTTTTTTGTAAGCTAAAGCCAATTCGAACATGGAAGTATTTAAGGCATGGAATCCAGCCAAAGTGATGAACTGAAATTTGTAACCCATCGCGGCTAATTCTTCACGGAAGGTTTCCATTTCGGCAACGGATAATTTTGCAGCCCAGTTGAAAGAAGGTGAACAATTGTAAGCCAGCATTTTCCCCGGAAATTTTGCGTGGATTCCTTCTGCAAATTTTCTCGCATAATCCAAATCAGGATTTGACGTTTCCATCCAAATTAAATCGGCATAAGGTGCATAAGCTAAACCTCTGTCGATACCTTGCTCTACTCCATTATTTACTTGGTAAAATCCTTCAGACGTTCTTTTTCCCGTCACAAATTTATGATCTCTTTCGTCAATATCTGAAGTTAATAAATCAGCCGCATCTGCATCGGTTCTCGCCACCAAAATAGTTGGAACGCCGCAAACATCTGCTGCTAAACGTGCAGCTACTAATTTATTGATCGCTTCTTGCGTTGGAACTAAAACTTTTCCACCTAAATGTCCACATTTTTTTGCCGAAGAGAGTTGATCTTCGAAATGAACTCCGGCTGCACCGGCTTCAATCATTTGTTTCATCAATTCGAAAGCGTTTAAGTTTCCACCAAAACCTGCTTCTGCATCTGCCACGATCGGAACCAAATAATCTTTACAGTTCGCTTCATCCACATTATTTACAGTCTGAATTTGATCTGCTCTCAACAATGCATTGTTAATTCTTTTCACCACTGAAGGAACTGAATTCGCAGGATACAAACTTTGATCAGGATACATTTCGCCGCTCAAATTCGCATCGGCAGCAACTTGCCATCCGGAAAGATAGATGGCTTCTAAGCCGGCGTCAACTTCCTGCACGGCTTGATTCCCGGTTAAAGCTCCTAATCCTGCGACGAAATCCTGGGTGTTTAATTGCTCCCATAATTTCTCTGACATTAATTTGGCAATCGTGTAATCGAGTTTATAAGTTCCCCGAAGTTTTAATACTTTTTCGGCGGAATACGGTCTTTTGATTCCGTTCCATCTTGGACTTTCTAACCATTCTTTTTCCAGTTGCTGGATCTGTTCTTGCTTTTTCATATCGATTTTGTTTTTAGATTTTATTTTGTGAACTAATTATTTTAACGCAAAGACGCGAAGGTCAAATCACTATTACTTTTTAAATTACGGTCGCAAAGGCGTTTCACTCAGCAATGGCTTTGATATTATTTCTTTTTCATTTAAAGAAAGTGGAAATTCACCATTCACTATTGACCATTCACCGTACTTGGCTCTTTTTACTTTTTACTTGTCTCTTTTCCCTTGGTTCTTAAATAAACTGATACGCTTTCAAAGTCAGAAATTCTTCGAAATTATCGTTGAGGATTAAGTCATCGAAAAGTTCGGTTGCCAATTGGAATTTTCCATTGTTGTAGCGTTCTTCACCGACGTAATCTTTAATTTTCTCCAGTTCTTCTTCCTGCCAGTGCAAAATCATTTCGGGCATTAAGGTTCGGCCGTCATCGAGTTTTGCTTCGTTTTTCAGCCATTGCCAAATTTGAGTTCTGGAGATTTCTGCGGTTGCGGCGTCTTCCATCAAATTGTATAAAGCTGCTGCACCAACTCCCATTAACCACGATTCCAGATAAAGAATTCCGACGTTGATATTTTTACGAACGCCCTTTTCGGTGATCGTTCCTTCTGGAATTTCGAGCAAATCTTCTTCTGAGATATGATATTCTTCAAATTTTTTATCGATTTGATTTGGAGTCGGCATCAATTCATCAAAGATTTTTTTAGCTACAGAAACCAATCCCGGATGAGCGACCCAAGTTCCGTCGTGTCCGTTTTTCACTTCCCGTTCTTTATCGGCGCGAACCTTTGCATAAGCGATCTCGTTTTCTGCTTCGTTATTTTTTACAGGTATTTGTGCAGCCATTCCGCCCATCGCGTGGACATTTCTTTTGTGACAAACCTGAATTACTCTTTTGGAGTAAGCACTCATAAACGGAGAAGTCATGGTGACCTGATCTCTGTCGGGAACTAAAAACTCAGGTAGATTTCTAAACTTTTTGATGTAAGAAAAAATATAATCCCAACGACCGCAATTTAATCCGGCGCTGTGTTCTTTCAGTTCAAATAAAATTTCGTCGAGTTGAAAAGCAGCGGTGATCGTTTCAATAAGAACGGTGGCTTTAATTGTTCCCTGTGGAATACCAACATAATCCTGGGAAAATTTAAATACTTCATTCCACCATTTCGCTTCTTTATAATGTTCCAGTTTTGGCAAATAAAAATAAGGTCCGGTTCCGTTCTCAATTAATTTTTTAGCATTTCTAAAAAAGTAAATACCGAAATCGATCAAGGAAGCTGAAGCTGCTTCTCCATTAATTTCTATATTTTTCTCCGGTAAATGCAAACCTCGTGGACGAACTAAAAGGGTTGCAAGATTTTCACCCAACTCATATTTCTTGCCTTTTTCATTTTCAAAACTGATGGTTTTATTGATGGCGTCAGAAAGATTTTTTTGCCCTTCCATGCAGTTTTCCCACGTGGGCGAATTGCTGTCTTCAAAATCTGCCATAAATGTGGAAGCTCCAGAATTTAAAGCATTGATCACCATTTTTCTTTCCACCGGTCCCGTAATTTCTACACGGCGATCCAGCAGATCTTTAGGCAGTGGATTACAAACCCAGTTATCTTTTCTTACGTTTTCGGTTTCAAGCAAAAACTTTGGGAGTTGGCGGTGATCAAACTCGATCTGTTTCATGGTTCGCGAATGGAGCAGCTGCTTTCTATCTGAATTAAATTTTTCATGAAGTTCGGTTAAGAACTCCATTAATTCTGAAGTAAAAATATCGCTGTATTGCTCTTTTGGAAGAATCTGAAATTGAGTTGCCGTTTCCATTTTTTATAATATTTAATGATTTGGTGAAACAAATATATGTAAAATACTTTCACTTACAGCGAACGTTCGCTAAATATATTTAAAATTAATTATGCGAACACCCGCTTTATTTTATTTAACTTTGTAACCATCGGAATTCCCGACCTATTTAGAAAGATTATAAATTTTGAAAGAGCAATGAGAGGCGACAGTGATTTTATTAAAACCGTTTTAGGCTTGAAGATGAAGCAGTTGAGACAAAAAAGCAATTTATCTCTTCAGGATTTAGCAAACATTTCAGGACTTTCAAAATCTTATCTGAACGAAATCGAAAACGGAAAAAAATATCCGAAACATGACAAGATCGCACAACTTGCAGTGGCTTTAAATTCTACTTATGACGAATTAGTTTCGACAAAGCTGGATAAAAGTTTACTACCGATCGCGGAAATTCTACAGTCCGAATTTTTTAAGGAAATTCCGCTGGATCTTTTCGGCATCAATAAAAATACACTGATCAGCATTATTGGTGACGCGCCAAAAAAAGTTACCGCTTTTATTAATACCTTAATCGAAATTTCGAAGAATTACAATCTGGGGAAAGAACGCTTCTATTTTGCGGTGATCAGAAGTTTTCAGGAACTGCACGACAATTACTTTCTTTTTATCGAACAAAAAGCCGAAGCTTATCTCCAGGAAAATTCACTTTCAACCAAACCAAATTCAGTTGATTTACAGAAAATTTTGGTGGAAGAGTTCGATTATGAAGTAAAGTTGCTCAATCTGGAACAATACGGCGCTTCGGGAAAACTGCGGTCCTTATTTATTCCTGAAAAGAAACTTCTGTTGATGAATGAACTTTTAGATGAAGATCAAAAAACATTTATTCTTGCGAAGGAAATTGGATTCACGATCCTCAATCTAAATCCACGTCCGAACACTTATTCCTGGCTGGATTTCACGAGTTTTGATGAGTTATTGAATAACTATTACGCATCTTATTTTGCAGGTTCTCTATTGATCCGAAAAGTAACTTTGACCCAAAAATTAACCGAATTTTTTCAGAATCCCGAATGGAACGCCCATCTTTTTGAAAATTTAATTGAAGAGTTTACAAATTCTCCTGAAACTTTTTATTACCGGTTAACCAATATTTTACCACAGGAATTAGGTATAAAAGATTTATTTTATCTCTGCTTTACGAAGAAAAAGAATTCAGATAAAATTCAGATCTTAAAAGAACTGCACTTGAATCAACAACAGGCGCCCCACGCAAATTCTACAAATGAACATTACTGCAGAAGATGGATCGCGGTAAAAACGCTCGTCGAAATCAAGGAAAATGAAAAGGTTACTGCCGCACAGATTTCTCATTACAAAGACAGTGGATTGTCTTATCTCGTCCTTTCGACTTCACAGAAAAATCCTTTTTCCGATGGTACGAACCGCAGTTACTGTCTCGGTATTTTACTGAATACAAATTCCCTGAAGAAAATAAAATTCGCGAAAAGCGAAAGCGTAAAGACGATCAATGTAGGCGTGACATGCGAAACGTGCAGCATTTTGGATTGCGAAGTTCGGCAAGCTCCACCGGTTCGGTTGGAAAAAGAAAATTTCAATGAAAATATGAAGAAGTCGATTCAGAATATTCGGAGGGAAATGCTGTAAAACTCTCAAATATTGCACAATTTTTTTAATAACAAAGTCATCACAGATTTCCTGGAAAAATTAGGTTAATGCAAGTTCTGAAATTTGCAATTTTCTTTTGCAAACTTCCCGACTATTCGCAGGTACCATTTAGTTTTGAATACAGGTCTGAATTTTTAGGGAATTAATATATCTTTCGTTCAAAACGAAATTGTAACTTTCACTAAATAAATGAAGTATGTTTTTAGTCGACTTACTTTTTCCAAACCGTTGTCTGGATTGCAATCGAATCATTCATTCTGATGAAGTGGCTTGTGAATTGTGTTTTGATCAAATTCATTTTACGCACCATGATTTCACGGAAAGTAATTTACTTAAGGAACGATGTAAACTCTTGTTTCCTGTAGAAAATGCAGTGGCTTTGATGCAATTTGAAGAAGAAAGTCTAAGCCGGAAAATTATTCATCAGTTAAAATACGGCAGTCGGGAGAAAGTTGGAAAAATTTTAGCACGATGGACGCTGGAAAAAACAAATTTAAAAGATTTGAAACCTGATCTGCTGATAACTGTTCCGCTTCATCCGAAAAAACTAAAAGAGCGCGGTTACAATCAGCTTCATTTATATGCAAATTCTCTTTCAGATCAATTACAGATCCCGTGCGATCATACTTTAATAAAAAGAAATTTTTACAAGAAAGCGCAGGCAAAAAAGAACAAAGCACAAAGAACAACAACCGAAAATTTATTTAGCATAACAAAAGAAATTTCGGAAAAGCAGGTGTTGATCATCGATGATGTTTTTACGACGGGAAATACGATGAGCGCTGTTGCGTGGGAGGTTTTGAAAAATCCGGGAAACAAAGTTTCTGTTTTGGTGATGGCGCTGGATTGATCCTCACCCTAAATCCCTCTCGAAAGAAGAGGGACTTTTAGATATTTTATAAAAATTTTTTTAGCGCTGTAATTTTTCGCCGTAAGATAAATCGCCGGCGTCGCCTAAACCAGGCGTAATATAACCTTTGGATGTTAAATTCTCGTCGATTACGCCGACCCAGATCTTTGCTTCTGGATAAGCTTTTTGAATAGTGTCGACGCCTTGTTGAGAGGCGATCGCGGCAACGATGTGGAGTTGCGTCGGCCTTCCGTGGTTTAAGAGATCTTTGATGGCTTCGATCAAACTTGCGCCAGTTGCCAACATGGGATCTGCAACGATCAAAGGTCTACCATCAATACTTGGACAGGTTAAATAATCCTGCTTAATGGAGAAATAATCGTTGGCATCATGTTTACGATACGCGGCTACAAATCCACAATCTGCTTTATCCAGATAATTTAAAATCCCTTGAAACAAAGGAACTCCAGCTCTTAAAATCGTGGTAATAACGGGCTGAACGGCTACTTCCTGCGCTTTAATTTTATCTAAAGGCGTGGTGATCTCAATTTCCTTTTGGTCTAAATGTTTGCTAATCTCGAAGGCTGCGATCTCGCCGATCCTTTCCATATTTCTGCGGAATCTTAAACGGTCGGTTTGAATTTCAACATTTCGAAGTTCGTTGATCCAGGTATTAACAAGGGAAAAGTTATCTGAGAGTACGGTAATCATAATATTGATTTGATGATTTTTGATGTGGTGATGTGATAATTAAAATACAATGCTTATTAATTAATTATCCTTTTTTTGAAGTTGAAATTATTTTTGACAATAATTTTTGAATACTAAGTAATTTCAATTTAAGTTCTTCATTAAAAGGATAACTTGGTGATTTCTCACAAAGCAAAAGCCAATACTCAGATTCCTTCGCTTCTTTATCTGCAATTTTCAGTTTATGAATATAATCCGCTCTACTTTCGGCACTTTGAGATTCGAAAATATTTGCACCGACAGACGTACCGGATTTTAAGAGTTGATTAGCAATTACAAATTTTCTTTTACTTTCAAGAATCTCAGTAAATTCGATGATGTCCAATGCAAACTGGATACTTAGTTCCAAAATTTCATTTCTCTTTTCCATGTGTATATGTTTAATAATTAAATCAACGAATTCACAAATCGACACATCATCGAATCAACTTATTTTTGACGGAAATAAACTTCGATAGGAACTCCGGTGAAGCCGAAGTGTTTACGAAGCTGATTTTCTGTAAATCTTTTGTAGGCTTCTTTCACATACTGTGGCAAGTTGCAGAAAAATACAAACTGTGGACTTGGTGTTGGAAGTTGTACGCAATATTTAATTTTTACATATTTTCCTTTCAATGCTGGTGGCGGCGTTTTCTCAAACACAGGAAGCATAATTTCATTCAGTTTTGAAGTTTTAATTTTCTTACCTCTGTTTTCGTAAACTTCCATCGCTAATTCTACCGATTTTAGAATCCTCTGTTTCGTTAATGCTGAAATAAAGAGAATTGGAATGTCGGTGAACTGACCAATTTTAGCTTTGATTTGCGCTTCGAAATCCCGTGTGGTATTGGTTTCTTTTTCAACCAGATCCCATTTGTTCACAACGATCACGATTCCTTTTCTATTTTTTTGAGCCAGTCCGAAAATATTCATATCCTGAGATTCCCAACCTAAAGTGGCATCGACCATGATAATAACAACATCTGAATATTCGATAGATCGGATCGACCGCATGACGGAATAAAACTCCAGATCTTCTTTTACTTTGGCTTTACGACGCATTCCAGCGGTATCAACCAGCACAAATTCATGTCCGAACTTGTTATATAAAGTTTGAATGGAATCCCGCGTAGTTCCTGCAATATCGGTAACAATGTTTCTTTCAACATCGAGTAAAGCGTTTGTAAGCGTTGATTTACCAACGTTTGGACGGCCGGCAATTGTAATTTTAGGCAAACCTTCGAAAGGATCTTTGTAATCGGTTGTAGGGAAATCTTTTACGATAGCATCCAGCAATTCTCCGGTTCCGGAACCTGTTGCAGAAGACATGGTGTAATATTTTTCGATCCCAAACTGATAGAATTCGGTAGCTGCCAGTTCTTCTTTAGAGGAATCCGCTTTGTTAACCGTTACATAAACAGGTTTCCCAGATTTACGCAGCAATTCAAAAATATCCTGATCGGTGTCTGTTAAACCTTCTTCTACATTTACCATAAAGATAATAGAAGTGGCTTCGTCAACCGCTAACTGAACCTGTTTTGCAATTTCTTCCTGAAAAACATCCTCGGTATTTATTTCGTAACCTCCGGTATCAATTACGGTGAATTCTACTCCATTCCAGTCAGATTTTCCGTGGTGACGGTCTCTGGTAACTCCGGCGGTGGAATCTACGATAGCTTCTCTTCTCTCGAGCAAGCGGTTAAAAAGGGTGGATTTCCCAACGTTGGGACGTCCTACTATGGCGACGATATTCGACATAAAATTTTGTTTAATAATTTTATTATTAATGGGTTACTCGAACTATTCGAGCCCAAAAATTTTTGCAAAGATAGTTTTTTTGAGGGAGAATTTTATATGCAGGAATATTTTGTAACTTCTCGACCCAAATCCTTACTCATATAGGATGATTTGAAATCACAAAAACTATAAAATAAAAAAAATAAAATTATGATTGCTATTTTGATAATTGTTGCACTTGTTGTAATATTCTTAATGTACGGAGTTTCCATCTACAACCGACTGGTAAAGTTAAGAACCATGGTTCAGGAAGCCTGGAGCAGTATTGATGTGATGCTGAAAAAACGTCACGATCTAATTCCAAACCTGGTAGAAACAGTAAAAGGTTACGCGACTCACGAAAAGGAAACTTTCGAAAGCGTTACGCGAGCCAGAAATGCTGCTATGTCTGCAAATACGGTAGGAGAAAAGGAATTCGCGGAGAAAAATTTGAATCAGGCGATGATGAATTTGAATGCTGTTGCTGAGCAATATCCGGATTTAAAAGCCAATACCAATTTCCTTCAACTTCAGGGAGAAATTTCTGCTTTGGAAGGCGACATCGAAAAATCCAGAAGATATTATAATGGTACGGTTCGCGAAAACAATATTTTGGTGGATACGTTCCCAAGTAATATTATTGCGAATATGTACAAATTCACGAAATCTACTTTCTTCGAATTAGACAATATTGCAGAAAGAGCGGTTCCGGCTGTTAAATTCTAAAAACATGAAACGTTTCATTTTTCTTTTTCTCCTGCTGATTTTCGGTTTCGGATCTGCACAGGATCCCGTTGTCGATTCCGCTACAGATAATAACTACGAACACATTCTTTCGTTTCACTCGGATATTGCCATTTCTAAAGATGCGCAGGTTACAATCACCGAAAAGATCAAGGTTTACGCGGCGGGAGTTAACATTCGGCGCGGCATCTTTCGGTCCCTGCCTTTATGGAGAAATATTAATGGAAAGAAGGTCCGAATTAAGTACGACATTATCTCTGTTCAAAAAGATGGAGCAAAAGAAGAATATCACACCGAAAGTTCGGGCTCAGATTATGCCATTTATTTCGGAAGTAAGGATATTATTTTAAGTCCGGGAGTTTACGATTATGAATTGAAATACGTTACCTCGGACCAGATCGGATTCTTCAAAACTTACGACGAATTTTACTGGAATGTGAACGGTGCTTTGTGGGATTATAAAGCAGATCAAGTTTCTGCCAAGGTAACTTTACCGGAAGGTGCTGAAATTACGCAGAACTCCTGCTACACAGGAGAATACGGTTCTAACACTTCTAATTGTGTGGGAGAAAAACTTTCGTCCAACACGATAGAATGGTCTGCAAAAGATCTTCAGCAAAATGAAGGATTAACCATTGCTGTTGGTTTCAAAAAGGGAATTTTTACGCCTCCGCCTCCACCGGGATTTTTAGAAAAGTATGGGATTTTGGCGCTGTTGCTTATCGCGACATTAGGTCTACTCGCCTATTTTTATACGAGTTGGCAAAAGTATGGCATCGACCCGCAGAAACCTGTGGTTTACCCACAGTTTAATTCCCCTCAAAATTTATCGCCCGCTTCTCTGGGTTATCTGGAAAATGAATATTATTCGGGGCACATGATCACGGCAGCGATCGTAAGTCTTGGTGTTAAAGGTTTTATTAAAATTATTGAGGACGACAAACGGGTTTTAGGAATTTTTGGTGGCAAAGAATATACTTTAGAAAAAATAAAGGAACCGGATCAAACTTTACCTAAAGAGGAGATTAACCTCATGAATAAATTTTTCTCCGGCGAATCTACAACACTTTCTTTTGACGGACAATACAGTTCTAAAATTGAAAATGCGGTGGATGATTTTAAGGCAAGTCTGCAATATCAACACGATCCCTTTTTGAAAAAAGGAAATAATTCTACAAAATTGATCCTTCCCATCTTGCTGATCATTTTTCTGTACGCAGTTGGATTATACTTTAGTTACAAGTTTACGTACAACGATTCTTATCTGGGAGCCGGAATATTCCTGGGAGTTGTTTGCTTTGTCCTGTCAATCGGATTTTCTGTATTCTTTGAACGGTATAAAGTGACCAGATGGTTGTTCGGATTAGTTTCGATTGGATTCATCTTAATTTTCGCAACTGAAGTTTTCGCCGGCGGAAATGAAGCAGGAGATTTAAGTTTCTACGCTTGTTTTGGATTTTTGATCTTCGGCTTTATATCAATTGTATTGTTCCAGTATCTTATCAAACAGCCGAGTCCGGAAAAATTAGAAACCCAGTCGCTTATCGAAGGTTTTAAAATGTATTTGGGAACAGCCGAAGAAAAGACAATGCAATTTCACAATCCACCCGAAATGACGCCTGCGGTTTTCGAAACCATGCTGCCTTTTGCAATGGTTTTGGGTGTAGATAAAATTTGGGGTGATAAATTCCAGAGTATGCTGAAGAAATCTGCAATTGGCGGAAATCAACAATATCATTCTAACTGGTTTATTGGAGCATCTTTAATGAATATGAATTTCGCCAGTTCTTTAAACTCCTCTCTTTCACAATCGATCGCGAGTTCATCTACACAACCTTCAAGTTCGGGAAGCGGTTCCGGTGGTGGCGGATTCTCCGGCGGCGGCGGCGGCGGCGGCGGTGGCGGCGGCTGGTAAAAATCCATAAGGTTTTGAATAAAAACTTTTTTTTAAAAATACTAATTCCGATTCAAGCTAATGAATCGGAATTTTTTTATCTGATGAATGGCGATGGTCGGCACTCATTGTCAACAAAGACTTTTTACAAATCGTTTTTTAAGCTAATAAAGTGAAATATGATTAAAATCTTGATGACAGGAATTTCCGACCCGCTAATAAAAATTTCTTCTTGTGCCCGGTTTTCTTATTTTTTCTTAAAAATTTTTTTAATTTCGTTAGCAAAAATGTCGCAATTTCGTTTTGTGTTTTGTCATTTTATCTTCAAGAGACCGCAATGATTTTTCAAATGCAAACTTGAACTCAAACCAGCCATCGGTCAAACCGTTAACGTTTTGTCTTGCATCCGTAAAGTCAGAAATTATTTGTTTTTCACCTTTACTCTCCAGCAGTTTCAACATTTCGTCAAATATTTGCCAATAATCATCCCAGTTTTTCACTCTATAATCTTTCATCCTTATCGTCCGTAAAAGTATTATTTACATTTAATCTTTAAAAATTTTAATTTATGCGCTTAACTTTCTGGAATTGGAAAATTGAGCATAATGGTTGAATAATTTTAGCGGCGGAAACTTTTTATAGCACGTGTTTGTAAATATAACAAATCGAACAATTAGCGAAAATCTTTATGATAGGAATTTCGACACGCTAATAGAAATACTTCGTCAGCTTATTTTTTTTTATTTAAATTCAGTTTTATAATATTTAAACTTTTTTATCCATTTTTCATTTTCATAGATTTCTTGATAACCTTTTACATAAAAACAATTGTCAGTTTTCCATACAATTTTTTCAATCGCAAAGTCATCTGAAGTGTAGCTTGCATATTCGCTTAAATATTTTTTGGGGTTTGATTTGTCATTAATTTTTAAAATTCCTATATCACAATTTTTATGCTCATATACCGAATTGTCGTAATAAACAAAATATTTATTGTTAATTGATGGTATTGGTAATTCAACACTTGCATCTCCAAACGAAATGATGTTGTATTTATAATCGTTCTCGCTATCCAACAAAAATAAATCTCCAAATCCTAAACTTTCAGAAGTAGAATTTTCTGTAACTGCAAATAACTTAAGATTGGGATAATATCCCAAATACTCAAAACCACTCCAACTTTCTATTCCTCCATAATCTTTATATTTCTTAAACTTAAGCCTTCCTATAGATGTTTGAATAAAAAAGAAGTTTTCATTTTGTTCAGGTTCTAAAGTTTCAATGTATTTTTGAGGTTGAACAGATAAAAATTCTTTTTCACTGATTGTTTCAAAATTCAATTTTGGTAATTTTTCATAGGTTTCATAATAACCAATATCAACCTTTTTATTGCTGTCAATTTTCACATCTTTTTTTTCTAATTTCAAATCTATTTTAGAAAGTATGTCCACTTTTTTAGTCGACTTGCTGTCATTACAAGATAAAATCAAGGTTGACAATGTTAAAAATAATATTTTTCTCATTATTAAGATCTGTCTTTTTAAATTACATTTAACTGTCGTCGGCGTGGCGGTGTGACGGATAAATTAGCTGAAACTTTCTATTATTATTGAACTTCTAAAAAAAAGAAAATATTCGATTTGGCACGAAGCACGCCATATTGCCAAACAAATGTTGTGAGCAGGAATATCTATTTACTCATATTCGTTTCCACAAACGTCATTTTCTTTTTTATATTTTTTTTGATTTAATAATTTACCGGTTTCAGCATTATATATCAATAAAATTCTACTCCTACTATCTTTGGGATTATCGTAGGTAACTTCCCAACTTGGAATAGTAAAATATTGATCTTCATTCATTTGATTTTGTCTTGAAACATTTATTGTATAAGTCCGCCAAAAATAAGCATCAATCAATTTACTTTTATTCAGGTCAATATTCTTTTCCTTCAATAATTTTTGTTTTAGCATTTCAAATGTAAATGAATACTGTATGTCAATATTCAAAGAATCAACTTTCCCATTCTCTTTAAAAGAATAGGTGTTTCCAATAGAAAATCCTAAATCATTATGTAGGGATTTCTCTTTTATTTTTCCATTTTTATAATAAGTTTTATAAATTGATAATTTGCGCAATGTATCAATACTTACATATTGCTTAATTTCAAAATCATCACTAAAAATCGCCATTTTTAATGTGCCATTTGGATAAAATTCTTTGTATGAACGAACTTTAAAAGTTTTATTTAAAGTATCTAAATGAGATTTCTTTTCAAAATTATTGACATTTAAATATTCAGCATTATCTGAAAATATTTCTTTTTCTGAAATTTTGTTATCCTTGTTTGGATTATTTTCACAACTAACTAGAAAAGCAATTTGTGCAAAAATTAAAGCAAATTTATTCGTTATGCAAATCATCTTAAAGTTTCTATTATATAAGTCCTATACTTTAATTTCATAAAATCATTTTTTAAATGATTGTCCACAACGGTTGGGTATTTCTGTTATGTGTTGTTTTTTTTTCTAATTTTATTTTGATGTTTTCAGAGAATTTTTTCTATAAATAATAACACTTAAAAGTCCACCAACAAATAATCCTGATATTATATAAACTTCCAGATGCATATCTTCAAAACGAATTCTAGGAATGTCAACTTCTGTTGCAAACTCTGCTCTTCGCAAAAGGTCATTAATTTGAGCAGATTTATATTTCAAAAACATAACTCTCGATATATAAAATAGTAATCCCGTTGTGATTATAATAATTGTCGATATTATCTTTTTTTTTAATGAAGTGAATTGACAGATTCTTTTGACAAGTAAATATATAAAAGGAATTATTCCGAAAGAAAAAATAAATATGATTGTAGGTAATATTTGGTAAGGTAATTTCCAACTATCTTCAAAAAATATATTCTCATCTGTGGTTACAGTTATGGAAAAATTCAAGAACCAATCTCTGATTAGAAAAGCAATAAAAGATAGCAACAACGAAAGTACAACTACAGTTCCTTTTTCTCTCATTTTTGGCGTATCATTAAAAAATTACAGATAACGTTTGGGTATTTATGCAGACGGAATAAAAACACGGAAACTTCATACTTGCTGAAAACTTAATTAATCGCTAAAATCTTCAATAAAAACTTCAGACCCGCTCGTATAAATACTCTGTTAGCAGAAGTTTTTATAACTTTTTTATTTCAGTTTTTAGAGCCCGGAAGATTCGCTCATTTAATAAACGATTCATACTTTCTTCAATATTTGGATAAATAGGCGGATTTAAAATCCCTTTTTTTGTAATATTTTTAATGTTTTGAACTCTGAAATTTTTGATTATAGAATTGTCTTCTGTGTTTACCAATGAATTATTTATATAAACATTTGTCCTTTTGTCACCAGCAATAATTCCTGCACTTTCGAATTCAAAACCATAATCGCATTCAACTACTAATATTTTTTTCAAGTCATAATCGTTTTTAATGTTATGCAAGTTGAATATGAAAAACTTTCTATTTCCATCAAATTTTGGAAAATTATCTTCATTAAGAGTTTTGTCAATAATAATGTAGTCAATCTGCTTTTCTTCCAGCGCATTTAAATAAAAGTCAATAATTCTTTTTTTAGGATTTATATTTTCATTTTCCATTGCGTTTACGGCATCATAATATTTGCTTTTTTCATCGCTATTATTATAATTTCGAGGAACGTTTTCAATCGCATCACGTCGAATAATTAGAGGTCCATTAAATTTAAAAATTACACCAATCTTTTCATTTACAGTCTGACATTTAAAGACTGAAAAAAATATGATAAGGAAAAAACTTAAAATTTTTGTGAATCTCATTTGTTTACATATTTGATATAAAATTACCGCTAACGGTTGGGTATTTCTGTTGGCGGGTACTTATATAACAAGTCTTTGTAAATATAACAAATTGATCAATTAGCGAAAATCTTCATGGTAGGAACTTCCACCCCGCTAATAGAAATACCTTGTTGTGCGACGTATTTTTAAAAACCTCGCCTTAAAAACATCAAATCTTCCACATTTAATTCAGTCAATATTTTATACATTTTAGAAAGTTGAAAAAACTGTTTTGACTTTTCAAATTTGGTAATATTCAAAGATGATGGAAGTTCATTTGAAAAATAAATTTGATTATCAATTAAAAGTCGAAATCTTATTTTAGTCTTAAAATTTCCAGAATATTTATCTGTAGTCAAATGCAAAATAGTATTTGGTTCAAAGTTAATTTTGTTATCATAACTATTGCCACAAGTTGAATAACTCCAAAATTCAACCGGCTTCCATTGATTTTTTTTGTCAAGTGCTTCTTGAATTAGATAAAGACTATTATCTTGAGGAACCAATTTGACGATGCTTTCTTGATTGTTTTTAATGAAAATTGAAAATATTGAATCGTTTGCGACTTCGGCAACTATCTGTATTTTATCTTTTGATTTTGGTCCAAATAAATGCCCAGTTTTATTGTCTGGTTTAAAATTGTTATCAATTGTGTTTCTGTTAAAAAACATTTCGTTTTTTAAATTTTGAGAATACAAGATTGATTGAAAGCAAATCAATAAAAAAATAAAAATATGTAAACTTCTTTTCAATTTATAAATAACTTTGGTTAATATGACGCACAACTCTCAAATATACGCAAGTTTTTGAAAAGAAGAAATTCGTCATTGCATGTATCCATTTAGTTTTGAGAGGCTTAAAACTTTTTGCTAATCTCCTGTTTGTTATTTGAGATATTTAAATACGCAACTAAATCCAGCTGAAAATCCTTCCGAAAACAAAATCGCAAGAACTTCTAGTCCCGATTGCAACGGCATCCTTTTGCGAAATCTTTCGACAGGCTTAAGACAGGCCAAGATGAAGCAAAAGATAAAGTGGAAAGCGGGTACAATTTTCAACCAAAGCGAAACCCTTATTGCTCCTTAAAGAAAAACCACCTCAAATAATGAAATGGCTTTTTATAAGTTTAGCGTTTGGAGCAAATTATATCTTCGCAATATCTGCAATAAACGTCAATGAGCTTTGTTCAAAGAATTACTACAACGACTTTCTAACCTCAATAATCACCGATTTACTTGTGGGCGTATTGCTTTCGTCGGCAACGGAATTGATAGGCACCAAAACATTGGTTTCAGGAAAATAGGTGGCGCAACATTCTTCCGGAATTGAGTAGGGAATTACCAAAAATTTTCTAGCAACACGTTCTACGTTACCGTAAAAATTAAAGAGATCGACAACGTCCAGTTTTTTTAGACCGCGTTTTGCCATGTCGTTTTCATTCATAAAAATAACGCGTCTTTCGTCTTTAATTCCTCTATAACGGTCGTTCATGCCGTAAATCGTGGTGTTAAATTGATCGTGACTTCGAATGGTGATCATGATCAACTCGTTTTCTTTTATTTCTATGGATTGCGCCACAGAAACGCTAAAATTGGCTTTTGAATTATCCGTATTAAATTTGCCGTCACGTGCTGCGTTCGGTAAGTAAAATCCAGCTTTTAGCCGCACTCTTTCGTTATAATCATCGAAGCCGGGAATAACCTTTTCAATATCGTCGCGAATTAAGTCGTAATTTTCATAATAGGACTTCCAATCTACCTTTGTTCTGTCGCCTAAAACTGCAAGTGCCATGTGACAAACTATTGAAACTTCACTCAGCAACTGTTTACTGACCGGCTCAAGATTTCCTTTGCTGTTTTGCACCACACCAGTAGAATTTTCGGTGGATACAAATTGAGCAACGCCATTTTGAATATCAATATCACTTCGGCCGTAAGTTGGTAAAATAAGCGCTTCTTTACCGGTTACTAAGTGGCTTCGATTTAGTTTTGTGGAAACATGTACGGTTAGTTCACATTTCTGCAGCGCTTCCGCAGTGTATTTGGTATCTGAGGTGGCGCTCAAAAAATTGCCACCCAATCCAAAAAATACTTTTCCATCGCCTTTGTGCATGGCTGTAATACAATCAACAGCGTCGTAACCATTTTTTTTAGGTGGCACAAAACCGTACACTTTTTCTATATTTTCTAAGAGCCAATCTTCAGTTTTTTCATTGATACCCATCGTTGTATTCCCTTGTACATTGCTGTGACCGCGAACAGGAAAAGTTCCCGCACCGGGTTTCCCGATGCTGCCTTTCATTAAAAGTAAGTTAACCGCTTCTTTGATGGTGTTCACCGAATTTTTATGCTGTGTTAAACCCATCGCCCAGCAGATAACAATTTTATTTTTAAATTTTAATTGATCTGCTATTTCTTTTATTCTTTCTAAAGGAATATCACACTTTTTAGATAGAACTGCAAAATCCTGCTCTAAAATATGTTTTTTAAAGGCTTCGTATCCGGCTGTTTCTTCGGTAATGAATTTTTGATCTAAGACTTTTCCGAGATTTTGATCTTCAAACTGAAACCAAAATTTTGCAATAGCCTGCATCAAAGCCATATCACCATTAACTCTGATCTGGAGATAGTAATTAGAGATCGTAATTTCCCGACCTAAAATTCCCGCTATTGATTGGGGATCGGTGAAGTTTTGCAAACCCGCTTCTTTTAAAGGATTTACCGCAATAATTAAAGCATCATTTTCCCGCGCTTTTTTAAGGGCAGAAAGCATTCTGGGATGATTGGTACCAGGATTTTGTCCCACAATAATAATGGCTTCGGCTTCGTAAAGATCTTGTAGGGTTGTAGAGCCTTTACCAATCCCGACTGTATCTTCAAGTGCAATAGCACTACTTCTGTGGCACAAGTTATTACAGTCTGCCATATTATTAGTCCCGAATTCTCTTATAAAAAGTTGATAAAGAAAGGCTGCTTCATTACTCGTACGTCCGCTGTTGTAAAAGATGGCTTCGTCTGGCGATTGTAAACCGTTCAATTTTTCCGCAATTTTCTTGAAAGCATTTTCCCAGGAAATGGGTTCATAATGGGTTGCATTTTCTGCAAGATACATGGGCCGACCTACTCTGCCGCTTTTACCGATATGATAATCATCCAATTTAGACAATTGTTCTACAGAATGCAGCGCAAAAAAATCTTCCCAAATTACTTTGGTAGTCGCTTCTTCTGAAATTGCTTTCGCGCCGTTTTCGCAATATTCTGCAATAGCACTTCTATCGTCGTCTGGATCTGGCCACGCACAACTCGGACAGTCGAAACCATCGTACTGGTTCAACTGGTTCAGCGCCTTAAAACCACGGACTGGATTCATGGCTTTTAAAACGTGCTCAAGTGAAACTAAAACGGCTTCTTTTCCGGCAGCGTAAGTTTCAGGATTTGACAGTTTTATATCCACTAATTCTTCGGGATTTTCTGCGCTTGGGTTGTTATGGCTATTTTCTGACATGATGTTAAATTTTATTGAAGGTACTCATTTATTAGCAGTGCGTTTTTGTATTTTCGTACATATCGGTCTGATCTTCATGCGTAATGTCCAGACATTGCAGATCTTTTTCTACCAATAGAAACAATCCTTTTTCCCCGCCATTATTTTGAGTTCCCTCGACAGTAATTTCATCAGATTCCGTCAGGATGTCTGCATCTTTTTTAGATATAAAAACGGTGATTTTACTGGCTTGAAATTCTGCGAAAATTGCGGAGACCTTTTCATCAACAACCAGAGAATATTTGAAAATTTCTTCGGTTCCTATGATGGTTTTTTCTTCTACAATTCCTTTCTCTTTGAGATTTTGAACATCAGTTTTAGTCAGTCGTAATCTAATGCTGTTTCCTTTTATTCTAATTTTCATTGCTTGTATTTTTAAAGTCAATTTTTTCTGCGCCACAATAAATATTGGCATTTCCATTTTTTAAAAAGCCTATTAACGTGATGCCGAAATTTTCTGCAGTTTCGACGGCCAAAGAACTCGGTGCACCAATTGCACAAATGATGGGAACTCCGGCCATTGCACATTTCTGTATGAGTTCAAAACTTGCTCTTCCACTTAAAAGAACGATTCTGTTTTGTAGGGAAAAGTCGCTTTCTGTGCTTTTCAAAAGTTCTGCGCCAATTAATTTATCGAGGGCGTTATGTCGGCCGACGTCTTCGCGAAGATCGAGTAAATTTCCATCCAGATCAAATAAAGCGGAAGCGTGAATTCCACCCGTTGATTCGAAAGTTTTTTGTTGATCCCGCAATTTTTCCGGCAGGGAGAATATCGTGTTTATTTTTACCGGTTCTGCTAAATTTTCGATTGGAATTCGGCAAACCTGTTTGATGGCTTCTATACTTTCTTTTCCGCAGACGCCACAACTGCTTGTGGTGTAAAAATTTCTCTTCAGCTTTTGAAGATCCGGATTAAAATCGGGAGCGAAGTTGATGGTGATTTTATTGTCTTCCATTTGGGAAGAAACCGGATTGTTTAAATTTTTCTTTGAATGAATAATTCCTTCTGTAAACAGAAAACCAACGGCCAGTTCTTCATCATTTTCCGGAGTTCGCATGGTTACTGAGACGGAATTTTTTTCTCCGGAATTACCCAGTTTGACGGCAATTTCCAAAGGCTCCTCAATCGCTAAACTGTCGGGTTTTTGAAATTCCTTTGCGCCAAAATCACCTATTTTATGGATTTGAAATTCTTTAATCATTGCGTAATTTTAAATAATTTTCTTCCGTGTTAATGTTGTTCAAAAAGTTTTCTTTTACTACCGTAATTTCCTTCGTATTGATTTCTCCCAAAAATTTCCGCAAAGAATCATTTCCTTCTTCGAAAAATTTCCGGAGTTTTACGACTGCTTCTTTTTCTATGATCGAAACCAAAGGTTGTAGAAAACCGTCTTTTTCAAAACAAACCGCTTCATAAGATTGACTTCTTTCATTATTCAACTGAATGAGGTGCTCCATTTTTAAGAAGGGAAAATCGGTTCCTACAATCATTAATCCTTGATCAGGATATTTTTCAATAACGCTTAAAATCCCGGAAAGTGGACCATGATCCTGAAATTTTTGATCGTCGATAATGAATTGACCGCTTTCTTTTTCTGCCCAACTTTGCCATTGACTTTCATTAATTGAAATTACAACTTCTTCGCAGAAAGGCTTTAACAATTCTGATACGTTTTTCCACTGAGCGTTATTGCCGTAATTTAAAAGGGCTTTATCAGTTTTCATTCTTTTGCTTTCGCCGCCGCAAAGCGTAATTCCCAATAAATTTGGTTTCGTATCGAAGCTGATAAAAAAGTTTTTAGCTAAAATTTTCGGATTTTGGAAATTGTATTTTTCAATAAATTCTGCCACCATGAAATCACGAACGACAAATACGATTTTACAAGAATTAGAAAATGTATTATTTAAAATTTTTAAAATAATATCATGGAAACCTTTTTCTTTCCTGATTTCTAAAGGTCCGGTTTCGTCGATGATCAACCATTCTTTCTTCGACTTGAGTTGCTTTAATAATTCTGATTCGGCCCAGGAAAAAACTTCAGGATCAAAGGAATATTTGCCGATTTGCAGAGAAGAATTTTCAACTTCCAAAAGACGTTGTTCGCAGGTTTCGAGATTTTCGAAAACTCTTTTACCATTAACTTTTGGAGAAAGAAATCCGGAGATGCTTTCGTTGTTTTCGCACCAGTGTTTGAGCAAGGTCGTTTTACCGGAACCAATATTATCTGAAAATATATAAATCTTATTGTTCAATTCCTTCTTCATAATATAAAGATAAGGACATCCAGACAATAATGAACTGCCGAAGTTTTCTAAAATTCGAAGTTTCGGTTTCTGCCAGTTTGAAAGCTATTTTCGCGTGATTTCGATATTGAGGCAGAAATTCTAAAACTTCATTCAATGGTTTGTTGCTTGATGAATTATTTTTAGATTTCCATTTATTTAGAAAATATTGAAAAAGTGGTGCTACCACGAAATACAGAATTCCAAGCGCGGCGAATGTTCGTAAAATACTATAAAGTGCTTTGTTCAAGGAGCCGGAAAATATAAATACGGAGACGATGAACAGCAGAATTACACAGAAAGTGATCCATCTCGTTTTATTTTTCTGCTTTTTAGAAAGGGTGAATTCTTCGGGATTTGGAAGATTTTTAAGATCTATTTTATGAAATTCAGATTGTAATATTCCGGGGAGTTTCAGGGCAATTAATCCTGCAAATATTCCGACGATGAAATAAATAAAAACATACAATCCAACTAGTAAAATCGGGATTTCTTCTAAAGATTTTAGATGAAACTGCTTTGCGATTCCGACGAAAAATTCCTGAAAAGCTTCCCAAATATTATTTCCAAAAACGAGGACCATCATCAGTAATTTCTGAAGGGCAGATTCCAGCAAAGCGATTACCCCAAAAATGACGGCTGAAAATTTATTGACATTAAATATTTGATAAATGAGCGCGCCAACAAATCCTTGAAACAAAACTGCGACATAAGCCGTTACCGGAGAATGCGGACTTGCAATTGCTTTTATTAAAATCACCAGAAGCGTTGCCTGAAGTATCGTTTCAAATCTTTTGGTAGAATTTAAGGCAATAAAAGTGACGATAATTACGGCGAAACTTCCTAAGAGTAAACCGCTGAAAGGAATTTTTAGTGCATGTAAAAATCCACCCAATCCACTTTCACTTACGCCCCAAAGTGCGGTGAGTTTTGCGATATTAATTGCGGAATCTTTTCGAAGGTTGAGTTGGTTCAAAGGAGATAAGTTTTGGAGGAGAATGGTGGAAATGAGAAATAAAAATTTTTAACGATTGGGGATTTTTTTTGTGTGACTTTTTATAACAAGTCTTTGTATACATAATAAATTGAACAATTAATGGAAATCTTTATGAGAGGAATTTTCGACCCGCTAATAGATGTACTTTTTTAGACGACGTAATTATTTGAAATCCTTTTCTGATATTTTCTTATTATAATATAATTCAACGATTTTTGATTCTTGATTTCCATCTTCCGAAATGAAAATTTGTTTTGTCTCGTATGTTAAATCTCCAAATTTTTTGTAATCTTCGTATAAAACAGTTGAATAAGAGTTTTTTTCTGGATTTTTGACAACTTCAGATTTGACCAGTAAATTGGAAGATTTCTCAAAGTAAAGAAACTTGACCTTTCCATTGATTAAAGTAGCCTTTATTTTGTCACAATCTTTGTCATTTGTTCTTTCCTCTCCAATAAACTCCAATGTGTAAAGAGAAGAATCGATGTAATCCAATGAATTTATAATGTTTTTACGATAATTTTTATCTTTAAATTCCTCTTGGTCAGCTATACTTTTTTGTCCATTATTAACATCGTATCCAATTTTTCCATCATAAAAAGATTTATAAACAACTCTTCCTTGATAAATAATTTCGAAGCTGCCTTTGTTTGGCGCCATTTCTTTAGTTACCCAATTAACATTTCTACCATCCATAATTGTTTCAGAGTTGGTATACAATGTTTTAATATTCTTTAAAAAATCTTTTCCACCTTGAGCTTTAATGGATTTTTCAATAATTTGAATTGATCTGTTAGTTTCCATATTTTGAGAAAATAGGAAGCTTGTAGAAAATAATAAAGTGCAAATAGTAGTAGTAATCTTCATATAATATCGAATTTTATTTTTATTTTTGGTAACGGTTGGGTATTTCTGTTGGCGGGGACTTTTATAACAAGTCTTTGTAAATATAACAAATTCGTCAATTAGCGAAAATCTTGATGATAAGAACTTTCGCCCCGCTAATAGAAATACCTTGTTACCTACAGTTATTTTTTCTTTGAAATATTTTGTATTTTTAAATCATTACTTTTTTTATGATTTTTCACAACCACAGCTTGCGGTTGTTTAATCTCCTTGGGAACAGGAACAGGTTTTGTTTCGGTTCTAGGTGTCATTTTTTTAGTCATATTATTGAAAATAGGTATAATATTGAAGTAAGCATCGTTAAGATAATACAAACAAATAAAAAATTTTTCGCATCAGCTAATTGTTCAGTTCTTTCTTTGTTAATGATAAAATTGTATTCTGCTATCTCACACAGTAATTTTTTCATATAAGGCTCAAATTCGTCAATTCTATTTTCAGAAGATAAATCCTTTTCATAAAGATAGATTTCAGTGGTGACAGGAAGTTCTTTGTATTTATGGTTTTTGAATAAATTATTATAAGATTTTAGTAAGTAGTAAAGACAAACAAATAAAAAAATTAAACTTAAGGCAAATAATATTATAAGAATTTTTAGTAAATATTCATCATAAATTTGTTTTGCACAAAAAATATTTACACTTATTAAAGTTGTCAAAATCAGAATAGGGAATTGGAAAGAATTATTCAATGTATGCTTGCGCTCAATTTCCTTAAAGTGAATTTCCTTATAAAAATTTACTGTGTCCATATAATTGTAGGTAACTCTCAAATATACACAACTTTAATAAAAACTCAACTTGCGATTTTTAAAATCCTCTTTTTAATTATTCAAAATACGCAACTTGTTTTTGAAAACCCCTCCAAAATAAAAACCCCCTAAACTTTTAGTCCCGATTGCAACGGCATCCTTTTGCGAAACGAAGTGTAGCAAAAGATATAGTGGAAAGCGGGACCGGTTTTCAAAAGAAGCGACAATCTTCTGGCTCCTAAAAAATAAAGCCATTTCAAATAATGAAATGGCTCTTTATAGGTTTACAATATCCTAACTTTGAATCCGCTCGATATCCGCTCCGATCGCTTTTAATCTGCCATCAATATTTTCGTAACCACGATCAATTTGTTCTATGTTGTGAATTGTAGAAGTTCCTTCCGCCGAAAGTGCCGCGATCAACATGGCGTTTCCTGCACGAATATCAGGAGAAATCATGGTCGTTCCGCGCAACGGATATTCGTGATTTAAACCAACGATCGTCGCCCTGTGTGGATCACATAAAATAATTTGCGCGCCCATATCGATGAGTTTATCTACGAAGAATAATCGGGATTCAAACATTTTCTGGTGAACCAGGACCGTACCTTTGGCCTGCGTCGCCACCACCAGAATAATGGAAAGCAGATCAGGCGTAAATCCCGGCCAGGGCGCATCGGAAACCGTTAAAATAGAACCGTCGATAAATTTCTGAATTTTATAATTTTCCTGAGCCGGAATATAAATATCGTCACCTCTTCTTTCCAGTTGAATTCCGAGTTTTTTAAAAGTATTTGGAATGACGCCGAGTTCGTCCCACTTTACATTTTTAATGGTGATCTCCGATTTCGTCATTGCAGCAAGACCAATCCAGGAGCCGATCTCTACCATATCCGGAAGCATCGTATGCTCCGTTCCACCGAGATGAACAACGCCCTCGATCGTTAATAAATTAGAACCGATGCCGGAAATATTGGCGCCCATTCTGTTCAGCATTTTACACAACTGTTGCAGATAAGGTTCGCACGCCGCATTGTAAATACTGGTTTTTCCTTTGGCTAAAACTGCAGCCATCACAATGTTTGCAGTTCCGGTGACGGATGCTTCTTCCAACAAAATAAATTTGCCGTTCAGTTCCTTTGCCTTCAGTGTATAAAAGAATTCTTTTTCATCGTAATGAAATTCTGCGCCTAATTCTACTAATCCCTGAAAATGGGTATCCAAACGTCGTCGCCCAATTTTATCACCGCCCGGAGTTGGCATATAAGCTTCTCCGAATCTCGCTAACATTGGTCCCAGAAGCATAATAGAACCGCGCAGCTTAGCGCCGTCCTTTTTAAATTCGGTGGATTTTATATAGTCGAAATTAATCGCATCTGCCTTGAAAGTAAAATCGCCGTGACCATTCTTCTTAATTTTCACGCCGAAATCTCCTAAAATTTCGATCAGTCGGTTTACATCATGAATATCTGGAATATTTTTAACACGAACTTCCTCGTCTGTCAATAATACCGCGCATAAAATTTGTAGAGCTTCATTTTTCGCACCTTGCGGAGTAATTTCTCCGTGCAGTTGCTTTCCGCCTCTAATTTTAAAAGATCCGCTCATTCTTAATTTCGGTTTTTGTTATTTTGGAAATTTCTTCGCTTGTTTTGGTTGTTTGGGTTATTTTGGTGCTGCTGATTTCTACCCGTATTTTTATTGTTGCGGTTGGTCGCATAATAAATCTTGCTTTTTTCCAGCGAATCAAGAATGGTAAGATCCAGACGGTTTTCCGAAAGATCTTTTAAATGACGAAAAATAACTTCATCCTGCACATGTTCTTTGTTATAAACGTTGTAGGATTTTTTCATGTTGTTCGCAATCACCTGTATCAGCGCATCTTTTTCGTCGCCGGCTTCCAGTTCAATTGCTTTATCGATGAGTTGTAGAATACTTTTTCCATAAAATTTAAAATCACCCTGTAATTTAGGATAATCCATTCTTTTTGGTTTTTCCTGCAACTCTTCCTCCGTCGGGAAAGGATAGGGCGAATCAACGTCTAAATCGTAACTCGCTAAAATATATAAATGATCCCAAAGTTTATGCTTATAATTATCTTCGTCCCGAAGCTGCGGATTTCTCTGACCCATAAAATCAACGATCGCTACGGCCATTTCATTACGTTCTTCCTTTGTAGCCAACTCTTTGCAGCGTTCAACCAGCTGCTGTATAATTCTGCCGTATTCCGGCATATGTAAATGTGTTCTTTCGGTGTTGTATTCCATAATTGCAAATATAAGGATTTGTTTCAGGTTTAAAGTTCAAGATTTTTCTATTTTTTTGGGCGTGACCCTTCCCTTTCTTTCCCATTTCCCGGGTCGGTCTCCGGCTCCCAATCTCGTGTGCCGAACTCTCGGCAAACGAGGATTTCCGCCTGCAACCTCACGCAGATTCCGCTTCTCATGATCGCTTGTTTTAATTGAGAAAGAAAGTTTTATAAAAAAGCGGTCTCTATTAACCTTGTCAAGGTTTCGAACCTTGACAAGATTCATCTTTTAAGCAGTTTTTGTTAAACGCTTATTTAGAATAATTTAATATTAAGAAGTAAATTAGCTAAGAAACTTGGCTTTCTCCTTTTCATTCGGTAGAAAACATTTCTGAGACGCCAGTTTCAGTCTGTTTTTGGCAATTTGATCATAAACAAAATCCGAAATGAAATTAGGGAAGAAATTTAGATTTCCCACGATCGCATACTTTCCGCCCAAAATTCGCGCGATCGCTAAAGCTGCCTGGGATTTTGTGAGGTAAAAAGATGTAGGTTTCCAAAGATAGATCGTGCTTAATTCTTTATTCTCCAAACCACGTTCCTTCAAAAATTCCTGTCCAAAATCCGACTGTAAAGAAGAAAATAAAAACTGGTCTTTGCGATCATTTTTCAGAATCCACTGAATCCAGAAATTACAGAAACCGCAATCGCCATCGTAAAAAACGTAATATTTTGTAGAATCGATCATTTTATTTTGCACTGAAATTTATAATTGTGAAATGAAATTCAGAGAACTAGAATTAAAAATATTAATAACACTCTATTTTTTGACTTCCGGTGGCAAATTATGTTCCCGACGAATATCACCTTCAACCAGTTTAAAATATTTAATCACTTCCTGTTTTTGAGCTTCAGAAAATCTCGAGTCATTATGAATCAACACATAAGAATCTAACGGCATTCCATCGCTTTCAACCTCGCCGATCGCCTCCGCTAATTTATGAGCCTGTCTTTTGGGTTCGTAAGTAGCAAAAGTTGAAAAATTAAGTTCTTTTCTTGCATCCGTAATATGACTTTCTAAAAACCAGGCAATAGGCTGAACATTTGAATACCATGGATATCTTGCTTCGTTACTGTGGCAGTCGTAGCATCCATTTCTGATCAAAGTAGCCGTACTTTCGGGCGTATTTTTAATTTTTAAAAAATCCATTTGTGGTGTTGGTGCAGGATTATTTTTATCGATAGGGAAAAACTGAATCAATACAAAAGCAACAAGAAGTATAACAAGGATCTTTTTCATAGCGAACTAATTTAAGCACGTGAATTTAGTGATAAAATTTGTAAAATGAGGCTTAATTGTGATGCAATGATCCATCGTGACTTATGTCATTTTGGTGGAATTGCGGTGTATTTTCTTTAATTTTACTAAAGCAAAAGTAAGATTACTTCTATTAAATCGCTCCATGTTATAGATTTTATAAATCGAAAACGGTTTTTTAATTGATGAAAACATTGTACTTTTGCACTATCAAATTTTAAAAACAACATATTATGTCATTAGTAGGTAAAAAATTTCCAAATATTGCAATCGACGCTATGAGCGAAATGGGCGACGATTTAAAAATCAACATCTTTGAAGAAACAACTCAAAACGAACAAAAAGTGATCTTATTCTGGTATCCAAAAGATTTCACATTCGTTTGTCCGACAGAACTTCATGCTTTTCAGGATGCTTTAGGGGAATTTGAAAAAAGAAATACGAAAGTAATTGGAGCATCGTGCGATACGAACGAAGTACATTTTGCCTGGTTACATACAGCAAAAGATAACGGCGGAATCGAAGGCGTAACTTACCCGATCCTTGCAGATACGCACAGACAGCTAGCCAATTTATTAGGAATTGTAGATCAGGATTTCGATTACGATGAAGAAGGTAACGAATCTTTCACAGGATCAAACGTTACTTACAGAGCGACTTATTTAATAGATGAAACGGGGAAGATCTTCCACGAATCAGTTAACGATATGCCTTTGGGAAGAAACGTAAAAGAATTTTTAAGATTGATCGATGCTTATACGCACGTTCAAAAACATGGCGAAGTTTGCCCGGCAAACTGGGAAGAAGGAAAAGAGGCAATGAAAGCAGATAGAAAATCGACAGCAGAATACTTAGCAAGTCAAAATAACTAAGAAATTATGTACACTGAATTAGCGGAAGATACGTTGCAGCAAATTGTTGCAGACAATGATAAAGTAGTCGTACAATACGGCGCAACATGGTGTGGAAACTGCAGAATTATGAAGCCGAAGTTTAAGAAATTAGCTGCGGAAAATGATGCAATTCCATTCTTATACGTTGATGCTGAAAAATTGCCGGAAAGTAGAAAGTTAGCGAAAGTTGATAATTTGCCAACATTTGCGATTTTCAAAAATGGAGAATTGGTAAACCAGGTTCAATCCAATCAGGCAGAAAGTCTTATTAATCTTTTTAATGAACTGAACTAATGAAGTTACCAGTAATCAGACAGTTTTATCAAACACAAACTGTTGAGAATTTAGAAAAAACTTTGGAGGTTTTAGAGTCATTTACAGAGTTCCGCGGCACTACAGATGAAGATCTGAATGTTGCCGGAGAACTGATCACAAACATTTGTGGTGCCTTAGAAGTTCATTCGAACGTTGCGACAGGAATGGCAGAGAAAGATGCTTTGAATAGTTTTGCACAAAAGGTTTTAGGTTCAATTGACCGATAACTTTAAATTTATAGTACGAAAAAAGCGGGAAATTAATTTCCCGCTTTTTTGTTTGATTAGTCGTTATCTTTTTGCTTTCTGAAACCGTCTTGCTTTCCTTTTCCTTTTCTGTTCTCGAATTTTCGATCATCGTTCTTTTTATAGTTTCTCTGGTCGTCGTTTCGATTGTTATCATTTCTAAAGCCACCGTTGTACGCATTATCGTTTGCTTTTGATCTTTTCTTAGCATGTCCAGGCGCGTAATCTCTCGCATTTCCGCCGTATATTTTTTTAGCTTGTCCGGGTGGAAGTCGTCTTTGGTTGTTATTCGGATAATAAACATTGTTTGTATTCCCGTTTTTTACAATAACTCCAGGTCTGCCGTAAACATCACCTGATCTGATTATTCTTCCGTTCTGATAAATGTTTCCGCTTCGGTCTCTGTAAACATCGCCTTGTCTGTAAACATTTCCATCAGATGTTCTGTAAACACCGCCGTTGTTATTCGGATAATTCGGATAGTTGTTTGAATTATTTGTTCCGTACGCATCGTTCATCGAACCGCAAGAAGCCAGAATAAATGCTAAAGAAGATAATGCTGCTATTTTAAGTAAATTTTTCATTGTAGTAAATTTAAAAGTTATTTGCTACATTTCCATTTTAGTGCCAAACTGCAAATTTCAAATTTTTAACAATTTTTTATTATTCTGATGCAGCAAGATAATTTAACTTCTGATCTTCTATATTCCTTTAAACTTTATTGAATTTGATTTCTTCAAAAATATAAACTTTACTTTTCCTAAATATTTCGAATTTAAGAAAGTTAGCAGGATTTCTACTAAATAACTAAGAATTTATTTTAAACTTTCGGCAACTTTCACCGCACATTTTTCTCCGTCGATAGCCGCAGAAATAATTCCACCCGCGTAACCTGCTCCTTCACCACACGGATATAAACCTTTGATCTGAAGATGTTCCAATGAAAAATCGTCTCTTGGAATTCGAACTGGAGAAGAAGTACGGCTTTCCGGCGCGTGTAAAACCGCGTCATTCGTGAGGTAACCTTTCATCGAATTTTCGAACTGTAAAAAACCTTCGCGCATGATCTGTGTCAAAAATCCGGGGAAAACCTGTCCCATCTCAACCGAAGTCGTTCCAGGAACATAAGATGTTTTTGGAATATCCCGCGAAACTTTGTTTTGTGTGAAATCCACCATTCTTTGCGCCGGAGCTTTTTGAGTTTCGCCCGCTAAATGCCAGGCTTTCTGCTCAATCGCTTTCTGAAATTCCATTCCTGCCAAAGGTCCAAATTTTTGATAAGGTTTAAAATCTTCTAATTTCAATTCGACCACAATTCCAGAATTTGCGGTAGACTGATCTCTTTTAGAAGGCGACCAACCGTTCGTTACAACTTCGCCCGGACTGGTTGCACAAGGCGCGATGACTCCACCAGGACACATACAAAAGGAATACATCCCGCGACCGTTGACTTGTTTCACAACCGCATAAGGAGCCGGCGGTAAAAATTCCCCACGATAATCGCAGGAATACTGAATTTTATCGATTAATGATTGTGGATGTTCAGCGCGAACGCCTAAAGCAAAAGGTTTCGCTTCGATCAAAATATTTTTTTTATGAAGTAATTCAAAAATATCCCGCGCGGAATGACCCGTTGCTAAAATTACTTTCTGAGCTGAAATCGTATTTCCATTTTGAAGAACGACCCCTTCGATCTGATTACTTTTAATAACAAGATCGGTAACGCGGGTTTCAAATAAAACCTGTCCGCCACATTCGATGATTTTCTCTCGAATATCCTGAATAATTTGAGGTAATTTGTTGGTTCCAATGTGTGGATGCGCTTCTACCATAATATCCGGAGTTGCGCCAAATCCAACCAGAAGTTCTAAGATCCGATCGATATCGCCACGCTTTTTCGACCGCGTATATAATTTCCCATCAGAATATGTTCCGGCGCCACCTTCACCATAGCAGTAATTGGAATCTTCGTTAACGATGCCATCAACATTTATCGCTTTTAAATCCCGGCGGCGACCGCGAACTTCTTTTCCACGTTCCAAAACGATAGGTTTCAAACCTAGCTCAATTAATTGCAATGCAGCAAATAAACCGGCTGGACCAGCTCCGATAACGATGACTTCCTGTTTATTTTCAACATTGGGATATTCGGGTAATTCGATCGTGGAAGGCGTATAATTTTCGCCCACTAAAAAAGCCTTCCCTTTCAGATTGACTTTAATTGATTTTTGCCGTGCATCAATGGAACGTTTTAAAACCACGACTTTTTGAATTTCTGCCGTATTGATCTTACAGAATTTCGCAACCTGTTTTACTAACAGCTCTTCATTTGCAGCTGCTTCCGGCGATACTTGAAATTGAAATTCTTTTGGCATGGCGCAAAAATAAGGGAAAAATAGAATATATTTTTTTTCAATCAATTTAATTGGCAAAAAAATGTCATTTGAGGCTTAATGTCGTAAATAAGATTAAATAACCAATTCAAAGTTTTTTTTCAAATCATTACAATCATTACTAAAAAAAGGATTCTTCATTACTTATCTAAATACACCATTTGTAACATTGCCATCGTCTCTATTTGTTCTAAGCCGTGATTATTTATATTTTGATCAAAATTTACTGGTGCCACAAATCCTTCGTTCAGGTAAAATATTTTGTGCCCATTCTGCGATATAATAACGCACCGATCAAGTACGGAATCCGTTCCTATCACTTTTCCAGTTTTGTAAAAAACTCCAGGTCCATCTCTATACACAGCTCCTGACCAATAAAACGGACCGTCTGCTGCTTTATTTTAATAATTATCCATCGAACCGCCATTCCCTGTTATTGCGGGAACATTGTAACTTTTATTTTCTTCTTCTGATGTCGAGATAGAAAAGCAAGCGTTTAATGTTAACTAAAATTCTGAGATCAAGAATATTCTAAATAGATATTTCGACATACGGGTATCGTTATTTTGTGCTTTTTTTCAAAGTTACTTCTAAATCAATATTATTAATTAAATCCCAACAATTTTACTTCGTCTTTCCAGCAAAACAATGTCCCGCCAAACGCCGTTCATCTGACCAATTTTTTCCCGTTTTCCCACCAGTCGGAAACCCCATCTTTCGTGCACAATAATGCTGGCTTCATTCTCGGGAAAAATACCGGCCTGCAACGTCCAGAAGTCATGCTCTTCGCTATCGAGAATTAATTTTTTCAATAACATAGAACCCAGCCCTTTTCCCTGCGCTGCCTTTGATAAATAAATACTCACTTCTGCAACACCTTTAAA
Organism: Chryseobacterium sp. UYP7; assembly: GCF_056279225.1. NCBI lineage: Bacteria > Pseudomonadati > Bacteroidota > Flavobacteriia > Flavobacteriales > Weeksellaceae > Chryseobacterium > Chryseobacterium sp. UYP7. Next base: position 560,194 of record NZ_JBWBQW010000002.1, read on the forward strand.
ACAATCCCGGCTGCTAATGGGTTGCAAGGCGGCCCAACCTACGATTTCTTCGCTTTCGTTCTCTAAAACAAAACGGCAAATATTAAAATGTTTCTGATCCCAACTTTCCCAAGTCGGCGCTGTTGGGTCAAAAGTGGCGTTTCCACCCTCAATTCCTTCTTGAAAAATTTCTAAAACTTTCTCCCCGTCTGCGGGTAACATTTCTCTTATTTCGTAGTTCATAATAGATCCTGGTGGTGTTTTATTTATTATTTTAGCAATACTATTGGGCTTCTTTCCTAAACTCATCCCGCTTTCCATTGCAATCTTTTTTTTCAAAAAAGGATTTTCATTTCAATCGGGGCTAGAATTACATAAGTTTTTCTTTTCAAAATTTTTTCGTTTTGTTACAAACAAGGCAGACCTAAAAGATCGAGTTCGTTTGCACAGACAACTTCAAATTTATCTTTATCAATTTTAGCAATCAATCTTTCCGGAAACTGTTTTCCGCCCTCATATTTTTTGCTGAACCATTTAAAATCATCGTCATAACTGAAATAATAATCGTCAATCCTGGCAAATGTTTTTGGTTCATACTTCTCCGCTCCGTACAGATTTTCTGTCGCTTCTTTTCCGCCGATATCCTTGATCATTTTATCTGCAGCAGCATCTTTCCCAAATTGAATATTAAAACCTTTCTCCGAAGCAATTACCGGATTTTTCAGTTGGTCTTTATTCAAATTTAAAATCAAAGCAATATAATCATTTCCACATTCACTGGATTGAAAAACGATCTTTTTGATACCACAATTCATTTTTCCTTCAATGCCGAAAATAGTGAACGATTTTTTAAAACGCTTTCGAATCTGGCTCTCAAAATCTTCATTGTAAATTAATTGATTCACGTGCACAGTATCGTAGTAGGAATATTTTCCCATATCCCGCCTGTAGATCCAGGGAATCGAATCTTTTAAAATAAAATTTTCATAAACGATGGATAAGGAATCGACCTCACTTTGATCGCCGCCTCCCATCTGTACAGGAATACAAATTGCAAAATCATTTTCATTCAGCTGATAAACGCCGTAAAATTTCTGCTCCTTAAATTTGAAAGATTCAGTCACTGGTTTTACGACAGTTTCTTTTTCGCTTTTAATCTCTTCTTTACATTGAAAAATTAAAAATAACGCTAAAAATAAAAGATAATAATGATTCTTCATTCTTTTAGAATTTATGGCTTTTACGCGGGAATCTTCTGCGGTGCCGCGTGTAATTTGTAGAATTATTTTCCTTATCAAGTGAGACTACACTTATGTTCCCATCAACTTCTAAAACTGCCAGTTTTACTTCTCCAATATTTTCTATCCCATGCTCTCTTACGACTTCTTCCAGTTCATCAAAACTCACCTGTTGTTTTTTCATCATGATATTATCCACAACGCCGTCTTTGATCAAAATCTCCGGATCAGATTCCAGGAGACTTCTTATTTTATCATTTTTAAAGATCACTTTTTTTACAATAAAATTAGCACCAAAGAGGACCAAAGCTGCGACTAAACCACCTTCTAAACTAACATTAGACCCGACCATTGCATTTTGCACAGCATTCGAAATTAAGAGAAGCAACACAATATCGCCCGCGTTGAGCTGTGACAGTTGGTTCTTCCCAAAAATCCGGATCGCCGCAAACATAAAAAGATAAACAGCGAGACTTCGCAAAGCAACATCAACAAAGGGATTCATAAATTTTCTGGATTATGATACAAAGTAAAATAAAAAAACCGAACATTAAGTCCGGTTTAAATCTTTTTGAAGTGAATATTTTAGTTCTCAACTCTCACCTGCACAGGCATTACATAGGTGGCTGCGATCATATTTTTATTCAACTTATTCACATCAACTTTGTATAAAAGCTGATTCATCACATTTTCGAGTTCCGCAGAAACATATTTGCAATCTCCGTTTGCATGAACATTCGTGATCTTCCCGTTTTCGGATACGTTGAAGGCGATCTGTGAACTCACCAATCCTTCGGACAAATTAGGCATCGTAAAATCAAAGTTATTGATCACAAGATTTCTAAGCTCACTGAAACCATCGTTAGCATTCAGTTTTACTTCTTCGATTTTGTTGTTCTGTGCTTTCGTGGTACTAAGAAAAGACATTCCGAAGACCAGAAATAAAGTCGCTGCAGTTTTTAATACTATTTTTTTCATGTTGATTGATCTTTAGTGCGTTATATGCTGTAATTAATAATATCAAATGTATATTAATTTTTTAACATTAAATTCACATGCTGTTAACATTGCGTTCACATTGGGCGTTTTATATGGTATAACGAACTGATTTACAATACAAAAACTCCAATGTTAAATTTTCAAAAAATGTAACATTAGAGCAGTTATGATAAAAAAAAGAATTGATTTATTGAAGTTCCCGCTTCAAATATTTCGCCGTCAAACTTTTTCTGGATTTTATAATTTCTTCCGGAGTTCCTTTTGCGATGATCTCACCACCATTTTTTCCACCTTCAGGTCCAATATCAATAATGTAGTCTGCGAGCTTAATGACATCTAAATTATGCTCGATGATGATGAACGAGTTTCCTAGATCCACGAGTTTATTTATGGCATCCATCAGGATTTTTACGTCTTCAAAATGCAAACCTGTTGTTGGTTCATCCAGAATGTATAAAGTATTTCCCGTTTGTCTTTTCGATAATTCTGTAGCCAGTTTAATGCGTTGTGCCTCGCCACCACTCAAAGTTGTGGATTGCTGACCCATCGTAATGTAACCTAAACCTACATCCTGCATGGTTTTTACTCTGGCAAAAATTTTCGGAATGGGCTGGAAAAATTCTGTCGCTTCATCAATGGTCATTTCTAAAACATCAGAAATTGATTTCCCTTTGTAGCGAACTTCCAGTGTTTCCCGGTTGAATCGTTTTCCGTTGCAGGTTTCACAATGCACATAAACATCGGGAAGGAAATTCATTTCAATCACCTTTAAACCTCCACCCTGACAAGTTTCGCATCTTCCGCCTTTTACATTGAAGGAGAATCGTCCCGCTTTATAACCCCGAATTTTAGATTCCGGAAGTTCCGCGAAAAGATTTCTAATATCGGTAAACATTCCAGTGTATGTTGCGGGATTTGAGCGCGGTGTTCTACCGATCGGAGTTTGATCAACATCTACAATTTTGTCGATATTATCAATTCCCTCAATTTTTTTGTAGGGTAAAGGTTCCTGAACACTTCGGTAAAAGTGTCGGTTCAGAATCGGATATAAAGTTCCGTTGATCAAAGATGATTTTCCACTTCCTGATATTCCGGTTAAAACGACCAACTTGCCTAAGGGAACTTCGAGGTTGACATTTTTAAGGTTATTTCCTGTGGCACCTTTTAGTATGATTGATTTCCCGTTGCCTTCTCTTCTGGTTTCAGGAATTTCGATTTTGCGTTTTCCGGTGATATAATCTGCGGTGATGGTGTCGGCTTTTAACAGATCTTTCGGTTTTCCCTGCCAAAGAATTTCCCCACCAAATTTTCCGGCTCTCGGTCCAATATCTAAAACCTCATCGGCTTCCATGATCATGTCTTTATCGTGCTCTACAACGATCACCGAGTTCCCGATGTCGCGCAGGTTTTTTAAAGAAGCGATCAATCTTTCATTATCTCTTTGATGCAGACCGATAGATGGTTCATCTAAAATATAAAGCACATTCACCAATTGCGACCCGATTTGAGTTGCCAATCGAATTCGCTGAGATTCTCCACCTGAAAGGGTTCTGGAGGTTCTGCTCAAACTTAAATATTCTAAACCGACGTCTAAAAGAAACTGCAATCTTGTTTTAATTTCTTTCAGGATTTCATGAGCGATGATCTTATTTTTAGGACTGAAGGTTTCTTCAACATCATTTAACCAGACTTTTAGATCAGAAAGAGAAAGTGCATTAATCTCTGCGATATTGCTGCCATCGATCTTAAAACTTAAACTTGAAGGTTGAAGTCTTGTTCCTTTACATTCCGGACAGGTTTCCTCTGTAGTGAAATGACGTTCGAGCAGAATTGCATCGTAACTCTCTTTGTCCTCGATCATTTCATTAATGATGGGAACTAGACCGTCGAAACTAACTTTAATTTTTTTCTGAATTCCGGCGTATTTTAAATCCTTATTAAATTCTTTATGACAACCGTGAAACATATAATCCAGTGCTTCTTCCGGTATATCTTTGAACGGCGTTCCCAGACCAAGACCAAATATTTCTAAAATATTTTTGATCTGACCCAAAATCCATTTGTTAGATTTCATATCTTCCAATGGCAGCAAACCACCTTGGTTGATAGACAGTTTAGGATTTTCGACAAAATAATCGGTGTTTACTTTTTTCACGGTTCCTAAACCTTTGCAATACGGACAACTTCCTTTCGGAGAGTTGAAAGAAAAAGTGTTGGGTTCCGGCAAAGCTAAGGAATGACCAGAGTCATCGTCCATTAGATTTTTAGAGAAATAATCGATTTCTGTGCTGCCCAGTCTTTGGATCCCGATCACGCCTTCGCCCATTTGCAAAGCGGTTTTTAGAGATTGCTCCATGCGGTTTTCAGAAGCGTTTTCACCCATGATCCAGCGGTCGATCACAATATCAATGTCGTGGGTTTTGTATCGGTCGAGTTTTAGATCATATTCAATATCCAGCAAATCACCATCGATCCGGGCTTGTCCGTAGCCTTTCTTTGCCATTTGAACAAAGAGTTCGTGGTAATGTCCTTTTCGGGAACGAACGACAGGCGCCATTAACATTACTTTTTCGCCTTTGTAATTTTTGTTGATTGCATCCAGAATCTGATCTTCCGTATAACTTACCAGTCTTTTCCCGGAGTTCAGGGAATAAGCATCGGAAACACGGGCGAAAAGCAAACGCAGATAATCGTATAATTCGGTTACGGTCCCAACGGTGGAACGCGGATTTTTATTCGTAGTTTTTTGTTCAATGGCGATCACGGGAGAAAGTCCGTCGATCTTGTCAACATCTGGTCGTTCTAATCCACCTAAAAACTGTCTTGCGTAGGCAGAAAATGTTTCGATATATCTTCTTTGACCTTCTGCAAAAATCGTATCGAAAGCCAGAGATGATTTTCCACTGCCGGAAAGTCCGGTTATTACAACGAGTTCGTTGCGGGGAATTTTAACGTTAATATTTTTTAAATTGTGTTCACGGGCGCCGTAAACCTCTATATATTCTTTGGAATCCTTCATTTTTAAAAACACCGAAATTTGAACTTTCGGAATTGTGCAAAAATACGGAATTTTTACGGCATACTAAATTGAGTCTGATAATTTTAATTAATCGGAATCATGTTTTTGTTGACAGGTTACCTTTTTTATTTTGAAGTTGAAAGTCCGCGAATAAAAGCAAAGATAATCCCCGATTATAGATCAAGATTTGTAGACTAGCGGAGTTGCGCCCCGGATTGCAACGGAAATCCCGTAGCAAGCGTTGGGAAAGAAAAGGCGTGAGGAATTGCAGTGGAAAGCCGGAAATGTGCGCCCAAAAAACGATGAAAACTCTGTCTAAAAAACATTTTTCTGTATTAAAAATATGCATCAATACACTTATTTTTTTCAATTCTGTGAAATGAACATTGGATGCCAACAATTAAACATTTTCCAGCGCCTTTCTTTAGAGTACATTTGTAATTGGTAATTGACAGATCACTAGTTCATTACGCTAAAATATGTTTAGATTAAATTACGATCAATAAAAATACTTCTGAAAAGATATTGTATCAATTCAGAAAGAATGCTGAATTTTTCAGCAAAAAAAAACAGATATGGAAGATAAGAAAGTAGTCATCATCGGTGGCGGTTTTGCGGGAATTAATTTGGCCAGAAAAATGGGCGGCAAAAAATGCGTTCAGGTAACTTTGGTCGACCGAAATAATTATAATTTTTTTCCACCATTACTCTATCAGGTTGCAACAGGAATGCTGGATGTTTCAAGTATTTCAATTCCGTTCCGAACTTTGTTACGAGGTGGGAAGAATTTGAATTTTCGCTTGGGAGAACTGGAAGAGATTTTTCCTGCTGAAAATAAAGTCAAGCTTTCTACGGGCGAACTGCATTATGATTATTTAGTATTGGCAACCGGAACGAAGTCAAACTATTTTGGAATGGAAAACATAGAAAAGAATTCTCTTCCCATGAAAACCATTGATGATGCGGTGAAGTTGCGCAACTATCTAATTCTGCAAGCCGAAAAATATACCTATTCTACAGATGAGGAGGAAAAACGCAAGATTAGAAATATTGTAATTTCTGGTGCAGGTCCATCTGGCGTTGAAGTCTCAGGAATGATCGCGGAAATGCGCTCCAAAGTTTTAGATGATATTTATCCGGAACTTGTAAAAGAGCCACTGCATATTTATTTGGTAGATGGTGCGCCAACGGTTCTCCCGCCAATGAGTGAGAAATCCCAGAAATACACCAAGAAAAGTTTGGAAGAAATGGGTGTGACGGTGCAACTGAATAAACTAGTTTCTGATTATAAAGATGATAAAGTTTATTTTAAAGACGGTGAATTTATCGAAACGAAAACACTGATCTGGACCGCAGGTGTAACAGCCTCAAAATTTAAAGGTCTGTCGGATGATCTCTTCGGAAGAGGCGGTCGCCTGAATGTTGACGCTTACAATAAGGTTGAAAATACGCAGAACATATTTGCAATTGGAGACACTTGCATTCAATTAACGGATCCTGATTTTCCGAAAGGTCATCCACAATTAGGAAGTGTGGCACAACAGCAGGGAAAAAATCTGGCAAAAAATTTAGTTGCAATTGCCAATAATGAAATCAACGATTTAAAAGCCTTTAAATATTTAGATAAAGGAAGTATGGCGATCATAGGAAAAAGTAAAGCAGTTGCTGATCTTACTTTTCCGAAAGCGACGCTTACCGGTTTTTTCGCCTGGTTTGCGTGGTTGTTTGTGCATTTATTTCTTTTAATCGATTATCGAAATCGTTTAAGAACGATGATGAACTGGACAGGCGCTTATTTTGGAAGCGGACAATCACAGGGTTTAATGGTTGGTGAGAACGCGGACAGCACAGAGAAAGAAATTATTGAGGAATAAACTAATTGCGACTATAATATACTTTCATTTTAGTAAAATATCATTTCAATTTTCCAGTTAGAACTTTCATGAAAAGTAGGTTCTAACTTTTTTAAATTTTAGAAATTGAACGTAATCTTTACAATAATAAATTAAGCGATTGATGAAAAAGCAGATTATAAAAACTGTTCTGAATTGACCACTGCAATTCCACCAATTTTGAAGCGGAAGGTCTAATTTCAAAAACTAAATTTGATCTTTAATCCTACTCCGTTTAACCTAATGCTTCAAAAATATCGAATGCACGGAAACTAAATGATCTCATTCAATTTTCACTTATGTGGTTTTAAATAGCAATTTAATTTAAACTTAACGTTAAGGTCAAAAAATTTGATTTAACGAACAAAAGCAGGGATTCTCCTGCTTTCGTTTTTTAATAAGTTTAAATTAAAATATTACATTGCCGGTTTAAACCTCATTATAACGACATCTCCCATTAACAGAGCCAGTTTTCCGTCAGCTTCAATTTTATAATTGTCAACTTTCTGCATTGCAGTTCGGAAGACCCCTTCGCCATCGCCACAAAATGCCATGGTTGAAGTTTCAGGTTGCTTAAAGGAAACCCTTTTCCCTTCCATCGTGAATGTTGGATTATAAACGTTGCAACCACTGTTTCCGGTGATCATCATACTTCCCTGCGTAAAACGGATCGTTGGTTTTGTATCCGGATATAAACCGTCAAAAGTAATTCGGGGTCCGGTGATATATTCCAACTCCCAACCAGTATTATACAGTTTATTTTGGTCTGCAGACATTGCTGTGGAGCATGATACGATAAGCATGGATAAAATTGCGATTAAAAATAGTGTTTGTTTTTTCATAATGATTTTTTTATTTGTTTTGTGATTAATTTTAATTTTTACTGTCTCCGGCATATTGCAAAGATTGTGCAGAAAAAAAAATTTAAGAAAACTTACGGCTTTGTTAGTTTGCCGATCTTTTTTCTTCTCGTTACTATTTTGTTCTAAATTTCTTTCTCTTTTAAGCGAATTTTCCTGCTAATTCTTTGTGCCGCCATTCCGATTGCTTCAGTAAATGTTGGGAATGCCAGTTCTAATTCCGCGATTGCATGAATATCCATGTTTGCAACAATGCAAGTCGCCGCAACTTGAATGACCTCTGCTGAATAGGAACCTAAAACGTGTGCGCCCAGAAGCAGTTTAGTTTTTCGATCAACGATCAATTTACAAAACCCGTCTGTTTTACCGTCCATAATCGCTCTTGGCAAGCCAGTGTAATCTACCGTTTCGATCAAACAATCATGATTTTTTAGCGCCTGATCTTCTGTCATTCCTACAGAGCCATATTCCGGTTCGGTAAAACTTCCTGTTGCAATGGCTTGTGGATTGTATACTTTTTCAGCACCTAAAACGGCATTTTCTGCAGCGACTCTAGCCTGATGCGCCGCACTTTGTACGAACATACTTACTCCATTTGCATCTCCGGCGACCAAGATTTCGGGGACGTTTGTTTGCAAATAATCATCCACTTTAATATAAGGTCCATTCATTTCTACTCCAGCGGCTTCCAGTTTTAATCCTGAAACATTTGCCGGCCAACCAACCATTAAGAATACTGCATCAGTTTCTATAAAATCTTTTTTCTCATCTGTAGTAAATGAAACTTTCAATCTTCCATTTACTTTTTCGATGGAATCACATCCGGTTCCGGTCAAGATATTCATTCCTCGGTTTTTGAATGCGGTTTCTAATCTTCGGGAAATATCTTTATCACTTGGCGGAGTTAATCGGTCCGCAAATTCGATCACATCGACTTCGGCTCCAAAATCAATGAGTATAGATGCCAACTGGCAACCTGTGGCTGAACCGCCAACAACGGTAACTCTTTCAGGCAAATCGGTCATCTGCCATAAATCGTGAAATGACAGCGCAAATTCATTACCTGGAATTGATAATTTACGTGGTTTGCCGCCGACTGCTAAAATAATTTTATCGGCTGTAAATTGTCGTCCATCCGAAATTTCAAGCGTGTTTTTATTTATAAAATGGGCAGGTCCAACCTGATCGATAACTGTAATACCGAGTTGCTTCACAATCGTGGTAAGATTCCAGACTTCATTCGCATAGGAAGCTACCCGATTCGCATTTTCTATGGCTCTACCAAAATTGACCGTTGGAACTTCACCTTGAAGACCAAACTGCGAAAATAATAATGTATCTGATCGCAGTCGTGCGGCTCTTGCAAGGGTACGAACCGGAGCGGGACCTTCGTTAAAAGCCGTTCCGCCCAACTTATTACTTTCCAAAATTGTGACTTCCGCTCCAAGTTCATAGGCACGTATCGCAGCCTGAACTCCCGCAGGTCCGCCACCAACGACGATCACATTTTGTTTCTTTTGAATATTATCAGTACTCATAATTTATTTTTTTCGGTTTAAATTTTTATGACAAAGAAGTTCAATCCATTGATCTCCATCAAATTTTTTTCATCCATTAAAAAAAGAAGCCTCCATCATTAAAGTGGAGGCTTATCTTTAATTAGGTTTAAGGTAATTTTAGTCCTGTTATTTTAAAACAGTCTTAAACTCATTAAACGTATTTCACTTTAAAAATTTACATATCCAAAGTTTGCTCTCCACCGCCATTTACGAAAATAACCTGTCCGCTCGTCCAACTGGAAATTGGGGCTGCAAAATATAATACTGCTCCGGCAATATCTTCAGCCTCGCCTAACCTGTGTATTGGCGTATGTTTCAGCATTGCTTTTTCTAATTCCGGAGTTAAGACAGTACTTAAAGCGTGCGTTCTTGTTGCTCCTGGACCGATGGCGTTGATCCGAATATTATCCGGGCCATAATCGAAAGCCAAATTTCTGGTCATGTGATTGATGGCTGCTTTGGAAGAAGCATACGCACTAATAGCCGGGCTTTTATTAATGGATGCCATTGAAGACATATTTATAATGCTTCCATAACCCGCTTCTTTCATGTGTGGCGCCACCAACTGGCACAATCTCCACATGCTGAAAACGTTCATATCAAACACTTTTTTAAATTGTGCTACTTCGATATCATACGGACTTTCTTTTCCGGCACCACCGCCACCAACGTTATTCACCAATATTTCAATACTGCCGAATTGCTTCACCGTTTCATCCACTAAATTGACGAGAGCGCTGTCTTCTAATACGTTACAATCAATTGCGATTGAGGTTCCGCCATTGTCATTAATTGATTTTGAAGTTTCCTGCGCCGCTTCCAGATTATAATCTGAAACCACCACTTTTGCTCCGAAAGCCGCCAACATTTCGCAGCATGCTTTTCCAATTCCACCTGCACCACCTGTAACGATAGCAGTTTTTCCTGATAAGTCGAATAATTTTTTAGTATCCATTTTTCTATAATTTTTAAATTAATATTTTATTTTATCTTTTTTAAATAGTCTGCCACGGCTTGATAAGCGGGCAAAGAAGTTGGGTCATTCGCAGCGTTTCCAGCGATTGGATGAGAAGCCATTCTTACAATCACCATTTCCGCAGCCGGATCGATATAAATCGTTTGTCCGTGAACACCTCTCGCAGCAAATGCGCCATCTTTATTTTCGGTCATCCACCACATGTTTCGATACGACCAACCTTTCAGATCCGGATGATCAGATTTTGCAAACGCAGATTTATCACCTCCTTTTTCAATATCTAAAACCGCTTGCGCCGGAAAAATTTGTTTGCCGTTGTACATTCCTTTGTTTCGAATGAGTTCTCCAAAACGGGCTAAATCCCGTAAACCTGCATTGAATCCGCCACCTGCAAAAGCAATTCCTTTCCCATCAACCTGGTAATAAGCATCTTGCTCCATTCCAATTTTACTCCAGATTTTTTCTGAAAGTAATTGGGTGATCGATTTATTGGTCGCTTTAGAAATGATCCAGCCGAGTGCATCTGCGTTTACGGTTTTATATCCAAATATTTCTCCGTGTTTTCCTTCCTTCTTCACAGTTTCCAGGTATTCGTAATATCCGATCGGACCTTTATAATCCGCAGGTTTTTGGGAAGGATTTCCTGCATTTGAAAATTTCCAAACATCTGCATTTGGATCTGCGTAATCTTCACTGTATTGTAAAGCCGTCGTCATATCCATCACCTGCCGAACCGTTGCATCAGCGTAGGCTGAATTTTTTAATTCAGGAACATAAAATGTAACCAGTTTATTTTCATCTAAAGTTCCTTCTGCCACTAAAATTGAGGCAAGTGTTCCGGTAAAAGATTTTGTTAAAGACATTACTGCGTGAACGTCATGCTTCGTTAATTCTGAAAAATATTTTTCGTAAACTACTTTTCCTTTATGCATGATGATCATTCCATCGGTATAATTTGCCCAAAGCGATTGTTCCCAGGTCATTTTTTCTTTAGAATTCCAGGGGAGAAAAGTAAGCGCATCGATGTTTTTATCCAAATTGTAATTCAATTTAGATGGAGCTTCTAAACCTCTGGAAACATTTTGCGTCGGCAACATTTCCCGCATGTGAACCACGCTCCAGCGAATGGCCGGAAAATTGAAAAAGGAACCGTCCCAAGTGTGCAACACTTTATCTGCAGATGGCGGAAAACCTTTCATCCAGCCGAAATTGCTGGGTTCGCTGTCTTTTGCGCTGAGAAATTCTTTTTTATTTTGTGCCATACTATTGATTGTCAGAGAAACTAAAATTACCGCAGAAAATATTTTTCTGGAAGGTGAAAAACTGGTTTTCATTGTTTTTTTTAAAGTATTTATCATCATTTATTATTTTAAAAGATTTATATATTTTAAGATTATTTTTTGATCATTAAGGGAGAACTTTCTCTTCTGAGACAATGCTTTCTTTTAAAGTAAAATAATTGACGAAACCAGATACAATTCCCGCAATTGCGCCGATTATTATTAATCCGATCATTAATGAAACCTCTACAGTTCCCATATATTTTTGCCACAAAACTGAAAGCGAAGTTAAAATTCCAAAAGTCACAAAGCCATGTTTTAAAGTTAGCAAAAATGTGGTTGGGAAGAAGGCTGCTTTTTTACCTTTAATACCGAAATAAGCTACCAGTGTTAAAATCATCGACAACGTTATTGCCAACATCACCGCAGCTCCTAAAATCGTTTCGACCTCATTGGTAATCGAATCTACAGAAATTGGAATTGTTTGATGTCCTTTCAACAGGAAATATTGAATTCCGCCATTGATAAAAGCATTGATAATACCCGTTATCACCGCACCTTTTAATAATTGAGATTTTTTTTCTGAATTCATATCTAGTTTAATAAGTAATAAAAAGAGGTTCTTGATCTAAGTCGCCAGATAAATTTTTCGGCAGAGATTTAAAACTTTTTTAAATTGTTCTTTTGAATAATATTGTTTAGATAATCTAAAATTAACCTTTTCGTTCATGGTCAATTTCCTTCATCAAATCATTATAACGATCTCTTAATTCTGAGGAAATATCCTTTGAAGACAAATGGATCTTTCGTAATTGAAGGGCTAAAAATATACTAAACAGACCCGCAAACAAAAGACTTATCGCTATTAAAACGGTAATCGTTAAACCTGCAAACAGTGGATTCCAGATCAAGAAAAAGGAAGCCAGTGCGCCCAAAATTCCAAAGAGAAGAAGGCTGCCCCAATTTTTACTTCCGTATTTTTTAAGGTCTAAAGCAAAACTTACCGATGATACTGAACGGAAAAGCAAAAGGAAGCCCACATAAAAAGAAAGAACACTTATTGATAAAGCGGGATGAACAATGAGAGAAAACCCAACGATGGAAGTTAAAATCCCAAAAACCAAAGACCAACCCCAATTAGGAAGCGTATGTCTGTTAGAAATGGAGAAAAAAACTTCGGAAAGTCCTCCCATTAAAAAGGAGACTGCAAAAAATATCGATAGGGCGAGTAAGGATGTTAACGGTGAAGTGAAAACCACAAAACTTAAGATTATAAATAATGCGCCTACAATAAGCGGAATGTACCAGTGTTTAACCGTGTTTTTGATGGAATTGAGAAATGAGTTGCTCATAATAATTTATTTTAAGGTCCTAAGTCTGCAACTTTTACAGATTCAAATACTTTTAACTAAAAACAAATAAAATAAATAATCCATTATTTTAGAAATACAAATAGAAATTATTAATAATAAAATTACAATTTGTTTGTTAATTATCGTGCAAATCTACTAACATTAACACACCGGTAAAATGACCAAAGGGATGATAAGGATGTCTCAAAGTAATATTCACAAATTTGTCCCATTTTAAACAAGGTGATTCTTTGGCCGAAACTATTTATCCCGGAATATTATTATTTATTCTTGTTAATTTTAGCACCGATATAAATCCTAAAATTTTTAATAGAAATAAATAAATTCTGTAATTATTTGACATTATAGTTCTACTTTTTACTTCAACTGATTTTGAGGAAAAATATTAAATGAATTCAAAGGTTAAAGGCTGGTACTTCGTCTGAACTGTAACTACGCCATTGTACTTATGGATTAATAAATATCAAAAAAGCATGAAGCCATTTTGAATAAATGTTAAGAAACGTTAAGGAAAAACAATCCGATAAATTAAGTAATCATCCGAAGAAATAAATTATTTTAGATGTAGAGCTGACATTTAAGAAATTCGACAGAAACCAATGTTAAACTGAAAGGTGCGATTTAGTACTAACTTTTATCGAGTAAAAGGAGAAATAAAATTGTCTATTGGGAATATTATATCAATAGCAAGACAAAAAAGTGATCCAAAACAAAAAAACCTCTGATTAACAGAGGTTTAAAAATATGAAAAGTGGAGGATATCGGGATCGAACCGACCACCTCTTGACTGCCAGTCAAACGCTCTAGCCAGATGAGCTAATCCCCCATTTTATCTTGAATTTTAAATCCGCGATTCAAAATTTTAGATTTGCAATGATACAAATTTTTGTGATTTAAAAGCAAAATTATAGTCTACTATTTTTTCTGGGCGACGAGAGAAAATACGAGCGGTATTTTATTGGTAAGATGCGCAATTCTGTATTTGCCATTTTCGAATTCTTCCATACTACTGAAACACGGATAGGGCGACCAATTGTATTCCTGAAATGATCGCAGTTCCAGATTTTGCTGGAGTAAACTGGTCAAAACTTCGGAGGTTGGATGATTCCAACTGACTTCCTGCTGAGAAATTTCTGCCGACTGATCTGCGTAAGTTCCGCTGTTTATTTCTGAAATCAACTCATCATTAAAATAACTGTATTTCAAAAAACTAAAATCCTCATCGAACATCCAAACCACGGGATGAAACTCAACGAATATCAGCTTGCCGTCTGGTTTTAAAAAATGAGAAATGACATGGGTCCATTTATCTAAATCCGGCAACCAGCCAATGGTGCCATAAGTCGTGTAAACGATATCGAACTTTTTATCTAAAACATTGGGCAGGTCGTAAACATCAGAGACGATGAATTCTGTATCGGTGTTGCATTGTTTAGCTAGATTTTTTGCCGCTTCGATGGCTTTATCCGACAGATCGATGCCTGTAACTTTCGCGCCCATTCTGGAAAGGGAAATCGAATCCTGACCAAAATGACATTGCAGATGCAAGATCTCTTTGTCTTTCACATTTCCTAAAAGTTCAAGTTCTATGGAATTTAAAGAAGTTCTGCCTTTTATAAATTCATCAACAAAATAGAAATCGGATTTTAAATGCGAATCGACTTTTGCATTCCACAAACTGCGGTTGATCTCCAAATAATTTTCCATCATTAAGTTTTGTCAAAAATAAGAATTTTAAAAATTATTTACTCTAGTTAAAGTTTATTGCAGTGTTTTATTAAAATTGCAATCAAGTCGACGAATTGTGTATGGAATTTTCAGTAGGTAAACCAGCAAGTTGGGCACAAGCCTTAAATAATAACTTTAGATTGAATTTTTGAAATGAAAATTTTATATTAGCAAAATAATTTTCTTTAAAATTGATGTAAGTGATATCAAAGTAGAAAAATTTCATCAAGCCTTCACCAATTAAAATATGAGGAACACTATCATTATTTTTTCTACCATAATCCTTAGTTTACAGGGTAAATCTTCTGCGAATTCTGATGTTTACCTCTGCAACAGTAAAGGCGGAAAAAAATATCATTATTCCAAAACATGTCGTGGTCTCTCTGCCTGCGATCATCAAATTATAAAAGTGAGCATTGAAAAAGCCCGAAAATTAGGTAAGACTCTTTGTGGTTGGGAATAATTTCTATTTATTTCCAGATCAAAAATAGAGTTCCGGCAACGATCAGCGTGCCTCCAACTGCTGTTTTCCAGGTTAAAGTTTCGCCTAAAAAGACAACGGCAAAAATGATGGTTAAGGCCAAACTGAGTTTATCCACTCCCGCAACTTTTGATACTTCGCCCATTTGTAGCGCTTTGAAATAAAAGATCCAGGAAAATCCCGTAGCTAATCCTGAAATCCCCAAAAAGATCCAGTTTCTTTGCGAAAGCTCGCTAATTCCTTTGTATTCATCACGAAAAAATACGATAAGCCAGATCATGACCAGAACGACAACGGTGCGAATCGCAGTTGCCAAATTGGAGTTTACATTTTCAACACCAATTTTCGCAAAAATTGCGGTGAGTGCTGCAAACAAAGCGGAAAGTAAGGCAAAGATCCACCACATTTTTTAGATTTTGAAGATTAAATTACGCGTTCTGCGCTACAAAACTTTCTATGGTAAACACTTTTTGTTCACCGTTTTCCAGATCTTTCACTGTAATATTTCCGTCTGCAATTTCCTGTTCACCAAGAAAAACGAGATTTTTAATTCCTTTCTTTTCCGCGTATGTAAATTGTTTTTTCAGTTTCGCAGATTCTGGATATAATTCTGCGGAGATTCCTTTTGAACGAAGCTGAGCGATAACTTTCATCGCCGCCAAAGATTCATTCTCGCCATAATTAGCAAAAAGATACTGGACTTTCTTTAAAGAATCTTCCGGGAATAATCCAAGTTCTTCCATCACCAAATAAATTCGGTCCAGGCCGAAAGAAATTCCGATGCCGGGAATGTTTTTCACGCCGAAAACTTCGGTCAGATTATCGTAGCGACCGCCACCACCAATGGAACCCATCGCAACGTAATTGGCTTTCACTTCGAAAATCGCTCCCGTGTAATAATCGAGTCCACGTGCTAAAGTGACGTCAAATTTTAAATTTTCTGTCGGAATTCCTAAGTTAAGACATTGGGTCAAAACGAATTCCAGCTCCTCCACTCCATTTGTTCCGATATCATTTCCCCGGAACTTTTCTTTTAATTGCAAAACATTTTCTAAAGCATTTTCACTTTGAGAAAAAAGGAAATCTAATTGGTCAATGGAATTTTGAGAAATATTTTTTTCTAACAATTCTTTGACTACCCCTTCTTTTCCGACCTTGTCGAGTTTGTCTAGTGCAACTGTAAAATCGATCAGTTGTTCCGTAATTCCCGCCAATTCTGCTAATCCGAAAAGAATCTTGCGATTATTTAAATGAATGGTTACCGGGATTTTTAATTCAGAAAAAGATTTCAGATATAATTGCACCAACTCCACTTCCTGCCACAAACTTTCGCTTCCCACAACATCTGCATCACACTGATAAAACTCACGAAAACGACCTTTTTGTGGACGGTCGGCGCGCCAAACGGGTTGGATCTGATAGCGTTTAAAAGGAAAGACCAATTGTCCATGATTCATGGCGACGTATCTTGCGAAAGGAACGGTAAGGTCGTAACGCAAAGCTTTTTCTGAAATTTGGGAGATGAGTTTTTGCGAATTTTTCGCGGACCAATCCTCCTCTTTTGTTTTTGAAGCGTAGTCACCGGAATTCAAGATTTTAAAAATCAGCCGATCGCCTTCTTCACCGTATTTTCCGGTTAAAGTTGAAAGGTTTTCAAAACTTGGTGTTTCTAAAGGCTGAAAACCAAAGAGTTCAAAATTAGTCTGTAAAATATTGGTGATGAATTTTCTGCGGTAAACTTCTTCTGCAGAAAAATCTCGGGTTCCTTTTGCTAAACTGGGCTTCATAGTGCTGAGTGATGAATGATTGATGATGAGTAATGAGTAATTGGCAATGAGTAATTATCAATGCAATGATTTTAAGTTCGACTGCAAAAATACGGAATTGAAAAGGATTTTTATTGGTATTTAAAACGAGGTTTTCTGAAAATTAAATTTTTAAATTTGAAAAAAGATTGTGTTTAGAGTTGATTTTTGAGATGAATTTTAAAAGTAATTATTCAATAACTTTTATTTTTTCTGCTACTCTTTCAGCCAGATTTTCGATATCTTCTCTCTTGGCTAATTGCTTGATCCAATTTTCTGGAATGTTTTCAAAACCATAAAGCAATCCTCCAAGTCCACCAGTGACCGCCGCGGTTGTATCGGTATCTTCCCCTAAATTGACGGCTTTCAAAGTTGCATCCTTGTAATTATCGGTCGTCAATAAGCACCAAATACTTGCTTCAAGCGTGTGAATAACATAACCGCTGCTCGAAATATTTTCTTCTGATAGATCAAAAATATCGCCTGTAAGAAGCCGATCAAAAATAAAAATTTCTTTTTGACTGATGGAGAGCAATTTTAAGAATTCTGGAATTTCAGTTTGTAGATTTTTATAAATCTCGAACTTGTCGATTCCGGAAATAAGTTGTTTAGCAAATTCTAAATAATAAAAACATGAAATTACCGAACGAATATGTCCGTGCGTAATTGAAGAGACTTGTTTTATAATTTGATAGCGCTCATCAACTGTTTTGTCGATGATGTGAAAAAGTAAAGGTAAAATTCTCATTAATGAACCATTACCATTCGACGTGACTTCAAAACCGCCGGCTAAATCAGGTCTTTCTCCTTTTGCAAGCCGGTCAATTGCTTCTCTTGTCGCGATACCAATATCAAAAACATGTCCTCTTGCCGTCCAGTAATTTTCGCGGTACCATTTTCCAAAATTTTCGCTAATTATTTTTAAATCAAAATCCTGCGTTAAAGCTTCTGCAAGGCAAAAAGTAAGCGAACTATCGTCGGAAAAAGTTCCTGGCGGTAAATTATAGGTGCCAAATCCTATCATATCTCTTACTGGATTTCGGCTGATTGTTTCTCTACTTTTAAATTCAACCGGAACGCCAAGTGCATCTCCAACTGTAACGCCAAACAGAGCAGAATTAATATTTCTTTTCAGATCTTTCATTTTTAATTATTGAAGTTTTATTTACTTTCTAGCGTTTTTGTAGCGAATAGAAAACTGTTTTCGCTGTACCTGTTTACAAAATAAATGATTTGATAAAGCAAAAAGCAAGATGCTAATTAAGAGGTAATTCGCACTAAAATTTGGAGAAAAAATTCAGCAAAGAAGAAATTTAGTTTTACTTTTTGATTAGGGAAATATATTTTAACGATATTATTATTCAAAAAAAATACCTCGACAAGCTCAGTCTGACAATTATTAATTAGAACCGTCGAGTTGAGTTTCTCGAAATATAAATTAGAGTAAGATCCGAAAGTAAGAATTCAAAAATTATTAATCTAAATTACTAAAGATGCCTGATCATCCAAAGGTTGCAACCGCTGTGTCCGGAATTTCCGAGTGGTTTTTCCAGATACGTGAAACCCTGCTTTTCGTAAATGGAAACTGCAGTGGAAAATTCGGGTAAGCTTTCAATATAAATTGATTGATAACCTGACTTTTTTGCAAACGCAATACTTGCTTCCATTAATTTTTTGCCTAAACCTTTCCCTCGAAAATCTTTATCTACATAAAACTTAACGAGTTCTGCACATTTTTCCGGGAGACCTTCGGTGGGGAAAATGCCGCAGCAACCGCCTAATTCGCCTTTAGCTTCTGCCACAAACAGTGCGGAATTTTCCTGCTTAAACAATTCGGATAAATTGTCTGTAGTTGGATCTTCGTACACCGTTCCTTTTGTAGCAACTTTGAAATCATGAAAGCAACTGCGAATAATTTTGGCTAATTTTTGATTATCTGATTCCTGAATTTTTCTAATGATCATTTCCATTTTATAAATTTAAAAAAAACTTAGTGACTTCCTCAGCAAAAAAAGAAGAATCTGGAAATCATACGACCGCCAAATCAAAAAAACCGAAGAGAATTTCCCCGGCTTTTCTGAAAATATACAAAGGTTGTGTTATTAAACCATTTCTAAGATCTCGATAATTTCTTCGCCGTAATTTTCGATTTTATACTTGCCGAAACCTTTAATATCAAGAAGTTCCTCTTTTTTAATCGGCTTGTATTTCGCAATAGAAAGCAATTCTTTGTTGGTCGCAATTAAGTAAACCGGCAGGCTTTTTTCTTTGGCTTTTTCACTGCGCCATAATTTCAGGGAATCGAGGATCTTAATTTCGTCTGGATTCATTTGTTCCTGTTCTGCACTGTACTTTTCCGGTTTCCCTTCGTTGAACTGTACTTTCAATTCTTCGTAATAAAGAATGACGGACCAGTAATTTTCTTCCTCTTTTACGAAGGCGGTTTCAAATTTCAGGATGTTGTTTTCCTGTAAAAAATGATCCAGCTTTTTCTGGTCGGCATAAATAAATTCTTCGGAGAGGCGTATTTTAAATAATTTAGTTTTCATGATTGTGTGTTTTGTCCTCACCCCAACCCTCTCCAAAAGAGAGGGAGTAAGATGGGATATTAAATTAATTATGGTGATATAAATTTAAAAGTGGTAATTTATTTAGGTCACAATTTAAATATGATATGCGCTAATCTCAAAGGAAAGAAAGCAGCAAGATATTTTATTGTAATTATTTTCCACTAAGAAGAACAAGTTCGTCGACCCGAATTTCGGTGGTGAAACGTTTGATCCCTTCTTTGTCTTCGTAATTTCTGTAAACTACTTTACCTTCCACGGCGATCTCTTTGCCTTTCTCTACATATTTCTCCATAATGTCAGCCAGTTTCCCATTGACTACCAAATTGTGCCATTGCGTTTCTTCTACTTTTTCGCCAAGAGCATTGGTGTAATGATCGCTTGTTGCTAAACTTACTTTAGCTAATTTTCCGTTTTCGAATTTTACGATTTCGACATCTTTTCCTGTTCTACCGATTAAGGTAACTTTGTTTCTTAGTGACATGGCTTTAAATTTTTATAATTAAACATTAGAATCGAGTCTCACTGAATTTCCTCGAATCTCTGTTGCAAAGGTTCACCAGGTTGCAAAAAATAGTCGGTAATGAGTCGTTTATTATCGTTTGTAGTCGTTTGAATCGCTTATTTAATTCATTATCAATGATTTAAATTTATTTTTTTAGGAGCTCGAAAATTTATTTTTTCTTCGAATATTGTTTCGCGCTGTCCGTTACTCCCTAAAATCGGGATCCACTGCCATCACGGCTAGAATTGAGTGTATCTCTTCTTTCCAAAATTTAAGAAAATATTTTTCAGAATAATTAGTATTCTAAAGTCTACGAATTTCCTTACTTGAAATTGAATTTAAAGATATAAACGGACGCAATTTGTGCGTATATTTGAGAGTTAGCAGATATGCTACAGAAATTGCGCATAACGATAAGTAAATAAAAGAAATGAAAAAACTTTTTGTTTTTGGTTTAATAATAAATTCAATCTTTACGTTCGCTCAAGTTAAGTTGACAGACAAAGAAGTTTGCTTCGCTAGTGGACAAAAAATTTACCTTGAAAAAGACACTGAAAATTATGACCAATTCTTACCAACTGTTAAAAATATAGAAATTGCAAATTCATTACTCAAAAACGAATTACAAAAGGAAAAACTTAACTACTTAAATTATTATTTCCAGTATGTCGGAGTAAAAAAACTTGACAAACAATTTATTTACGTAAATGCATCTTGCAGAAAAATAGAAAATTTTGAATCGCAAATTTTGGTAGTGAAAGGCGGAGGAAAATGCTATTTTAGCGCATTAATAAATGTTGAGATAAACAGCATAGAATACTTAAAATTTAACGCATCAAAATAAAGCACATCTGCTAACAAGGTATTTACACAAGCGGTTCTGAAGTTTTCATCGAAGCTTTTAGCGATTAATTAAGTTTTTAGCAAGTAGAAAGTTTTCGTATTTATATCCCGCCTGCATAAATACCCAACCGTTAACAATAATTAACAACCAACACAAATCAAAATTAAAAGTCACATGAAAAAATCTCTAACGGTATTATTATTACTCATTGTAACCCACATTTTTTCGCAAACCGATCGTAATGGAAATCCTATTTTTAATTCTGTTTCTACTAATGTAGAGACAATTGATGATTTTCAATTTCTTTCTAATTATTATACTTTAAAAAATAATATCGAAAACAAAAATTCTTCAGTATATATCTCAGAGAAACCAACACTCGAAGAGATTGAAAACGCCGCACTGATTTTGCCATCTGACTTTTTTATGATCACCAGGAATCAGGCAATATTGAATATGGTTATGATCATCAATAAACCGACTAGAAAATATTTTGTGATCGATCCTTCAACAGGAAAACAGGAACAATTTCCATGTCTAATTTCTGGAGATATTACAGAAAATAGAGCCAATGAAATCATCAAAGAAAATTATGATCCAACTGCTAAAATTGAAGGAAACGAATTATACTTCAACGATAAAAAATTTGTAATTATTCCAAACAAAGAAATTAAAAGAAACATTTTAAACTTCATAAAAGATCAAAAATTAGCTTCTGCAAATGATTCAAATTTGAAAGTACTTTCTAAATCAGACCTAAAACAGATGGTTCTGAAAGAAAGTAAAAAAGCAGGAAGATTAGATTTTTTCACTGAAATAAAAGGACACGAAATGGATGGTATTCAAATAAAACCAGGTGTTTTTAGCACAAAAATAGGAATTGCATTATATAAATGGGGACGCGCAAATTTTGATCTAGGAACAAATACCGTTGAAGATGCTCTTGAATTTTGGGCTGAATTGAAAGAACGACCAGCAAATCAAAGAGAAATTGAATACATTAAATTGGGTTTCAACAAAGAACTTGAAAAATAGCAATCGCATGAATGATTCTGTCTTCTACTATTGTCGAAAATTAATACTATTGTTACCTCTAATCACAAGTAGAAGATTTTCTATTTAGGTAACAAAAGAGTAAAGTTTTCATCGATATTTAATTCGCTAAATGAATTCTGGCAGCGACGAAGTTTTTGACAGGTCGGGAACGATTCAACTACAAAAATATCATTCCAAACGGGGCGCATGAAAAAAGAGTCCGCATTACAAAAATTACAAAGAAGTTTGACATTTTAATGTTGAATGCTGCATTTTATTCTTGCCGCAGATATATTTGCCTCTATTATTCCGGAGGCATGTAAACCGGAGCAAGTGAAATCGAATATCGGCTCTTTAAATAGAATGATTCTAACCAATTTTTGGGCAGCGTTACAAAGTGAAGGTATGATCTATGAAAAGCACAAACGCCGAAATGATTAGCAAATCTGATTTTAGTCAATCATTCTATTGCAAACAGTTTTAAATAGCGCTTTAAAACTGTTTTTTTATTTTGAATCTGAAATTAATGAATTTTTAGATTTTCTGTCACTGTTTTTCTGTATTTTAACATTCTTAAAACATCATATCGGGTCTCTTGTGTAGAATTCTATATCGAGCTTCTTGATCTTTTGAAATAAATATAGAATTTAACTGACCAGCAATCTCAAATTCATGAAAGATATCCAACGGCAAGACCTTGAAATCATCAGCCGATACAGCTCTATTGATGAGGAAGGTATTTCGAAAATTTTTAAAGAAGAAATTCACAGCGACAAAATAATGTGGCAGACGTTCCTGCGCTTATTTTTCATGACTTTGGGGATAGGATTTGCAGTCTCCGGAATTGTTTTCTTTTTTGCGTACAATTGGGCAGAACTCAACAAATTTGCGAAAATTGGACTCACCGAAATCCTTATTATAGCGACAACTGGCGTTGTATTATTAGGGAAACTCAGCACAACCACCCGAAACATTATTCTCACAGGATCAGCAGTTTTGGTCGGCTCTTTATTTGCGGTTTACGGACAAATCTATCAAACCGGCGCAAATGCCTACGATTTCTTTTTGGGCTGGACGATTTTTATCGCGTTGTGGGTTTTCATTTCCGGTTTTGCACCGCTTTGGTTTATTTTTTTAGCACTCATTAATACAACGTTTTATTTTTATTCGCAACAGATTGCCAAAGACTGGTCCATTCTGTTTGTGCTTACTTTTCTATTTCTTCTGAATGCTGCTGCAGTGATCACGGCTGTTGTAGCTTCAAAATTTAATAAAAACATCGCAGTTCCGACCTGGTTCATCAATACGGTTTCATTAGCTGCAATTGGTTTCGCAACGCTGGGAATGGTCCTCGGCATCATCGATTCCTACGAATCCGCATTTCCCTTATTGATCATTTCTGTGATCATCTTATTTTCTCTAGGAATCTGGTATTCTTTAAAAGAAAAAACGGGTTTTTATCTGGCGGTAATTCCTTTCAGTTTAATTGTAATCATGTCGACTCTGTTTTTCGAAAATTCTCATGAGGGAGAAATGTTCCTGGTTGTGGGCGTATTTATAATTGTGAGCATCACTTTGGTGATTAAAAATTTACTAAACTTTCAAAAGAAATGGAAAAATGAGAAATAAAGAAAATATCCAGAATCTTTTAACTGATCTTCAAAGAAAAAGTGACAAGCCAATAATTTTTGACGAAAGCGCCATAGAAACAGCCTATCAAAAAAAAGAAGATCATCAATCTCTGCCCATAAAAATTTTATCGGTATTCGGCGGTTTGCTTGCCTGTGCAGTTCTTATGGGATTCATCTTTGTTTCAAATCTTTTTGAATCTGAAACCGCAATGCTCATTTTTGGGAGCGCCTGTATTCTTGGTGCTTTGGTATTAAACAGAATTTCGAATAAAATCATTACAGATACGATAAGTGTATCTTCTTACTTAGGAGGGTTTCTGCTTTTAGGCATTGCACTCTCGGAGTTGCTCGAATCAGAAAGCATGGTTTGTCTGATCATTCTATTAATTGGAATTTTAGCACTTTTTGCAGTGCAGAACTATATTCTTTCTTTTGTGTCTGTACTTATTATTAATGCTGCTGTTCTGGCACTCATCAGCATTAGTGAACTGCAGGAGTTGATCTATGTTTATACTGCAATGATCGCCATTATTACCACATTCCTTTTTTTGAACGAAGTAAAGATCATGATGTTTAAAAACAAGATCTCCAGAATTTACGGGCCGCTCCGTTCAGCATTTGTCTTCACTTTTTTAGGAATGATGATCTATTCGAATCACTATAAATTCTGGGAAATTTCGCCGGTCTTTATTTGGATGACTTCCGGCGTTTTTATTTTAGCTATTCTTTATGTTGTTTCTATTCTTTTTTCCATTTTGAACATTACAGAAACCAAACATAAGATAATAATCTTTTTGGCAACCGCTCTTTTACTAGCGCCAACTATTTATTCGCCGGCGATCTCGGGTTCAATTTTGATTATTCTGCTAAGTTTCCTGGTCAGTTATAAAACAGGATTTGCCCTGGGAATTATTGCATTTATCTATTCCATTTCGATGTATTACTACGACCTTAGTTTTACGTTGCTCACTAAATCCATCATTCTTTTCTTTTCTGGAATTTTATTTTTACTCATTTATTTATTCACGCACAAAAAACTGACTACCAATGAAAAAGTATAAATGGTATATGATCCTTCTGAACCTGATCATTTTGCTGGTGTACTTCAACTTTTCGGTTTACAAAAAAGAAGAATTATTAAAGAACGGACAACTGGTCTTATTACAATTGGCACCAATTGATCCAAGATCTTTGATGCAAGGCGATTACATGTCTTTACGTTATGAGATTTCTGAGAACTTCGATGAAAAAAAGTCCCCAAAACGTGGGTATTGCGTTGTAAAAATAGGAAACGATGGGATTGCAAGAAAAGTACGTTTTCAAAAGAATCTCACTCCTTTGAAAGCTGGTGAACATTTGATCGAGTATCGTTCTTCAGACTCCTGGAATGTAAATATTGGAGCGGAATCTTTCTTTTTTCAGGAAGGGCAGGCGGAGAAATACGAAAAAGCAAAATATGGGGCTTTAAAAATAGATGATAAAGGCAACAGTCTGCTGTTTGGACTTTATGATGAGAGGGCAAAACAGATCAAATAATTCCTTTTTTTCCGCAGTCAAAGAGTAAACGATCTGGAAGTTATTTATTGACAATCTAGAAATATAAAAAAGCGCGAATTTTAAATCGCGCTTCTGTTTTTTTTTGAAATTAATGGTTTTACCAATTAGAATTATCTCTTACCGATTATTTACCGTTAAGTAATTTGACAAAACTTTAGCAACCAATTCCTCTTTCTGCTATGATGAAAATTGGTCTTCTACTTTAGCTCTTCTATAAATTAGGAGTCGTTTTTTTATCCGATAGGATTGATCTTAATTTTCGGATTTGCTTCCTTCACTTTTTGTATCAAATACGTTTGTTCCTCGTAATTATTGACTTTGAAATGTAAATTTTTGCCTTTTAAGGTTTTAAAATGTATTCCAAAAATGGCACCCCCACGGTTATATCCTGTAAAAGGACGAATCTCTGTAATTTGGTTGAAATAATATGTCGGCTGAACGACTCCCTGAAAAACTCTCACGTAATCTGCGGTGATGATAAAAGCCGGAAAGATGCTTCTCCATTTTGGTACCGCCGCGTTTCTGATTTTTAATTCTGCAAGATCAGATTCACTCAGTTGAGCAATCGTTTCTTCATAACTGTTGAACCATTTTTTGGAGATAAAGAAAACCCCTAAAAGCAAAATCATTGTCAGAATATCGATAAAGCTGACATGTTCATTATTGTAGAATTGCATGATTCTAATAGCAGCACTTATTACCAGTAAAAAAGCGATTAAAAAAAGTACAATTCTTTTAACGCGTTTTATTGCCTGAAGCCATTTTTCGTTTTCTTTCGTAATCATAATTTTAAGGTCGTAACTGTAATTTGTATTCTTAAATCTAAAACTTTAAATGAAATAAAATTTATTAAAATCTAAAGCTATAAAATCGGAAAATCAGGAATCGTAATAATCGAAAATCTATAGATAATAATTTAGACATCATTAAATATTCACGCATATGAAACTTTTGAAAACATACCTTCGAATATCCCA
Organism: Chryseobacterium sp. UYP7; assembly: GCF_056279225.1. Lineage (NCBI taxonomy): Bacteria > Pseudomonadati > Bacteroidota > Flavobacteriia > Flavobacteriales > Weeksellaceae > Chryseobacterium > Chryseobacterium sp. UYP7. The sequence continues at coordinate 586,499 of NZ_JBWBQW010000002.1, forward strand.
AATCCCCTAGCCCTGATGGAAGTGGCAGCCTTTTTCGGCCTGCTTCAGGACGAAAAAGCTATAACGGACAGCAGGATAAAGCTTCTGAAAAACTTTCGTCAAATTACCTGGAAAGAGATAAAAAGTTTCTTCAAGAAATTAAGCCTGATGGTTATGCTCCGCTAAATAATTGGACAAAACTTTATCGACCAGTTCTTCTTTTGTCAAGTGGTGAAAAATGGTTTTTACCTGCTGCTTCACCTCTTCCGGAATTTCCCGATTCGGTTTTGTTTTGAAAACTTTTTTTGCCCAAACCAAAGTATTATTCCATTCGATGGCTTCGGAATCTGCTTTTTTAACGGGTTTAAAATGAATTCCCAGTTCATCTTCGAAACCGGCAATATCTTTAACTTCATCCTGCTGAATAATCGTCATCGAAAGTCCGTTTGCTCCGGCTCTACCCGTTCTACCACTTCGGTGAACGTAAGCTTCGTGCGTGTCCGGCAAATGGTAATTCACCACGTAAGCCAGTTCTTTTACATCGATTCCTCTCGCAACCAGATCGGTCGCCACCAGAATATCGATGTAGCCTTCGCGAAACTGATCCATAATCCGATCCCGGATTCCCTGCGTTAAACTGCCGTGCAAAGCGCCGGAAGAAATTTTGCGGATTGCCAGATTTTTTGCCAGTTTGTTCACTGCAGCTTTGGTTTTACAGAAGATAATTCCGCGGCCGCCTTCCTGTGAATTTAAAAAATGCAAAAGCACATCTAATTTCTCAATCGGTTCTACGACAATATATTGATGATCAATACCTTCATGTCCGATCGTTGCCATATCTGAGTTGATGGAAATGGCACTTTTTGATAAATAGTTGTGAACGATATCTTTCAGTTCTCCCGGCATTGTCGCACTAAATAAATACGTGTGACGGTCTTTCGGAACTGCTTTTAAGATCTGCATTAAATCATCTTTCAAAGCCTGAAACATTTCATCGGCTTCGTCTAAAACTAAATTTTTTAAAGATTTAATGTCGAAAGCGCCTTTCTCTAACAGATCTAAAAAACGACCTGGAGTTGCGACAATAATATGAGTGGGCGATTTTAATTCTTCTATTTGCGATTTAACAGAACTTCCACCAGAAAGCAAAACAATGGAAATCTCCGGAATATATTTTGCAAATTCGGTAAGATTGGTGTAGATCTGCTGACTCAGCTCTCTCGTAGGCGACAGGATCAAAGTCTGAACGTTGTCATTTTCAACATCTATCAGTTGCAAAAGTGGCAGTCCGAACGCGGCGGTTTTACCCGTTCCCGTTTTAGCGAGGGCAACCAGATCCTCCTTCTGATCCAGAATTACGGGAATTACCTGCTCTTGAATATCGGTCGCAACAGTGATCTCTAAATCGGTTAAAGCATTTTGAAGTTTCTTTATAATTCCTAAGTCGGATATGAGTCTGGACATATTTCTTTTTTTGCAAAGATAACGACTGTTTTCGTGAATAGATTTAAATCACGATTTTATTGAAGATTAAATGCATAAATATTTAGAACACAGATTTCACAAATTTACACAGATCCTTCAAATTTTTGATTTTGTAATGAAATTAACAATCATTTTAAATTTTAATTCTATCATTAACAGAAGCCTTTTCATCTGTGAAAATCTATGAGATCCGTGCGAAACTGAATATCATAAATACGTTTATCGCTAATTTTGCACAATCCACTTTTTACTATCTTCACAACGATCTTTCAAACAATCTCTTTGATAATAAATGTTTAAATAATGTCAAAATTTCTAAAGCCGTTCTCAATCCTTTTATTAGCAATAGTTATTTGCCTCCAATCCTGTGAAGAAAAAGTGCAGAAATCAACGAAAACAGAGATTAATCCTAAAGCAAATCAAGTTCAAAAAAATAAAATCCCGGACTATTTTAAATCTGATCTTCGACCCAACGAAAATCTAGAGCTTGGAAAAATTTATACCGACACCGTTCAGTACGTTAACTTTAGCGATGAGGGCGACGATTATCTTTTTATAGTCAAGAAAAATACCGACACCACTGCTTTGATCTATAACAAAGATGAGGTCGATCTTGTTCGTGGAAGCACAACTGAAATCAAGTGGAAAAAGGATAGTATGCGCTACGCCGGTGACCCGGAATTTCTCAATTTTACAGAATTCTTAGTTACAGCGAAAACCTTGAAAACCCTGCAACTGGTTGATAAAAAAATCAAATTTTTGTGGCGGGAAACAAAATATAATAAGGATTTAAAAACAGACATCAACTCGATCGTTCTTAATGAAAATTATATTAAAACGATTTCTGATCCCGAAAAGGCAGCTTTGGCCTATGTGGCTACTTTCGTAGGCAACGAATGCGAGTGGGAAGGTGATGCGAAAGAGGATCGAAGCAATTTAAATTGCAAAATTCTATCGGCCTTAAATCTCGGTTATCAATGCTCTTACCAGCATTTAAGTTTTCTGCGGACGTGGTTCAGAAGCAATAAAGATATTATTAAAGACCTTGAAAACTGCCCAACAACACCCGATGGAGCTACAATTCAGGACACTTTCGACGAAATTAATTTAGAAGTTAAAAACAATCAGATTACTGTTTTTTTCAAAGCAAACGGCATCAATCTTCGGGAAGGAAAATCCTGGACTTGGACAGAAAAACATGTTTTGGCTTTCAAAAAAAACGAATTGATCTTACTGAAAAAAGAAATTTCTCCCGTGATCCACGATACTTTCGAAGTTCGCGGAAATTAAAAAGTAAAATTTTAAATTATCGACAGAATCAATTTTACAATTGTTTTCAAAATAAAATTTACCGGATTTTATTTCAGGAGCACGACCATCATTTTTTCTTTATCAATGGTTACCCGCTGTCCGTTCTTCCCGAAAATTCGGGAGCCACTCCCATCGAGGCTAGAATAAAAATTGTTTCTCTTTCCTAAACTTTTAAAAAGTGCCGTCGTCGTAATAAATTAAAAATGAGATTTTTAAAAGGTTGTTTTTAAATATCATTGAATTTCGATTTATGATTATATTTGAGAAGTATAAACATTAAATTATGAAAAACGTTCGATTATCTTTTCTCTGCTTACTTGCACTCAATTCATGTTTCGGACAGAACAATAAATTAAGTGAACAGGAAATTGTCTTAATAAAAGAACTCAACTTAAATCAGGAAAAAGCCGAGAAAATTAAAAATCTTTCACACGGAGATTTTGAAATTGCAAAAGGCAATGTAGATCGTGATATGCTCTACGAAGATATTCCGGAATTAAAATCCTACTCAAAACATCTACCATCTGCGATAAAAATAAAGGCAAGTGCAGCGCTTGCTTCTAAAATTGTAAAAGATTTTAGAGAAGATTTAAAATTAGAAGATTTGATCATTTATATATCTGAGGAACATTTTGGTAAGGGAGACGATGTTGTCACGATCCTGAAATCAAAAAATAAATATGAACCTCTTTATTTTGAAGCGACAAATGCGGTAAACTACGATATGAACACGCCTGATCTTGTTAAACGTTTAAAACTTTGGGATCAATTATACGGCATCGAATTTAGTGGAATTGGATTTGACTTTCTCTCCGGAGATTTCAAAAAGTTGCCAAAAAACTTAGATCAATTTTCAAAAGAAATGTACGAGTTCTGTCCGGATATTGTGGATCAGGGAGTTGGTGATATCGATGAGTTGAAGGCAATTTTAAAAAAATCGAAACAATTCGTTTTGTGGTGGGATTAAAGATGCCGATACTTTGATTTAATTCACAAGAAAAAACGGTTCAAAAGGAAATTCACAAATTACGACGTGACCGCCATTGATAATAATTAGAAAGAAACAACACAAATCACAGAGAAAAAATGATCAAACACCTCGCTCTTTTAACTAGCTTTTTTCTAAGCTTAAACTTCTTCGCACAGTCAAAAGATTTTGTAAAAAGCGACACCATTAATTTCCCGGTTCATAGGGCGAATATGGGAAAAATTACTTTTCTGAAAGAGAATATTCCACTTGAAAATTTAAAGCAAGCTGACTTTCTTAACTCATTCGAATTAAAGGAAAACACCGATCTAAACATCCGCGTTTTTTTGAAAAATTCTTTAACAAATGAACTTCATTTATTGGCGCCAAAACTTACCTCGCAGGAATTGACCAATAATGGAAATTACCAGTTTACCTTTTTTGTAGATGCTAAAAAAATATATGTCGAGAATTTAAATATCGGAGCCGGAAATTCGGAAAGTAAAGATCAGCGTTTAACATTTAGAGTTCCACTCCTAAGTTCTACGAATGAAGATTCCTGGGGACGGTTTCTTTGGAATCGGTTTCTGGCCAATGGTGGTGAAGACGTTTTTTCAACCGGTGAACATCTTATGAAAATAGAGATCAGGCCCTATTTAAAACAAACTGAAATTTTAACGGGAAAGATCATCGCAGAAGGAGAACTAAAAATCAGCGTTCCGGAAATTGTAATTGATAATAACCTTCTTAAAGTTCAAAATATAGAACCTTTAAAAGACTGGGAAATTTCAAAAGAGAAAATCGATATTCCAAAAATTGAAGAACTGAATCGAAAGATCCTAACCAAAAAGTACAAAGAGGTAACCAGTGTGATCGTCATCAAAAATGATCAGTTACTACTGGAAGAATATTTTAACGGTACCACCAGAAATACGCTTCACGACACTAGATCGGTAGGTAAATCTTTTGCCTCAACACTCTTAGGAATTACAATTGAAGACGGATTTATCAAAAATGAAAATCAGACTTTAAAAGAATTTTACGACATCAAAAAACATCAAAACTATTCGCCTGCAAAAGAAAATATTACTTTGAAAGATCTGCTAACGATGCGTTCTGATTTCGAAGGTTCCGACATTGATTCCGATTCTCCCGGAAATGAAGAAAATATGTATCCCACAGAAAATTGGGTAGATTTCACTCTGAATCTGCCCAGCGACAAAACGAAAGCTACAGAAAAGCGCTGGGATTATTTTACGGCCGGGGTGGTACTTCTGGGAGATATTATTCATAAATCCGTTCCGGATGGTTTAGAAAAATATGCCGATAAAAAATTATTTCAACCACTTGGAATTACCACTTACAAATGGCAACTCACCCCACAAAACGTCGCAAATACGGCCGGAAGTTTGCAAATGCGTTCCCTGAATCTTGCAAAGTTCGGACAATTATATAAAAATCGTGGACTGTGGAAAGGCAGGCAAATTCTCTCCAGAGATTGGGTTGCAAAAAGTTTGTCTCATCAAATGGAGATTTCTGAAGGTGAGTTTTACGGATATCTATTTTGGAATAAAACCTACAAAATAAACGGCAAAAACTACGAAGTGTATTACTCCAGCGGAAATGGCGGCAACCGGATTTTTATTTTTAAAGATCAGCCAGTGGTCATCGTAATTACTGCAACCGCTTATAACACGCCAAACGGGGAAAAGCAGGTAGAAAAAATGATGGAAAATGAATTAATTCCGGCTATCTTTCAATAATGAAAATAACGACATTGTTTTGCACAGCGATCATTTTTTTGAGTGCCTGCAGTCAAAAAGACAACGATTCAACTTCCGCCTTAACGAAAGCAACAATACGCGTAGATTCTACGAAATTAAATGACTCCTTGATTTCAGCATCTTCACCAACAGATAATTTTAAAAATTCTACTTCCGCTGATGAAGGAAAAGAATGGCTCGCGAACATCTTCAAAAACAATCATTCAGAAAAATATTTCCCGGATTATGATGTTGAAGAAAAACTTTGTACCTCAAGATTTAAGGATTTTATTATTGATTCTAATGATATTTATGGGCCCTCCAATCTAACCGAAGAGGAACTTCCCGCAGCACAGAAAGCCTACGAAAAAAAATGGGCAAAAATATATCCATTGTATACTACAGAATGTTTTCTTTTTGGCAGAGGAAACGGCGACATGGGTGAATTAAAAGGCCTAAAAATTAAGAAGATCTCTCCTTTAAAGTACAGCGTTTTTATTAATTATGGTGGCGATTACAAAACACTAAATGAAGTTACTCTGCTCTCGAAAAATGGCAGTTATAAAATTGATTACTGCAAAACGGAATTTTTATAAAAAGATCAAAATCCTCAACTATTTTTGATTAAATAGAAAATATTTGTAGCGCAAAGTCTACATTTCTAATAATTTATGTTTTTGAAGTCTCTTTTTTCCGTAATTTAGTTTTAGGAAAAAAGCGGTAGCTTGGTGTGAGATTCTTCAAACTAAAGTTCTTTCTTCCAGACCAAAAAATACTAAGATGCCAAACTCTTTGTCCGCAATTTCGCTTGTAAGAAACGGAATAGAAATTTCTGATGCAGTGGTTTATTCCGCCAATATAGAATTTGGTTTTTCTGCATTACCGAAAGCAATCTTAATTCTCGGAGTGAAAAATAACACCGAATTTATTCTGGAATTTGAAAAGGAACGTTGGCAACTTGGCGAATCCCTCGATATTAAATTGGGTTATGATCAGGAATTAGATTTGGTTTTCTCCGGAATTATTGTGAAACAGAAGATCACGGTTTCCGAAGATGAAAATTATAAAATGGAAATTGAATTAGGTCATCGATATTACCTGACTTCCATCAAAAAAAATTCCAGGACTTTTAATTCAATGAAAGACAGTGAGGCCATTCAGCAAATCTTGAACGAATATGGAGTTGCGACGGAAATTGACGCCACTCAGGAGAATCACCATCTTTTCACGCAGTTCAATACGAGTGATTGGGATTTTATTAATTCGCGCGCCACAGCCACGAACAGATATGTAATTCCAAAAAATGAGACGTTCCTGCTAAAAAATATTACGGCTCCCGAAACCGAAAAACTAAAACTGACTTTCGGCAGCGATATTCTTGCCTTTAATTTAGAGACAGACAGTCGATTCAGTTTCGAGAGTTTTAAAGCGAAAACCTGGAACAGCGAAAATCAGGAAATTATCACCGAAGAATCTTCGGAACCTTTTCCTTCTTCAGCTGGGAATTTAAGCTCTGTAGAAATTGGAAGAAAATGCCATCACGGCTCGGCGGAAATTTTAGCACTGGGAAGTTTATCTGATATCTCAACTTCTGAAATTGCCACTCGAAACGCTCTTAATACAGAACTTTCAAAGATCAGAGGTTCAATCCGAACCGCCGGAAATACAAGTGCAGAAATCGGCGACTGGATCAAAGTGAGTGGCGTCGGAAAACAATTCAGTGGTCAATTACTGATTACCGGAATCAGACATGAAATTTCTGACGGACAGTTTACGACTACTTACCAAATCGGCACAGATCCGGAAAAATATAAATATCAAAACATACTTTCAACAGAAAATTCTATGGTCGGAAAAAATTCCGGAATCAATGGACTACAGATCGGTATCGTTGTACAACTCGAAAGTCCGGAATCTGACCATAAAATTTTGGTACAACTTCCCCATCTAAACACCAGCCAAGGTTCAGTATGGGCAAGATCCGCCAGAATGGAAGCCGGAACAGATCGCGGCTGGATCTTCCGTCCGGAAATTGGAGATGAAGTGATTCTAGGTTTCCTTAATGATGATCCCCAACAAGCCGTTATTTTGGGCGCTTTGCACAGTTCAAATCATGTTTCACCGATTCCAGCCAGTGATCAAAACAATCTGAAAGGTTATGTGAGTCGGGAAAAACTCAAGATGCTGTTCGACGAAGAGAGAAAAACAATCAGCATTTCGACGCCAAATACAAGCATCGAATTAAGCGAAGATTCCAAAAAGATCATCCTAAAAAACGAAGGACACCTAATTGAAATAAATTCTACCGGAATTACGATAGAAACCCAAAAAGATATTACTTTAAAAGCAGGTGGCGACCTCAATTTGGAGGGACTCAATATCAACCTGAAAAGCGAAGTAAATCTAAAAGCAGAAGGAACAGCAGGCGTGGAAATTATATCTCCTGTCATCACCCGGATTAAGGGAGCTCTTGTCCAGATTAACTAAAAAAAATTAAAAAATGGCAAATGCTGCAAGATTAGGTGATGTTACGAGTCACGGCGGAATAATAATAGGTCCAGGTTCTCCCACGGTATTGATCGGCGGAATGCCCGCGGCAACAGGCGGCGACCTGCATGTCTGTCCTTTAACTCAACCCGTACCACATTTACCAACTCCTTTTCCTTTCGGAAGCAACACCGTTTTAATCGAAGGAAAACCAGCCTTGCGGTCAGGCGATACAGCTGGTTGTGGCGCAACGGTTATTATTGGTTGCCCAACGGTAATGATTGGCGACTGAAGGAGCGGAAATTTCTGTCCAAAATAAAATGTTCTTTATAAGAGATTTTCGTAGAAATCCTATCTACAATCGAGATGCTAAAATTGCTATTTCCCAATATATATTTCAGGCGTTAAGACTTTATAATTCCTGAAATTAAAGTCCAAGTTGCCCTCGATTAACTGTAAATCATTTATCGGCTTCAAATTTGCAAAGGGTAGTTCTTTGATTCTTTATAATCATCATTTCTTTTACCTCGAATAAATCAATAAAAATAAATATTATGAAAAAGCTAACATTTCTTTTAGTCGCTGCAATGGCGTTTCTGCTCGTTTCCTGCACCGCAAATATGACTCCGAAAACGGATCAGTTGTACGGCAACACCTGGGAACTCGATTACATTACGGGACCAAGAATTACTTTTGAAGGATTATTTCCGGACAAAAAACCCGAAATTATGTTCAACAAAACAGACATGCGCGTGAGTGGAAACAATAGCTGCAATGGCTATTCTACAAAATATACACTCACCGGAAATAAAATATCCTTCGCAGATCCCGAAATTTCTACCATGATGTATTGTGGTGATGGAGAAATCACTTTTTTATCGACTATGAAAAAAATTAACAAATACAGCATCGACGAAAATGGGAAATTAGTCCTGATGATGGACGACATGCCAATGATGAGGTTTAAAAAATCAATGAGCAAATAATTAAAAAAAAGAAGTATGTTAATCGTGCTTCCTTTTTTTTGTCTTCTCTAGAAGTACAATAGAAACTGATTTTGTTTTAAAACCGGATTCACAAAATTTGGAAGGAGCAACACTATTATTTCTTCTGCAAAACGAGGAACCCGCTATCCGTTCCGCCCTAAAATCGGGGCTTCACTACTATCGGGGCTAGAATAACGGTAGGTTTTTTATTCCCAAAATAAGTCAGGAGAATCTCTTTCGATATTCAGTCTTCCAGCTTCTACTTTACGTCATCCTCCAAAAAGAATATTTATAAATATATTTGTTTAAAATTTAGAATATGCAATTGGTAAAAGTTGGTCTTTGTGCTTTTGGAATGAGTGGCAAAGTTTTTCACGCTCCGTTTTTAAAAGAACATCCTGGATTTTTTATGTCCGCAATTGTCGAAAGATCCAAAGAAGAATCCAAAGCCAAATATCCCGACGCAACCATCTACAGAACCGTAGAACAAATGCTCCAAAGTGCAGATATTGAATTGGTGGTCGTAAACACGCCTGTTCAAACCCATTTCGAGTATGTAAAAAAAGCTTTGGAAGCTGGAAAAAATGTGATCGTCGAAAAACCTTTTACCGTAAATGTTTCCGAAGCAGAAACCTTGGTGAAATTGGCCAAAGAAAGAAATCTTTTCCTGAGTGTTTACCAAAACCGCAGATTCGACCGCGATTATCTTCAAGTCCAAAAAATTTTAGAAGAAGGAACTTTAGGAACTTTAAAAGAAATCGAGATCCGCTTCGACCGATTTCGGACTGAACCCAGTGCAAAAGCACATAAAGAAAACCCACAACTGAAAGGTTCGGGCGCGCTTCATGATTTGGGTTCTCATCTCATCGATCAGGCGACGCAGCTTTTTGGTTTCCCCGAAAAACTTTTTGCCGATGTATTTTCTATGAAAGGTTCAGCCTTCGCCAATGATTATTTTGAGATTTTACTCTATTATAAAAATGATTTAAGAGTTCGTCTGAAATCTTCAGTTTTCAGCAAAGAAGCGCATTATGCCTATATTCTTCACGGCGACAATGGAAGTTTTTTGCAGGAAAGAACCGACGATCAGGAAATGGAATTAGTCGCGGGAGAAATTCCAACTTTTAATGAAGACTGGACAAAACCATTAAAAGAAACAGATGGAATCCTCAATTATTTACAAGAAAATTCCGAAACCGAAAGAATATTAACTTCCAGCGAACCCGGAAATTATATGAATTATTATCAGGAGATTTATGAACATATTGTTTTTGGCGCGGCATTACCTTCACCCGCATCTGAAATTATTCAGAATATGAAAATCATCGAAGCTGCTTTGGAAAGTTCAAAAGAAGAAAAAGTTGTTGATTTAACTAATTATTAATTTAATTGATAACCTCATCAATCTTAAAAATTTATCGAAATATTTTTTCCTTCCAACTTACCAAAACAATTTTCGCATCATTTAAAATTGTGAAATCTTTACGTTTACATTCAAAAACCGATTCGATTTTTATTCCTTCAAAAGCCAAAAAATCATTTCTTGAACTTCTAAATTTCGGATTTTATTATCGTTCCGAAAGACAGAAATAGATCTTCAGTTATCATTTATAATCTTTTCTAATTAGGAATTCCGCAAAAAAATCCGTATTTTAGCAATATTGCTTAAATATAAAAATCCATTTCAGAAATTGCGTATCGATGATTCATCTGCCAATTTCCATCTTGAGAGACGCTATCTCTTCCTTCTGCATTTAACAGAAATTTTTTACAAGCTATTATTAATCTGGGAAATTTGCTTTTTTAAAAGACAGATTTTCTACCCAAAATATTGTTCATGATCAATAAAAATGTAATGAAAAACAAACGCATCGGTATTATCGGTGCAGGTCCAAGCGGTTTAGCGCAAATTCGTGCTTTCGAAGCTTTGCAGGATCAAGGTTATGCCATGCCCGAAATCATCTGTTTCGAAAAACAGGATAACTGGGGCGGAATGTGGAATTATTCCTGGCGAACGGGCGTCGGTAAATATGGCGAACCGCTTCACGGCAGCATGTACAAATACCTTTGGTCCAATGGGCCGAAAGAATGTTTAGAATTTTCTGACTATTCTTTCGACGAACATTTCAAGAAACCTATTTCTTCTTATCCTCCACGACCTGTTTTGTTTGATTATATTCAGGGACGGATTAAAAAAAGCAATGCTCGTGATTACATCCGTTTCGATACCTGCGTGCGCTGGGTCAATTTTGATGAAGACACCAAGAAATTCAACGTTATTCTGGATGATCTAAAAATCAACAAAACTTATTCTGAAGAGCTGGATTATCTGGTCGTAGCGTCCGGACATTTTTCTACACCGAACATGCCTTACTTCAAAGGAATCGAAAATTTCCCCGGAACCGTGATGCATGCACATGATTTCCGAGGTGCAGATCAGTTCAAGGATCGTAATATTTTGCTCATCGGCAGCAGTTACTCTGCAGAAGATATTGGCGTTCAGTGTTACAAACACGGCGCAAAATCGGTGACTTTAAGTTACAGAACTAATCCGATTGGCATCGACTGGCCCTAAGGAATTAAAGAATTTCCTTTGGTCACCCATTTCAAAGGCGAAACCGCTTTCTTCAAAGATGGCACGACCGAGAATTATGACGCCGTAATTATGTGCACTGGTTATCAACATAAATTCCCGTTCTTACCGGACGAACTTCGATTGAAAACCAAAAACAATCTCTTCCCCGATCATTTATACAAAGGCATATTCTTTAATCAAATGCCACAACTCATTTATTTGGGAATGCAGGATCAATATTACACCTTCAATATGTTCGATGCGCAGGCCTGGGTTGCCCGCGATTTTATGATGAACCGGTTAACATTACCAACAGAAGCGGAACGACGTTTAGACATCGACAAATGGTTAGAAAGAAATGACCAGTTAGAAGGCAGTTTAGACAATGTTGATTTTCAGTCCGATTATATTAAAGACTTGCTTTCCCTTTCCGATTATCCGCATTTCAATGTCGATAAAGTCGCCCAAATGTTCAAGGAATGGCTTCAGGATAAAGAAGACAACATTCTCACTTACCGCGACAAAACCTACCAAAGTGTCGTTACCGGAACCATGGCTGCTCAACATCACACCGATTGGATGGATGAGTTAAATGATACCAAAGAGCGTTATCTTTACGAAGCGGAGGAAGAAGAAATGATTCCCGACCGCATTTAAAAATTTTACCAAAAATATTTTACCTTTTAGATTTTCTGAAGGGTATTTTTTTTTGGAGTAATACCATTCTCTGTTTTCTTTAAACTTGAGCACCCGCTTTCCACTATATCTTTTGCTTGTCTCGTCCTGAAGACGAGAGATGCCGTTGCAATCGGGACTAGAATTGGGATTAATTTTTTTGTAGAACCACTTTGAAAAGTCAAGTATTTTGAAGTAAGTTTTTTTTTAAAATGAAAATTAATTTTTGTTTTTTTATCGATATCATTGTTTTAATTTTAGAGAAACAAAAGAAAGAAGATGTTTAGCCGATATTGCAAATTTCCGTTCTTTGATATCCTTCATTCACCTTTCATATTTAATCTTCATTACCTAAATTCCCATCACCATCATCAGCATTTTCTATTTATCTCTACCCCTTTTTGGAACGATATTTCTATACCTTGCCTGCAATAAATGCAGAAAAGATTATGACGAATAAAGACCTTAATTTTGGCAAAGGCTTTATATTCACCAAACATACCCCCGAAGAAATTTCCCATTTCGATCGGGTTTTTGATGTTTTTAAAGATTTGCTCACCCACACTTCCGGCGATATTGAAGAAGCCTTCGAATGGCTCGAAATGCTGGATAAAGAATACGATATTTTTACCGATGAATACACCCTCGCAGATTTTGAAGAAGACCTGAAAAAACGCGGCTACATTAAAGAAGAGGAAAAAGACAAAGACGGAAACACCGGAACCGGAAAAGGAAAAAACATCCTCACCGCTAAACTGGAAGCAGCTTTGCGTGAATTTGCCTTAGATCAGATCTTCGGGAAACTCAAAAAAAGCGGCATCGGAAATCACAACACCAAAAAAGTGGGTGTTGGAGATGAACGCGACGGAGAAAATCGTTCTTTTCAATACGGCGATGATCTCTCAACGGTCAATATGACCGAGAGTTTGAAAAATGCCCAGATCAACAACGGAATTTCAGATCTTCGTTTAACCGAAGACGACCTCATCGTTGAAGAAACAAAGCATAAAGCTCAGATGAGCACCGTTTTGATGATCGACATCAGCCACTCCATGATCTTATACGGCGAAGACCGAATTACACCGGCGAAAAAAGTAGCCATGGCTTTGGTGGAACTGATCAAAAGGAAATACCCGAAAGATTCCATCGATATTATTGTTTTTGGGAACGAAGCCTGGCCCATCAAAATTAAAGATTTGCCCTATTTAAAAGTCGGACCTTATCATACAAACACCGTTGCCGGACTGGAATTAGCAATGGACATTTTGCGTCGAAAAAGAAATACGAACAAGCAGATCTTCATGATCACCGACGGAAAACCCAGCTGTATCCAATTACCAACAGGAGAATTTTACATGAATAGTAACGGTCTGGATGAAATGATCGTCACCCAGTGTTTGACGAAAGCCGCTCAAGCACGGAAACTAAAAATTCCGATCACCACTTTTATGATCGCCCAAGATCCTTATCTGCGGAAATTCGTGGAAGCTTTTACGGCTCAAAATCAGGGTAAAGCTTTCCTAACGGGACTTTCCGGCTTAGGAGAAATGATCTTTGAAGATTACGAAAAAAATAGAATAAAAAGAATTTAAAAGAGTATTAGATAATAGACTGATAGATAAGAGACTTCAATCAGAATGTTTCAAAATAAATTTAGAAATAAATACATGAAAAAAGATATCACATTTAAAGAATTAAAAAGTTCAGGGTACACCGATATAACCATCAACCAGGAAATTCAGCAGAATTTGATTGCCCGGATCAAAGCGAAAGAACCGGTCTTCGAAGGACTTTGGGGTTATGAAGATACCGTTGTTCCACAATTGAAAAAAGCAATTCTTGCCGGACACCACATTAATCTTTTAGGTTTGCGTGGTCAGGCAAAAACGAAGATCGCAAGAAGCATGGTGAATCTTCTGGATGAGTATATGCCCATTGTAAAAGGGTCAGAAATTAACGACAGTCCTTTTCACCCGATCTCAAAATATTCCAGAGATCTGATCGAGGAAAAAGGCGATCTCACTCCGATTTCCTGGGTGCACCGTTCTAATAGATTTTACGAAAAATTAGCGACTCCGGACGTTAACGTGGCAGATCTGATTGGAGATATTGATCCCATTAAAGCAGCGACTTTAAAATTACCTTACTCAGACGAACGCGTTTTGCATTACGGAATGATCCCACGTGCCAACCGTTGTATTTTCGTTCTGAATGAACTACCCGATTTACAGGCGAGAATTCAGGTTTCCTTATTCAATATTTTGCAGGAAGGCGATATCCAAATTCGTGGTTTTCAGTTAAGAATGCCTTTGGATATTCAGTTTGTCTTCACCGCAAATCCGGAAGATTACACGAACAGAGGAAGTATTGTAACGCCTTTAAAAGACAGAATCGGATCTCAGATCTTTACGCATTATCCAAAAACAATTGCACTTGCAAAACAAATTACGGAACAAGAAGCAAAAATTTCAGCGGAAGATAAAGCGCAGATCACCGTTCCGAGTTTGGCCAAAGATCTTTTAGAAGAAGTGGCTTTCGCCGCGAGAGACAGCGAATATGTAGATGCTAAAAGTGGCGTAAGTGCGCGTTTAACCATCAGCGCTATGGAAAACTTAATGGCCGCTGCGAAACTGCGTTTGATCGAATCAGACTCAGAAAAAACAACCATCCGTCTGGTAGATTTCATGTCTATTATTCCATCCATCACCGGAAAGATCGAGCTGGTTTACGAAGGTGAACAAGAAGGTGCAGATCACGTTGCGAAAATCTTGATCGACAAAGCCGTGATGGTTCAGTTTGAAAGTATTTTCCCCAAAATTTCAAAACTTGAAAAAGAAGGTCAGAAAAATGCTTACACCGATATTATCAACTGGTTCAATAAAAGTGTGGTCGAATTAAATTACGACGATACCGATGAAAAGTATTTTGCGAAATTGAAGAAGATCACACCTTTGAGTGATGTTGTGGAAGAATACGCCTCAGAATTGAGCAAAGTCGACAAAAATTTCTGCAAAGAATTGGTTTTATGGGCCTTAACCATCAGTAAAAAATTAGATAAGTCGGAAAATGATAATGCTTTCACTTTTGATTCGACAGGAATTGGAAAATACTACAGCAATTAAAAGTCTGATTTTAAAGAAGGTTTCGATTTATATTTAAAATAAATCTTCACAGTAAAATAAAGTAAAAGACGCTCATTAATTTGGGCGTCTTTTTCATGTTTCAGCTATTTAACTGCGGAAAAATTTAGCGGAGTTCCAAAGTAATTTATGTCCAGAACCTGAAAAATAGTTGTCGTCAGAAGTCGCTTTAGTCAACATTTAATTATTAAAAATAAAGGCCTAAATTTAATTTTCAATAATTATTGGAACATGTTACTAAAACTCGACCGATTCAATCAAAAAAACTCAATTAAAAAGTCTATGAAAATCACAACACTATTTTTAGCTGTCATCACGCTATTTTTCTCCAAACTCGATGCTCAGGATCTGAGGGAAATAATTGTTCTGAAAGGGAAAGACTTTAAGATTTTCGATAAAACAACCAATGACAGTAAAATCGAAACGACCAAATACGAAGTGGTGAACGAGAAAGGCGACAAAATTGAGCACATTGCCCGAATATTTGACAAAGCCTCAAAAACTGAAAAATACCTTGGGATCTACCGCAAAAACAATTCTGAAATTCACTTTATAGAATTTAACCAGACCAAATCTCCTGCTATGATGGATTATTTTGTGTACGCTCCCAATAATGCAGGAAAACTACAACTCATCAAAAAGCAAGTTGATCTATCGGAATACCCCAAAACCTTGCCTTCAAAATTTGTAGATAATAAACCAATTCACCCCGAATTTCCGGGCGGTGATAAGGCGCTGAATAGTTGGGTAAATAAAAATTTAATCCCAGTTCTCAAATTGAATTCTAAATCGAAAGATTTTATTCTGACTGTTGACATCGACGAAACCGGACAGGCAAAACCCGTTAATATAAGCACGCTAAATTTAGACTCAAAAACCGAAAACATTATACTCTTGAAAATAAAAGAAATGCCCAAATGGAATACGGTCATTCAGGGATATAACGTGACGGGAATGGCAATGATTCCGATCATTTTTTAAAATTTTAGCGTAGCGAACTCGCAGGATTTTTAGCGCGATGAGATTTTCATTTATTAAGCTTATCAAATACGTTTTGGGCGTGCCTTTCCTTTTTTTTAAAAAAGAAAAGTCGGTATCCGACTCCCACTTTTTTGCAGCGCAAAAAGAGTTCCGTCTCCTCCCTCACGCGAGATTTGCGTTTAAATTAAGGAGTTGTTTTTTAAGGCATAATTGGAATTTATTAAAATCCGTAAATTGAAAAATGGATGTTGAAATAATCAGCGGAATCTGTCTACCTTCACTAGAGTTTGTTCATATGAAGTTGATGGCATAATAAAATTAAAACGATACAAATTATTTGTAAAAGTTCTCTTAAAATCGAAATTACAAAAAATGAAATACCTTATTACCACTTTGTTTTCTTTTTCACAACAATGACTTTCGCGCAAGACGACGATCTGGAAATATTTAAAGAGTATAAAAAAGTGGTCGTAAAAAGTGATTCTCTATTAAAAAAATAAATTATTACTTTTAAGATTTTATATTTTAAAAACTATACTATACAAATGAAGAAAATAATTTTAGTGCTGACTCTCACTTTCATGTACAACATTTTTAGTGCGCAAAAATCAACAGGTGACATCTGGTCGGGTTCCTACGGCATTTACGCGCTTAACGGGAAAGACCTGCCGAAAGTAGACACGCTTACGATGGAAAAAACCGCCGACGCAAAAATAGAAGACGTTGCAGGAAAATTAGAATCTGATTTAAAGCGCTGGATCATTCGAACGAAATACGAAAACAAACCAGATCAAAAAGAGGTTCGCCGGTTTCTGTTTGATGTAGAAGATGATCGCAACGAATACGAAGAATTTGGCTGGACAGAACTTCACAAAAAAGGGAAAATGAACTGTATCGACGGTGGAAATTTCTTTATCTGCCAAACAACACCGAAAACTACGGTAAAGTTTAATGCCGAAGAATCATTTTATACCAAAACCGGCTTTTTGGGAATTTGGCTGCATACCGGTATTGCAGAACTTAAAAAGTTAGAATGAACAAATCATACCTTCTTAGTAATATTTTATTACTTTTATTTATAGCAGGAATGATTCTGCTGGGACTTTTTGGCTACGGAAAATACTCTTATATTTCTTACAGCCGAAAAATTACGCCACCAAATCCTGCAATTTTAGTGTTTGCAATCCCAATGATTCTGCCTTATATTATAAAAAGTTTTGCAGACTTCTTTTTATCAAAAAATGTTGATCAGCAAGGTGCCGAACTCAATACCACAAATCTTTTAGAAAAGGGAGCACGCCAGGAAATTATTTTTAAAAATGATGTGGCCGAAATGGTCGAGATGAAAGCAGAAGACCACTCAGACTTTGAAATCATAAAAGAAGAACTTCTATTTCCTTATCAATCTTTTTTTAAAAGTGAGGTAGAAACATTCACAAGGGTCACTTTAAAATATACTGCCAACAACGAAAATTATTATAAACAAATCGCTCTTCCTTTAACTCTGGAGAACGCTGCAATTTGTCTGAAAATGCAGGCAAGTACTTTTCTCTTCTATGATAAAAATAATCCCGAAAATGCAATTGTTGATTTAAACTTTTTACCAAAATTTTTGTAAAAGTATAGTTTCTCCAGATTATTCATGCCCATTAAAAATATAAAATACCTGCTGTTATTCCTCTTCGCATTTAGTTGTAAAGAAAAAAAAGAGGCGAAAATAAGTCCTGTAGAAAACGGGAATGATTCTATTACAATAAGTCCACTTCAAATTCCAGAAAAGAATCGATTAGTTGTTGCAGCAGTTAAACAATTTGGACCCGAAATTTCTTCGACTTATGAAAAAGCAGTTTGCACCGAACTGGTGATCCAGATCTTAGAAAAAGTTCAGGATCTGAACGCTATTGATAAAAAAAGAATTCGAATTATTACCAGTCAAAACATACAGGAATTGCTGGCAAATAACTCCAGCGTTCCAAAAGGCGTTTATTTTTCGCTGATCGAAAAAGGGGTTGGAATTCCCGTCGAAAATACAAATGAAGTTCAGGAAGGAGATTTTGTGCAGTTCTGGACGGAAACCTGGGGACATTGCGGCATCGTGAAAAACATAGATCCGATTACAAATGAAATGGAATTATATTCATCGTTTCCATCCACCAACGGTTACGGAATTCAAAAATTCAATATAACGAAACACACTTATTTTGTGCGCTTAAAATAGATCTTCAATTAAACAACTACAGAACAACCATCGAAGATCAAAAGACAAATACCTCAAATTAAAAACAATGGACTTACTCAATAATATTGCCTGGACTTTCAACGACACAGAATACGATTCCAAAGAGGAATTCAATCGTGCGGTGTTAGAATATCAAATTCTAACTAATAAAAAATCGTTTTGGAATCCCACCGAAATCATCATCAACAATCAAAAGGTCGACATCGTATTCATGGCCTGGATCGAGGAAAATAGTTTGGCTGACAATGAAATATTGTTAGAAGATGATGATTTTTTTGATGATGAAAGCAACAGTGAATTCGGTTTATTTCAAGCAGATATTCAATCTCGCTTTCACGCCGAAAATGGAAAAAACTTCACAGCGCTGGACTTGATGTATCAATTAGACCAACAAATGAAACTGAAAGAACTGGGCGACGATCTTATTTTTGAAGGTTTGGGTGGTCTAGAAAGCGAAGGTGACATTCCTAAATTTTACTTATTTTGCAAAAGCTGAAATTTTTAAAATTCATCACGATTTTGCTATTGGTTATTGATATTCCATTCGTGTTATTTTTTTTAGCTTTAGTGCTTCCAGAGTATTTAGCCTGCATCAACTGCGATTCAGACTGTGCGATGGGAACTGATATTTGGGGAGGCGAAGTACAATGTTTCGGAGAAAGTAAGGAATTCGGTGAGCTATTTTTTAAATTGATATTGTTGATCATTAGTGGATTAACGATATTAATTTCAGCCGGATTTTTCCTTCTTAATTATTTTAAAAAGAAATTATAATCGAATTACTATTTTTGAATTAGTGGATTATAAAAACTAACTGATCAACCACTTAAAACTGATAACAATGAACAAATATATTCTGGTCTTCCTGCTTACCGCAATTTTCTTATGCTCCTGCAAAGAAAAAAAGTCCCCGGCAAAAGTAGCTGATATTGTAAAGAATGAACAAAAAAGCGACACTGTTTTTATAACTAAAAATACCGATAGTATTTCAAATTCTGATTCTTTTATCTGGGAAAGACTTCCCTTTTGGGTAACACAATCTGAAAAAATTAATGATTTGGTCATCAACAAAAATTATAAAATTGAAAACCGCCTCAACCCACTTTATCTGGAAGCAGACTTTAACGGCGACGGAAATCTGGATATCGCTTTGCCTATTTTCGAGATCAGTACGAACAAAAAAGGGTTTGCCATTATTCACGGCAAAACAGACGAAGTTTATATTTTGGGTGCAGGAAAAATGTTCAAGAATGCTTTGGGTGATAATCAGGATTACATCAATATTTGGTTGGTTAATCATGAAAAAATTAACGAAGCTGGCGTTGAAGAGGAAACGGGAACTGGCGAGAATGGCAGTTTGATTTTAGAAAATCCTTCTCTCGAAATCGCAGCCTCGGAAGTTGGTGGCGGCCAGATCTACTGGAACGGAAACGAATATGCCTATTTTCATCAAACCTGTTAAATCAGAAAGGGGGAAACTAGAATCCAGAATTCACCAAGTTCTCTAAAACAGTTTAAGTTTTACAAAAAAGAAAACTGTTAAATGACTTTCAGTTCAACAAATCAAATTCAATTGCGAATTTAACCGCTCTGAAGACAGAAAAAATGCCAGATTACAAAACCGAAATCCTCAACAACATTTGTTACACCGATCTTGTTTACGGAAGGATCAATAAAAAACTCAATATTCAACTTTCAAGAAACGACATTGAAAAAATGATGCTTGAAATCATAACGGAAACCCCTGAAGATCAATTTCACAAGACAGGAAAAAATATTTACATCACTCATGTGGAAAGAAATATTAAAATTACCGTTAATTCCTACACCAACCGGATCATTACCGTCGATCAGTTAAAAAAATAGGGAGGGATGATATATCAATTTTTAGATCTGGGTCTGAATTTTATTTCATTGTGTTTAAGATCAAACCGATATGAGTATAATAATTTAAAGCACCAAAAAGCAGCATAAACCATCCCGTGATCATCAATCCAACATAACACAACTTGTCCAAGAGGGAAACTGCATAATCTGATCTTGAGGAGTGATTGAAAAAATTACCGGTTAACGCACTGCAGATCCCAATTCCTAAAAACACCAGCGATAATCCCCAGGCTTCTAACCAGGGCAGATCTGCAAAATTTCCGGAAATAGGTTCTTCTTTTGGCGCCGCAAAGAACTGAAATTGTACTCCCGCAAAAAATATAGCCGTGAGCATTAAAGCCAGGGCGTAAAATAAAATATTCAATGGTTTAAAGTGAGCGCTTATCAACTGTAAAGGTTCTTTTACACTTAAAATTTCTGAACTGTTTTTCCAGAAATAAAAAGCCAGCACCAGGTCTAAAGCTCCGAAAGCTAAAGTGGTTTCGCCGAAAATAATATTATCAAAGGGGAAATATTTCGCGAGCGGCCAGGTTAAAGTCATGTGCAGTCCGGTGAGAAAAAGAATAATTCCGATAGCGCCGAAATTAAGTGCCCAACCTTTTGGATTCGGAATTTTATGATGCACCAGTTCCCGCCCGATTTTTGCCAGACTTATTAAGGAAACGCCGACCAGCAAAGCCATAATGGTATTGTAAGTTGGCAATTGCGTCCAGTCGATAATAAGGTGTTGCTCCGGCATGGTATTTTATTTAATTTTAAAATTACAATTTTTTTGTCCTTAATTCTGCTTCCTCTAAAAAATTTTGAAATGATCAACACAAACCTTTTTTATTTTTTTCGGAGATTTGAATAATAAAGGCAGAAAAGAATGAGTAAATGAAAAACAAGTTGCGAAGAAGAATAACCGTTTCAATTTTTGATTTAATCATAATTCCGCAAATCATTTTCATATCGCTGCAATTTTGAAAATATCATTCCGCAAAAACCTGAAACCTTTCGCCGAAAATCCTGTCCAGAAATAGTCAACCATAATAACGCCACCACAAAATGTCCGATATCTACACTCAAGATCAAACATTCGAAAAAACCGACTTCATTACGAATCCGCTGGAGAAAGGCGAATACGAAAACTGCAGTTTCAGGAACTGTAATTTCAGCGAGAATAATATTTCCGATTTTAAATTTATAGAATGTGAATTTGTGGATTGTAATTTCAGTTTAGCCCAGGTGAACGGCACCGCTTTTCGTGAGGTCACTTTCAAGGACTGCAAAATGCTGGGTCTGCAACTGGAGCGCTGCAATAATTTTGGACTGGCATTTTCCTTTCATAACTGCCAGTTAAACCATTCCTCTTTTTTTCAACTGAACCTTCGGCGAACGGTTTTCAAGGATTGTCAGTTGCGGGAGATCGATTTTTCCGAAGCGGATTTAAGCAGTGCAACCTTTGGCGAATGTGATCTGTCTCAAGCAATTTTTCAAAACACAAATCTCGAAAAAGCAGATTTCCGGACTGCCCATCACTACTCCATCGATCCGGAAAATAACCGCTTGAAAGGAGCTCGCTTTTCTTCCGCCGGAATTGCCGGACTTTTAGATAAATATCAAATTAAAATCGAGCACTAAAACCCATTCTATTTGTCACGCTTTTCTTCGATGATCTTCCGCTCCATCCTTATTAATATTTGACTCCAGCTACTGAAACGGAAAATCTCGCATTTGACTTTCGAAATTATTTTAAAGATTCCCATCAATAATTAATTCCGGGAAACTGTTCCGCATTTTCCCTCTTCGATCCAATTTCGAGACTGTAAAAAGTTGGAATAGATCATTAGCGCATCAAATATGTTAAACTGCTCTTAAATACCTCCACAAATTCCCTTAGTGAGTACAGAATAATTATCTTTATCAAACAACAAGTAAAATCATAAATAAAAAATAATGGAAATTCTAATCAACACAGACAATAATATCACAGGAACCGCGGAAATGATCGCCTATTACAAAACTTCTCTCGCTGCAGATTTCGACAGGTTCAGCGAACATTTAACAAGGATCGAAGTAAAAATCAGCGACGAAAATGGCGATAAAAGCACCGAAAATGACAAACGATGTGTGATGGAAGCACGGATCAAAGGCATGCAACCAACCGTTGTAACCAGTCATGCTGCCACCGTAGAAAAATCCGTAAAGGAAGCTTCCGATAAACTAAAAAAATCTCTGTCCACCGTAATGGGCAGATTAAGAGATCATTAAATAGTAACTTAAGTTCTTCTCAAAAATGCATCTGACATTTATGAAAGAAAGTATTTTTGGGGAATGTAGGAATTGTATTTAACGAATATAGTAGCAAAGGCGTTCATTTATTTGGGCGCCTTTTTCCGTCCTCCGTTCCCTCCCGATTTCGCATCGGGATTCACTCAGGCAGGGGCGTATATTTTTTTTATTTAGAAAGGCGGGATCTTACAATTACAGCTTTTCTTATCTTCGCAGATTAGTATTCTGGCCGATGATCCAATTGAAAATGAATTTCAAAACAAATCAACTGAAGTAAAACGGATCAAAAGTATTCGAACAGAAAACTCAACTAATTAACCGGACTTTTACTATAATTTCAAGGACCGAATCATCAATGCAAACCCGAACAACTTCTTTTACGATCTGCCCCGAGTGTCTGGGTCTTGGCAAGCAAAAACGACGCATTAAAAAAAGTGTCCGACTTCGTTATCAGGCAGAATTAGAAGCGTTTGAAAAATCAAACGAAGGAACCACGCCGGTTCGTCCGGAAGCTTCTCTTTATACCTGTCCGAACTGTGCCGGTGCCGGAATAATTCCTTCCGATAACTTTCCTCCTCCAGACGTCGAAAATTATCCGCACGTTGCCATTATTGGCGGCGGAATTGGCGGCGTCGCACTCGCCGTTGCCTGTCTACACCGTGGCATTCCCTTTACCCTTTACGAACGCGATAACAGTTTCGATGAACGATCTCAGGGTTACGGCCTCACCTTACAACAGGCGAGCAAAGCCATCGAAAGTTTTGGAATTTTTAATTTAGAAAAAGGCGTGGTTTCCACGCGACATTTGGTTCATTCGCCCGACGGAAAAATCCTTGGCGAATGGGGAATGCGAAAATGGCTGGAAAGTAATTCCGCTATAAATGATACACCGAAAAAAACCAATATTCATATTGCCCGACAGTCTTTGCGATTAGCGCTACTCGATCAACTCGGTGGAAGTAAGGCCGTAAAATGGGGACATCAACTCCTCGATTTTAAAGAAAGTTCGGAGAATGGACTTGATCTCAACTTTCAGGTTGACGGTAAAATAAAAACAGCCAAATCCGATCTTATTGTTGGTGCAGATGGAATCCGGAGTGCCGTTCGGAATTTACTCATCGGAGAGGAAATTTCACCGTTACGTTATCTGGATTGCATTGTTATTTTGGGCATTTGTCCGTTGTCAGCTCTGGGCGATCCTGAACATTCTTTGCTGGATTCTGCTACCGTATTTCAAACCGCAAATGGCAATGAGCGAATTTACATCATGCCTTTTGATGCAGAGTCCGTGATGTGGCAACTCAGTTTTCCAATGACCGAAGATGAAGCTAAAGAGTTGAGTGCAAAAGGACCAAAAGCGCTGAAAGAAGAGGCGATTCGCAGAACGCAGTGGCACACTCCCATCCCAGAGATTTTAGCCTCAACTCAGGAAGCTCAGATTTCCGGTTATCCGGTTTACGACCGCGCTTTACTCACCTCAGAATTATTACAAAAAGCCGGCGCCGCAACTTTAATCGGTGACGCCGCACATCCAATGAGTCCCTTCAAAGGACAGGGCGCCAATCAGGCTTTGCTCGATGCCCTATCGCTGTCTCGGGAAATTTTCAAAAAATGCAAACCCTTCTCTGACTGGCGAACGGCCGGAATTAGGAAAACGGTCTTAATCGATTTTGAATCTGAGATGTTAGCACGCAGCGCTACCAAAGTCGAAGATTCGGCCGCCGCCGCACAATTTTTACATTCGGAGATCGCGCTTTTTGAAGGTAATGAACCGAGGGGACGGGTTTTGAAGCGGAAGGATGACTGAGATTCTTCTTTCTTGAAAGTTCGGAAAAACCCAAGATGATTCGTACGGTAAAATGCTGGCATCATGAGCTTATTCTTAAAAATTCATCGATAATTAAACCAGGGAAAATGCTTAGATCATTACTAAAAGATTAAAAAAAATCTAAAGGTATTGTGACTGAAATGCACGTAGTGTATATTTGCACTATACAATCGTTGTGATAAAAACTGTACCTTGACCAGGAAAAGGAAATGATCTAAAAAATTGAACAATGCCCATTAAATCCATTAAACATAAAGGCTTAAAACTATTGTTCACCAAAGGAGATGAGAGTAAAGTTCAGCAACCATTATTACCCAAAATTAGAAGACTTCTGGTTGTTATTGACTCCTTAGAAAAAGTGCCGGAAGATTTAGAAAATCTTCAAAACTTAAAACCCCATAAATTGAAGGGAGATTTAGCTGACTATTGGGCAATTACAGTTTCAGGGAATTACAGGATCATCTTTAAATTTGATAATGAAAGCCAAGCTACTGATTTAGATTTAGTCGATTACCACTAATTATTAAAAAGCGTTTTATGAAAAGACATCACACCCTAAATATTCATCCCGGAGAGATCCTCAAATATGAGGTGATTGAACCCACAAATTTAACGATAAGTGAAGCTGCAAAATATTTAAATACAACACGTCTTACCTTATCGAATATTTTAAATGGAAAGAGTGGCATAACCCCAAATATGGCACTTCGCATAAGTTTTGTATTTGGTGGTTCGCCTGATTTTTGGCTTCGGTTACAGCGGAAGTATGAATTAATACAGGCCGAAAACGACTTTAGTGAAAAAGATCTGAAAAAATTTTTAAGAAAAGAGTTTAGCGGAACATCAAATTAAATATGGAGAGTTGATCAGTAAAGACAAACCACAAAAGAGTCAAATGATAACCATCGCTCCGCAAAGTCTCCGACTTTGAGAAACTCTTCAAAACAGCATTTTAAATCTCAACACCAATTTTATCTTTTAAAAAAATCTAAATGCTTTCCCAAGGAACTCTACCCAACTGCGGAATTATATTTCTCCACCCCTTTCTTCCTCAATTTTTTCAGGAGCATGACTTAATCTTGGTAAAGGAATTTAGAAATAGAGACTCGAAAATAAAAGCGATTCAATTGCTGCATTATTTAGCAACTTCTAAAGTTGATTTTTTGGAACAGACTGACTTAGATTTTTTCAAATTTCTGGTTGGATTTCCACAGGAAAATCTGATCAACTTTCCAAAAAAACTGAATAAATCTGAGATCGCCAGTTGTAAGTTTCTGCTTCTATCTTTTGTACAACACTGGTCGCCCATGAAAGAGGTAAGCATTGAATCGTTTCAACACCATTTTATTCAAAAAAAAGGGGTGGTTTCCGAAAAAGAAACAACGATCGAGATCTCTCTTGAGAAAGGTACGATCGATTTATTATTAGACCGCTTACCTTACAGTTATGGAATGATTGCTCTTCCCTGGCTCAAAAAAATAATGATGGTACATGTTTAAGCTTTTATTAGCTAATTTATTCCGCAAGAGAAATCATTCTTTTTTATTACGCTATACTTCTCTACTTTGATCGAAAAAAGAATTAGATCCTGTACTTCGACGACATCTGTAAAAAAAAATTCCAACTTCTTTAAGACAAATCTGAAAGATTGTGTGAGAAATAAGTAGAAGCCGAAATTCCTTCAAACAAAATTTAACAGTTTGAAATCTTTGCAATTAAGGCGATAATCTGTATATTGAAGTTTGATCTGATCTTCCAAAATAATCCATCAAATCATCAAAATCGAGAAAAGACAACCTGATAAACACCTAGAAATGAACGATATAATTTGTCCACAATGTACCAAAGCCTTCAAAATCGACGAAGCGGGTTATGCAAATATCCTGAAACAGGTTCGCGATCAGGAGTTTAAAAATGACCTGCAGGAAAAGCTGGATTCTTTTAGCAGAGAAAAGGAAGCCGAATTAAGATTGTCTAAATCCACCATCGAAAATAATTTTAAAGAGTCCATCGCCCGAAAAGATACCGAGCTCCTGAAATTAAAGAACGAAAAAGAAAAGGAAATTTCGGACCTGCAAAACAGAATGGATCTGGATATTATTCAGCTGAATTCAAAGATCTCGAACTTTGAAACTCAAAAGAAACTCGCCGTTACAGAAGCGGTCAACGCCATCGAAAAAGAACGGGAAGAGCTGAAGAACAGTCTTAAAAATAAAGATTTCCAGTTTAAAATAACCGAAAATTCTTTAAAAGAGAAATACGAAAATGAACTGCGATCAAAGGACGAAAAATATGATTTCGAACTGACTTCAAAAAACGAAATGATCGAGCGTTACAAAGATCTAAAATCAAAATTGAGCACCAAGCTGGTGGGCGAAACGCTGGAACAACATTGCGAAATTGAATTTAATAAAATCCGGGCTTCCGCTTTTGGGAATGCTTATTTCGAAAAAGACAACGACGCAAGAACCGGTAACAAAGGCGATTTTATTTACCGCGAGTCCGACGAATTTGGCAACGAAATTATTTCGATCATGTTCGAAATGAAAAACAAAGAAGAAAATTCCACTACAAAAAGCCGGAACGATACCTTTTTTCAGAAATTAGACAAAGACCGAACTGACAAAAAATGTGAGTTCGCCATTCTCGTAACCTTGCTCGAAGAAGAGAACGAACTTTACAACACGGGGATTCTAGACGTTTCGCACCGCTTCCCGAAAATGTATGTCATTCGTCCCCAATTTTTTATTCCGATGATCACGCTGCTTCGAAACGCTGCCATGAATTCTTTGAAAGCCAAGGCAGAACTTGCTTTGGTAAAAAGTCAGAACATCGATATTACTAATTTTGAAGAAAACATCAACGCTTTTAAAACCGGTTTTGCTTACAATTATGATCTGGCCAGCCGAAAATTTAAAACGGCCATCGACGAGATCGACAAGACGATTGATCACCTTCAAAAAACGAAAGATGCGCTTTTATCTTCAGAGAATAATCTTCGTTTGGCCAACAACAAAGCCGAGGATCTGACCATTAAAAAACTCACGAAAGGAAATCCGACGATGAGTGCAAAATTTGCAGATCTGAAGAATAGTGACTCCATCGAAAATATTTAAAACTAAAGATTTAATTTGATGATCAATCTTATAACTTTCTTAAATTTAAAACTCGCATATTTCCATTCCACATAAAATTTCGATCGAGGCGTTCAATTATTTGGACGCCTTAATCCATCTAAAATTGATAGTTAGTCCGTGGAAGTGATTTCTACTTCTCTAATCCTTGACCCAATTCACGATAAAAAATGGTTACGTTCAAGCTGGAACGTGAAACTATTCGTTTTAGAATTATGGAGTTTTAAATGAACTTGAAAGGATTTCCTTTCAAAATAAATCGCTTTGTTTATATTTGTTTTTCCCGCTAAATTACAACCACAACATGTCTCAATTAAAAAAGATAAGAGAATTACAAAATTTGACACAGGAAGAATTATCGGAAAAGTGTGGCATTTCTGTGAGAACAATTCAGCGCATCGAATCCGGGAAAGATCCTAAAGGTTACAAGCTTCGGGTTCTGGCAAAAGAATTGAACGTAGAGGAAATTCAATTGTTAACTCCGGAAATTATAGAAGAAATAGATAATTTCCCGGAAAGTCAACCGGAACTAAATGTACCGGAAGAAGAAGTTTTGATTAATTATTCGCTGTTGAAACTCATCAACCTCTCCTCCATTCCATTCACTGTAATTCCGCCCTTAAATATTATTGTTCCTTTAATCCTGATGCTTATTTTGAAACAGAAAAATGGTCTCACAAAACAACTTATTTCAATCCAGATGATCTGGACGATCAGTGCGCCAATTGTATTTATGATCGGGATTTTTTTAAAGCTTGGGCAGAATTTTACTTTGATACTTCTGCTACTGATTGCTTTCTCGAATGTGTTTATCATTCTTCGAAATGCGATAGAGATCGACCGAAATAAAAAACTCCGTTATCGATTGAATTTCAATATGATATAAAATTCGACAAGTTATTGTCGGGTAATTGTCGGGTTCATTCTTTAGGTTTTCAACGATCGCTTTCTAAAATTTGCAAAAATATTAATTGCAGAAACAAAACGCTCATGACCAAAAAGATTCTTTTTACGCTGATCATCCTTTTCCTCTTCAGTCCGAAAAATAAGGCGCAGACGGCCAAAGATTCAGGCCTTTATAAGACGATCCTTTCACAGGACAGCTTGCTTTTTAATGTTGGTTTTAATAAATGCGATATTAAGCAGTACGAATTTCTGTTAAGTGATGATCTGAAATTCTATCACGACAAAGACGGAATTTCTGATAAACAAAAATTCCTTACCGACTTAAAAAACGGTCTTTGCAAAGATCCGGAAACGCGTCAGGTACAAAGAACTTTAGTCAAAGAAAGCACCGAAATATTTCCGCTTTATAAAAATGGCGTTTTGTACGCAGCGCTTCAAAATGGAGAACATTTGTTTTCTGAAAAAGGGGAAAGTCAAGCCGGAATTGCAAAGTTCAGCAACCTTTGGCAACTGGAAAAGGGAGAGTGGAAATTAGCAACATCCTTTAGTTTCGATCACAAAGCCTATCAAAATGAAAAAGTTGAAAATTCAATTTTTGATAATGACCGCGCAATCGAAAGCTGGCTGCAAGAAAAAAAAGTCCCTGCTCTTGGATTAGGTATTATTGAAGATGGAAAACTGAAACAGGTAAAAGTATTTGGGGAATTAAGCACGGGAGTTTCTGCACCTTACAATACTATTTTCAACGTTGCTTCTTTAACAAAACCTCTTACCGCAATGATCGCTTTAAAGTTGGTAAGTTTAGGAAAATGGGATCTGGACGAACCAATCTACAAATATTTTACAGATCCGGATATCGCCAATGATCCCCGAAATAGAAAAATAACAACGAGATTAATTTTAAGCCATCAAGCAGGTTTTCCAAATTGGCGCTGGATGAATAAGGATCAGAAACTGAACATCCAGTTTGAACCCGGCACAAAATATCAGTATTCGGGTGAAGGAATGGAATATTTGCGAAAAGCACTTGAAAAAAAGTTTAAGAAATCGCTGCAGCATTTAGCCGAAGAACTCATTTTTCTTCCGCTGAAAATGAATGACACGACCTATATCTGGAGCAAAAATGTAGATGAATCGCGTCTGGCATTAGGTTACGACCAAAATGGAAATCCCTATGAAACGGTAAAGAACAAAACACCAAATGCCGCAGATGATCTTTTAACAACGATCGAAGATTATGGCAAATTTCTGGTGAGTGTCATGAACGCCGAGGGTCTTACAAAAAAAGTTGCTGAAGAAATGCAGACCAATCAGGTCTCCAGCAAGAAAGGAAAACATTTTGGATTAGGTTTCGAAATTTATGATTTGGGAAATGGAGAATCTGCACTATCTCACGGCGGTTCGGACAAAGGAGTTCGGACCATCTTTTTTCTACTACCAAAAAGTAAACAAGGCTTAGTGATTTTCACCAATTCGGATAATGGCGGAAGCGTTTATGATGATTTAATAAAATATTATTTAGGTGAAAATGGATCTAAAATAGTTGATATAGAAATGAAGGACTGAGTGCTTCCTTTTTAAATTCAATCCTGCGGATTATAAATTCATCTTCCAAAATTCATCAGACAAAAAAACTTAAAATTTTCCATTTAAATTCCAGAGAAACAATAGGTCTAAAATAAAAAGCACAGTTTTAATCCGCAATTTTGCTTTTTCAATCTTTTTAATGATATTTCGAGTTTAGAAAATTAATATTCTTTAGTCTCACTTGTTTTTCTTCCTAATTAACTTCCATCAATTAGTCCATAAAGAAACCGAACAATTTTATAAAAAAATTATAAAATAATTCGGTCTCAATATCAGTATGAAAGAGGAAGTGAAAATAACAGATTCTCCTCATTTAAAACATTAATAAGCTTTTTAATCCTTTTTAATTACTTTTATCACTTGATTATTAATGTGCAGATAGTAGATACTGGCAGGCAGTTTCGATAAATCGATCTGATTTTTAGAACTTGTTACAATGCCTTTTAAAACAATTTGTCCTGCAGGAGAAATAAGCTCATAAGAGGAAATCTCCCGAACATTAACCTGAACTATATCTCTAGTTGGATTAGGATATAAATTAACCTTCAGTTTTGCATCTTCAACTGCTAAAATCGTATTGCACTGGTAGCTTTGGCTGATCTTAGATGCAACAGAGGCATTATTTACAAGCGTAGTCGCTAACACCGGACAGTAGCAATCATTTTTTTCCAGATAAATTTTAAGCCAGGAAAGTGCCAGTTTACCTACAGCACCTCCGCCGCCAGTCGGACTGTTTGCCACAGAATGATTCCCGTTTTTCACTTCAAAAAGAAGTTTATTTGTTGTACTCGGAGTTGCATTATAATGCACGTTTGCATGCTGTGCCGGCGGTGCCGTAGGATCGGACTGACCGCTAAAGATCAAAACCGGAACATCGTGATTCAATTGCGGATTCGTAAGATATGGACAAAGCGCAACTACTGCAGATATCGTATTATCGAGCACCGCTGCTCTTTGTGCGCCGCCGCCGCCCATCGACCAGCCGCTTACAGCGAGTTTTGAAAGATTCAGTTTTCCCATTAAAGGCGAAATTGCACGTACATTTTCCTGTTTTATAGTTTCCAGGGCATCTATAAGTCCTAAGGCTCGTGCTTCCGGTAAATCATATAAGGAATTTGTCCCAATAATAATGGTCACAATTCCGTGAGAGGCGTAGAAAGGTCCCCAATCCTGTACACTCGAGGGAAGCGAAACAAATCCGGGAACGATGGCAATACTCGCATAGGGTGGTGTCGCATTGGTCGGATAATAAATGGTGGCTCCGGCATATTTTGGTCCATTCCTAACACCGTCTGATTCCGTAAGAGTAGCTACTGTATAAGGACCGGGATTGGAAAGACTTTCTACCGTTGCTTCCGTACATTGCGCGTGCAAAATAGAAACGGAAAGGGGCGAAATAAATGCCAGAAATAAAAAAAGATAGATTTTCTTCATAATTGAATGGTATATAAATTTTAAGAACATTATTACATCAATGCTTAACAAATATATAAATTTAATTGTTTTTACTTAAAATTTTTATCGCTTTAATTAATGCTATAAAAATAATTTGAGATTAGATAATTTAGCATCTTTTGTCCTGAGATTGCTCAATTATTAATATTACATGATCTAAAAACATCACTCTTTTCAGAGATCTACTTTCCTGCCGTCGTAGATTTAAAGCGAAACTTCTCTAAAACAAAAAGCACAATCTCTTCTTGAAATTGTGCTTTAATATTTCTAAAGAAGAAAATTAATCCTCCATTGCTTCTCCGTTTTTTCTGTAGATAAAACCTCCGTAAATATGTCTTCTTGCAAAGCGGCTCGGTGAATCTGCATTCACCATTTTGATATACGTATTTCTTGGAACACCAATATACTCGTACATTTTTCCATTTAAGTGCTGAACTTTCAAGATGGATTTTTCGTAAAAGAAATCCTGAATATTAGATTTTGAAATCGTTTCCGTATATTCTTCTTTGTATTTTTCCTGCGTTTCCGGGTTAATGCTCACCAAAAAATGATAGGCTTCAATCACTGATTTGCTTTTTTCTTCAGCCTCCAGTTTTGCGTCTTCGTCGTTCACAAATTTATCAGGATGCGCATCTTTCATCGTATTCCGGTAAATTGTTTTTAAATCTTTTAATGTCGCGGTTTTATCAACCCCAAGAAGCTTTCTGTGCTCACCAACTCTTTTCATATGCAGATATCTATTGAATTTTTATGATCCTACGCAACCGCCAATTTAACCAGTGTTTTTTATCAATATTGATTGACAGCGATTTTTGTATTCACTCTTTTTTTGCGGGTGCAAAATTAAGCTTTTAAATTTTAATATTATGTAAAAATCACAGACTTTTATTAAAGATTTGAAATTGAACATCCTGTTTGCCAACCTGGTAGTAGAAACGAATAAATCAGAAAGGCTTTTGAATCAAAGAAATTTAAAATGAAGAAAATGATAATGTCCGTTCAATAAAAATTGATAGTTCTCGCAGATCCGGCAGATTATGAAGATGGAAAACTTAACAAAATCTGCCAGATCACCTTGATCTGCAAGAAAAAATTAGAGAATAACATAAATTGTAAACCGCTTTAAGGCGTGAAAAGTTTAATTTGAAATGTTTTAATAAAACTCAAACTACATTTTCCGGCTTTCTGTTCCCATCAATTTGTCCCAGAAGGTAAAATACAAACCATAATTGGTATTGAATTCTTTGTGATGAAAATGATGGTGCGTCGCATCGATCCACAATTTCCCGAATGCACTTTTCCGGAAAGATTCAGGATAAACCTCGATATCAAGATGGTTGATCATACTGCTGAACGTCATCAAAATCAAATAGAAAAGCAGCACATAAATATTAACCGGAACGATCATTAAGATCAGCGGTACGATCAAAGCTTCCAAAATACTTTCCCAGGGATGAAAGGAAAATGCAGTCCAGGGCGTTGTACTCAAACTCTGATGATGAACTTTATGAACCACTTTATAAATTTTGGGAACGTGCATGGCGCGGTGCGTCCAGTAGTAATAGGTTTCGTGTAATAATAAGACGATGAGTAAACTCAAGGGCAAATACCAATATCCATATTCAGAAGGATCCAGATAAATGGCGGTGAATTGATGCAGCCACAGCCAATACGTAGCCGCGCCAAAAAAAGCAAAGATCCCGGAGGAAATGACACTCCAGTAAATTTCTTTCTTTACCTGCTCTTTTCGCAGCGGTCTTTGACTTAATAATTTTTTATCGGTCTTGTTATTTTTCACCTTCGAATAATAGGCGTAGAAAAATCCTGCGGTCGTAAAATAACGAATGAGCAGAATCGCAAAAAAAATTAAAATATAACCGATAAAATTTCCCATTATTAAATTTGGAGGTATTGAATTTAAGGCTGAAATTAGATAATGCATCAAAAAATCCTAAGTTTTTACGCTTTAAAATCTTACGCAATCTGCAACAAAAATCACACCTCAATTTATCGCGTGACTCCTTCTGGAAACTGCACTTTATCCGGTGCCTGGTTAAGCACTGGCAAAGCATATTTTAAGATCCGGTTTCTACGGCCCGTCGTATCTGTAGGCTCAACGGGATAACTTATTACGGCTTCCATCCAGGCATAAACGTTGTTTCTAAAATATACAGCAGGTTGCCATTCCCGGTGCATATTCATTTCGTACCGCGAATATTTTTCTTTAAAATCTTTTCGAGCAGCTTCCAAAAGGCAGTCTTCCACAAACTGAAGATCACTGGAATAAGCGATCTGAATAGCGGTTTCATTCCAAATAAAAGGAACTTGTGGGCCTGAATAATTAATAATTTCTTCGCGTAAAATTAAACTGTTCGGAAATCTTATCGTTCTTCCGCTTCGTCGGTCATTGCCTAAATAATCTCCGCTGCACTCTAAAATAGAGGTATCTAAATAATTAATTTCTACAACATCGCCCCGAAAGCCTTTGATCTGAATTCGGTCGCCCACCAAATAAGATCTCCGTAAAATCAAATAAATCCAGGCGATAAAGGAAGATATTGGTGCCTGAAGAGCAAAACCTAAAACCAGGGAAATTAATCCAAAACTTACGGCTGCTGCATAAAGATTTTGAAATAAAAAGGACGCCGCCACGATCAAACTGAAAACGATAGCAAGAAACCGGACGATCCGCAAAAGATTATAGCGGTCACCTTCCAGATGATTCTGACTGTAGATCAACTTCTCCACTAATTTACTGATGAGGAAAATAACGGAGATCAAAAACAAACTTAGACTCAGTTTTCTAATGAAAGGGATATAATGTCCCCAGGAACTGAAGATCGGTAAATTGATGAGATAATAGATCACAATGAGCGCTACGGCAACACATCCATAAATGATGATCCATTTTTTATTGTTCTTTTTATCCATAAAGTTTTAATTCAAATTGAAAAGATGAACCTGAAATCCTAATTTAGATTAATGATGATTTTAAGGCCGAAAAAAGATAAGAAAAATATGGTTCCGTTGCAAATCTTTGCAGAATTCATCTAGAAGTTTAGGCAATACAGCAGATTTTAGAGTCGACTGAGCGCATTTTATTGATTTAAACGTATTCGATCAGACTATTTTCCGGATGATTTTTTTGAAAGATCAGGAACTTCTAAGCGGAAAAGTATTTTAAATTTCCTTATCGTTCAACCAATTATTTCCCTTAACTAATTTGAGATGGAATTTATTTTTATTGAAAGTCTGGTCTTATATCATAGGATGTAGTGACTTTCAAAAAGGCAATATTTTACAGGATCTGGTTTGATAATTTGTTTTTAAAGATCATTATCATTCACAAAAACTCCTCAAATCCCCTGTTTTTCACTCCAAAATTTCCCGTCAAAAATCCTATCTTTGCACCTGAAAAAATTGCAAGAAAATGAACGCTTTTATTGAAGAACTGAAATGGCGCGGCTTGTTTGCCGACATGATGCCCGGAACCGAAGAACAACTGAATAAAGAAATCACCACCGCGTATATTGGCTTCGATCCAACCGCGGATTCATTGCATATCGGGAGTTTAATTCAGATCAAAATATTAGCACATTTTCAGCAACACGGTCATAAACCAATTGCTTTGGTTGGTGGTGCAACCGGAATGATCGGTGATCCATCCGGGAAATCCAGCGAGCGAAACGCTTTGGATGAAGAAACTTTGAATCATTACGTTTCCTGCCTAAAAGGCCAGCTTTCGAAATTTTTAAAATTCGACGGAACTGAGGCAAATAGCGCAGAACTCGTGAATAATTACGACTGGATGAAAGAATTTTCTTTCCTTGAATTCATTCGCGAAGTGGGTAAAAACATCACCGTTAATTATATGATGGCGAAAGATTCTGTAAAGAAAAGACTTACCGGAGAAGGCGGCGCGGAAGGAATGAGTTTTACTGAATTTTCTTACCAATTGTTGCAAGGCCACGATTTTCTGCATTTATACAAAGCCAAAAATACGAAGCTGCAAATGGGCGGTTCGGATCAATGGGGAAATATTACCACCGGAACAGAGTTGATAAGAAGAAAAGTTCAGGGCGAAGCTTTTGCTTTAACGGTTCCTTTGATCACTAAAGCAGATGGTTCTAAATTTGGAAAATCAGAAGCTGGAGAAAATTACTGGCTCGACGCGAAAAGAACTTCGCCTTATAAATTCTACCAGTTTTGGGTGAACGCAACCGATGTTGATGCGGAAAGATTTATTAAATTCTACACCTTTTTAAGTAAAGAGGAAATAGAATCTTTAATTGAAGATCACAAAACTGCTCCACACGAAAGAAAACTCCAGAAAAAACTGGCTGAAGAGGTGACGGTTTGGGTTCACAATCAGGAAGAATTTGAAAAAGCCGTAAAAGCTTCAGAGATCTTATTCGGACGTTCAACCGCTGAAGATCTGGTGAATTTAGATGAAGCGACTTTCTTAGAAGTTTTCGACGGCGTTCCTCAAAAAGAGATTTCAAAATCGGAAGTTCTGGGAAGCAATGTGATCGATTTAATTTCAGAGAAATCCGGTTTCCTTAAATCAAAAGGTGAAGCTAAACGGGAACTGGCAGGAAATGCGATCTCGATCAACAAAGAAAAGGTGAGCGAAACTTTCGAAGTGGCTGAAAAAGACCTCATCGACGGTCAATTTCTTCTTTTACAAAAAGGAAAGAAAAATTATTTCATCGTTAAAGCGGTCTAAAAACACTGTTGACATGATATAAATTAGTATGTAAAACCGCGTTAAATTTTCACAATCAATCTAATTTCAGAGGGATTTCGTATATCTTTACACCAAATAATTACATCAATGACAATCATTATTTTTATCATAGTCCTTTGGTATTCGGGACTGTTTTTTCAGACATTTTTCTTGCACCGTTACGCAGCGCACCAAAGTTTTAAAATGTCAAAATTCGGGGAGAAATTATGTTTCGTTTTAACTTGGGTTACGCAAGGTTCCAATTATCTTTCCGCTTACGGATACGGCGTTATGCACAGAATGCACCATGCTTTTGCAGACACTGAAAAAGATCCGCATTCCCCAAAATACGACGACAACTTATTTTCGATGATGTGGCGCACGAAGAAAATTTACGCAGACATCAATAGCCAAAAGGCAATTATCGAAGAAAAGTTTACGAAGAATGTTCCACAATGGGAAGGTTTCGACAAGTTCGCAAGTTCCTGGGGATCCAGACTCGGTTGGGCGATTGCTTACACGGCGTTTTTCTACTTTTTTGCAACCGCTTGGTGGCAATGGCTTTTGCTTCCAGTTGCTTACATGATGGCACCAATTCACGGCGTTATCATCAACTGGTTTGCACACATTTACGGTTATACCAATTTTAAAGTTTCCGATACTTCTAAAAATTTATTAAAATTCGACTGGTTAATGATGGGTGAGGCTTATCACAATAATCACCACAAACATGGCGGCAGAGCGAATTTTGGAGGCGTAAGATGGCACGAAATGGATGTTACTTATCAGATCATGATTTTACTGGACAAGATGAAATTGATCAGATTGAATCCAGTTGAAGTTGTGAGAAGAGAGCATTAGAATACAAACCGTCTTATCAATCATTGATGAGGCGGTTTTTTTATGGTTTTTTAGAATTTTGGAGTGCTTTTTTAACGCAAAGACGCAAGGATTTTTTGATTACTTTTTGTACAAGAGGGCGCAAAGGCGTTTCACTTAGCAAAGGGTGGAAGTTCTAAATTGAAGTTATTTTGGTTGAAATATTTGAAGATAGAATGTAGGGGAAAAATGATATATGATTTGTTTATTTTATATGGAGATGTAAGATTTTTTTTAACGCAAAGACGCAAGGATTTTTTGATTACTTGTTGTATAATAGGGCGCAAAGGCGTTTCACTTAGCAAAGGGTGAAAGTTTTAAATTGAAGTTCTTTTGGTTGAAATATTTGAAGAGCAGGAAAAGGAAAATGATATATGGATTGTTTACTTTATAAGAAGATGAAAGATTTTTTTAACG
This sequence comes from Chryseobacterium sp. UYP7, assembly GCF_056279225.1. Classification (NCBI taxonomy): domain Bacteria; kingdom Pseudomonadati; phylum Bacteroidota; class Flavobacteriia; order Flavobacteriales; family Weeksellaceae; genus Chryseobacterium; species Chryseobacterium sp. UYP7. Next base: position 624,180 of record NZ_JBWBQW010000002.1, read on the forward strand.
CAAAGACACATGGATTCTTTGATTACTTGCTGTACAATAGGGCGCAAAGGCGTTTTACTTAGCAAAGGGTGAACGTTTTAAATTGAAGGTCTTTTGGTTGAATAATTGACGAGAATGAAAGGGAAACCGCAAAATGATTTATGGATTGTTTACTTTATACGAAGATGAAAGATTTTTTTGACGCAAAGACGCAAGGATTCTTTGATTACTTGCTGTACAATAAGGCGCAAAGGCCTTTCACTTAGCAAAGGGTGGAAGTTTTTAACTTCTAGAATTACGTTTTGAAATTTTGGTTCCTGTACTTCTGAAGTAATGAGCAAGGAAAAGTAGATGATTTTGAGATTCTTCCTTCGTCAGAATGACAATTTTTCGATTTAATTAAAAAGGGAATTTTGCGGTAGTTTTTTGATTGATATTGATACTGAAGGTTTGGTGAATTATGTGGAATGAAATTCTTGCTTCGTCAGAATGACAACTCTTTTAAAATATGACTTACTGCTGTTTATATTCCTATAGAAATAAAACAAATCTTTATTCTAGCCCGGATGGGAGCATTTGTTTGAGCTCTCCCGGAGTTTCGGGAAGCGAGTGCGGACAGCCGGAGGAGTTTACGGAGAACACTGACTCTTGTTGCTCCTGAAAAAATAGAATATATTTGTGCTATGGATTTAAAATATCTCGTTCGAGAACCCCAAAATATTACCTCAAAAACTCCACTTTTAATTTTACTGCACGGTTATGGCAGCAATGAAGAGGATCTTTTCAGCTTTCAGCAGACTTTGCCGGAAGACTGGCTTATCGTAAGCTTTCGCGCACCAAGAAGTACGCCTTACGAAGGTTTTTCGTGGTATGATATCGACTTAATGAATGTCGAGAATCGAATCGATGTTGAACAGGCAAAAGAATCACTGGAGCAAATTCTGGAAAACATTATGAAAGTGTCTAACCATTACGGATTGACGGATAATGAAACGCATTTAGCCGGATTTTCGCAAGGCGGAATTTTAACTTATGCACTGGCGCTGAATCATCCGGAACTTTTTTCGAAGATCGCTTGCCTCAGCTGTTATCCGGAAGAAAAACTTTTAGAAAATATTGTAAAAGAGAAAAAGAAACTGGAGCGATTGCGTTTCTTCATTTCGCACGGGATCGACGATGCTGTGATTCCCCTGGATTGGGGTAAAAAAGGTGCTGAATTATTGTACGACCTGAGTTGCTATTTCAGTTTCCGGGAATACATGAGCGGACATGGCGTTAATCAGAAAAATTACATGGATCTGATGGAGTTTTTTAAAAAATAAATTCTTTTGAACCTGTAAAATTTTCAGTTCATTAGCTTTTAATATGTTGAAAAAATTTCTACTTTTTTTGGTGCTGCTTTCTGTAAAAATCGCGGCACAAATCACGTTGAAAGTAGCAATTCCAGCAAATACTCCGGCTGGATCTGTTACATATGTTGCGGGAAATTTTAATAACTGGAATGCAGCTTCGACGCCAATGGTTGCAGATGGAATGGGGAACTATACTTTAACCGTTCCCGAAGGAAGTGGCGTTTTGCAATATAAATTTACGCGTGGCGCCTGGACTTCGGTCGAAGCAGATGCAAACGGAAATGACCTCCCAAACCGAAGTGTGAAATTTACCGGAAGCGCACAACTTTTAAATCTAAATATCCTGTCCTGGAAAGATCTGCGTGGAAGTGGAAATCCAAGTACAGCTTCCTCTAATGTTCATATTTTAAGCAATTCTTTCGCAATACCGCAATTAAATCGTACCCGAAAAATCTGGATCTATTTACCACCGGATTACGAAACCAGCACCAAAAACTATCCTGTAATTTATATGCAGGACGGTCAAAACTTATTCGACAATACGACTTCATTTTCGGGGGAATGGCAGATTGATGAAACCCTTAACAGTCTTTTCGCACAAGGAGATTACGGTGCGATCGTAATTGGAGTCGATAATGGTGGCGCCGAAAGAATTAATGAATACACACCCTGGAACAACCCGCAATACGGCGGCGGCGAAGGTGATCTTTATATGCAGTTTATGGCGAAAACTTTGAAACATTACGTCGATGCTAATTACCGGACCAAACCGGGAAAAGAATTCAATGCTTTAATTGGAAGTTCTTTGGGTGCTTTGATCTCTACTTATGGTGGGATAAAATACAGCGGAACATTTTCCAAAATAGGATCATTCAGTCCGGCGTACTGGATCGTAAACACGCAGTTCAATAATTACATCACGACTTCTACGGCAGATTTATCGGCAATGCGGATTTATTTCGTCGCAGGATCCGGAGAAAGTTCTACGATCGTAAATGAAATAGAAATGGTGAACAATAATTTGCAAACCAAAGGTTTAACACCCGCAAATACCAAGGTAAAAATTGATTCTTACGGTCAACACAATGAAAACTATTGGAAAGGAGAATTTAGTGCGGCTTACAAATGGCTTTTTCAAACCACGCCATTAAAAACCGCCGAGACTTCAAAAAAAAATAACTGTTGGTTTAAAAAAAATCAAATTTGCAATAATGGTTTGGTGATAAATTGTCAGGCGAACATTTACGATCTTTCCGGAAATTAATTGAAAATTTACAATGGAGAAACGGCTTGAATCCCTTTCGAATTCATTTGCAAACCGAAAACTAAATTTTACAGACCAATCTTTAATCTGTTCGGTTCATGACAAAATAAATTTTTGAACAATCAAAAATTAGTAAACGAAGTTGATGATCAGCTTCGTTTTTTATTTTTTCGGATCCGTAAAGCAAAAATTTAGTAGTGGTTTAAATCCAAAATTATTACGGTTCGATTACCGTAGAATTTTTTACTTCTTTGATCATAAATGAACTTTGCGTACTTGCGATATGTTCCAGATTCGTGAGTTTGCTCACCATAAATTCGCGGTATTCCTCAATATCACGCACGCAGATCTTCAGAATATAATCTGAATCACCGGAAACATGAAAACATTCCAAAACTTCGGTAAACTGCGTGATCTCTTTTTCAAATTGCGCGATATATTCCTTTTTGTGCTGAATAAGTTTTACGTGACACAAAACGATGAAGTTTTTATTCAGTTTTGATTTGTCAACGAGTGCGACATATCGAGCGATGATGTGTTGCTTTTCTAATTTTTTGATGCGTTCAAAAACCGCAGTTACCGACAAGTCTAAGTCGTGAGCGAGTTGTTTGGTGGTTTTCTTAGAATCATTTTGCAACAGCAGCAGTAATTTTTTGTCTTTTGCATCTAACATCAATGAAATATTTTCGGTGAAGGAACTTATTATTCATCAAATATAAATTTTAAATCTAAGAATTAAAATAATATCCAATTTATTTTCTACTTTACTTAATTTACCTTGTTTTTTAGTTGGAAAATAAGGACTTTTAAGAAAATAAAACTTACGATTATGGAAAAATTTAATGCAGCAAATAATATTCAGGATCTGCAATATTTCGGTGAATTTGGAGGCGTGAATCCTTCAATTTCCGACAGTTCGACCTACACTTTTCTGTCCGCCAAAACAATGTTCGATACCTTCGAAGGAAATACCGAAGGCTGCTATTTATATTCGCGACATTCCTCGCCAAGCAATCTTTATTTGGGAGAAGCTTTAGCCCAAATGGAAGGTACAGAAAGTGCCAATGTAACCGCGTCCGGAATGGGTGCAATTACGTCTACCCTGCTCCAACTCTGCAAAAGTGGAGATCATATTATTTCGAGCCGCACGATCTATGGTGGAACCTACGCCTTCATGAAAAATTTTCTACCGGGCTTTAATATAAAAACTTCGTTTGTTGATATTACAGATCTGTCCATCGTAGAAAATGCTATAACCGAGAATACGAAAGTCCTGTTTTGCGAAACGGTAAGCAATCCTTTACTAGAAATTGCGGACTTAGCAGAGTTGGCCAAGATCGCCAAAAAACATAACCTCAAATTGATCGTTGATAATACGTTTTCTCCGCTTTCAATTTCTCCTCAAACTTTAGGAACCGATATTACGATCCACAGTTTAACGAAATTCATTAACGGAAGCAGCGATGCTGTTGCCGGCGTGGTTTGTGCAAGTTCTGAATTTATTAACGATTTAAAAGATGTGAATTCCGGCGCCTGTATGTTGCTGGGTCCAACTTTAGACAGTTTCCGGGCAGCAAGCATCCTCAAAAACTTACGAACGCTTCATATCAGAATGAAGAAACACAGCGAAAATGCGCAATATTTAGCCGAACAGTTTGAAAACGACGGGCTCACCGTAAAGTATCCGGGACTAAAAAGCCATAAGCAGCACGACCTTTTTAAAAGCATGATGAACTCAGAATACGGTTTCGGTGGTTTGATGACTTTAGATGTAAAAACGGTGGAAAAAGCGAACGAATTAATGGAATTGATGCAACAGGAAAATCTTGGTTATCTTGCGGTAAGTCTAGGATTTTACAAGACTTTATTTTCAGCGCCCGGGAGTTCAACCTCTTCAGAAATTCCGGAAGAAGAACAAAAAGAAATGGGACTGTCGCCGGGTTTGATCAGAATGTCGGTTGGCCTGGATCACGATATTAAAAGAACTTACGAAAAAATGAAATGGTGCATGCAGCAGGTTGGTGTTTTATAGAATTTTTTTTAAGTATTTTAGATGATAATTGATAGCAAAAAAGACTTCGTATTGAAGTCTTTTTTGTTTTTATATCCGAAGGAATCTACTGATCAAATTTATTTGGATGAAGTTCCTTAATCGCTGAAACCGTTCCCAAAACTTTATCTTTCAGTCCGTTTTGATAATGTTCTAATCGTTCAGAAATCTTATTATCGAAAGTTCCCAGAATTTTCGCCGCTAGAATACCGGCATTCATCGCACCATTTAAGGCAACGGTCGCCACTGGAATTCCGGAGGGCATTTGTAGAATTGAAAGGACAGAATCCCAACCATCAATAGAATTGGAGGACAAAATTGGAACTCCAATCACGGGCAAAGTGGTACAACTCGCCACCATTCCCGGAAGATGAGCGGCGCCACCTGCGCCTGCAATGATCACTTTCAGACCTCGATCTTTTGCAGATTTTGCATAATCGAACATTCTTTCCGGCGTGCGGTGTGCGGAAATCACGGTTAATTCGTAAGGAATTTCCAGAGATTTTAAAAATTCTGCTGCCTGTTCCATAATTTTCAGATCGCTCTGACTTCCCATTATTATTCCGACCATTTTTAGTTTCAATTTTAAGGTATAAAGTTAAGAAAATTTAAGAATTGAGGAGAAAGGTTTGTATCTTTTCCTTTACACGCAATGCCGCAAAGTTTAGGGAAAAGTGCTTCATAACATAATGAAAGCACAGGCGTTTCACTCAGCAAGGAGCCACAGAATATAAACGCCATAAAAGTGCTTTTTTAAAATTACACTGCAATTCAGACAAAAAAGATTTGTGCTAATCTGTGAAATCCGTGTGAGTTTACTAATAATTTGCAATCGAATTTCCGACCCAAAATCCTGTGCTGAAACAGGCCTGCAAAAGGTAACCTCCCGTTGGCGCTTCCCAATCGATCATTTCGCCTGTACAAAATACATTTGGAAAATTATTCAATTCCAGACTGGAGTTCAATTCAGAAAAAGCCACGCCGCCGGCAGTAGAAATAACCTCATCGATCGGACGAAAACTAAGAACCGCAACCGGAAAGGTTTTGATCAAATTGGAGAGAATTTCAACATTTGTAAAACTTTCTTTATCTAAAGTTTTAAGCAGATTCAAAGCCGTTGTCGATAATTTTAATTTCCTTTTTAAAACGGAACTTATTTTTTCAGAACCTTTTAATTCTTCTAAAATTTCAACTTCGGAAAGATTCGGTTTTAAATCGATATGAAGTGTAACTGGAAAATCATGTTTTCTCGTAAATCTGTTCAAATAATAAACTGGACTTCCTTCGAGGCCATATTTGGTGAAAACGATTTCACCCACTTTAAAATTATCCTGAAACGAGATTTTAATATTTTTCAGGTATTGACCTTGCAAACAATGAAACTTAGGATCTGTATTGTAACCGGAATTGCCAGATTCCAAAGGTGTTATTTTAATATTCTTCCGAGAAACCATTTTAACCCATTTCGCATCGGAACCCGTTTTTTTCCAGGAACCGCCGCCCATTGCCAATATTAATTTTGAATACTGAATGGAAATATCTTCCTCCTTATTTTTAAGATAAACTGTAGAATCATCAAAATCAAGAAAAGTGTAACCGTAATGAATAGTTACTCCGAGATCTTCCAACCGGTCTAACCAGGCTTTTAAAACCTGGATCGGTTTAAAGTTTTTGGTCGGAAATATCTTGCCCGAACTTCCCACATAAGTCGTTATGCCCAGATCGGAAAGCCACTGAATCACTTTTTGATTATCAAAATTTCGAACAATTTCCTGAATTTCCGGCTTTTCATATTTCTTTAGAAAAGCGTCAAGTTCCTCACTGTGCGTCAGATTAAATCCACCGTTTCCGGCAACCAGAAATTTTCTTGCCGCAGCCTTGTTTTGTTCATAAACATGAACTTTAAACCCTTTTTCGGCTAAAGTTTGCGCTGCCATTAATCCGGCAGGACCTGCGCCAATAATGATAATTTGATCTTCGCTCATGTGGTGCAAAAGTACGGATTTAGTTTTCCTGATTGAATTAAGATTTGGCGAAAAGACCTATGATTTGTAAAAAATTTTTGACCAGGAATGCACGAATTTTCTCAGACTAAATTGTTGCGAGACATTTGCAAATTCTCGGTTTTTTAGTCCCAGTTTTTAAAAGGTAAAATGGTAAGATTTGAATTATAATATTTCTCTTCTCCCGTCACTTCTCTATCGATCCAGTCGGGAATAGTAAATTTTTCATCTTCACTGCTTAACTCGATCTCAGCAATCAGCAAACCTTCATTCTTATCCAAAAACTCATCAATTTCCCAGATATGTTGATCCACGGAAATTATAAATCTGATCTTCGAAAGTTCCGCCACCGAAAAATGATCCAGCAATTCTTTGGCTTCCTGAAACGGAATTTCATATTCATATTCCGGTCTCGTTGCTCCGACCGAAAGCCCTTTGATCGTTAAAAATCCTTTATCAGAAGTTTGTCGAACACGAATGGTTTTCGTGGGATCGGTTAAAAGATAACCTTGTCTGTAAAATTCTCCACTAGGTTTTTCAGCAGCTTCCCATTTATTTTTGTTGACCAAAAACTTTCTTTCTATTTCTACGCCCATAATTTAGTTGCTCTCAATATTCACTGGTAAATTACAAAATGTAATGGATTAAGTTTGAATATCTGCGCGCTGAATTTTTAAAATAATCCTCAATTTCAATTGGCATTGGAGTTCATAAATTCTACCTTTGCGCACGTTAAAGCAAGTTCAAAATAATTGAGTATTGCTGTGCTTTTTCTCAATTAAAATTCCGCAATTTTCATGTTCAAAGATCCCAAATTAGCTCTCGCAATTATCACCGTCGCTTTGGTTTGGGGCACCACTTTTCTTGGGATCCGTATCGCTGTAGAAACGATTCCGCCTTGGTTTGTTGCGGGAATCCGTCAGTTTTTAGCAGGAATCGTTTTACTGGTCGTTCTTTTATTTTCCAGAAATTTAAAATGGATCGGCTGGAAAAATTATGGGAACCAACTGATCCTCGCTTGCCTAATGCTCATCGTCGCAAATGGCATGACGACCGTTGCAGAGGAACATCTTTCCAGCAGCCTCGCCTCCCTGATCAGCGCCGCATCTCCACTTTTGGTCTTCATTCTTAGTATATTTTTAAACTTACAAAAATTCAGCTACCGAGGTCTGGTGGGAATCATCCTGGGATTTTCCGGCATCGTTTTGATTTTTAAAGACGGGTTAGATGACCTTCTCAATCAGGAATATCGAATGGGCGTCATCTTTATGTTCATTGCAATTGTAGGTTGGGCTCTAGGAAGTGTTTTCACCAAGAAAATGAATCATCAGCCTCAAAACATTTCTTTAAATCTCTTTTATCAGTTCAGTTTTGCGGGCATCGTTCAGGTTTTGTTTGGATTTATGTTCTCCGATCATATTAATGTTTCTGCGTGGTCCGCAACAAGCATTTTAGCGACGGTTTACTTAGCCATCTTTGGTTCCGTGATCGCTTTTTTTGCCTTTCATTACGCTTTGAAAAAAATTACACCAACTCAGATTTCCGTGCTTTCCTACGTCAATACTATTATTGCCATATTCCTCGGCTGGCTTATCCTTAATGAAGAGGTTTCCGCCGTATTTATCACGGCAACAGTCCTTATCATCTGTGGCGTCTTCATTACCAATTACAAACCCGGAATGTTTAAAAGAACGTGAATCTCTATTATTTGGGCGCCTTGATCCTCTCGTCTTACGGACGAGATTACTTCCTCACGATTTAGAATCGGGATCCGTTCAAGCTGGGGCGCGACTTCGTTTTCTTTGCCACAATTTCCTTCAAAACAAAATTCATCACTTTTGCCAATAGATAGAAAAATACATTGCTAATTTTAAGGATCACGTTTTACATTGTACCTTTGTACCATGCAAATTCTAGATATTCTCATCATCGGCGCCGGACCCATCGGACTTAACTGTGCGCTCGAAGCCAGTAAAAATAACCTCACTTATTTGATCGTAGAAAAAGGAACCATTGTGAATTCACTTTACAATTATCCTTTATACATGCGTTTTTTCTCTACTGCGGAAAAGCTGGAAATTGCGGAGATCCCTTTTATATCAACTGCCCCGAAACCTGGCCGACAGGAAGCTTTAGAATATTATCAGGGAATTGCAAGGCAGAGAAAACTTAACATTAATCTTTATGAAAAAGTTTTAAACGTCACCAAAACCGACGGCGTTTTTGAGATCACCACGACCAAATCAAAATATTGGGCAAAAAACGTTATTGTATCCACAGGATTTTATGACATCCCAAATATGATGAATATTCCGGGGGAAACTTTACCCAAGGTAAAACATTACTACACCGAACCTTATCCCTACGCACAGCAAAAGATAGTCGTCGTGGGTTCCAGCAATTCCGCGGTTGATGCTGCTTTAGAAACGTATCGCAAAGGTGCGGAAGTCACCATGATCATTCGCCATTCCGAAATATCAAAAAGTGTAAAATATTGGGTAAAACCTGATATCGAAAACAGAATTGCTGAAGGAAACATCACGGCGCATTTTAATTCTGAACTCGTAGAAATCAGGGAAAACTCCGTCATTTTTAAAGATGAAAATGGCCAAATTCAAGAAATCGAAAACGATTTTGTTTTAGCGATGACCGGTTATCTTCCGGACTTTAATTTTCTGGAAAAGATCGGGATCGATCTGCAGGGAGAATGCCTGAACCCTTTCTACGATCCTCAAACCATGGAAACCAATATCCCAGATCTCTATTTAGCGGGAGTGGTTTGTGGCGGAAAAGACACGCACCTCTGGTTCATCGAAACCTCCAGAATTCATGCTGAAATAATTATAAAAAACATTCTTTCAACTTCGACAATTCAAAATTAAATCTTTAGCTAAAAATTCACCGTTAAGCTTGAGGAAGAAATTAAGAGCATTAAGCTTTCCTGCGGAAATTACTAGTTAAGAAATTCCTAGAAGCTTTTTTGGTCTTTTGAAAAACTTAAACCTTTGTAACTCCTGCCTGTCGGCAGACAAGTTTGTGGGTTAAAAATTAAAACTCCACCTTCACTCCAAGACTATAATTCCGTCGAGCTGCAGGATTATAAAAGCGGTTTCCAAAAGCATTAATATCATATCCCAAAACATAATCCGTATTATAGAGATTCTGGATTTGAAATTGTAAACTCATTTTTGCTTTGTCGAAATAAAAAGGATATCTAAATTGAATATTTCCGATCAAACTTTCCTTAGAAAACACGGAATTAGCATCATTTAAAGGCATTTTTGAAGTATAAAAATGAGAATAATCTACCGACAATTTTTGTAGGAAAACAAAATTCAACAAACTATTAATTGTGGTTGCCGGAACACCTGTCAACTCATTTCCAGAAAAATCATTCTCATCCTGACGATAATTTTGAAATTTAAAATCATAAAAACTTCCGGAAAATCTAAATTTAAAGCGACTGAAAAAATTATCTTTCAAATTGAAGCTTTTAGATTCTAAAAGAACTTCCAAACCTTTTTGTACCGTATTTCCCTGATTCACAAAAAATTCTTGTCCACTCTCGTTTTGCCTTCTCACAATGGCATCTTTCATTCTGAAATCAAAATAACTCGCTTCCAAAAAAATAATATTTCCAAATTGTTTTCTAACACCGACTTCTTTATTCCAGCCATATTCCGGAACAAGATCAACATTAAATTCCTGCGTCGAGGAACGGATCTCTTCATTTGTGGGAGCGGAATTTCCCTTGCCAATTTTTCCCCGCACAGAAAAACCTTTGCCGATCAAATAAGTCAAGCCAAAATTAGGAAGAAGCTGATCTTTAAATTTTACATTTCCGTCTTCCAGCGTTGGAAAGATCCTTTTCCATTCATAGGAATTTGAATTTAAACTGAGAGAAATATCGGTAAAAAGCTTTTCATTAAAATTAAGTTTCTGAGAAAGAAAATAGAATCCGGAAGTGTTTTTAAGCCGGTCGAAATTCTGCTGCTTACCTTCTACTCCTTTACTATTATCAAAATTCCGGATATCTATATTATTGACTGCTCCTTCAAAACCGGCTCTCAACTCCAAAGCGATCTTTTCCCAATTTTTCTGGTAATTTAAATGTGTTCGCAGGGCAAAATTACTTTCGAAACGATTTTCGAAATTGGTGATAAAAGGGTTTTCAAAATCCACGTATGAACCCTGAACTAAAACAAAATGAGAAAAATCTGGACTGATCTTAAAATCATGAGAAAGGCCCGCCAAGATCATTTTATTTCGGATTCCGGCATCTTGTTCCAGCGCGCCAGGAAGGGTTTTTGTCGGCAATCGAGATTGCTTCCTTTCATTTTCCATTTGTGCCAAAGTCAGTCCGCCCGGCGTTTCATAAGCCAGATCGGAAAGCAAAACAATGGCTTTCAATTCCGCATTTTTTGAATAGTGAAATTGATCTTTCAAAAAAACCTGTTTTCGCTGAACCGCAGACTGTTGCCGATAAGAATCGGACTGATAATAATTCTCGAAAATCTGAACAAAATGTTTTCCTACCTGTTTTGAAAAATCGACGCTTTGATTAAAAGTTCCATAGCTTCCAATTGAAATATTTGCAGATAAGTTTTCTGAGGTTCTTGTTTTTAAAAGTAGCGTTCCTCCAGTAACTGCGCCAAAATCGCCACTTTCCGGACCTTTGTAAATCTCGATTCGGTTAATTAATTCGGGAGAAATCAGATTGAAATAAGTATTGCCAGACGCATCTGACAAAATAAAATCATCCAGATACACTTTTACATTTCTGACGCCAAAAGGCGACCGCAAAGAACTTCCGCGTACCGAGATCCGATAACTTCCGGGGGAACGCTCTTCCATTCGGCTGCCGGGATTTTGATTGATGGATTCCAGCATTCTTTCCGCCGTATTGAGACTGAGCAGATTTTCTGAGATCACTGATGCAGATTTCGTCGACGTAATTAACTGAGATGGTTTTTTATAAGCGTCAATTTTTACTTCTGAGATCAGCGTGGCAGAATCTTTTTCCTGCGCAGAAATTAAAAATGAAACATTAAATAAAATTAAAACGTAAAATTTTCTCATCAAAAGAAACTCAGCTTGTTGGATAGAATGAAGTAATTAATAAAAAAATTTATCTTAAAACATTATTCGGAAATCACTTTAACCAAAGATTTGATCTGAATCAACTGATCTAAAAGTTCCTCCCGCGAATTCGCTAAAACATTAATATGTCCCATTTTTCGTCCGGGTTTTGTTTCCGTTTTTCCGTAGAGGTGAACGTAGGTATTTGGTAAATTTAAGACATCTTCTAAACCTTCATATTTTACTTTTCCGCTATAATTTTCTTCGCCGACCAAATTCAACATTCCGGAAAAGCCTAAACTTTCTGTATTCGCGAGTGGTAGATTTTTTAAGACGCGGTAAAACTGTTCGAACTGGGAATTTGCATTTCCTTCCTGGGATTGATGGCCGGAATTATGCAATCGCGGCGCTGTTTCATTCACCCAAACTTTTCCGTTTTTATCCAGAAATAATTCGATGGCAAATAAACCTTCAGAATTGGCAGCATTCATAAACTGTTCCGCGATATGATCAATTTGATCTTGAACGTCGGCTGAAATCTGAGCCGGACAAATATTAAAATCGAGCAAATTCAATTTCGGATCTGCAACCATTTCTGTTACGGGAAAAGATCTAATTTCGCCACGCTCATTTTTAGCAATGATTAAAGACAGTTCTTTATCAATGTCTACAAGAGTTTCCAGCACAGAAGGTTCATCCCATAAATTATTGAAATCATTTTCATCGCGGATGATCTGAACGCCTTTTCCATCATAACCGCCTGTATTTAATTTCTGCACAAACGGGAAATCCATAATGATCTCCTCTTCTTTGGACAAAATAATTTGAAACTCCGGCGTCGGAATTTGAAACTCATCATAAAACTGCTTCTGCAAAATTTTCTGCTGAATAATTTTAATGATATTAGAATTCGGAATTACTTTAACACCTTGCTTTTCGAGCGCTTCTAAACCTTCGACATTTACATGCTCAATTTCTATGGAAACTACGTCTTTGTCTTTTCCAAAATCAATTACCGCTTGCTTATCGTTGAAATTTCCTTCTGTAAAATAAGAAATATTCGCGCAAGAGCAGTCTTTGTTGGGATCGAGAACGAAAAATTCGTCATCATATTTTAATGCTTCCTGAATTAACATTCTTCCGAGTTGTCCGCCACCTAAAATTCCGATTTTCATTTTTTATTTTAATTTGCTGATTGCTAAATAACCGATATGGCTAAAATTATCTTGATCTTCTTTTTTCGTTATTTCTAAAGTGACAGAATATTTCTCCTTCATATTCAAAGGCAAAATATCATTTACTTTAAAAACATCATCAATATCAACACCCAGTTTATCATCAATATGACTCACCGCATCCGGAAACCCCATCTTTCTGTAAAAGTCGGTTTTTTTGACTCTTCTGATGATCTTCGCCAAGGATTTATCTACCATTAAAAACTGTTCGTGAAGCTCCTCGAACTTCCCTCTTTCATAACCGCCAAGATTAATAAAGAAAAGATGGTCTTCGGAAATGGCCATATTTTTGAGCGTGATTTTAATTTCGTAACCATCTACAAACCGGACTTCTTTATAACAGTCGATGTGGATTTTGCCTTTCGCTTCGGGCCAAAAACGTTTCATATCCGGCACCAGATCTTTCAAAGATTCTGCGATGCCGAAAAACACATCGTGTTGCTCAATATTTCTACCAGCTGGAGTTGCGCCAAGAATTACGTAAAATAATTTCATTTCTTAAAAGAAACAAAAATACGGTTTAAATAAATTCTATAAAATTTAAATGTTTGCTTTTTTTATCTGAAGAATTTTTGTGAATTGTTCAAAATTCTTAAATTTGTAAAATGTCGGAAATATTAATTCTGTTCTTCGGAGCTGTTTCTGCCGGATTACTCGGATCTTTAACCGGATTGGGAGGCGGCGTAGTCATTATTCCTTTACTCACCCTCGGCTTTGGCGTTCCAATGCATTATGCGATCGGAGCTTCTTTGATATCGGTGATCGGTACCTCTTCCGGTGCTGCTGCAGCTTTTGTGAAAGAAGGGTTTACGAATGTGCGGATCGGAATGTTTTTAGAAATTGCCACGACCACCGGCGCCATCGTTGGTGCGCTAATTTCCGGACTACTTAATCCCAATACGATCGGAATTATTTTCGCAAGTATTCTGATCCTTACCGTTATTTTAAATTTAAGAAAAAAACCGGACCATCAGGAAGAATTAATAGAAGGCAGTTTAGAACACCGACTTCAGCTTTACGGAACTTTCCCCGATAAAGGCGTGATGAAAGCTTACTCTGCACGAAATACTTTCTCCGGATTTTTTATGATGTCGTTCGCAGGAGTGATGTCGGGACTTTTGGGAATCGGATCTGGCGCTTTGAAAGTTTTAGCCATGGATAATCTAATGAAGCTTCCTTTTAAAGTTTCTACCACAACGAGTAATTTTATGATCGGTGTAACTGCGGTTGCGAGTTCATTGATCTACTTTCAGCGTGGCGAAATTATTCCGGTGATCGTTGCTCCGGTTTTAATTGGAGTGGTTTTGGGAAGTTTTATCGGTTCCAAGACACTAATGGTTTCTCAGACTAAAAAACTAAAAGTAGTTTTCGGCGTCGTGGTTTCTATACTTTCGATTTATATGATGTACAACGGACTTAACCATAATTTTAAATAATGAAAAGACATTTTACAGATCTGGATTTGAACCGTTCCGTAGGAAATCTCCTTCGGTTGGGCGTTATTTTGTCGGTGGTGACATCTTTTATTGGATTCGTTAAATTGTATTTTGAAGGTTTTGAAATGCCAAAAGATTACGCCTCGCTGGAGATTCCGGAAGGTACGATCTGGCAAACCTTTTTTAACTCTTTAATGAAATTAGAAGGAATGGCGATCATTCAACTTGGGATTTTACTGCTGATCCTTACGCCTTTGGTACGCCTAATTTTTGCGTTGGTCGGTTATATTAAAGAGAAAGATTATACTTACGTGATCGTTTCTTCGATCGTTCTGGGCATTATGCTGGTAAGTTTTCTGATGGGATTTGCGCATTAAATTCTAATAATCCACAATCTCAAATTTTCGGAACAGTAAAAGGTTCTTATACGTTTTGAAGTCTGAGGTAAGTATGCAAAAAGTTGTATTCTTAATTCCACAATGAAATTTCCTGCCTAATTTATCATACGTGGTCTTTTTTTCACACATGAGTCACATGAGTTATTTTTGCTTTAAAAGTGCACATGAGTTGATTCCTTTTATTGAAAGATTTACTTAAAAGAAATGTTTTTTAAGATGGCGTCGGCTTTTAATTCGGTTTCATTCCATTCTTTTGCGGGAGAACTGTCTGCGGTAACTCCTCCTCCAACATAAATTAGGGCGGCATTTAAGAAAAATTCTGCACAACGCAGATTTACGAAATACTGAATATCATTTTCCGTTTCTACGCGAATATATCCGGCGTAAAATTTGCGTGGATGAGTTTCAAAACGGTCTATTGCAGTTCTACAAAAATCTTTCGGAATTCCACAAACTGCAGGAGTTGGATGAAGTTCTGATATCAAATTTTCTACCTTTTCCCTATCAATTTGAATCTTGAAGTCTGTTCTTAGATGTTTGATGTTGCCGGAAAGATGATCATAAGTTTTGGACTGATCGATTTCATCCGAATACTTTTCTAAGATATTCTTAATAAAATCGGTCACCGGCTTTTGCTCTTCAATTTCTTTGGAAGTCCAGTCTTCACCCACAGGAATGGTTCCGGCCAGACTCATGGTCTCGAATTGCGATGTTTTTTTATGGAATTTTCCCAGCACTTCAGAAAAAGCGCCCATCCAACATTTGCCATTTTTAATAAAAACGTAAACAAAGGCGTTTGGGTAAGATTCGCAGAGATTTAAAAAAGTCTGAGATAAGCTGACTTCTGAACCGTTGTAATTAAGTAATTTCCGTCTGGAAATAACCAATTTTGAAAGCCGATGTTTTTTTACAAAATCAATAACTTCTGTCAGCTTTTTTTCATACTGAATTTGATTTTCAGTGCGGAATTCCATCAAACTGGAAGATAGCGAATCGGTGAAAATTTCATGTTTCAAAAATTCCTCCTTTGAAATTTCATTGATATTGCCCTTAAAATCTAAGATCTCGGATTTATCAAAAGAAAAAAATGAGACTGGATTTTGCGCTGAAGCATCATCAGTAGAACAAATATTTTCTGAAAAGGGAAATCTGAAATACAGCATTTTGGATTTATCTCGGAATAATATTATTCGTCATTGTGGTATGATTGATGAGTTCCCCTTTTTCATCGCGAATTTCTATTTCGGAAACGTGCATGGTTCTGCCTTTCCGAATAAATCTGGCGGTTCCGGTTACGAGTCCGCTTTTTTTACTTCTAAGATGATTGGAGTTAATATTGGTTCCAACGGGTGCAAACTTTTCGGTGTCCACATTTAAAACGGAAAGCGTTGATCCTAAAGTCTCGGCCAAAACACAGCTTGCACCACCATGCATAATGCCGTAAGGTTGGTGAACTTTTGACGTAACAGGCATCGTTGCCGTAAGCGAGTCATCGGTAACATCTGTAAAAATAATATCTAATGTTTTTCCTAAAGTTTCGGCGCCCCAGGTATTTAGTTTTTCTAAAATTTGTTCTTTATTCTCCATTATTTTCTGGTAAGATTAAGATTGATTTATATGCTAATAAATTTTCGGATTCCATTTTTCAGGATATTTTGGCGTGATCTTTTTGTAATACTCCTCCATTTCTGCCATGATATCTTCGAACGTTCGCGTTTCCAGATCCTCCACAGAAATTTTGTAGGCAAGATGAATCTGTTTATTTTTGAAATCTCCGGCGGAAACCACAATCGGAACTTTGGCAGCCAATGCCATGTGATAAAAACCTTTGCGCCATTTTGCAACGCGACTTCTGGTTCCTTCGGGCGTAATTACGAGACTGAAACTGTCTTTCGCAAATTCATCAACTACAAACTTTACGAGATCATTTTTTTGGGAACGGTCGATGCCAATTCCACCCAAAGCTTTTACAATAAATCCGTACCAGGCTTTTGTATGTTCATCTTTAATAATAACCTTCAACGGTTTTTCTAAAGACCAAAAGGCAAGATTTCCCAAAATATATTCTTCGTTGGAGGTATGTGGCGCTACAACCAGGATGCAACGGTCAAGATTATCGACATCGCCTTCTAATACGACTTTCCAGCCGATTATTTTCAGGATTAAATTTGCTATAATTTTTTTCATATTAAAATGGTGAGGATGAAGAAATTTTTCGACTGACCTTAAACAAAAAAGTACAACCAAAAGACTTGGTTATACTTTACAAATATATTGAAATTATTTTTGTCTAGATTAAGCTGCTGATGAAATCCATGATTTTCATTGCGATTTCGAATACGAACTGTACCATGATTTTATTTTTTAATTGTTAAATGATTAAGGTATTCTTTAACACAACGAAATTACTCTATTTTTTAATCAGAAAAGAATCGCTAATGTTAAATTTTCTTTAAAGTTTTAGGATGATGAACAAGCGAAAAGACCCTCACTCCAACTCTTCCAAAGATGGAAAATTAATTTTGGAATTACTGATCTTTTGCTCGTCCACTCTCATTACTTGGTTTTGATGGAAATTTCTTTTTTGCCGTTTTTAATGGAAATATCAACGTTTTTGAGATCTTTGAAATCAACATTCATCGAGTCGATCATTTTATTACCAACTTCTTTGGATACTTTTTTACCATTTACGATAATGGAATCTTTGTTTCCAGAATAGGCAACAATAGAATTTTTACCAATGTTCATTGACACTTTATCAGATCCGTTCCCATAATCGTCATCATCATTTTCAACCGTACCATCGCCATTTAAATCACCTTCCAGCTGAAGAACATTATCTCTCACTTTGAAAATTTTGGTCTGTTTTGGAACTACCAGTTCATAATTTACACGGTAATCACGGAAACGCTGATCGTAAGGATATTTCATAAAATTTGGAAGCAAGATCCTATTCCCCTGAATTTCTACAGGAATCTCGAGCTGAACCGGAATATTATAACCTTTACCTTCTTTTTTAATGATCAAATAAGGTGTTGTAATATCTGATTTTCTGGTCACATCAACTGATGGATAATCTTCTTCGTAAACCATTTTCTTGTCTGAGAACATATCGTCGTCGTACGCAGTAAAGTTCTGTGGAATCGTTACCTGTTTCATATCGACATATAAACTGTCGGAAGTTGTGTTGATCTCAACATTTTGAGTATCTTCTTTATCTCCTTTTAAGAAAGCTTCTTTTTTCGCCATACTTAAGCCAAAGAAAACACCAAGTGCCATTAAAGTGACAAATAAAGCGCCGATCACCCAGCCGATATTTCGTAATTTGGTCTTTGGAGAAAAGATTTTGATGCTTAGTAAGCTGAAAAGAATGGCCGGAATTAATGATCCAATAATAATGATTGCAGATAACACTTTGTATAATCCATCATCATCAAAATAGAATTTCATTTCGTTTGCACCCGGAAAGTTAGAATCTACACCAAACATTCCGAAGAGTACAAATACCCCAATAATGCTGCTGACTGCCATTAAGGCTAAAATTCCACCGACGAAATATTTGATCACATTCCAAACTCCGCTTCCGGCATTGTTAATATAGGGTTTGTTTTCTGTATAAATTTCTCCAACTCTTTGCGTAGATTCATTGGCAAACTGAACTAATTTGTTGGATTCATTTTTCAGGTTATCGAAATTCATAGGCTTTCCCTGCATTTTCAAAAAATCGGTAGCCGTTTCTGCTTTAGGTAAAACCGCCCACAGAATTACGTAGATCAAACCGATCAAAGTGGTAGAGATCGCGGCAGTAAATATTCCTAAAATCGCAATTCCTAACCAAATGGCGCGCATCGCACTTACATCCATCCCAACATAATGTGCTAAACCTGCACAAACACCGGCAATTTTTTGTTTTTCCGGATCACGGAACAATTGTTTTGCACCGCTGTAATTTGCAGAAGTACGCTGTTCTTTTTTTGCAGGTTTTTCGGAGAAGTAGGCTTCTTCCTGTTCCTCGATCTGTTCTGGTCTCCCGATCTGAGAGATCACTCTTTCAACATCAATATCATTGATCACTTCACGTTTCCCTAAAGAATCTTTGAAGATCTCGACCATTCTGATCTCGATATCGTGCATTACTTCTTCTGCCTCATTGGCATCTAAAGAGCTACGGAGTGCAGCAAGATAATCACTAAGTTTAATATATGCGTGTTCCTCGATAGTGAATGAGAAACCGGCAAGTCCTATTGAGAGTGTCTTGTTCATGGTATTAAGGATTTGGTTGGAACGAGCTTTCAGGTGCGTTCGTCGGGTTATTGTTTTTAGTTATTTGATTTACAGAGTCTGTTAACTCATTCCAGGTATTACGAAGTTCTGCAAGAAATAAATTGCCTTTGTCTGTAATCTGGTAATATTTTCTTGGCGGTCCTCCTGTAGATTCTTCCCATCGGTAAGAAAGGAATTCGCCGTTTTTTAATCTTGTGAGAAGCGGATAAAGAGTCCCTTCCACCACATCCAGTTTTCCTTTTTTAAGTTCATCGATCAAATCGGAAACATACATTTCGCGCTGTTCGATCAAACTCAAAATACAGAATTCCAGAATTCCTTTTCGCATCTGCGCTTTGGTGTTTTCTGTGTTCATTATTATTTGGGTTATTAATTAGTTTAATTACTAAAGTATGTTTTTGAGAAATTGATAATCATCGATTCATTACTCCTTCTCAATCTTACTATGCAAAGATATAAAATAAATTTAGTATTATGCAATACAAAGTAGTAAATATTTATAATATTTTTTAAGATAAGTCATTGTCATTGATCTCAAATTCAAAAAAAACGAGTATTAAAAGGTGTTTTGAACGAAGTGCTTTCGATAAAAATTTTCAAAAAAAATCCGCCTCATTACTGAGACGGATCTATATTTAATTATAAATATTATGAAAATATTACTTTTTAATTGCTTTGATGGATTTAACAGTACCATCTTTCATGTGAAGTGTCACGATGTAAAGGCCGGTATTTAAATTTGAAAGGTTAAGTTCTGCAGTTGCTTTCATAGTTTTAACCAGGCGCCCGGAAACATCGCTGATGGAGATTGATTGAACTCCTTCAATACTTGATATTTTCAACACATCATGAAAAGGATTCGGATAAATGCTGATCGCATCTTTCGTAACTCCAGATGTTCCAGCAGTAGCGCTGTTTACGTTCAAGGTATAATCTTCGATCTGCCCATAATCCGACTCTTCTGTACTGCAAGCATTTGCGAAAAATGCAAGATCAGGATTAAATTGAGGACCATTTGCTCCATAGAAAGAAGATTTTACTCTCATTCTGGTTTGTCCCAGTTTTGCATCGTCCGGAACTGAAACCGTTCCTGTAGCCGGAGTTCCAAAACCGTCTGATCCTAAAACAAAAATGAAATTTTCTGGCGTGGTGAAATATTTTTCACCTGCATCATTAAAATCACCATCTTGATTCCAGTCGATAAACACTGCAAAGAAATGTCGGAATGTGCCGCCATCTGTATTAGCATTTAAGGAAACAGGATAATCAGCTCCCGTTAAAACGGTTCCTACTTTATCTAAGAAATATTCGTGAGAAGGTGTTCCATCTATCGTTGCGGAGGTGGTATTATTGATCCCTGCAAATGTGACATTCGTTATTGGCTCTACTGCACCATAAGTTAAAGGCCCACAATACACTAAATCCCCGGTCGTGAAGGTAATTTCTGTACAACCTGTTGCAGAACCCGCTAAATTATAAGGTACAACCTTCGCATATAATTTCGTGTTTACGGGCAGAATCGACTGGTAAAAATTTGTACTTACAGTCGTGCCATTTAAAATATCATAAACACCGGCAGAAGTTCCGACATATAATTTATATCCGGATGCGTTTGTTACCGCTGGCCAGGTAAAATTTGCATTTGCAGGAACATTGGTCGCATTATTTACGGGGTTAGTAAATGTAGTACATACAGGAACTACAGTTGGAGCGGTGATGGAAAGGGTATAATCTTCAACCTGTCCGTTGCCGACATCTGAGCAAGGATCTGCTAGAGCATCAACCAAAGTAGTTGTCGAGCTATTGAAATTATACTTGATCCTCATTCTCTTATTTCCAACAGCAGTATTTTCCGGAACTTTAAGTGAGCCTGTTAAATTATTGGTAGCAGCTGCTCCCTGAACAAAAGGTTCTGTTGTAAAGTATCTTTCATTAGCATCATTAAAATCACCATCGTTATTCCAGTCGATAAAAACAGTCATGCCAAATCTGTTGGTTCCAGCTCCTTTTCCGGTAACCTTTAAAGGATATGTTAAACCTTGATTTAAAGTAATTACTGTACCCGTAAAATCTTCGTAAGCCGGCGAACCAACCACAGCCGATGATGTTTTAGTAATCCCACCTAAATTTACAGATGAAATTGGGTAAGTGGCATTAGGTGCAGTAGAGTTAATAGGACCACAATAATTAATGGTATTATTAGTCGTGAAAGAAATCGCTGTGCATCCTGAAGCGTCTCCGTTTAAGTTGCTTGGTATTATCTGTAAATAGTATGTTGTATTTGGCGCTAAAGCAATATCGGTACTCGTACCTACAATAGTAGTATTGATCACATTTGACGATCCTGCAGTAGTTCCTACTTTTAATTTAAAATTGACCGCAGTAGGTTCATCATTCCACGAAACTTTAAGATTTCCGGCAGAAACTGTAGTTCCGGCGACAGGACTAATGATCGTTGTACAAGATGGAGGATTAACTACACTCGCATCCTGATTTATAATGATGTCATCTACAGAAATAGATCCGTTATTGGTTCCGCTTTTTTCAAACCAAACTCCAATTCCATATATTTTGCCAGGCTGCAGAATTCCGTTAGGAATGTTTCCCGTTAAAGAAGAACAGGTTGTAATGGCGTCTGCTGCTAAATCGAGTTCCGTTCCAAAAGGAAAAACTGACCATAAACTGGTTTCAGTATCAAACTCAAAATACGCCAGACTAAGATAACCCGTAAGCGCAGATGATTTTTTGTAGCTTACACTTACATCGATCTGTTGTCCGTTACCACTTTGAGAAATCGTATTCAGGTCGACCATAAAACCAGTCTGCGGAATCGCATCGCTGATCATTAGTTGTCCACCATTCGCTCCGGTACACGCTGCAGAGGTTGTTCGGGAACCACCACCGAATTGTTTGTAAATTACGGCGGAGTAATTTGGGTCTTCAAAATTGCCGTTATAAGAATACTGGGCCTTTGCATTTATTCCAAATACCAGTAAACAAGCAAGTATAAAATTCTTCATAATATTTTTTGTTAAAGGCGCAAAACTAATAAATTTCTATAAGAGGAGATGCATAATTTAATAAAAATTAATCATAAAATCAAATTTTATTTCTCAATTTTACAAACCGAATAGCATTGAAAATCAGCAGCAAAGGTGTTTTCAAGGAATTTTGTAACCTTCATTTACAAATTATGGTCAAGAGTCGAAAATCGGGATAATTTTCTATTCTCTTCTCTCAGGATTTCCATCTTTTGCAGCAGGTGATGAATAATCTCCATACCGGGCAAATTCACCTCCAGATCGTAATGCCAGGTTGCGAACCGTTCGAAAGCCGGCAGTTCGTCATAAAGCAGATATTTCACCTCATTGTCCTGTTCGGTTTTCAGTAATCCAGATTCTTCTAAAGAATCGAAAAAAGTGATTTCAATATTATAAATTTTTACGAGTTCTTCGCGGGATATTCTTTCACTCATGTTCTTAGATCTTTTAATTGTTGAAATAATTCTTTCTCTTTCTCGGTTATGTTGGTAGGAATTTTAATAAGATAGGTCACAAAAAGATCCCCAAATTCACCTTCTTTTTTGTAAACAGGAAAACCTTTTCCTTTCAGCCGAACTTTAGTTCCGCTCTCGGTTTCGGGTTTTACTTTTAAATTCACCGTTCCGTCTAACGTCTTAATCGGAACTTCGCCGCCTAAAACAGCCGTGTAAAAATCAATTTCTACCTCAGAAGTCAAATTGTCTCCATTTCTTTTAAAATGAGCATCTTCTTTAATATTGAAAGTGATAAACAAATCGCCGCTTGGTCCGCCATTCACTCCTGGATTTCCGTGGCCTTTTAATTTAATTTTCTGCCCATCGGAAACACCGGCAGGAATTGTAATTCTTACTTTTTTCCCATTGATATCAAAAGTTTGCTGATGCGTTTTTGCAGCTTCTCTTAAGTGAAGGTTGAGTTCTGCCGAAACATCCTGACCTTTAAATTTCCCCGAAGCACTGCCTCTGGAACTTTGTCCAAATCCGGAATTTCCGCCTCCGCCGCCAAACATACTCTGAAAAAAGTCCGAAAAATCTGCACCTTCGCCGAAATCTGCACCACCGAAACCTCCGTAACCGCCGCCCTGTTGACCTTGGTATTGCCGTTGTTGCTGCTGTTGCGCTTTTTCATACTGTTCACCGTGTTTCCAGTTTTCTCCATATTTATCGTACTTCTCGCGATTTTCCGGATGACTTAAAACTTCGTTGGCTTCGTTGATCTCCTTGAATTTTTTTTCGGATTCTTTATCACCCGGATTCACATCTGGATGATATTTACGAGCCAGCTTTCGGTAAGCTTTTTTTATTTGATCGGGAGTAGATTTCTTATCAATTCCCAGAGATTTATAATAATCGATATAGGCCATAAAAAAAATGATTTATTCAAATTTAACAAAACAATTAAAGATTCTGTTTTAAAGTTATGTTAAATATTAAATCTCCTTTCTTTAAATCTGAATAAAAACGCTATTTTTATCTGGTTCAAAGTTCAAAAAACACCTTTAATACAACTACTGAATTTAAAATCTGATGAAAAATTTCCTTTTAATTTTAGCTTTAGTAACCTTGTTTCACTGCCAGAAAGAAAGTTCTGATAAAGCAACAACTTCCAGTAAAGATTCCAGTTTAAAAACTGTGGACTCTGCGAATATTGTTTCGGATCCGGTTAGGGTCGAAAGCAAAGACCAAGTTTTCAAAGAGCTTAACAGCCAAATTCTCGCCACTTTGAAAGATAAAAACTACAGAGAATTCGCCGCCTACATTCATCCGAAAAAAGGAATTAGTTTTGCGATGTATTCTTATTTAAATCCTCAAAAAGATAAACATTTCACGCGCAAAGATTTTTTGGACTACCTGAATAAAAATACACAATTTACCTGGGGCGAAAAAGACGGAACCGGCGACCTATATGTTTTACCTATTAAAGATTATCTGAAAGAATGGGTTTTTCAGAGAGATTTTACAGATGCGAAATTTTCTTTAAATCAATTTAAGGAGAAAGGAAACACCATCAATAACATCAAGAAAATTTATCCAAATTCACAAATTGTAGAAAATTATCTTCCCGGCACAGAAATTTACAGCGGTATGGACTGGAACTCTTTGATTTTTGTTTTTGATGAATTTGAGGTAAACTATTACCTTATCGCAGTCGTCAACAATTCCTGGACTACATAATGAAGTGGACCATCTTTCGAAATTATTTTTAAAAATTCCGTTTACCTTTGAATAAAAATAAATAAATGAAAGCCATTCTGAAAAATTATTCCGGAATTATTTTACTTCTGGGTGGAATTATGATCGGCAGCCTTGTAGGAATATTTTTTCCAAATGTTGTAAGTTACCTGAAGCCGCTCGGTGATGTTTTTCTGAATTTACTTTTTGTAAGTGTTGTTCCGCTCGTTTATTTTGCGGTTGCCAATTCCATTGCAAGCGTTGAAAAAGGCGGAAAATTCGGCAAGATTATCTTCTCTATGATTATCACTTTTCTTCTTTTCATTGTTATAGCGGCACTTTTCACCATAGCTGCGGTCTATTTATTCCCTACCGAAGCTTTACCTTCTACTTCTGCAGCAATTATCGACAGCGGTGCAAATGATACGTGGGGCGATAGAATTGTACGCTTTTTTACGGTCGGTGAATTCTCCGAATTATTCTCCAGAAAAAATATGCTCGCTTTATTGATCTTTGCTTTTCTCACGGGAACATCAGCACGAAAAGCGGGTGAAGCGGGCGAAGTTTTCCGAAACTTCTTAGCCTCCGGTTACGAAGTAATGAAGGAGCTTTTGCTTTTGGTTATGAAAGCCGCTCCCATTGGTTTAGGCGCTTATTTTGCTTTTCAGGTTGCCACAATTGGGCCGCAGCTTTTCGGGTTTTATGCGAAACCGCTTGGTTTATATTACACTTCGGGCATTGTTTATTTCTTCGTCTTCTTCACGATTTATGCTTTTTTAGCGAAAGGAAAGATCGGTGTTCAACAATTCTGGACAAACAATATTTACCCCAGTTTAACTGCAATTTCCACGTGCAGCAGTTTTGCTACGATGCCCGCAAATCTACAGGCTGCTGCCAAAATTGGAGTGCCGGATTCCATCGCAAATATTGTGATCCCAATTGGCAGCACACTTCACAAAAATGGCTCGTCGATGTCTTCTATCATTAAAATATACGTCGCGTTTCTGATCATTGGAAAGGATTTTTTTGATCCTATGAATTTACTTTTAGCTTTAGGAATTACTATTTTCGTTAGTATTGTTGCGGGCGGAATTCCAAATGGTGGATATATCGGTGAAATGTTGATGATCTCTGTTTATCAACTTCCACAGGAAGCAATTCCCGCAGTAATGATCATTGGAACGTTGGTGGATCCTTTAGCAACGGTGCTTAATGCGACGGGCGACACGGTTGCCGCAATGTTTGTAACGAAGATTTCCGGGGAAAAATTTAAACCACCGAAAGAGTTTGCTCCATAAATTTCAAAAAAAAAGGGCTTCCAAAATCGGAAGTCCTTTCTAATTAAAGTCGAAAATTTAAATCTTATTTGTAAACTTCAATCGTTTTATTAATCAAATCGATCTGCTTATTAATGGTTGGACTTGAAGGATTTGCTTTTAACACAATCATTTTTTTAGCCAAGCCTTCTTTCAGGATTTGAACGATCATCATTTTCGCTTGTGGATTACTCCCGATCTGACCTTTAACCTGCGTTAAAACTTTGGTCACATTTTCTGTCGCTTTTAAATTATCGGAGCTCATGATCCAGTTGAAGCCTTCTTCGGCAACCGTTCCCAGTTCTGGATTTTGAAACTTTAAGAAAGGATAAAATGCAGCAGTAGAAGCAATTGCAGACATTTGCTTTTCGATCTTATTTTTCACGATCGTCGGCATTAACTCGGCAATTAATTCATCACCGGCTCCTTCCAAATCAATCTTATCCGCCAAAGCAGCAACTCGGGAAGGATCAACTGCGGCGATTCCGGAAAGTGAATTCGCTTTTACAGAATTGGAAACGGCGTTCATTCCTTTTTCAAAAAGCGGCAAATATTTTTTATCTTTCGTTTTACCTAAAGCCGAAATTGCGGCACCCTGAACTAAAGTTTTAGGATCATTAGAAGCCATTTTTTCAACTTCAGCAAGAGCTGCTTTTGCGTGATCAGGTTTAGATAAATCGATTCCGCTCAAAGCTTTCATACGAATTCTAAAATTCGGATCTTTTAAAGCGGCCACTAAAGTTTTTAAAGAAGCTGGATTTTTCGCAACCGTTTCCGCTGCATTATCAACGGCTTTGTACCGGCTTAAAAACTCTTTGGAACCTGCATATTGCATGAAATATTGTTCCGGGGTTTTATCGTCTGTAAATTCTGCCACCAAAACTCCATCTGCATTAATATTCACCAATTCCGGATTTTTTGAAACTGAAAAAGTGAAATCATTTTTCTCTTTTGCATCTACCCAAACATTTTTTCTGGTAGGTTTTCCGTTTTCAAAAACATCCATCGCTAACGGAAACTGGAAATTTTTGCCGATCTGAGTTTGATTAACAGAAACAGTCACTTGCTTTTTTACAGGTTCATAAGTTGTAGTGTAGGAAATTTTCGGATGACCGCTATCGAAATACCACTGATTGAAGAACCAGTTCAGATCTTTCCCGGAGACTTTTTCTAAAGAAAGTCTTAACTGATGCGCTTCGCCTGTACCATATTCATTGGTTTTTAAATAATCCGTGAGTCCGCCGAAGAATGCGTCATCCCCTAAATAATTTCGCAGCATATTCAAAATGGAGCCGCCTTTATTGTAAGAAACACCATCGAACATATCTTCGCGCGAATGATAATTAAAGCGCACCAGATCTTTTGTAGGATTTGATGGATCCATGAAATATCCTTTCAAATTTTTCATTAAACCATAATCGGCGTAGTCTTTTCCGTATTTATGCTCGTTCCAGAGATATTCTGAATAGTTGGCAAAAGATTCATTAACGGTAAGATTGCTCCAGCTTTCGGCAGTGACTAAATCACCGAACCAGTGGTGAAACAATTCATGAGAAATCACGTCTTCCCATTTATTTTCGTCGATCAAGTCACCGGGTTTTTGTTGTGCAGATTCCTGGTGAAGCGTCGCAGTGGTGTTTTCCATGGCGCCAGAAACATAATCTCTACCGGTAATCTGCGAATATTTAGACCATGGATAATCGTAATTCAATCGTTTAGAAAAGAATTCGATCATCTCCGGAGTATTACCGAAAATCTGTTTTGCGTAAGGTTCATATTCTTTTTCTACGTAGTAATTAACCTCGATATTCCGCCATTTATCTTTTACGACAGCATAATCACCAATTCCCATAAAGAAGAGATAGGGCGCATGTTTTT
Source organism: Chryseobacterium sp. UYP7 (assembly GCF_056279225.1). NCBI lineage: Bacteria > Pseudomonadati > Bacteroidota > Flavobacteriia > Flavobacteriales > Weeksellaceae > Chryseobacterium > Chryseobacterium sp. UYP7. The sequence goes on from NZ_JBWBQW010000002.1 coordinate 651,666, forward strand.
TGTCCATTACCCAATGATCGGTTCGCAAATCTTTGCCTTCTTTTGTTGATGATTTCATGATACCGTTAGATAAAGTCACATATTTATCGGGAACGGTCATGTAAATTTCTTCGGTTGTTTTCTGGTTGGTTTTATCGATGGTCGGGAACCAAACCGAACTCGATTCCGTTTCACCCTGCGTCCAGATCTGCGTCGGTTTATCGGCATCTGTACCTTGTGCATTAATGAAGTAAAGTCCTTTTGCATCGGTAATTGCAGCGCTGCCTTTTTGAGTTACCTCGTTCGGACGTGCGGTATATTTGATGTAAACCGTATAATCCTGAGTCCTGTTATACGTTTTGTCGAGATTAATTTTGAGCATGTCGTTTTTATACTCATATTTCAAAGGGGTTTTGCTGCCGTTTTTATCCAGCGCCACTTCGTGAATCAACATGGCTTTGGCATTTAAAACCAAAGAATCGGTGGGATAAAAATAGGGTGAAACAGTAAGCCATTCTTCGCCGCCCATTTGCTCTTTCTGGTAATCGAAATTTACTTTTAGTTTGGTGTGTTTCAGTTCAGTCATTTTGGTGTGTGACGGTCTGTACACTTCCGTTCTGCCAGAAGTTTCAGTTTGTGCAAAAACATTTCCCGAGAACATGATCCCGAGTAAACTAATGGAGATAATTAGTTTTTTCATATTTATTTAAGTAATTTTTTAGTAAAATTTTCCAATGAAGAATCTATGATTTTTTATTAACAAAAGTTTCAAACAAGTCATTCACAAACGATTCATAGTCGCCAGTTTTTAGTTGTTCTTTACTTTTCGTCACGGCTTTTTTAAGATCACTGTCTTTATTATCTTCATCGATAATTTCGACCGATTTGATGCCTTTAATTTGAATTAAAAGCTCTGCGATCTTGCCTAGATCAGAATTTTCGTCGAGGTTGATTTTTAATGATTTCATTATGTGATTGGTAGAGAATTTAAAAGAAAAGTTACAAAAAAAAGTGAAGCATTAACTTCACTTTTATTTTTCATGCTCTGTTCACTTTCAGAAGGCTTTTTTTACGAATCAGTTGCAGCCCGGCTTGAACGGAGCTCTTTTTGTGGAGCAAAGCGAAACAAAAAAGCGAGAGTGGAAGACGGAAAAAGCTGCCCAAATAATAAATACTAATCTAAAATTAAATCGCAACAGGCGCCTTAATTCCCGGATCCGGAGCATAATTTTCTAAAATGAAATCTTCAAAATCGAAATCGAAAATATCTTTAATTTCTGGATTTAGTTTCATTGTTGGTAAAGATTTTGGCGTGCGGGAAAGTTGTTTATGAACCTGCTCAAAGTGATTGTTATAAATATGAACGTCCCCAAAAGTGTGCACATAATCGCCGACTTTTAAATCACAAACTTGCGCTACCATCATCAATAACAGAGCATAACTCGCAATATTAAAAGGCACGCCTAAAAATACATCAGCACTTCTTTGATAAAGTTGCAAAGACAATTTTCCATCGGCTACATAAAACTGAAACAAAGCGTGACAGGGTGCTAAAGCCATATCTGGAATTTCGGAAGCGTTCCAGGCGGAAACAATTAATCGGCGGGAATCTGGATTTTTTTTGATCTGGTCGATAACGTCGGTGATCTGATCGACAACTTTTCCGTTTGCCCCCGTCCAGCTTCGCCATTGAGCGCCATAAACCGGACCGAGATCGCCATTTTCATCTGCCCATTCATTCCAGATAGAAACGCCATTATCATTCAGATATTTAACATTGGTATCGCCTTTCAAAAACCAAAGCAGTTCATAAATAATGGACTTTAAATGAACTTTTTTGGTGGTGACCATGGGGAAACCTTCGGATAGATCGTAGCGCAACTGATATCCGAAAACGCTTCTTGTTCCGGTTCCGGTCCGGTCGGTTTTATCGGTTCCTTTGTCTAAAATATGTTGAAGAAGGTCGAGGTAGTTTTGCATTTTTTTTAAATGAGTAATTGGTAATCAGCAATAAGTACTATTGAAAATATATTTAGTGATTTACAAAAATAGTAATTTTTACCAAAGGTTCTGAATGATTTGTTTGGTGTTATTCAGCGAAATTTCTTCGCCTTTTTTCTTGCCGAATAATATTTTACCCAACGGACTTTCTGTAGAAATGACGAAAATTTTCTTTTCATCGAAAATGATCTCGCCGAGTGATACTGCAATATAAAAAAATCCTTTTTCGGTCTGCACCAAACTTCCTAAACCTATTGTTTGATGAAGACTGGTATTGAGAAAAGTCAAAGAATTTTTAGCCCGAACATTTTCATTCAGCTGAATCTGGAGATTATTGATTTCCTGCTGAACCATTTCGCGCGTCGTTTCATATTTGTCTCCCATCGAACTTTTGGTTTCGTTGTTGGAAGCGCGGGTTTCGGAAATCATTTTTTCTAAAACTGCAATCTTTTCTGACAATTTTGCCTGGATGATTTTGAGGATTTCGGATTTGTTCATTTACATGCTGTAATAAGTTTTGGCTAACCATAGTTTTGATTAAAAACGGGCTAAAGCCCATTCCTATTAATTGCTGATTGAAATTATGATAACAATTTCCTGCGTTTACAGTGCTTCGATCTTTCAAACAAAATCGCTATTTCTCAAAAACCGAATAATCGCCAGGTTTCATTTCGAAATTTTTGCCGGTAGAAAAATCACGTTTTGTTTGATTGAAAACATTTTTATATTTACCAGAAACATTTGCATCATTAATGTTGAAATTCACCGCATCCTTCGACATATTTAAAACAACTAAAACCTCATCTTTTCCATTTTTTCTTAAATAAGCTAAGATCTTATCGTCGGCAGAAGTTTGTAAAAGAAAAGTCGTAACCGCTGGATCGCCGCCACGCAAAGCAGGATTGGAAGATTTTAAATTCAACAACGTTTTATAGAACGGCGCCATTTTATTGTCACCATTCCAGTCGATGACATTTTTTTCAAAAAATTCCAGACGTTTCATATTAGGTAATTCCTGTCCAGAATACAAGAGCGGAATGCCATTCCAGGTTGCAGAAAAAACGGCTAAAGGTTTCGCAATAAGTCCATATTTCTCGTACTCGGTTCCGTTCCAGGTATTTTCGTCGTGATTGCTTGTGAACCAGGCACGCATTGAGGAATCTCCAATTGCAGAATATTTTTGAAGCAGATCTTTTAAGTCAGAAAGCGGCAGATTTTTTTTGTAGTAATCTTCGGTTTTGTGCATCCAGGTCCAGGAATAACTGGCATCAAAAACTTTTCCATATTCCGGATTATCGAGTTCATCAAATTCACCGATGAAGAACAGAGGTTTTATTTCTTCTACCTCGGGTCTTGCCTGTTCCCAGAAATCAACTTCGACCCAACTTGCCAAATCACAACGGAAACCATCGATATTGGTTTCTTTTACCCAAAACTTCATGGCATCGATCATCGCCTGTCTCATTGCCGGATTTTTATAATCCAATTCAATGATATCATCCATTCCGGAAGCGATATGAAACTTCCCATCTGCGTCGTGAAGGTAATATTCTGGATGAGAAACCGTCCATACATGATCCCAACCGGTGTGATTGGCAACCCAATCAATGATTACTTTGAAACCCATTTTGTGCGCTTCATCAACCATATGTTTAAAATCTTCCATATTCCCGAATTCAGGATTTATGGAAACATAATCGTGCGCTGCATACTGACTTCCCATACTTCCCTTTTTTACCTTTTGGGAAATGGGCGTTACGGGCATGAACCACAAAGTTTTTACTCCCATTTCTTTTAAACGCGGCATTTCTTTTTCGAAAGCGCGAAAGGTTCCTTCTTTGGTATATTGTCTTACGTTAACTTCGTAAATATTGGTATCGTGTTTCCACTCGCTGGAAGAATCGGTCATTTTTGAATTTTTTTGGGTCGTACAGGAAAGAATTCCCAAACTGATGAGGGTTAAAAGAAAAAGTTTTTTCATTCTGAATGATTTGTGACAAATATATTCATTTTTTATCTTAATTATTAAGAATCATCCTTTGAAAAACCTCACTTTCAGACCAAAAAAAACCTCTGAAATTCAGAGGCTGTATTTTTAAATATCTTCGTTGTCGCCTTCATCGCTGAAGTCGTCTCCAAAGCCATCGTCTTCATCGTCATCAAAACTTTCGTCATCTTCATCTGCAAAACTCGTTGCATTAAATTCGTCTTCAAAACTTCCGAATTCATCATCCATTAAAGGTATGGCTGCACTTTTCCCATTTTTCTTTACAGTTTTACTCGGTGCTTTCAAAGGCATGTTTCCGAAACGGAAAACGGTGATCGGATAATTTACAGCATGTTTCTCCTCAAGTTCTTCCACCTTCTCGCAGAAAAATTCCCAGAGATCCATAAATCCGTATTGAAACTGCAGTTTAGCACCGTCTTCTTCAAAAGCTTCTGTAAGATAAACATCGCTCATAATTTCGCCGTCGCCATCATCGCTCATATCTTCCATCGGCACCGTTTTTATAATGACGCCATCTTTATCAAGAATATTAAAAAGAGACAAATCATCGCCCATAAGACTAAATGCACTTTTGATTCCCAAGTGCAGATTCCAAAGAGTCTGCTTTGCTTTGATATCGATATCTCTGAAGATATCATCTTTAGCGTCTAAAATTACACGTATCTTATAAATCATTTTTCCTTTAAAATTTGGTATTGTTTTACTTAGATTTACTTGCGGGTACAAATATAAAACAATTGATTTTTCACAAAAAAGAATATGACCTCTTTTTTTCTGAAAAGTTTTGCTTACATTTTGCCGCCCTCTAAATGCTTTTTTCGAGCAGAAAACTAAACTTGGTCCCTTCCAGATATTTGCTTTCTACCATAATGTTTTGGCCATGCGCCTCCAGGATATGTTTTACGATGGCCAGACCAAGACCGGAGCCGCCGTCTTTTCGATTTCTGCTCGTTTCTACACGATAAAATCTTTCGAAAATTCTTGGTAAAACTTCAGGCTTAATTCCCATTCCATTATCGGTAACTTCAACCAGAACTTTATTTCGCAGGACATTTGTTTTGATGGTGATCTGCGCTTTATCCCGATTCGCATAATGAATCGCGTTGGAGATTAAATTGATCAAAACCTGGGAAATTTTATGCTTATCGGCATTTACAAAAATCTGTGCAGAAGAGGTTTGAAGTTGAACTTTGGAGTCTTTTCTCTGCGCCTCCAGATCCAGAAGATCAATAATCTCTTTGATCAGAATATTGATGTCGAAGTTTGTAATATTTAAAGTGATCTCGCCGGATTCGTACTGGTTGATCATATCCAGATCTTTTACGATCGTGAGCAGCCGTTCTACGGACTTATCGATTCTTTCTAAATATTTATCACGAACGGTAAGATCATCAACGCCGCCATCAATCAAAGTTTCTACATAACCCTGAATCGAGAAGAGAGGCGTTTTGAGTTCATGAGAAACATTGCCGATATATTCTTTCCGATAGGTTTCCATTCCTTTCATCGTGTCTAATTCGGTTGCATTTTTTTGACTGTATTGAGAGAACTTCTCTCCTAATTCCTGAAAATTTAAATCAGCATCATCTTCCTGACCAAATTCTTGTGGAAGAATGGTGGAAATTCGGCGGATCTGTTTTTTTCCATAAAAATTAAAAAGATAGTCGAGAATGATATAGTTGAGCCCAAAAATGATGACCACGCACCAGAAAAATGCGAGATAAAAAGTCTTTTCGTCGTGAACGATCCTGTCTTTCGTATAATCAAAAACCAACGCGATTATGGACATTGCGATGGTTAAAAAAACGGAGGCGAGTAAAGTTAGTTTGTGAAACCTCATCTCACAAATCTACACAACTAATTTATAACCGATCCCCTTTAAAGTTTGAATGGTATTGATACCAAGCTTTTCGCGCAGTCTTCGAATATGAACATCAATGGTTCGTTCACCAACGATGACATCATTTCCCCAAACTTTTTCGAGAATTTCGTCGCGTTTAAAAACTTTATCGGTATTGGAAGCGAGCAGATAAAGCAAGTCGAATTCTTTTTTCGGCAGCATAAATAATTGTCCGCCCTTTGAAACCCGGAAGTTATCTTTATCGATAATTAAATCACCGATCTCTATATTTTTTGAAGAATCTGAAACTTGAGAAGTCAATTGCAGAAGCGCATTAACTTTAGAAATTAAAACTTTCGGTTTAATGATCTTTACCACATAGTCGTTGGCGCCTGCCTGAAATCCAGCCAGCTGAGAAAACTCTTCGCTTCGGGCAGAAAGAAATACGATAAGCGTTTTTTGAAGTTCCTTGATCTTTCGCAGATCCTGACAGGTTTCAATCCCATCTTTTTCAGGCATCATTACATCTAAAAGGATCAAATCGGGAATGATCTGCCGGGCTTTTTCGATGCCTTCATTTCCGTTTGTAGCCGTAGAAACTTCGTAACCTTCCTTTTCTAAATTATAGGAAAGCATTTCCAAAATATCTTGTTCATCATCTATTAAAAGAATTTTTTTCTGTTTCATTGTAAGTTTTTACCTCTCAAAATTAATCAAATTTAACATTGAAAATCAGGGCAATTTAAATGTTCATAATTATTTAACACAGATGCCGATCTGTTCAAAATTTCTTAAACTAAAATTAAAACTGAGGCAACACCAAACCGTAACGCAATTTCGTCCTTTGCAAAGAAATAGAAATCTAACAAAGAAAGAAATGAAAATCAGAAAACTGAGCGTTGCGGTTTTATTCTTAATATCCTCCTCCAGTCTATATTACGGACAAGAAATAAAGAAGGATTCGGTACGGAACGAAAAGAAGATCGAAGGCATCGAATTAAGAGGTTCTTTAAAAAAAGGCTCTGAAAACAATATCATCAGTCTCCAGAGAAAATCTGTAGAAGTGATCGAACGGGTTGGTTCTGTTCAACTAGAAAAGCAGGGAATCAGCGACGCAGCAACTGCTGTTACGAAAGCTTCCGGAACACAGAAACAGGAAGGAAGCGGACAAATTATCATTCGTGGTTTGGGTGACCGATATAATGCGACAACATTGAACGGACTTCCGATCCCATCGGATAATCCGGAATTTAAAAATATTAATCTGGGCATCTTTAAAACTTCGATCATCGAATATATTTCTTTGGATAAAGTGTACAACCCGAAATTCTCCGGTGATTTTGGAGGCGCCAATATTAATATTGTTTCGAAAGAGCATTCCGGAAAACCTTACTTTAAAGTAGGCATCGGAAGCAGCGTTAATCTGCAAACTTTCGACAAAAATGATTTTAAGTTACAGGATGGCGGTCCGGGATTTTTCGGATATAAGGAATCGACTTTTAGAAAAGGAGATCCGAAAGTTCAGTATCCTTTCACGACAAGCTGGAATTTTAAAAACGCGGAAAACCCTTTCAATTCTAATATGGAGTTTGAAGGTGGCGCAAGACTCGGAAAATTTTCTGTTTTTGGATATGCCGGATTTGAGAATAACTACACCTACAGCGCAGGAAAAGAAGGGTTTTATGATTCTACCGGAGATGCGATCAAAGATCTGAATGTAGAAAGATACGTGTACAGCACAAATTCTACAGCTTTAGTAAATGTTGCCTATAAGATCAACTCCAAAAACAAGATTAGTTTAACTTCTAATTTCATTCATTCTTCGGATCAGGACGCAAGATTTTTCAAAGGATATATGCGGGAGATCGGAACGAATATCATTATTAACAGAGGCGATAACAAAATCACTTCTACCATGATTAATCAATTGTACGGAAACCATAAAGTAACCGACACCTGGACCGCAGATTGGGGCGTTAGTTACAACATGATGAACAGCAAAAGACCGGATCGTCTTCAGAACACCTTTGATGCAAATACTTTGAATCTTATCACCGGAAGCACGATCAATAACCACCGTTATTTCGATGAGCTTGTTGATAACACGGCAAACGGGTTTTTAAATATCACGAAGGAGATCAATAATCTGAAAATTAATTTCGGCTACAACGGATCTTACAAAGACCGACAGTTCGACAACACTACGATCGGACTGAACTTCGCGATTCAGGCGCCGGTAGATCCTAATAATGTTGATGCCTTTATTAATCCTTCCAACAACGGAATCATCCAATACAATACTTTCCGGAATGACAGTGAGCGATATGTTCCTTTTAATTACAGCTTCAAACAAAATATTCAGGCGGGATTTGTAAATCTTGATTATAAATTCAGTGACCGGTTTATCTTACAAGTAGGGGGAAGATTCGATTACGTGGATATGAAAAGCAATTGGGACGATGCTATTTTCGGAAAAGATAAAAGCAATAAAACGTACAATAAATTCTTACCTGCTTTGAATGCCAAATACAGCATTAATGACAGACAAAATTTAAGATTTTCTGCTTCAAAAACGTACACACTTCCACAGGCAAAAGAGTTGGTTCCAACCGGATATTATGATGTTACGACCAATGTTTACGGGAATCCCTTCCTTTTTCCCTCCGATAATTACAATATGGATCTAAAATGGGAGCTTTTCAGCAAACCGGGCGAAGTACTTTCAGTTACAGCATTTGGCAAGTACATCGAAAATCCGATCGCCAGAACAACTTATTCAACGGCGGCTTCCAGTGATATGACTTATTTCAATATCGCCAATTCGGGATATGTTGCAGGCGCGGAAATAGAATTCAGAAAAGATATTTACAAAACGGAAAACTCCAAACTCTATACTTTTCTGAATGCAACTTACATGAAATCTGAGCAAAAATTAAAATCTGAGGCAGAATTTGCGAAAGAAAATGGTGGCAAGATCGTGCAGTTTAATGGTCAAAAGACCGATGATATACAAGGTGTTGCTGATTTCTTAGCTAACGTAAACTTAGGTTACAATCAAAAACTTAACTCCAGCAATACCGTAGATTTCGTGGTTTCTTACTCTTATGTGGGGAAAAGCTTATTCTCTTTAGGAACAAATAAAGTCGGGAATTTTTACGAAAATCCTATCCATCTTTTAGATGCTAATCTGAAATTCAATTTCAACCAAATTGGGATCGGAATTAATGCAAAAAACCTCATCAACTCCGAAAATAAAATAGAACAGGTGATCAACAATGTTGGTTACACGCATCGCAGCTATACGCAAGGGCGACAAATCGGTTTGAACTTATCTTATAAATTTTAAAAATCTAATAAAAATTATCCTATGAAAAAGAATTTTTTAAATGCAGCATTTTGCTTAACATTACTGGCTTCGGCAACAGTTGCAGTATCCTGCAGTTCCAATGAAGATGATGTGGTAGAAGTTTCCTCATCAACCATCGACCCGGCGAACTTCAAAGGTTCTATCGCAACCGGTACAACCGTAACTTTGGATCCGACAAAAACGTACAAACTTAACGGGAAACTTTTGGTTGAAAACGGCGCAACATTAATTATTCCGGCAGGAACAAAAATCGTAGCAGAACAAGGAGCAAACTATCTGATCGTTGATCGTGGCGGAAAAATATTTGCGAACGGAACCGAGACAAATCCTGTAATTTTGGAAGGTGCACAGCATAATCAGGGTTACTGGGGCGGAATTGTAATTCTAGGAAACGCACCTTCTAACAGAAGTGCATCCGGAACTTCGTCATCAGAATTAGGTGATCTTGTTTATGGTGGTACCAATAAAATGGACAATTCTGGATCGCTAAAATATTTGGTAATCAAAGACAGTGGATTTAAATATAATCCAGATAAAGAATTTAACGGACTTTCTCTTTTCGGCGTGGGCAGCGGAACTACCGTTTCCTATGTATCGATCATCAACGGTGCAGATGATGGTGTAGAATTTTTCGGTGGAAACGTAAATGCAGATCACTTAGTGGTAATTGGTAATGGCGATGATTCTGTAGACTGGACGGAAGGATGGCAGGGAAGCGCAAACTATGTTTACGCGGCAAGAAGCAAAGAGTTTTTAAACGCTGCAGAACCTGGAAACAGAGGTGTAGAAGCGGATACTCAAGATAACGATCCCAATACCACCAATGGGAACGGCGTATCTAACCCAACGATCAGCAATATGACTTTGATCGGAAACACTAAAGGTTCAGAATCTCAGGGAATGAAGATCAGAGCAGGATCTAACGGAAAGTTTGACAATGTGGTGATCGCCAATTTCGCAACCGGACTTGACTTTGAAACAGACCGAACTCAAAACTGGTTCTTAGCCGGAAATTACATGACGAATTTTAAATTTGTAAATGTTCCTACCCTTTGGAAAGCAAAAGCAACTGCCGCAATGCCGACTCCAAATCTTTCAGGAGTATTTAGTGTAAATGATGCCGCAATAGGTGCCGGTAACGGAACTGCGCTACCAACTTGGGCAAAAACTTGGTCTGGCTACACGACTTATGATGTTGCCGATGCAGGAAACTAAGCAGTAAAATATCAAAATAAATTTTTCATTAAACAAACCATTTTTATTGATGGTTTGTTTTTTTATTCCTCATCTTCATATTGAAGCAAATAGTAGGAAAAACTAAAATCCTCCAATTCTTCATCTGCGTCTTCTAAAGTCACCAACAGATCCTCGAAAATTTCAAGCTGTTCTACACTCAAATTTACAAATTCGATATGCAGCGGAAGTTCTGTAAATCCGGTAATAGAATCGTAAAGTGCATCTAAATTGTCACCAAACGTTTCCGGCAAGTTCATTTTTTCTTTTAATTGCGTATAAAAATCTTCGTAGTCCCCAAGATCTGTAAAGTCGATGTATATTGTTTTCATAGTTTGAATGTTTGGTGTTGGATGTTGGATGTTGGATGTTGTTTAAGGAAAATCTAAGTTTTATTAGGGTTTAAAACAATATTCACTTTGCTCTTTTTACTTTTTCCCTGGCTCTTCTTCCCTTTTTCCTGGCTCTTTCTTCCTCTCCTTACTTCTTCTCAAAAGTCTTATAATGATCTTTGGTTAAAAACACCTCGCCATTTTGGGTGTAAACGATTCGGTCTGCATTTCGGTTACCGCAGTTATAATTGACGTCGGCTTCATAATACTGTTCTTTTTCGGGAAGTTGTTTTTCTCTGTTGCTAAAATGGTCGCCGCCAATTGCTTTTCCGGGTAAAACGTCGCAAAGATTTCCTTTAGTGGGAACCCAGCCACTTTTCTTCGCTTCAGATTTTGTTATATAGTAATCGGGTAAATGTCGGGTAGCTTTCACGTAATTGATGACTTTATCTTCATTGGTCAGTTCATCAATATTCTCCGGATTTTTCGAAGTAGAAGGATTTGAAGTTGCTTCTTTGCCATCGTTTGATTGATTATTTGAAGCAACTTCTGTAGTTTGAGTTTCATTATTTTTTTTCTCCAGTTTATAATTTTGAAAAAAATACATGACGAGGAAAGCAGTCAACAATCCAATGATAAAAAAAAGTCCGAGTTTGATATTTTGTCTGTTCATAGTTTAGTTGGTAGTTGGTACTTAATAATTTCCGATTAAATAAAATCTTAATTCACCATTTACTTGGCTCTTTTTACTTTTTACTTGGCTCCTTATTCCCGCCATTCTTCCGGGATATCGCAAACCGGAATGGGCTGAATTTTATGTTGAGCTGCTTTGTTCATTCGACTGAAGATCTTGAAAACCTCCAGATCTCTTCCGGAATAATCGGCTTCTGATTTGCTGCCCCATTCTTTCTGAATTTTCTCCAGTTCCGGATAAGTCGCGCCGATCTGCTGTTCATCCGTCCGTTCCGTATCCCATAAACCGTCGGTTGGAATGGCATTTTGAATAGATTCTACAAGATCCAGTGATTTTGCCAAAGCGTAAACTTCCGTTTTGTACAAATCGGCAATCGGGGAAACATCTACTCCACCGTCGCCATATTTCGTGTAAAAACCGACCCCAAAATCTTCCACTTTATTTCCGGTTCCACACACCAGTAGTCCGTTGATTTGTCCGTAATAATATAAAGTCAGCATGCGTAATCGAGATCTGGTGTTTGCAAAAGCCAGTTTTTCTGCCGGAAATTCTGCATCGCTAACATCGAAGGTTTTATAGAGTTCTTCAAAAGCCGGTGTTAAATTGACAGATGTTGCTTCGACATTCGGGAAACGCGATTTCAAATGATTCATATGTTCCCAGGCACGGTTTACTTCCTCTTCTTTTTGCCGAATTGGCATTTCGATAAGTAGCGTTTTTAATCCGGTCATTGCACAAAGCGTGGAAACTACTGCAGAATCAACACCACCGGAAACTCCGATAACGTACCCTTTTACATGTGCGTTTTCGGCATAATCTTTCAGCCAGGAAACTATTTTTTCTGTTATTTTTTCTGTTTGCATTTAATTTTTACTAAAGTTATTTTTATCCAGTTCGTACCAATAACAGGTTGCATTGTCTAATTCATCGATGAAGATTCCTTTGCACTCAAAACCTAATTTATCTTTTAATATCTTATTAGAATCAATATTCTTAATGTCAGCACAGGCATAAATTCTATCTAAATTCATCTTGTTGAAACCATATTCTAAAACTGCAATTGCCGATTCTGTTGCAAATCCTTTTCCCCAGGATTCGGGTAGAAAGCGATAGCCTAATTCATAAACATTTTTGAAACCATTCAGAGGTTCAGTCAATAATTTTAAACCACTCCAACCAATTAAAAGATCAGATTCTTTTTCGATCACCGCCCATCTTGCAATACCATTTTCGGAGTACTGTTTTCTGATTTTCCGGATGGTATCGACGGATTCTTCTAATTTTTTGACTGGTTGAACGCCAATATATTTCATCACTTCCGGATTACTGTCGAGCAGAAAAATTCGGTCTACATCATCAGAAATAATTTCTCTTAAAATAAGTCTTGGTGTTTGGATGAAGATTTTTGCCATTAATTTTCCTTATTTTTGCATTTCTTAAATCTGATGTAAAAATAATGAAGTTTTTTAGATATTTAACAGTCACAGCGATTTTCCTTCTCGGATTCATTTCCTGTAAAAAATCCACCGAAAATCTTTGGAAAGTGGAGATCACAAATCCCGCTCAAAAAGTAGAAGTGGTTGATATTTCTAAAGAATTTTATGCTGTTAATGTTCCTTTAGAAAATTTTAAGAAGCAATATCCCTGGTTTCAGGGCACGGTTTCTAACGAAGATTATGCGATAAGAAGAACGGATCCCGAGGAAACGAAAATTTATAAAGAAGCTATCGCAAAAATTGATATTCCAAAACTGAATACCGAACTCACCGATCTGTTTTCGCATATTAAATATTATTTTCCCAATTTTAAAGAACCCAAAGTTTTTCTTTATTCCTCGGTCTTACAAGGCGTAATGGAACCCATTTTTTATCAGCCAAAAGAAAACATGATCTTTATTGATATTACGGGTTTCATGGGTGAAAACAATCCGAACTACAAAGGTTTAGAGCAGTATTTCCAGAACTCTATGAATCCAACCAATATTGTACCGAAAGTTTCTCAGATCATGGCTGAAAATTTTGTAGAACCCAATACTGATCATCAAAAATTTATCGATGAACTGGTTTACAATGGAAAAATAATGACGCTGCAGGATGCTTTCCTTCCGGACTTTCCGGATTATCTGAAAATGAATTATACTCAGAAACAGTACGATTGGGCAAAAGAAAACGAAGTAAATATCTGGAATTTCTTTGTAGAAAACAATCTGGTTTTTAGTGATGATATTCGGTTGAATGAGCGGTTCATTAAACCCGGACCTTTTTCAAAATTCTACACCGAGATTGATAATGAATCTTCGCCGCAAGTTGGAATTTTCGAGGGTTGGCAAATCTGCAGAAAATTCTTTCAGGAAAAACCTGAGGTGAAACTTTTGGATTTCTTAAAACTGAACGCACAGGAAATCTTTAATCAAAGCAATTACAAACCGAAAAATTAATTGAAAATCTAAATTTTGGAAAGCAAAACACTTTCCAGCCCGACTTGAGCGGATACCGATGTAAAATCGGGAGGGAGCGGAAGGCGGAAATGCTGGCCAAAAAAAAATTAAAAATATTATGAAAAAGACTCAAATTACAATAGACATCGAACTGGATGAGAATCATGTTCCGGAAAAAATGATGTGGAATGCGCAGGATGGCGGCATTGAAAAAGAAGAAACCAAAGCAACTATGATCTCCGTGTGGGATGATAAAAAAATGGAAGCTTTAAGAATTGATCTCTGGACAAAAGAAATGCCTGTAGATCAAATGAAAATGTTTATTCACCAGATCTTTGTTTCTTTAGGAAGTACTTATGAAAGAGCGACGGGCGAAGAAGATGTTGCGGCCTGGATCGTAGAAATGGCGGAAGAATTTGCGACCAGATCAGCAATCAGAATGTAATTCAATTACACCAAATCAGACCAAAAAAAACGTCGTTCCCAATTGGAAACGACGTTTACTTTTATATTAAATTCAATTTATTTCTTCATGAATTTAATGCTTTTGCTTCCTTTTTCGGTTTTTACATTGATGATGTAAATTCCTTTTTTCAGGTTCGCAACATTAACTTCTTTCTGAGTTCCTTTGGTCGTCATTTTTCCAGACATTTCTATGATCTCGTAAGAAACGTTGTTTGCAGAAGTAATGATCTTCAGGTAAGAATTCGCATTAGTTGGACTCACCTGAATATCTACATTATTTGATTTTACGTCGGCTGCGGCCAATAAAGGTTGTGTATTTAAATACGGATAACCATCGTTAATCGCAGGATCAACAGACCAAACTCCAGCAGAATTACCGGCGTTTAAAGTTGTTTTAAAAGCATCCGTTTTCATTTCTGAAGTTGGATGCCCCGTAATATCCAGCGTTAATGGCGCTCCCATATAAGCTCCAACCGCGTCGTAAGGTGCATTTGTAGAATCAAAATGCGCATTAGCAACCGTAAGATTCCCCACGGTTCCTACAAATCCACCTGTTGTTGCAAGTAAATTTACCGTTCCTGTAGAATATACATTTTTGAAATTTCCGGTACTTTGCGCAGAACCGTAAAAACCACCAACCTGTTCAGCACTGGCCGTTACATTGGAGCGACTGTAAGAATCTTCAATTCTATTTACTGTTGCAGGTCCAAAAGCGAACGTTACAAATCCCGAAAATCCACCGATGATGTATTGTCCTGAAACAGTACCCTCACAATATGATTTTGAAATTAGTGAGTTATTCCAGGATGTTCCTGCAAATCCACCCACTTGATTTACGCCGACAACGCTGCCCGAAGCGGAACAGTTCGTTACTTCCGAATTGGTAAGAACACCACCCGTAAATCCACCTACATTGTAAGAGGTTAATACAAGATCTACATTTTTAACATGGCAGTTTTCAGCTTTACTGTTCGTTGAAATATTTCCGATAAATCCACCGGAAGTATCGCTTCCGTAAATTTGAGACCCGTCCAGCGTTAAATTTTTAACGGTTGCTGTAATGAACTGCCCAAATAATCCTAACCAATCGCCGCCTGGTCTGTTAATCTGCAGTTGACTGATCGTTTTAAAATTACCATCTACATTTCCTGAAAATGGATTGTTGTTGTTGTAACCAATTGGATCCCAGAGGTGTGCAGATAGGTCGATATCGGCCATCACTTTAAAATTCTTGCCGATCATTTTATTTCCGGCTTTCACCAATTTCGCAAGTCCTGCCAATTCTTCGGCGGTAGAGATCTGAAAATTAACATCGGTAGCATTGTACCAGCTTGTATCTGCAAAATCGCTCCAGTTTGTTGTTGGAAATGCTGCTAAAAAAGCAGGCTTTGCAATACTCTGTACCACTGCTCCTTTGGGGAGTTCATTTGGTGACTTTGCTTCCTGTGCATTAAAAAATGAAGTGGTGATTACTGCGATCGCCATAATAGTAATTCTTCTTTTCATAAAACTTTTTTAAATTAGATGCATAAATACAAATTATTTGGCGACTGAACCTGTGAAAAATAGCTTTTAGTTTGCAAAATGCATGAATTTCACAAAGATTAAAATCAAAAAAGCCCACCAGTAAGCAGTTTCAGATTTTTAGAAAGAATTACCTTTGTATCTTTGCACTTTATAATTTAATTCAAATTTTAAGATCATGAACTTCAATACCAAAGTAATACACGGTGGCCAACACCACGAATCAGCAACAGGATCTGTGAATGTTCCAGTATTTTTAACCTCCACATTTGCTCAAAAATCTCCGGGAATTCATTCCGGGTATGAATATTCCAGAGCGGCGAATCCGACAAGACAGGCTTTGGAAGACAGCTTAGCTTCTATCGAAAACGGAGCAAGAGGTCTGGCTTTTGGTTCTGGATTGGCAGCGATCGACTGTGTTCTAAAATTATTAAATCCGGGCGACGAAATTGTGGCTGTTGATGATTTATATGGTGGAACTTACAGAATGTTCACCAGACTTTTTGAAAAATATCAATTGAAATTTACGTTTGTAAGTTTTGATGACGTTTCAAAAATCTCCGATGTTATTACTGACAAAACAAAATTGATCTGGCTGGAAACTCCAACAAATCCACTAATGAAACTGGTTGATATAAAAGCAGTGACCGATCTGGTAAAAGGAAAAGGAATTTTGGTTGCGGTTGATAATACCTTTGCCACGCCTTACCTTCAACGTCCTTTGGATCTGGGAGCCGATATCGTGATGCATTCTGCTACGAAATATTTAGGTGGACATTCCGATGTTATCGCAGGAGCTCTGGTTGCAAAAACTGCGGAATTAGGTGAGCAATTGCATTTTATTCAGTTTGCAAGTGGTGGAATTTTAGGTCCGCACGATTCCTACTTAGTTTTAAGAGGAATTAAAACATTGGCTTTAAGAGTTCAGAGACATTCTGAAAACGGACTGGAAGTTGCGAAATATCTGGAAAAACATCCAGCAGTAGAAAAAGTTTTTTATCCCGGTTTAAAATCTCATCCACAATATGATCTGGCTGTAAAACAAATGCGTGATTTCGGAGGAATGGTTTCCTTCACCTTTAAATCCGGTAAAAAAGAAGACTCCATCAAATTTTTAGAAAAGTTAAAAGTTTTCACTTTGGCAGAATCTTTAGGTGGTGTAGAATCTTTAGCAAATCATCCGGCATTAATGACACACGCTTCTATACCTGCAGAAAAGCGGGCAGAATTAGGAATTACCGATGATCTTGTTCGGTTGAGTGTTGGAATTGAAGACCAGGCAGATTTGATCGCAGATTTGGAAAAAGCGTTCAGTTAATCGGAAAATTTTTAAAAAAACAAACCTTCAAGTTTCGAAAAGCTTGAAGGTTTTTTTATACTTTTGAATATGACAGAATTTCAAAAATATATTCGAAGATATCTCGATCTGGTTCCGAGTGAGAATTGGTTGGGCGAATTGAAAAATTCCGCAGATCAAACATTGGAATTGTATGGAAAACTTTCAGAAGAACAATCTAATTTCGCTTATGCAGCAGGAAAATGGACGTTGAAAGAATTGCTTCAACATTTGATTGATGCAGAACGAATTTTCATTTATCGTGCCTTAAGATTTTCGAGAAATGATCAAACTGAATTGGCTGGTTGGGATGAAGAATCATACGCGAAAGAATATTTTCTGGATCAAGTTTCATTGAAATATTTAATGGAAGAATTTGACTTTTTGAGAAGATGTAATATTCAATTTTTCAGAAATTTAAATCAAGAAATCTTTTCCAGAACAGGAGTTGCAAATAAGAATGCAATTTCTGTAGAAACAATTGGGAAATTAATTGTCGGACATAATATTCACCACCTCAACATTATTGAGGAAAGATATTTACCAAAACTATAAAGATGCAAAGGATAAGAAAAGCTGTTATTGATGATTGCTCTGAATTAAGTATTTTATTTGATGAATACCGAGTTTTTTATCATAAAGAAAGTGACGTAAAAAGCGCAGAAATCTTCCTGAAAGAAAGAATTCAAAATAAAGACTCCGAAATCTTTGTCGCTGAATTCGAGGGGAAACTCGCGGGATTCGTTCAACTTTATCCGATTTTTTCTTCTACAAGAATGAAAAAATATTGGCTTTTAAATGATTTATATGTGAACGAAAATTTTCGCGGAAAAGGTTTTTCAAAACAATTAATTGAGGAGGCAAAAAATTTGTGTCGTGCAACTTCTGCTTGTGGAATGTTTTTGGAAACGGGAAAAAACAATGACATTGGAAATCAGCTCTACCCCAGTTGTGGCTTCGAATTATATGATAGCACGAATTTTTACGAATGGTCAAACATCGAAGAACAGGAAACTGTAAAAAATAGTTTTTGAAGATGAATTGTCCCTGCTGTTCCGGAAAATCTTACGAAGAATGTTGCAAACCTTATCACATTGGGGAAAAACATGCGCCAACTGCGGAAACTTTAATGCGTTCAAGATTTTCTGCTTTCGCCATTCCGAACGGGGAATATTTAATGGAGACGACTTTACCGGCAAAAAGAAAACTTCACAACAAAGAAGATTTGCAGGAATGGGGAGAAATCAATAAATGGAAAAAACTGGAAATTGTTCAAAAACCAACTCTAAACCAGGTAGAATTCAAAGCGCATTATCAAGATGAAAAAGGAAAGATGCAAATTCATCACGAACTTTCAGATTTTCAGCAAATCAATGCCCGGTGGTATTATGTTTCCGGGGAATTTCTTGACTAGAATTTAGATGAAAATTACTCATTTAACTTCTCCGCTTTCTTTTTCTGTCTTAATACATAAACATACAAGCTTTCAACTTTCGTTCTTGCCCAATCTGTTTTGCGTAGAAATTTCAAAGATGATTTGATGCTGGGATTATCTGTAAAACATTTGATGTTGATTTGCTTTCCCAACTCTTCAAAACCATTGTAATAATCAACCAGTTCTTCTAAAATCGTATCGAGGCGTTTTCCATGAAGCGGGTCTATTGCTTTTTCGTACATAATGGGTAAAAGTAGGAAATTTCATTTTGAATTAAAAAAATTCCATCGAAAAATTTCTGATAGAATAATAATTATCTCACTTCCGGCGCAACTTTCTCTCCAAACAATTCAATCGATTTCATCATTACGTCATTTTCCGGTGCTCCGACATCCATGTGATCAATAAATCTTGTAATTCCGAAGATCTCTTTCATATAAGAAATCTTCTCAGCAACTTCTGAAGTATTTCCAATGAACAATGCGCCGGCTTTTGCTTTGCCGGCTTCGTACTGCATTTTTGTGTAAGGCGACCAACCTCTCGTCGCACCTATTCTGTCCATCTGAGATTGATAGTTGTGAAAATATCCGTCGATCACTTTCTGATCCTCGCTTACAAAAGTGTGAGAATGAATGGCGATCTGCATTTTAGCCTTATCGTGACCGGCAGCAAGATATTCTTGTTTGTAAAAATCAACGAGACTTTTAAACTGAATTGGCATTCCGCCAATGATGGCCACAACTAAAGGCAATCCCAGTTTTGCGGCACTTAAAAAGGATTGTGGCGTTCCACCAACCGCTCTCCAGATGGGAATTTTTCCTTTGTTTTTGGCTCTTGGATAAACAGTTTGATTTTTCATGGGAGCACGAAGTTTTCCTGTCCAGGAGACATTCACACCGGAATTTATTTTTAATAACAAGTCTAATTTTTCTTCGAAAAGCTGTTCGTAATCATTTAAAGAATAGCCATACAAAGGAAATGATTCTATAAAACTTCCGCGACCGATAAAGATCTCGGCTCTTCCGTCTGAAATTAAATCTAACGTAGCGAAATCTTCATAGACTTTTACAGGTTCGGAGGAACTTAAAACCGTTACGCCACTGGCCAGTTTAATACTCTTTGTGATGCTTGCAGCCGCCGCCAATACTATTTCCGGAGAAGAAACGGCATAATCCGCACGATGATGTTCACCTATTGCAAAAACATCAATTCCAACCTCATCCATTAATTTAATCTGCTGAAGAATTTCCCGGAGTTTGATCCCGGCTTCTTTATATTTGCCGGTATTTTGGTCGAACGCTAAATCGCCAAACATTCCTATTCCCAATTCCATTTTTTTTGATTTTTTGATGAAACAAAATTACGGTAATTGGTATTTAAAAGTATTGATGAATGGTAAGAACGGCTAGAAAATTCACAGAAGAAGGATCTAGAAATATTTCTATATTTTCTAAGCATAGTAAAAGATCAATAGGAACGGGCTTTAGCCCGTTTAAATTAAAATAAAACGAAATTGGCTTCAGCCAAAACTTAAAATTGATTATTTTTGAAATCAATACGTCATTCATCAAAATCTATATCCATTTAGTTTTCTCAACTCTTGAAAAAAAACCCTTTCTTATTTCAAAAGATTTAAGAGTGAAAGTATGGAAACATATCAAAGAAAATGCGACCGAAAAAGGGATTTTTATTGATATGGTTAATGGATATTCAGATCATTGTCATTGTTTGATTTCTCTCAGCTCAGACCAAAATATTGAAAAAGTGGTTCAGTTAATCAAAGGAGAATCATCGTATTGGATTAATAAAAATAATTAATAAGTGAGAAATTTCATTGGCAGGATAAATATTTTGCGGTTTCTGTTTCGGAGTCTATGATTGAAAAAGTTAGAAATTATATTAAAAATCAGGAAACGCATCATTTGAGAAAAACGTTTTCAGATGAATATTTAGAATTTATGGAGAGCTATAAATTTTCGAATTCTGGCAAATAGGTTTTGGCTAAAGCCAATTGAAATAAATTTCTTATTGAACGGACTAAAGCCCGTTCCTATTGATAGAACTACCATTTTAAAAAATCGTTTTAGGATGAAAATTTATAGTATATGAAAAATATAATTTTACGAATTCTTTATAATAGGTTTTGGCTAAAGCCAATTTACATATCAAAATTAAAGCGGGACAAAGCCCGCACCTATTGATGAATGGTAAGAACGTTGGTAATAATTACTTTCTATTTTTAATTACTTTTGCAATAGACAATTTTTTTTTAAAATTATTCATGGAAAAAATCATAGGGACTTTAAAATCAGGCGGAACCATTCTTTATCCTACGGATACAATTTGGGGAATAGGATGCGACGCAACAAATATCGAGGCCATCAACAAAATTTTTGAAATTAAAAAACGTGAAAAAAATAAATCGATGATCATTTTGGTTGAAAATGAAAAGCGATTGCAGGATCTGGTGGAAGTTCCCGAAATGGCCTGGGAAATTATGGAACTTTCGGAAAAACCGGTGACTTTAATTTATGACAGTCCGAAAGGTTTGCCGAAAGAATTACTCGCAGAAGATGGAAGCATTGGAATTAGACTGGTCAATGATCTGTTTCTGAAAAAAATTATCACGAAACTGAATAAACCTTTGGTTTCTACCTCAGCGAATTTTAGCGGAGAGAAATCACCGATGAAATTTTCTGAGGTTTCGCAGGAATTAGTTGCGGCGGTAGATTTTGTGGCGGAAGAAGATCATGATAAAGTTTCAGAATATTCGGGATCTTCTGTGATCAGAATCTGGAGTGATGGACGGATTAAAGTGCTGCGGGAATAATTTTAATTAAAACTTATATATTGATGTTCTGCACTTATAGTTTGAACTCCGTTATTATATTGGCCACGAATGCTTTTAACGTAAAGACGCAAAGATTTTGGGACTATCATTGTAAATATTAAGAGCGCAAAGGCGTTTTACTTAGCGAAGGTTGGGAATTTATTTTAATGATTTTTGAAATTTTATAACGAAAAATAAGAATTCCGGAAAATGCTTTTCCGGAATTTTTGTTTCTGATATCAACTTTTTCTTATGAGCGGAACTTGCAGCCCAACTTGAGCGGATCCCGATGTAAAATCGGGAGGGAGCGGAAGGCGGAATTGTCTGCCCAAATAATATTACTTCTTCAAATATTCGTCAAAATAATCGGTCACTTTTTGCATCAAATGAACACGGTCTTTGCCCAAAACGTTGTGCTCGTGGCCAGGATAAACGAAATAATCCATCTGCACTCCATTGTCAACAGCCGCTCTTAAAAACTTGATGGAATGTTGCCAAACCACGACATTATCCTGCGCACCGTGGATCATTAGTAAATGTCCTTTTAAGTTCTGCACTTTATCCAGAAGATTTGCTTGTTTGTAACCTTCGGGATTGTTTTGCGGAGAATCCATATATCTTTCGGTGTACATAATTTCGTACATCTTCCAGTCGATCACGGGACCACCGGCAACGCCAGCTTTAAAAATTTCGGGATATTTCAACATAAAACTCGTGGTCATAAATCCACCGAAACTCCAGCCGTGAATCCCCAATTTATCTGCATTTACATAAGGCAGAGATTTTAAATATTCTACGCCTTTGATCTGATCTCTCATTTCTACGTCACCCAAATGCCGGAAAACGGCTTGCTCAAATTTGAGTCCACGATTGGAAGAACCGCGACCGTCCATGGTAAAAATAATGTATCCTTTCTGTGCCATAAATTCGTACCATAAATTCCCTGATGCCGGAAAACTATCTGTAACCAGTTGTGCATGAGGACCATTATACAAATAAACGATGACAGGATATTTTCGGTTCGCATCGAAATCGGTGGGCAAAATAATTTTTCCGTAAAGTGGTGTTCCGTCGTCTGCGCGAAGCGTCACATTCTTAATTTCCGGACGTTGATATTTTTGCAAAGGATTTTCAGCGGTCAGAATATTTTTAGATTTCTCCGTCGCTGTATTAATTAAATTGATAACTCGCGGCGTAGAAGCGTTGCTGTACACATCGTAAATATGCGACCCGTCTTTGCTTAAGATTCCGGTATGCATTCCAGGAGCAGCATCTAATTTCTGGGTTTTAAAATCGACCCAATTTACTTTGTAAAGATGTCTTTCTAAAGGTGAATCCTGGGTAGAAGTATAATAAATTTCTTTCTTTTTCTCATTGAATCCTAAAATATCGGTCACCAGCCAATTGCCTTTTGTTATTTGAGCAACCAAACCTTTTTCCAGATTATAATGGAATAAATGGTTGTAACCTGTGCGTTGACTTTGATAAATAAAATCGGTGTTGGAGTTTGGGAAGAATGTTAACTGCGTTTGTGGTTCCACATATTCCGCAGACTTTTCCTCGAAAATAGTTTTCATTAAATTTCCGGTAGAAACACTGTATTGATTCATCTGCAAATCATTTTGATCACGATTCAGAACGCCAACAAAGATCGATTTCGAATCGGGATTCCAGGTAATCGAAGTGAGATACTGCTCCGGATCACCTTCAACATTCAGAAACAATTCTTTATTCGTTTTTATATCATAAATTCCCAAAGTAACATGGTGCGACGGCGTTCCAGCCATTGGATATTTAATATTGTGATTTACGGCGGGAGTGACGCTCCAGTCGATGATCGGATAAGAAGTGACCATGCTTTGATCCATTCGGTAAAAAGCAATCTGGGAATGATCAGGTGAAATAAAAATTCCTTTTGTAATGCCGAATTCTCTTTGATGAACGGCTTGTCCGTTTACGATGTCTTCATTCTTATCATCGGTAATCGCAGTAATTTTACCGTTTTTATTTAGATAAAGGTTGTTTTTAATAGTATAAACAAAACCCTGATTATTACTGAACATTTCGGTATTTTCTGCATTTTCATCCAGGGAAATCCAGTCTTTTATTTTCCAGTCTTTTCCACTTTTCTCGATCCAGAAATATTTTGAATCCCGAGTGAAATATCCTTTATCTTTATTAATGAAAGTAATTCGGGGAAAGGTTTTCAGAATTTGATCTCCGGAAAGATTTTTATTTAACTGAGAAAGAGAAACCAAAGTATCCTGTTTTAAACTCGGAACTTCTGTGATCAGATATCCGTTTTTAACGCTTTGATAAAATGATTTGTTATCGTCACTCCAGGAAAACTGGGAGATATTTTTTACGGCCAGATTACTGCGGAGACCGTTTACGGCTTCGGCGATGGTAAATTT
Source organism: Chryseobacterium sp. UYP7 (assembly GCF_056279225.1). NCBI lineage: Bacteria > Pseudomonadati > Bacteroidota > Flavobacteriia > Flavobacteriales > Weeksellaceae > Chryseobacterium > Chryseobacterium sp. UYP7. Next base: position 675,561 of record NZ_JBWBQW010000002.1, read on the forward strand.
CTGGGTCTGCGAGAAGAGAAAACTTCCCGTGAAGAGGAAAAACAGGGTATATTTTGAAAATTTCATTGCTTAAAATTAGATCGCTAAAATAGGAAATTAAAATTACCTGTTAAAAAATGTTAATTCGTTTTGGAGATACGACTTTTAATGGAGGTGGAATAATGGTCACGAATGCAAGAATTTGTTTGGTTGGGAAGTTAATTTGACTTTAAGATTGATAAGTCGAAGATCTCATTTTACAATTTGAAACTTTTATGGTGGAAAGAAGATTGTTATAATTTCTGAATTCATGGCAAAGAAATGGAGATCACCAAATTTATTTTTGATAGATCACTCCGGCGAACGGATCCTGCTCCGATTTTGTTTGATTCCATTGGTATTGATGCGTCCAGTAGGCGACTTTCATGGAGAGAATTCCGAGACCAGCACCGAAAATCACATCTGAAATATAATGTTTGTTATTTGCCATTCGCATGACACCAACTCCGGTTGCAAGGCCGTAAGAAACGTAAGGAACCCATTTATATTCCTCGCCATATTCGATCGAAAGCATGGTCGCTCCTGCAAAAGCATTCGCAGTGTGGCCAGAAGGGAAAGAATACGCAGTTCCATCGGGACGGGTTTCCTTCAACGTTTTCTTCAGAATATAAACCATTCCAAGATTGATGATCTGACCCTTAATTAAAATGGCTGTCCGATTTTGCCAGTCTGTTCTCGGTTTCATTCCCAACCACTCCAATCCATAGATCGCTACAAAAGGCGCAAACTGAGCGTAATCGTCTAAATGATTTTCAAAGCCAAAAAGATGTTCATTTCTTTCTTCTACCACTTCTTTCTTCAACGATTCTTTACCACGACCATCGGCAATAACGCCGGAAACCATTAATCCTACAGGAACATAAAGCTTTTTATACTGGAAACCGAACCGTTTGTTATCCGGCTGTAAACTGTCTTTTACCTGCGCAAAATTCCAGCAGAACAGATTAGAAATCATCAAAAAAAGTAGGGCTTTTCTCATCGTCATAGTTTCCTTCAAATGTAGGAAAATGAAAATCGTTTGTGTTAAACCTTATTAGGTATAACGAAGTGAGTTTTTTAATGAAGTAAATTCGAAAAAAAATGCGAATTGTTCATTTCTTAACTTACATCAAGGTACAAAAACTGTAATCGAAGGTATCTTTGTACCATCAAATTTAATAACAACAATTAAATAAAAATTTATGAGCACAAAATGGAACCTAGACCCGACTCACAGTGAAATTACTTTTAAAGTAAGACACATGATGATTTCTAACGTAAAAGGTAACTTCAATAGTTTTAATGCAACTTTGGAAAGTACTGATGAAGATTTTAAAAATGCAAAAGTTCACGCAGTAATCAAAACCGATTCTGTAAATACAAACAATAATGATCGCGATGTTCACTTAAAAAGTCCGGATTTTTTCAACGCTGAAGTAAATCCTGAAATTACTTTCGAATCCAGCGCTCTTAACGACGGAATTACGGGAAATTTAACTTTGAACGGCGTTACAAAACCGATTGATTTAGCTGTTGATTTTGGTGGGATCAACGTAGATCCGTGGGGAAATACAAAAGCAGGTTTCTCTTTTGAAGGTAAGATCAACAGAAAAGATTTCAACCTCAACTGGAACACCGCGTTGGAAACTGGCGGCGTAATGGTTTCTGATGAAGTAAAGATCGCCGGAGAATTACAGTTTGTAAAAGGATAAAAACTTCTCTATCAAAAATAAAAAAGTTCACCTCATTCGGGTGAACTTTGTTTTTTATTACGTTTTCAGTTTAAAAAAAATACCAGAAATTAGTATCATAAGATTTAGAAATTTTCTTGGTGCAGCGGTCAAACATGACTTGCAGTTCGACATTATCGATGACATTTCCATTTGAGAAATCGAACTGCGGTTTCTGATCAGATGAAACTTTTTTCGCACCGCCTCTGTAAGTCACGGTCCATAAATAAGTATATTTCTTTTCCGTAGTTTCCGGTTCGAAAACCACTTTGTCGTTGGCTACACGAATTTCTTTAAAAGCTTCTACCGGAATGTCGCATTTCAAAATGTCACCGGCGAGAATATTAGTAGTTGGCGCAATCACCTTTACCGCTTTTTTACATTTTAACTTTCCATTTTTATTGTCTATTTCCAGAGCGAGAACTGCCTCGCCGGGCACGGCACCTTTTAAGGTAATTTCGCTTTGATGCGTATCATTTTCCAGAAGAACTTTTTGATCCTGATACATCCATTGATAACAATCGGTACAGGAATCTTCATTCCCCGTTGCTGTGTAAACCTGCCGTTCCCCGACCTGAAGCTGATCCGCACCAGTGATGAAACATTGAGAAAAAGCAAAACTGAAATTCAGCAGTGCGATGATTAATAGAATTTTTTTCATGATTGTGTGTTTTAATATATTAAACCTGAATAACTCCTAAATTAAATTTTTCCGTGATCGGGGCATGATTCGCCGCTTCAATTCCCATAGAGATCCATTTTCTTGTATCGATCGGATTAATGATCGCATCCGTCCACAATCTTGCCGCCGCATAAGTAGGTTCGGTTTGTTTGCGATATTTTTTAGAAATGGTATCTAAGATTTCCTGGTGTTCTTCTTCCGAGATTACCTTTCCCTGTTTTTTCATTGTTGAAGTTTGAATCTGGGCTAAAACTTTCGCAGCCTGACTTCCGCCCATTACTGCAAGTTCTGACCACGGCCAGGCAACAATTAATCTTGGATCATAGGCTTTTCCGCACATGGCGTAATTTCCGGCACCGTAAGAATTTCCGGTGATCACGGTAAATTTCGGAACCACAGAATTCGCAACAGCATTTACCATTTTTGCACCGTCTTTAATAATTCCACCCTGTTCAGATTTAGAACCCACCATAAATCCGGTAACATCCTGTAAGAAAAGCAACGGAATTTTTCGTTGATTACAGTTCGCAATAAATCGCGTGGACTTATCCGCAGAATCAGAATAGATCACGCCGCCAAACTGCATTTCTCCTTTTCCGTTCTTCACGAGTTTTCTTTGATTTGCTACAATCCCTACACTCCAGCCATCGATTCTTGCCGTAGCGCAAATAATAGATTTACCGTAATCACCTTTGTATTCTTCATATTCGGACTTATCGACCAAACATTTTATAATGTTAAAAGTGTCGTATTGATCGCCTCTTGAAACCGGCATGTGTCCAAAAATATCTTCAATGCTTTCTTTGGGTGGAAAACTTTCGGTGCGGTCGAAACCTGCCTTGTCATAATCCCCAATAGATTTCATGATATTTTTAATGCGATCGAGCGCATCTTTGTCGTCTTTCGCTTTATAATCTGTTACCCCGGAAATTTCGCAGTGCGTTGTGGCACCACCTAAGGTTTCATTGTCAACAGATTCACCAATAGCAGCTTTCACCAAATAACTTCCGGCTAAAAATATAGAACCGGTCTGATCCACGATCATCGCCTCATCACTCATGATCGGCAAATAAGCGCCACCTGCAACACAACTTCCCATCACCGCAGAAATCTGAATAATTCCCATCGAACTCATTTTCGCGTTATTTCGAAAAATACGTCCAAAATGTTCTTTATCTGGGAAAATTTCATCCTGCATCGGAAGAAAAACTCCAGCAGAATCAACGAGATAAATAATTGGCAATTTATTTTCCATGGAAATTTCCTGAGCGCGAAGATTTTTCTTGGCTGTTATTGGAAACCACGCTCCAGCTTTTACGGAAGCATCATTCGCAACGACCAAACATTGCTTTCCAGAAACATATCCCATTACCACCACGACCCCTCCACTGGGACAACCCCCTTCTTCCTCATACATTTCATAGCCGGCAAACGCACCTATTTCTATGGATTCGGACTTTTTATCTAGCAAATATTCTACTCTTTCGCGGGCGGTTAGTTTACCTTCATCCCGCTGTTTTTGCAAACGCTTTTCGCCGCCACCTTTTTTTATTTCGGTCAGCAAGCCGTTGATCGCGCTTAATTTTAATTTATTTTGATCTTCTCTTTTATTAAATTCTAAATCCATCGTTAAAAAAAATTTGTCTAAAGATAAGTTTTTTAAAATTATTTCCTGTAGCGCCAATGGCTTGTGATAACGATTTGAATGACAGAAAATTAATTAAGAATATTTAACGTTACTAAGAGGTTTTAGGTAAAATATATTTTCTGTTTTTGCGTTACTTAAATAGAAACCTAAAATAGATCTTGAATTTTATATTCAGTTCCTAGTTTATTTTTTTAATAGTTTATTATTTGAAGGCCCCAAAAGTTGAAAAGACTTTTGGGGTTTTTGGTAAAATTCCTTAGAAAAGCATCCTTTCTTTTAGCTTTAATCTAAAACGGAATTGTAGATTTGCACAAATTTAAAAAAGATAAAGCAGTGTTTCAAAAATCCGCACTTTTCCGATTGCATCTCATCGTTTTTTTGTGGGGTTTCACCGCAATTTTAGGTAAATTAATCCATGCCAACGCCCACGTTCTGGTTTTTTACAGAATGGCTTTTGCCGCTTTTTTCCTTTATATTTTCATTCGTGTGGTGAAAAAAGAAAGTTTGTATGTTCCGCGGAAACTTCTTTTGCAACTCGCGCTGATTGGTGGAGCAATGGCATTTCACTGGTTTTGCTTCTTCTATTCTATTAAAGTTTCGAATGTTGCCATTGCCTTAAGCTGTCTTTCCCTATCTACTCTTTTCGCTGCAATATTGGAGCCTATCGTTTTCAAAAGAAAAGTTGACCTCTCCGAAGTGATCATGGGAGTCATCATCGTCATTTGTATGGCACTCATTTTTAAAACCGAGTTTCATTATAAAGAAGGAATTTTCTATGGCATTCTTACCGCATTGTTCGGAACTATATTCTCTGTTTTTAATGGAAAGATCTTCGGGAAAACCAGTTCTGGAAATATTATTTTTTATGAAATATTTTCGGGCTTTCTTATTCTGACCGTATTTTATTTGGTTACCGGCCAAATTTCGCAGATCAATGAAATAAGTTATCGCGATTTAGCGTTAATCATATTATTGGCCAGTTTCTTTACGGCATTCCCAATGTTAGAATCCGTAAACCTGATGAAGTATATTTCGCCTTTTACTTTGATATTAACGGTAAATCTAGAGCCTGTTTACGGGATAATTCTAGCTTTTTTTATCTTCGGAGAATCAGAAAAAATGAGTCCAATATTTTATTTTGCGTCAATTATTATGATTCTGGCAATTGTTGCTAATGGCATTATTAAAACACGAAAAGCCACTAAAAAAGTAGAAATTTGATGAAAAAAATATTCTTTGCTCTTTTTATCTTTTACGGAATTTTTTCGGAGGCGCAGATCGTTCGAAAATACTCCAACGAATTTCTAAACATTGGAGCCGGCGCCAGAGGTCTCGCAATGGGCGGTGCAGTAATTTCTAATCAAAGCGATGTTTATTCTCCCATGTGGAATCCCGCAGGTTTAATAGGAATTGACCGCGATTGGCAAGGCGCTGCAATGCACGCCGAGTATTTTGAATCCATTGCAAAGTATGATTACCTCGCTTATGCAAAACCCCTTGATAATAATGGAGGCGTTTTTGCGATTTCTATAGTTCGTCTTGGTGTTGATAATATTTTAAATACGACGCAGCTTATCGATGCAGAAGGGAATATCGACTACGACAAAATAACAAGTTTCTCTCAATCTGATTATGCTGCTTTACTTTCTTACGCTTTTCGTCCCGGCGGCGATCATCGTTTAGCAGTTGGTGTGAACGCAAAACTGGTTTATAGAAATGTTGGAAAATTCGCAAGTGGTTACGGTTTTGGTTTCGATCTGGGCGTTTTATATAATGCTGATAATGGGTTCAGTTACGGCGCGATGTTGCGCGATGCAACAACAACCGTAAATTTCTGGACAGTAAATCAGAAGGAACTTTCTGCAGTCGTAAATGGAGAAGAATTTAATCCTGCACCCAAAGATAAATTAGAGATCACCATGCCGAAACTGAATCTCGGTATGAGCAAAAATTTTGAGATCAACCGCGATCTCGAATTACTTCCAGAAGCAGGTTTAAACATCGACTTCGCAAAAACGGCGGCTTTAATATCAACCGATTTCGCCAGTATAACGCCTTACGCCGGTGCAGAACTTAAATTTCAGGATATGATCTTTGTACGAGTTGGTATTAACAGGTTTCAAACCATCACCGATATTGAAGATCTAAAACGAAAAGTTTCTTTTCAGCCCAGTGCTGGAATCGGTATTAAATATCAAGGTTTAACTTTAGATTACGCCATTACCAATTCGGGAATCGGCGGTTCTAACTTTTACTCCAATTTCTTTTCTTTGAAACTGGATATGGGAGATTTCCGGAATTAACTAACACTTTTTCTATGACAAAAATTTACATTTTACTTTTCGCTTTCATTTATTCCCTCAATTTTTCACAACAACTCGATGCGGAATTATACGAAATTAATTACCAGTTAGGTCTTGATTCCCGCAATCTCATCAAATTTAATGACCAGCTAATTTTTGCGGGTGCCGAAACTTATGAATCTGCAGGAAATCAGAATTTTGAACTTTGGGGATATAATTTCAGTACCAAAAAGACTGCCTTAATTAAAGAATTAATTCCATACGCAAATACACCATTTTCCAGCAATCCACAATTTACCCGTTTTCAAAACAAAGTTTATTTCATTGCAGAAATGAGCAGTAACAATGAACTTTGGTTGACAGATGGAACGACTTCAGGTACGATGAAAATTTTCTCATTTCCTGAAAAATTCCAAATGGACATGACCGTAAATGATTCAAAACTGTTGATCTTAAGTAATAAAAAAGCGTTTATCTCCGATGGTACGACGGAAGGAACAAGACTTCTTAAGGAATTTGGAGGTCAGGTTATGGAAGGGAAAGCATTTCCTTTTGGTTCTAAATTTATATTCGCTGCGAAAAATGCTAATTACAGCAATGAACTCTGGATCACCGACGGTGAAAATGCAACCATCCAAATAATAAATAACGGTGACAATGCACCTTTAGGAGTTCATACTGATTTAGAATTTCACAATTTGAATGGAACTCTACTTTTCTATGCACAAAGTACCACTTCGAATGAAAAAGGATTGTACTCCCTGGATCCTGTTACAAAAAAAGGAAAATTTATTTATCAAACCAACGGGATCTCTTCTGGACAGATCTTAAATAATAAATTAATTTTTAAAGGTTGGGAACAGCCTCTTGGCGGAAATTTATATGCAACGGATGGAACTGCGCAAAATACAGTACGACTTAGCAACACTAATAATTTCGTCGTTTCCCTTTCAAATCAAAATCATCTTCAGAAAGTAGGCAATTATGTTTATTTTTTTACAAATACTTCCGATGTAAACCGATTATGGAAAACTGATGGAACCGTGGCCGGAACAATAGCAACCAGCACATCCATACCCGCAACATCGCGACCGGATATTATTAAATATTTTCCGGAAAATGACGTTATGATGATCGAAAATGGAACTCATAATTTATTTTGGCTGGTTGATCAGTCAGAAACCGTAACATCTTTAGGCGAAAATGCTTTGTACGAAGGTATTGAAGTTGAGCAAAAAATTATTTTCCCATATACGAATTCAAAATATGGGCGCGAACTTTTTCAATATGAATTTGCCACGAACAACACCTCTATTTTTAAAGATAGCAAACATCAATTAGGAAGTACGCCTCAAAATATAAAAAACCTAGATGGAAATTCATTAATTTTTAGCGCATTTAATTACGAGTACGGAAATCAATTTTACACCATTAAAAATAAAGGAGAAATACCAAAATTGGTGAAAGCTTTTCCTTATTCTGAAGGTCAAATTGTTGATGGAAATCTTTTTAAAGTAGGAGATTATTTTTATGTAAAACCAAAATCGTACACCGGAAATTTATCAAAAACCAACGGCGAAGAAGCAAATACAAAAATTCTCAAAATGCCGCCTAATAATATGGTGGATCTGAGCAGCATTTTTATTAATTTAAATGATCAGTCCTTAATTTTTACTACTATTAATACAGAAGATCTTCGAAAAATTCGATTATGGAAAAATGATAAAAACAGTGATGCCATTGAGTTAATCAGGGATATTACAACGGGAGAAAGTGTAGCAACACCAAACCCTGTACTTTATAATGGATATGCTTATTTTACTGTTAGAACTAAAGCAAATACGTATGAAATCTGGAAAACCGACGGAACTTCTACAGGAACAGCACCTGATTTTCAAATTCCGAATGATCAAACTCCTGATCTCAACGCAAATATTTTGATCGTTTATAATGACCGTCTTTTAATCAATAAAGATGGCAAATTGTGGAGTTATAACAGTTTAAACAATGAACTGTTAGAAATTCCTTTTCCAGAGGCAAGTCCAGGATTTGGTGGCTGGAATATTTCTGAAAATCCAGAAGTAATCGACGGTAAATTATATGTATTATCTCAATACGGTTATGGCAGCATTTACCGGTTTGATGATCTGCAATCTCCACCAGTAAAAATATTGAGTGATAATGATATGGCTCATTTTTCTGCCTTTAAAAAATGTGGAAATCAGATCTATTTTGGCACCGGAAACTTCGAAAATAAACACACTACTTTATGGAGCATTAATTCCGCAACTACTATTTCTAATAAAATTTTCGGTAACGGCTTTAATTCGGAAGGTTCAGATTTAACGTGTATCAACAATTATCTCTACTTTTTGCGGGGAAATAGCAATCAAATCTTCCGCACGAACGGAATTCCATCCAGCACAATTTCTATCCCAACAAACATTACGAATGAGGAGCAAATTTTGCCAGCAGATAAGCTTCTAACATTACTGGAATTTAAGAATAGTCTTTATTTTGTGGCTAAAACACAAACTTCTGGGGAAGAATTATATATTGTAAATACAGAATTACCTGTTTTTCTTAGCACCAATGAATCTGGTTTAAGTCCCCAATTAATGAAGTTGATTTTATATCCAAATCCGGCTTCATCTTTTATTAAAATTAAAGCAATTGCTTCTTCAGAAGTAGAAACTTATCAGGTTTATGATATGACTGGAAAACTAATCCTGAGCGGAAAGTACAAAGACGAAAATCAGTCGATCGACATTTCTAAATTGACAACCGGAAATTACATTATTGAAATTACAACCAAAAACGGAAATCGTTTCTCCCAAAAATTCATTAAAAAATAGATTGCTTTAGCATCAATCTCTAACTTTTCTCTAATACCGACGTTTATGAAAAAATTTCTGCAGATTCTTTCTCTATTTTTAGTTGCGTTTACTTACGGACAGCAAATTTCTGAGTACCAATATATTCAGGTACCGCAAAAATTTAAAGATGCTAAAACGAACAGGTTCGGGTTAAATGATCTTTTAACTTCGAAACTGAAAGCCAAAAACTTTATCGTTTTTAATGAAACGCTGGAACAACAACCGGAGCAGATCATTGAACCCTGCGAAATTTTAAAAGCGGAAGTTTCTGATGCGAGTAATTTTCTAACCAATAAATCCAGGATCACTTTCAGGGATTGCGATGATAAAGTCCTGGCAACTTTCGAAGGAAAATCAAATATCAAAGATTTTGAGCCGGGAATGCGCGAAGCCTTGCAAAATGCGCTGAAAAACCTTTCACCTTCAATGCAAATCAAAAAAGATATCGCCGTTCAAAAAGAAGTCATGCCGGAAATTATCCAGAAAGTAGAAATCAAGAAACAGATTCAGCCGGTTGTGTCGCAAAAAGAAGTTGTTGCTCCGGCTCCTTCAAAAACAGAGAAAAAGACTGTTCACAAAGCCGAAATTTATACGAACGGAACGCTCATTTTAAATAAAGTCTTGCTGTCAAATGGAGAATTCATTCTCGTAAATCCAAACAATTCTGTTCTTTATGGAATTTTTAAACCTTCTACGAAAAAAGATACTTACCGCGTACAGATGAGCGACGGAACTTTAACGTTAGGTTATTTGGAAAATGAAAAGATCATTGTAGAAATAACCAATTCGGACGGAAGTTTGAAGACGGAAGTTTTTGAGAGAAAGTAAATTCCGACAAAAATCCGCGAATGAGAATTAATACTATATTTGTTTCCTAATTTCAAAAAAAACTATATGAAAAAAATTTATTTTTTATTTTTCTATCTTTTTCTACACTTATCATCCATCTGTTCTGGACAGTTTACTGTAAATACTACTCTCAAAGATATTAATATTTTCCCAGGCAGCGAACCTAAAGGTATGTCATCCTTTGGAAATGAAATAATCCTTTCGTTAAAAAGCCCTGGAATTGGTGTAGAACCTTATAAATACAATATTAATGATCAATCATTTGAGCTGATTAAGAATCTTGATAATAATTTTTGGGACAGTTTGGAAAGACACGATTTTTATCTGAACGGCAACAAATTTTATTATTTTGCCACAGCAGGTTCCAATATTCAACTTTGGGTGACCGATATGGAAACGAAGGTTACTACGAAAATTAAGGAGTTCGACGAATATTTTTCGTCTTCTGATTTTCTGACCGCCAAAGTGGTAAATAATAAATTGATTTTCAAATTTAAAAACAAACTGTATTCAACTGATGGCACAACAGAAGGAACGATTCTATTAACGACGATGAGTACTACTGAAACCAGCCTTGCGGACCTCAACGGAGAAGTTTATTTTTTAAAGTCAACCTCGGAGACGGGAACAGAATTATGGAAATCTAACGGAACAATTACTGGGACAAAAATCGTAAAAGATTTAAACCCTGGTTCTTCTTCTTCCGGCTATATTTATGAGGAAAAAATATACACTGTTAATAATAAAATCCTTTATTATGCTAATGGTTTCGGCAGCAACAATGGTATTTATGTTACAGACGGAACATCTGAGGGAACAACACTCTTAAACAAAACTTTCGCCCTCTTTTCAAAAAACCTGTCAGCGGATCAAACCGGTAAAATAATATTTACCATCGGTGATGATTTATGGATCTCTGATGCGGTCACAACACATTCCTTAAATTATACATTACCGGGGATTACGGGTTTTATGCAATTCCAAAATAAAATAATCTTGAATGCAAATTCTGGCACTTATGTGGTGGATGAAAATGAGATAATTTCGAAATTGACGGACAGTGAAAATGTTACTTTACAGGCAGCAGCAAAATCGAGTGCAGGAAATTATTTGATTTTAACAGAACGTGGTAATGTAGATTCCAAAACTTACATTTTTGATGACAGCGAACTCAAAAAATTGGATATCTTTTATGGTGGAGATAAAAATTTTGTAGAAACCGACAACCGTTTAATTTTTAATGGTTACACTGAATCTTCTAAAAACGGATATGATTCTCAAAAAAATACAGAACTATTTTACTATAAAGAGGATGGCACAAATGGTTTGGAGAAAGAATTTTTCACAGGCGCGTCTTCCTATCCACGGTTTTTCACAAGTCATAAGGATAAAGTTTATTTTGTAGCGACAATTGGATTTTTTGATCAAATATTTACCATTAACAGCAGTAATCATGTTCAGCAAATGGGAAAAATAAATGAAGTACAGTCGCCCAATAACTGGGGTGGTTACAATCCAATGATTACTTCTGGTGATTATATTTATTTTAGAGGCTCTTCTTTGATCAGATTAAACGGAACAACACAGATCCCGCAGCAAATTCCAATGCCTTTAAATGAAAATTTACTGGAAATTTATCCTTTATCAGACGATGCTGTTTTGTTAAAATCACACAATACTCAACACCAATTTATGAGATTGTGGAAATTACAAACTAATTCTACAGTTCCAGAGTTGCTAGTAGAAATGCCGACAAACTACAGCAGTGGCGAATATGGAGAATTTCGAAAATTGGGAAATTACATCTATTTTAAGATGCAAAATATTGATAAAACGGAATTATGGACATCTGATGGAAGCATTGCCAATACTATAAAATTACGAGATTTGCCTTCTATGTATTTTATGAAAATCCTCATGCAGCCTGTAGGTCAGAAATTATTCTTTGTAGAAACTTCCAATGATTACACCCAAGATGATAAGCTTTACTATCTCGACCCGAACATGGACGAGTTCCATTTGGTAGGCTCACAGAATCGCTATAATGTAGAGTCATCATTTGTTATGAATGACGAACTTTATTTTATGTCTTCCTTTTACAATCCTTCCGGCAATTTTCATCTTAATAAGATCAATAGTACTACAGATGGATCTGATTTCGTTGCCGCCTTCCCAAGTGCTTCCAGCAGCAATATGAAGTGTGGTAATTATTATTATCTCAATATAAGAAACAGCGCTCTGGGTCATGATGACATTTACCGCACAGATGGTACCGCTACAGGAACTTTTGCGGTTGCACCGGATCTTTATTACTCAACTACTCTGGGTTGCGTGCAAAGCGAAATGTATTTTAAAAGCGATAACAATATTTATTTTACCAATGGACAGCAAGGAAATAGAAACATTGTAAATTTTAAAGTTGACGGAGAAAACACTAGTAGTAGTTTTTATACTTTCGGCAATATTGGAGACCGTCTTTTTATTTCGAAGGACTATTCAAATAAAGGTTATGAACTTATTGTCTCCGATATTTTCACCTCTCCTCTGGCAACACAAAATATACGAACCAAACTTGGAGATCACAGTATCATCGTATTTCCAAATCCCGCAACAAGTGAAGTCAATATTAAAATTCCAAGTGGTGAAAAAATTCTTAGTGTTGAATTTTTAGATGCAGCAGGAAGAACCGTTGCGACTGGAACTCACGAAAAAATTAATGTGGAGAAACTTATAAAAGGTATTTATTTTATTAAAGTAAAAACAAAACATAAAGTATATAGCGGAAAAGTAATTAAAAAATAATCTAGTTCCTAAATTGACTTTGTACAACTTAATAAAATCTCATGAAAAATAAATCTACTGGTTTACTATTTATTCTTGTGCTTTCCAGCCAATCCGTACAATCACAAAATTTCAATCCTTATATAGAAATTCCGGCGACCGATGAAATTATCGGGGTTAAGATTGCTGATGTTAATAATGACGGCTTAAATGACGTTATCACAAGTTATGGAAATTCTGCGAATATCAAAATACAGTTTCAGAATGTTAATCACACTTTAAACTCCTTTGTCACTTTACCGGTAGCAGGATATAAAGTTACCTCGTTCGACGTCGGCGATCTTAATCAGGACGGCCTGAACGATATTTTTTTAACCTTTGAAAATTATTACGGCATTTTCTATCAAAAGAGTTCGGGTGGCTTTGAAGCTTTGCAAAAATTTGATACAGGCAGACAAACTGGAGTTGTGCGGATTGCTGACGTAAACAACGACAATATAAACGATGTTGTTTTTACAAACTATAACAACGTAAATATACTTTACCAAAAGGCTACAGGAAATTTCACGAGAGAAATGATTCCTCTGACGCATTATTTTGGGGAATTACGAATTGCCGACCTTAATAATGACCAGAGAAACGATCTTGTTTTTACTTCCTGGCCAACAAAAGAAATTGTGACCTTTTTACAAAAAGATTCGGGAGGCTTTTTTAGTCCTGTAAAAACTTTTGTAAACGCCGCAATGGCAGGATTAGCGGTAGGAGATCTGAATAATGATGGACTGACAGATGCGGTCACCACACAATACGAAAATAGTTCCTCATCGCTGAAAGTCTTATATCCCAGTTTAAACAGCTACATATTTTACAGTTATATCGAGTATCCTGCGGAAAACAGAGCAGATACAGTAGAAATCGCGGACTTTAATAATGATGGTAAAAATGAAATTATAACAGGAAGCTATGGTTACAATACCTGTAGTATCTACGGTAGCTCTTACAATAATTTTACGCTTTTGAAAACGATCGAGATTCCTTATTATTATCACAGTGACTATCAAAGTTTGGCGGTTGGAGACCTAAACAATGATGGTTTTAAAGATATAATATTCACCAAACAAAACGGCATCATCATTTTATATAATTCAGGGAACTATCTTAATACCTCACCAAAAAATATTGAAGTGGCAATTGGTCTTTTCCCAAATCCTGCAACTCACCATCTGAACTTTACAAGTAATTTTAAAGGCAACTCTTTTTTTATTCATGACGTTTTGGGGAAACTCCTTAAAAAAGGAAACGTCGATCTCAACAATCAAATCGACGTTTCAACACTAAGTTCCGGAAATTATGTGCTCTCTATTACAAATCGATCGGCAAAAAACCATTCACAAAAATTTATAAAAAAATAAATATGAAAAAATTTTATTTCTTCGCTGCAATATTCACAATGCAGTTGTTTTTTGCGCAGGAAAACATGGTCGACGTGAAGCTTAACATCTATAACTATTCTTCTTCCGGGCGACCAACCCGACTGACCGAAGTCAACGGAAAAATTCTGTTTTCAGGAATTCGCGAAGAACGAAACGGCGGAAATGAATTATGGCTTTACAACAGAGAAACTAATAAATCTTCTGTTGTTAAAAATTTCAGCCAAAGTAATTCAGGATACTACGACAGGATTAAAAGCAATATTGTGAAATACAATAATAAAATGTATTTCATCGGCACCGAAAATGGTCAGGCCAATAATCAGCTTTGGGAATCAGACGGGACGACCGCTGGAACAGTTTTAATAAAACAACTTTATAATTCCTCGCTCGGTGATACGCTGAAAAATCTTTTCGTAGTAAATGGTAAACTTTTCATCGCTACAAATGATCAATTGTGGGTTTCGGATGGTACTTCAACGGGAACGCTGCTACTCACTGAAAATTATTATACCAACAAATTTTTCACCCTAAATAACAAAATCTATTTTTGGCATAACTTCTATGAAAAAGACGTGTTGATGGTATCAGACGGAACAGTTGCGGGTACGAAAACTTTCAAAAATTTCGAGCCGACCAAAGCCCTGAATAATACGAATGATGAAATAATTGTTTTTCAAAATCATCTATATTTTGTAGGAAAATTAAACGGTATAAAATCTATCTGGAAGAGTGACGGTACAGAAGCAGGCACAGAAGCCATTATCACCACTTCCTTAAATGTTTTAAAAGGCGAAATACTCAACGATAAATTTATATTTTATGATGCAAGCAATAACCTTTGGAGCAGTGATGGAAGCGTGGCTAACACTTCCATTTACAAAACGCTGACCTCAACCATTCAGAAGATTTTTAAATTTAAGAATGAAATCTACTTAGACACCAATACAGGATTTCTTAAAACGAATGGAACAGAAAGCAGTACGAAAGTTCAAACTTTTACAGACAATGATCAAGCTCTAAGTTATTATACCCAAACCAGCCAAAAAAACTATCTCCTATTAAAAGCTGAATACGAGTATAATAGAGATACCTGGATTTGGGATGGGATTTCTGAAAATGCTACTAAATTAAAGTTCGGAACGAGCTATGTGAGACCGACAGATTACTTGGAAGTTGATGAACAAATTTTCTATCCTGGTTATTCGGTAATTAATGGAGAAGAAATTTTTCGATTTAACTATAATACAAAGCAGGAAAGTCTAGCAATGGATATAAATTTTGCTTACGATAGCAGACCTGATTCCTACACTAAGATTGGTGACAACCTTTTCTTTATGGCTAATACCGCTTCGAGCGAACGACAAATTTTTAAAAAAGACATCAACTCAGGACAATTAACTCAAGTAACTGATTTTAAGACAAACACGGGACAAGCAAACCGCTCATTAGCTGTGGGAAGTTACTATTACTCCTACGATTATAATTACAATCAAGGATTTTATAGAACTGATGGTACGACTATAAATTCAAAAATGTTTATCACTGGAGAATCAATCATTGACTTTTTTAAATTCGATGATCAATCTGTAATTTATATTTTGCTTAAAAACTCTAAACTGCAGGTTTACAAACTCGATAATGAAGCGGATGAACCTGTTTTATTAAAAGAGCAGGCAAATTCAGCTTATGTAGATACAGGAAAGGGAGCGATCATTAATGGTGAACTTTATTTCGTATTTCGTGACAGCAACAATCATCTATCGATCTGGAAAACAGATGGGACTGCTGACAATACCGTAAAAACAATAGACTTTCCCTACGAGAACTTAGAGAGGCTCAAAATTTTAGGTGCCGTAAACTCTAAACTCATTTTTTATAAAACCACGGCTGCTGTTTATGGTAAATATGAACTTTACAGTTCAGACGGAACACAAGATACTGTCATGCTTTTGTCGAACCTCACCACAGCCGTAGAAAATACGGCAGAAGTGTATAAGGATAAATTATTCTTTTTAACTGCAGCTCCTTATGTTCTTCACAGTACAGACGGTTCTGCGCTTGGGACAAAAAATTTGAAGCAAATCGGTTATAATAAAAACTACGGATTAAGAATGAAAAAATGTGGTCCCTATTTATATACTTTATTAGATTATAGTTTATGGAGAACCGACGGAAATACCACAGGTACGGTGCAAATATCGCCTAATATGGCTGCCAACGAAATGGCTTGCAATAAAGATTTTTTATATGCCAGTGCACTCAACTCTCCGCAATTGTTCAGAACCGACGGAAACAGAAATAACAATACTTACCTTTATCTAAATGTGACAAATAATAACACGAACGTAACAGAGCAGCACGAACTTTTAAACGTAGAGCTCAGCCAGTTAGAAAGTGATGGAAACACTCTATATTTTACCGGATACGGAAATAAAACAGATTTTCATCAATATGAAATTACGGATGAACTCCCCCAATATCTCGCAGTAAATGAAGATTCTAAAACGAATTCTACCAATAATATCGTTCTTTATCCAAACCCAGTTTCAGATATATTTAATGTAAAAGTTTTAAATAATGAAAAGATTCAGAAAATTGAAATTATCGATATTTCTGGAAAAATTATTTCGACAACGACTTCTGCAAATAATATTAACGTGAAAAACCTGACCGAAGCGATATATTTTATAAAGACCTATACCAATTCAAATGTGTACAGTACAAAACTGATTAAAAAATAAAATAAAACGGTGCCTAATTGGCGCCTTTTTCTTGATCATTAAAATATTCCCAAACCAAACCACCACGACTTTTCCCAATGATCTCCTCTAGCGATTCACGCGAAGATTCTTTGACTCTTTTTACCGATTTCAGTTTTGAAAGTAAAAGTTCAATTGCTTTTTCGCCGATTCCCGGGATTTCTTCCAGTTCCGATTTAATGGTTGAATTTTTCCGTCTCACACGATGATGTTTCACGCCAAAACGGTGCGACTCATCCCGAACACGCTGAAGAATTTTTAAGGTTTCCGATTTTTTATCCAGATACAAAGGAATAGAATCTTCCGGGAAATAAATTTCTTCCAGGCGTTTTGCAATTCCGATGATCGTGATCTTTCCATAAAGTCCCAAAAGTTTCAGACTTTTTACAGAAGAGGAAAGCTGACCTTTTCCACCATCAATCAAGATCAATTGCGGCAAGGGCTCATTTTCATCTAACAGTCTTTTGTAGCGGCGATAAATCACTTCTTCCATCGTCTTGTAATCATCTGCACCTACGACGGTTTTCGGATGAAAAATCCGATAATCAGCTTTGCTCGGTTTTCCATTTTTAAAGACCACACACGCCGAAACCGGATTTGTTCCCTGAATATTGGAGTTATCAAAACCTTCAATATGACGCGGTTCTTCCGGCATTCTCAACAAGCGCTGCATTTCTGCCATAATTCGGTTTGTATGTCTTTCCGGATCTACAATTTGTACCGCTTTCAACTTTTCGATGCGGTATTCCTTCGCGTTTCTTTCAGAAAGTTCCAGAATTCTTTTCTTGTCGCCCACTTTCGGAACAATCAACTTAACATTCGGAATCTCCAGCGTCAAATGAAAAGGAATCAAAATTTCTCTTGATTTAGAATCAAATTTCTGGCGGATCTCGATCATGGCTTCTTCCAGAATATCTTCATCACTTTCCTCCAGCATTTTGCGGATTTCTGTGGTGTAACTCTGGATGATATTTCCGTTCTGAATTTTAAAATAATTCACGTACGCCGCAGTTTCATCACTTGTCATTCCAAACACATCAACATCATTGATCGTCGGGTTTACCACCGTGTGGCGATGCTGGTAATTATCCAGAACATCCATTCTTTCTTTGATCATCTGGGCATTTTCGAACTCTAATTTTTCGGCAAAGTGAACCATTTGTTGCGTCAGATATTCTTTTGCTTTCCGGAAATCTCCTTTGATGATTCCACGGATCGCATCGATCTTTTCATCGTATTCCTGCTTCATTTCCAGCATTTCGCAAGGGCCTTCACAGTTTTTAATATGAAATTCCAGACAAACCTTATACTTTCCTTCCGCAATTTTTGCCGGAGCCAAATTCAGATTGCAGGACCGGATTTTATAAATATGTTTAATCGTATCGAGGAGAATCTTTGCGGGACGAACTTTCGCGTAAGGACCAAAATATTCAGAACCGTCTTTTATTTTATTGCGCGTTAAAAAAATTCTCGGAAAATCTTCGTTTTTTATGCAGATCCAGGGATAGGTTTTGTCATCCTTCAGCATCACATTATAAAACGGCTGATGTTCTTTAATGAGATTATTTTCCAGCAACAGCGCGTCATATTCACTCGGAACGATAGTTGTTTCCAGACGAAAGATCTTGCTCACCATGATCCGCGTTCGGTAACCTGCCTGATTTTTATTGAAGTAAGAAAGCACGCGTTTATTCAGATGTTTCGCTTTTCCCACGTACAAAAGCTGATCTTTTTTATCGTAATACCGGTAAACTCCGGGTTCAGAGGGCAAAGTTTTAAGTTGTAGTTCAAGATCAGCATTCATAGTACAAAAATACGCAATTGATTTTTTATTTGGGCGCCTTAATCCGTATTCCGTTCCCGCTTTTTTTATTGGTAGCTTCGGCTTCGCTCAGCCACCAATAAAAAAGAGCTCCACTCAATCCGGGGCGTGGGTTTTTGCGTTCGATCAAAAAGCTGTATTTTTAAGAAAATTTTTAAGCAATGATTTACGGTGTAGATACCTTCACAATTAGCGATGTGATCGCAATTTTAAATGATCCAAAAAAAGCAAAACTGAACAAAGAATCCAGACAGAAAATTCTTACTTCTCAGCAAAACGTGAAAGATATCGTTGCTTCAGATCGCACGGTTTACGGCATCAACACAGGATTCGGACCTTTGTGTGACGTTAAAATTTCAGAGGAAGAAACGGCACAACTTCAATACAATTTAATTATTTCACACGCCGTTGGCGTAGGCAAACCGATCGCCAAAGACTTATCAAAAGTCATGATCATCGCGAAGGTCCACGCATTATCGCGAGGTTTTTCGGGAGTTTCCTTAGAAGTCATCGAGCGATTAATTTTGATGTTAGAGAAAGATTTAATTCCGGTTGTTCCGGAGCAAGGTTCTGTTGGCGCTTCCGGAGATTTGGCGCCTTTGGCACATTTGGTACTGCCGCTTTTAGGTTTAGGAAAAGTCTGGGATAAAAATGAGATCCGAAACACCGCAGAAGTCCTAGCAGAAAATAATTTAGAACCCTTGCAACTGGGGCCAAAAGAAGGTTTAGGTTTGATCAACGGAACCCAATTTATTTTAGCACATTCTATTTTAGGCTTAAATAAGTTCAAATACATTTTAGATCTAGCAGATTTAACGGCGGCGATGAGTTTAGAAGCCTACCGCGGTTCTGCAAGTCCCTTCAAAAAAGAACTCCACGATATTCGTCCGTTCGACGGCAGCAAGAAGGTAGCTTCAAGAATGCGCAAATTTCTGAAGAATTCCGAAAACCTTCACGCTCATGAATTTTGTGATCGCGTACAAGATCCTTATTCAATGAGATGTGTTCCTCAAGTTCATGGCGCAAGCAGAAATGCTTTTGAACATTTGAAAACTTTAACAGAAATTGAACTTAATTCTGTTACAGATAATCCAATTATTTTAAGTGCTGAAGAATCAATTTCAGGTGGAAATTTCCACGGACAATTATTGGCTTTGCCTTTAGATTATTGCACTTTGGCGGCGGCAGAACTGGGAAATATTTCAGATCGAAGAAGTTATCTTTTACTCGAAGGAAAATACGGTTTACCTCGATTACTCACCGAAAGTTCAGGATTAAATTCCGGATTTATGATCCCACAATATACTTCTGCAGCTTTGGTTACGGAAAATAAAACGTTATGTTTTCCCGCGTCTGCTGATTCAATCCCGACCAGTTTGGGACAGGAAGATCATGTTTCGATGGGAAGTATTTCGGGCCGAAAATTTAATCAGGTTTTAGGAAATTTAGAAAATATTTTATCCGTTGAACTGATGTTTGGTGCGCAGGGATTAGAATTCCGTCGTCCGGCAAAATGTTCAAAATATATTGAAAACGCCTACTCTTTGATCCGAACAAAAGTGGCAAAGTTAGAAGAAGACCGTTTGATTGGCGAAGATATGCTGGCGATCGCAGACTTGATCAGAGATCGGAAATTTGAGGTGAATTAGAAAATTGAAATACATTATCCACTAAATTAACTTCAGAATTTATGCGAAAAATTTTATTTTTTGTTTGTATTTCTATTTTCAATCTTTCCTATTCACAGCTTACCTATAAGGTATGCGACAATGATTACGACGGTATTTATACTTTTTCTGCGGCCGACAGGGAAAAAATAATTCAACTCTACAAAGAAGAAAATCAAGAAGACGCCGAAATCTATATTACGAGTTACCAGGATGGAATTCTTAAAATTAAAAATATAGATACGGCTTTTCCCTCGATCGAATACCTTTGTGTACCAACTCCTGCATCAACTACTTTTTTTGAGATCGCCGTAAACTCCAAAAAGGAAATTTATCTAAGTACCGCGGAAAGAATCATTTATAAAGTTGATGACA
The DNA here is from genome assembly GCF_056279225.1 of Chryseobacterium sp. UYP7. Classification (NCBI taxonomy): domain Bacteria; kingdom Pseudomonadati; phylum Bacteroidota; class Flavobacteriia; order Flavobacteriales; family Weeksellaceae; genus Chryseobacterium; species Chryseobacterium sp. UYP7. The sequence continues at coordinate 696,504 of NZ_JBWBQW010000002.1, forward strand.
CCACCTGTGCGAAAACACCGGTAAGTCAAGCCGCACCGGGAGATATTCAAGCACTCTCATTCGACAGGCTCGATAATTTGTACAAAAGCAACGGTAACAGTATCGTGAGCAGGGCGGCTTTTGATGATTTCGATAATTTTAAACCGTGGCATGACTTCGGCGACGGTTATCCTTCGGGAGATTTCGTAATGGTGGGTGACAAAATGTACATTTCCTGGGCTTATTCGGCTTTTTCGGGAATAAATGATCTGTATGAAGTAACGGTCGATTCCAATTTCGATTATGTTTCTCACGTTAATTTAGGGTCGGTAAAAGAGGGAACCTGGGGATTAGCCTCTGAGTATGGTAAACTTTATGGCGTAAGTGCAGAGGAGCTTTTTGAAATTAAGATACAGGATTTATCTACCAGAACTATTTTAGTAAATCCGAGCAACTCTTCAAATAAACAATGGTGGGGCGCTGCCGGAAAACATGAAGCCCAGAAAATAGAAGAAAACCTCTTCGAATCATATGACGATGCTGTAAATAATATCAATAGTATTCAATTTCCATATCAAAATAAAATCCCGTTAAAGCAGACCATTTATCTGCGCTCTGAAAATCTTTACAGCGGTGTGAAGAAAATTGTACCGATTGATCTGCAAATTAATCTTCCGCCATTTATCGATATTGAAGACGAATACACCCTCTGCTATAACGGAGATTTTAGTACCGTGGTTGTTGATTCAAAACTTTCATCAGATGACCACTCTTTTAAATGGTTTTATGGAGATACACTACTGTCAAATAATACTCCAGTTTTATCAACTCAACAACCCGGAAATTATAGACTAATTGTAAACGATACCAGAACGGGCTGTAGTGCAGAGAAAAATTTTGCGGTGATACAGTCGGATATTTTTCTTAACAATGTAACCAACAATCAAGAATACCTGTTTATAGATGCCAATGGAACAGACCAACCATTTACTTACATTTTAGACGGTTTAGAGCAACAAAATCCAAGATTTGAGAGCTTTCCGATCAGTGAAATATCTGTATTCGTGGTCAATAATAAAAAATGCAGGAGTAAGGAATTCCGTAAAACCATTCATATTAATAATGTTTTATCGCCCAATAGTGATGGGTTCAATGATTTTTTTGAATTAAAATATCCTGCTTTTAAAAATTCTAATTACCAAATAAATATTCTGAACAATTTCGGGGAACAAGTGTATCAAAGTAGACTTGACGAAAACTTTAAATGGAACGGAAGAAATTCATTAGGAAGACCGCTTAAAACCGGAACCTACTGGTACATTATTTACTCAGCTGAAAAAGAAAAAAGATATACGGGTTTTATACTACTTAAAAATTATTAAAATCTTCAAAAGAAACAATGTTGCGAATATTCAGAGATCCAAAATCAGTTCTTCAAAAATTTTTTTTATCGATTAAAAAATGGGCAATTCAATCCTCATGTTTCGCAATGCACTGAATACCAGAAGAATATTACTGTATTATCGCGGAAAAGTTTACTCATCACATTTATTTTTAGGTATTGAAGTTATGTCCAAATAAAAAATCTATTGAAATTTTAAAATGGGTTTATCCACCCGAAATTTAATTTAATGAAAATCTAAAATTTGTTTAAAACTTAAAACAAATGACGATGAAAACCAATATCAAAATCTTCCTACTTGCAGCGTCAACAATTTTACTGAGTTGTAATAAAGCAAAACCGGTGAATCCAATTTACAACACAGAATGGGCTGGAATTGCAAATGTTCCCATGGCTCAGAATGTGGTTCTTAAATTTACCGGAGACGACATTGATGTTCTAATGAAAGACAAGATGATCGAACAAATGAAGTTTACGGTGACTAATGACACTTTACACATCGAGAAAACAATGGGCGGTTCGCCTTGCCCTGTAAAAAGTAAAGGGGTTTACCGATATATTATTGAAGGCGATCTACTGAGTTTAAAATACGTTTCAGATGAATGCGATTCCCGCCAGTATAATATGACGGTTTCTAATTTTAAAAAGGTAGCCTTCGAAAATTAAGGCGAAATCTGAAAAGATCGAATCAAAATTTAAAACTTTCAACTTTAAAATAATGCAATCAACCTCGATCGTATCCGATCGGGGTTTTTCGTGAAGATGAAACTCAAAAAATATCCTGCAAAGATTGACCATTATGCAAAGAATTTTAGAATAACTTTTTATCTTTAGCCTATGATAAAATATTTTCTAGGAATTTTACTTTTTATATCCTATTTCTTCTCAGCACAATCTGTTTCACATAGCTCTTCCGAAATTTACGATGATCTGCTTCGCTTGCAAAATGATACGACGGTCATGTATTTGGCAGCACATCCCGATGATGAAAACACCAGAATTATTTCCTGGTTGACGCACGAAAAACATGTTGATGCGGTTTATCTTTCTTTAACTCGAGGTGATGGCGGACAAAATTTAATTGGTACCGAGAAAGGAGAATTATTAGGATTGCTTCGTACCCAGGAACTATTGGAAGCCAGAAAAGTCGATAAAGGAAGACAATGGTTTACGCGAGCCTTAGATTTCGGCTATTCTAAAACCGCTACTGAAACATTGAAATTCTGGGACAAACAGAAAATTTTAGGCGATGTCGTTTGGGCGATCCGTAAAAATAAACCTGAGATTATCATTACCCGTTTTGATCCAAATTCCAATGGAGAAACGCATGGTCATCACACCGCTTCGGCACTTTTAGCCATGGAAGCATTTGATTTGGCAGGAGATTCAACTGCTTTTCCGGAACAGTTGAAATATGTAAAAACCTGGCAACCGAAGCGACTATTTTACAATACGAGTTGGTGGTTTTATGGCAGTAAAGAAAACTTTGATAAAGCCGACAAAAGTGATTTATTCTCTATCAATGTTGGAAATTATTATCCAACACTCGGGATTTCCAATAATGAAATTTCCTCTAAAGCACGAAGCAAACATGCTTGTCAAGGTTTCGGAATGGCTTTGGAAAGAGGGTCAGATCTGGAATATTTAAAATTTTTAAAAGGCGACAAACCGAAATCCAACGATATTTTCGAAGGAATAAAACTCGCCTCAGAAAGTGGAACTCTTAAAACTCAACTGGATAAAACGGTTTCTGAATTTAATTATAGCAATCCGCAACTTTCGTTGAATAATCTACTTCAAGTTTATGACCTTTTGAAAAAGAGCAATGCAGATGATTTAAAATTGAAACAGATCAAAGATTTAATTTTACAAACGCAGGGAATCTATTTTGAATGGACTACTAAAAATGGTTTCGGAACTTTGAATCAGGAAATTTCAACTAATTTAGAAATTACAAATCGAAGTAATTCACCCATAAATATCTCCATTTCTGGAAGTGGCCACAAAGAAATTTTAGCCAACGAATCTTTTAAAGCAACAGAGAAATTAAAACTGGTTGATGCAAAAATATCCAATCCATATTGGCTACCGGAAACTCCGAAAAATAATTTGTACGTCGTAAATAATCCAGAAGACATCGGTCAACCTGAAATTTTGGATCCTGTAAAAAAAGCGATCACCATTAATTTTGGTTCTACAAAGATCGATTTCAATATTCCTTTGAAACAAAAAACAGTGAATCCTTCTATTGGTGAACGTTACGAACCGTTTTATATCGTTCCTTCTTTTGTGGCGAATTTTGATCAGGAAAATTTCATTTTCAGCAATCAACCAAAACAAATAACGGTTGACGTACAAAGTTTCGTTGCCAATTCTTCCGCAAAAGTTTCCTTGAAATCAAGTAAAGACTGGAAAGTTTCGGAACCACAAACAATTAATTTCAAAGAAATTGGGGAAAAGAAAAAAGTGCAATTTACCGTAGAACCAATTTCAAAAAACGCGAACTCTTTTATAGAAGCCATCGTAGAATCTCAGGGGAAAATTTATGATCAATCTTTAAATGTAGTCGATTATCCGCATATCGACCGACAAATTTGGATCAGAAACGCGCAGGCAAAAATTCAAAATTTAGATTTGAAAATTCCGGCCGTCAAGGTCGCTTACCTCAAAGGTTCGGGTGACGAAATACCATCTTCATTAAGAGCAATCGGTTTGACAGTTGATGAGTTGGATTTAAAAAACTGGAATCCATCGCTTCTAAAGAATTATGATGTTTTAATTTTAGGAATCAGAATTTATAACACGCAGCCAGAAATGGCTTTGATCAATAAAGACATTTGGAAATTTATAGAAAACGGGGGTTTGGTCATTAATCAATACAATGTGAACCGCGGTTTACTGACGGATGAAATCGCACCTTTTTTATTAAAATTAGGTGGAAACCGAATCTCTGAAGAAGATGCACAACTGAAATTTTTAATTCCAAATCACCCAGTATTTAATACTCCAAATATCATTACAGAAAAAGATATGGACAACTGGGTTCAGGAAAGAGGATTATATTTCGCTGATGATTATGATCAAAATTTAATTCCACTATTGGAAGGAAATGATACCGGAGAATCTCCACAAAAAGGAATTTTACTGGCTGGAAAATACGGAAAAGGCACTTATGTTTATACGGGTTTATCGTTCTTCAGAGAATTACCAGCGGGAGTTCCGGGCGCGTATAAATTATTTATGAATATCTTGGCGCTGGGAAAAACGAAAAAATAAGCGCACAGATTTTAACTGAAAATTTGCACACAGATAACACAGATTTGCACTGATTTTTTTACAGTGACATGACAAAACAATATCAAATCCTTGAGAATCCGTGAAATCTGTGAGCGTTTTTTACACATGGATTTGCACAGATTTAAACAAATCTTTGTTGATTTGCAAATGTGAAAATGCAAAAATCATTTTTTAAGAATTATAAAAAATCATCCGTGAAAATCTATGAAATCTGTGCGCCAAAAATTTAAAAAAAATGAGCTAAAATATGAATCAGGAAAAAAATACGAATTGGAAAACGCTCTACACCGCGCTATTAATCATTACGGTGTTGATGATAGTTGCCATGTTATTATTTCAAAACTATTATAAATGAAGAGTTTAGATTGGGCAGTATTGGTTTTCGTCTTATTATTCATCGTAATTTATGGGATCTATAAGTCTCAGAAAGTAAAAACATCGGAATCATTTTTAGGCGGAAAAACCAATCCGTGGTGGATGGTCGGATTAAGCATTATGGCGACACAAGCCAGTGCCATTACTTTTCTATCAACTCCCGGACAAGCCTACCACGATGGTTTGGGATTCGTACAATTTTATTTTGGGTTGCCGATCGCGATGGTTATTCTCTGCGTTTGGGTGCTTCCGAAATTTTTCAAAATGAACGTTTTAACGGCGTATGAATATTTAGAAAAACGGTTTGGACTTTCTACCAGAATTTTAACAGCGATTCTTTTTTTAATTCAAAGAGGTTTGGCAGCAGGAATTACGATTTTTGCGCCGGCCATTATTCTGTCCACTATTTTAGGTTGGAATCTGATTTTGACCAACATTGTGATCGGAAGTCTGGTCACGATTTATACTTTAGTTGGTGGTACGGAAGCGGTGAGTCAGACGCAGAAACAACAAATGATCGTCATTTTTATTGGGATGTTTCTGGCCTTTTTTCTCATCGTGGAAAAATTACCTTTAGATCTAAATGATGCGTTGCTTTATTCCGGTAAAATGGGGAAACTCAATGCCGTGAGTTTTGAATTTAATTTGAACAACCGCTACAATATTTGGTCTGCATTTTTGGGCGGAACGTTTCTATTTTTAAGTTATTTTGGTACCGATCAAAGTCAGGTGCAAAGATATCTCACCGGGAAAAGTTTGAAAGAAGCGCGACTTGGATTGCTTTTTAACGGCTTGTTCAAAATCCCGATGCAATTTTTCATCCTCTTTATTGGAGTCATGGTTTTTGTTTTTTTTCAGTTTGAAAAAACACCCTTAAATTTTAATCCACTTTCTCAAAGTCTGAAAAACAATACAGAATATCAAGCATTGGATTCTGATTATGATCAAATTCACGAAGAGAAAAAGCAAAAAATTGCAGTCTGGAAAACCGATCATTCAGAAAGCGTCATGTCGGAACTGAAAGATCTTCAGGCAAAAGAAGTCGTCATCAGAGAAGATGTAAAAAAATTAATCAATAAAGAAGCCCCGAATATTGAATCAAATGATAAGGATTATGTGTTCATTTACTATATCCTCAATTATTTGCCAACCGGAATTGTCGGATTATTGATTGCGGTTATTCTATCTGCAGCGATGAGTTCAACTTCTTCAGAACTTAATGCTTTGGCCACAACGACCGTGGTAGATATTTATAAGCGAAATTTCGCACCTGATATTTCAGAAAAAAAATACTTGAATGCTTCCAGATTGTTCACCTTAATGTGGGGAATGGTCGCTATTTTCTTTGCGGTGAATGCGAGTTTGTTTGAAAACTTAATTCAGGCAGTGAACATTATTGGCTCCTTATTTTATGGAGTAATCCTCGGCGTTTTCGCAATCGCTTTCCTCTTCCCGAAAATCGGAGGAAAGGCAACGATGTGGAGTATTTTAATTGTAGAACCTGTGATTATTCTGCTTTACTTTTTAGATGTAAAAGAAGTTATTGAATTAGAGTTTTTGTGGCTGAATCCGATTGGGTGTTTGTTGATGATTGGGGTTGCGGGGATGCTGGAACCGTTTATGAAAAAGGAAACTGTGTAAAATTATTTTATCAAATTTTAATTCCAAAACGTTTAAGTTTTGTAAGAGATTCATAGCATTTCATTAATGCCTGCTCTTTTATTTGTTCGTTCTTAAAAATAGAAGTTTGTATGGATTTTACATTTCCTAATTCTGGAATTGTGAAAATTTTTGTTTGATTTGCCAAATCTATAATTTTTTTCCAATCGTCTTTTGAAAGTAATTTTAATTTATCAAACATAAATTTTAATTCAACCGTTTCCTTTTCTTCCATTTTTGAATAAGGTTTTATCTCGTCCAATAAATTAGCATGGTCTGAAAGCATCAGAATAACTTTTCTTCCAATAGTTATATCTCTTGGTAAAAGATTTTTATTTTTCTGTAGATTTTTAAATAATGCTTCTACAGATTGACCATTAAAGTTTTCAATCGAATTTACATTTAGATATCGGTTAAATCCGTCCCAAAATTTCAATCCTAATTTATGAATTTCACTAATGATAAAAAGCCGATCTTCTTCATTATTAGCATCAATTTCTTTTTCAGTTTCACGTACCTCTTTTTCTTCTTTGCTAATCAAATAGTCTTTTAGCAAGACCTGCAAGTTTTCATAATATTTCGTTTCTTTCAAAACATTCCAAGAAGATTCTCTTTTTGCATATTCCGAAATCAAACTATTATTTGCTGCACTCACTAAATGATTATAAACAAAAATTAAAAGAGTTTTAAAAGTTTTCTTCAAAAAATCATCTACTTTTTGATTGTCATATATTTTCCATAAATCTATTCGATTATCTGTTAAATAATGAAAATAAGAAACAGTATAAGCAACTGAAAAAGATTTTAAATTAGTATCACCAATTGCATCTACTCCTTTTCTGCCAAATAATTTGTCTACAGTTTTAAAAATTATAGCATTAGAAATAAGTTTACGATAGAAATTCTCACCCGGAAATTTATTTTTACTTACTAAAACATTTATTTTTTTAGTAAAATGAATGAAGTTTTTCTGCGAACCTTGCGCTACAAAATTTGGCTCCAATTCCCATAAATTAATATATTTTGCAACATCAGATTTTACAAATTTAAGTTGTGATGGATTTTGTTCTTTAAATTTCTTTTGCTGTGAAGGCGTTTGTTTATTTAGTGTTTCTCGATATTGACCGTTGGCTCTTTCAAAAAACCATAGTAACGATTGATTTTTGTTTTCTGCATTGGCAACATATTTTTTTCGAGATAAATTTTCTAAATAAACAAAATATGGATTATTTGAAGATAAATCTAATTCTGAAACTTTATTTTGACTATTGGCAAAACGTGAAATATTCGGAACTTCAATATTTTTCTGTTCCTTATCTTTTATGACCGTTAATTTCATCTGAACAAAAATTTTGCTCAAATCTGCATCTTTATATTTTTTCTGTGTATGATAAAGTGAAGCAGTGGTTTGTCCACCATTTACAATCTGAAAATCATTTAATCTGCTAATGACTGATTGATTATCCACAACTTTCATCTCAACACTTTCTGCAGTTGCAGTAATTCCGTTGTTGTATGGCAGAAACATTTGCGGTTTATTGCGAATAGTATCTCGAATACCTTTATTAAATTTTCCTGCTTGTCCCAAAAATGCTCGAACGTTACTTTCCAGCAATTCATTAGAAAATTCTTTGTATAGATTTGCCAAAACTTCTCCCGGAATTATAGCAAGATAGCAATCGTACATTTCATCTATAGAAGGAACTTGCAAACACTGTAAACCTTTCCCATTTTCAGAAAATTTTTCAAATTCTATTTCTATGGGTTCGTGTACACTATTCGTTTCGTTAACTTTGAATAACCTTGCAATATCCCAAGTATGCACGAAAACATCAACATCAATTATTTCAATTTTTTCTTTTTCATGGTTAGAAAAACCATTTATTAAAAAATAAACATTTATTCTATCAAAATCTTTTCCTTGTTTTCCAATTATTTTTAAAAGCTCATAAAGTTCTGTGTGAGAATGGTCTATATAATCAATATGCCTTTTTAAAGCAGCATTAATGAACTTTTTTATCTGGTTAAGAGATTTTGTATAATCTGCCTGATTGATATTGTATTCGTAACTATCATTTTTAAAATAAGTGATAAATAAATCTAAAGTTTCAAAATAGGTTTTATTATTTTCATCTTTGAATTTATCTTTTAAACAATATCCGTTGAGTTTCCAATCTATGCTTCCATTGGAATTTGGATGAATATAAGATAGAATTCTTGCACCTTCAGATTTACCAATAGATTCTAAAACTTCGACACAATATTCTGTGTACTTATCTTCAAAACTAGCTCCTTCACCATCTGAATAAACCAAAGAAGCTACGTCAGATTTTAATTCTTCTATATAATTTTGCAAAGCTTTTTCCATCAATTAAATTTTTGAAGTGATGTCGTCAAAACTTACTGAATAATTTTCAACAGCAGATAATTCTATAAAATAAGAAGTATTGTAAACTCCAAGCGGAAGAATCGATTTTATAATTCTTGGGAAATCATTTTCTATCAAATAACTGTAAGTTTTTTTCAAAGAGTACATTGTGTTGTACTGCTCCTTATCATCCTCGAGATAATCTAATAGCAATAATCTTTCTTCGAAAAATTTAAGGTCATTCAAATTTTTAGAAAATTTTTCTTTTGTTTGTTGAATTAATGAATTGAGCGAAAAACCATTTTCTTTCACAACTTCTGAACTATATAAAATGAGAAATAATTGATTCAGATTTTGAGTATCAAGTTGACCTTCATTTGTTATTTTTAATTTTGGATATTTTGATGTTGTAAACTTGATTTCAATTCCTACTGCGCCAAAAACAAAATCTTTGTCGTCAAAATCTGGTCCTGTCCAAGCATTTAAAACTTTTGCTGGCGAGTGTTCTTGGTCTAATAGATAATTGATAAAAAGTAATTCACCAGTTAATCCTTTTTGTTGCTCTATGCTTAAACCATTAAAATTGATTTTATCAAAAAGTTTTTTCCATTTAGAAATTACATTTAATGTTTTGGTTATAGCTACATTTTCTGTAATACTTTCTGCTATATCTTCTAAAATATTTTGGATAAATAGTGAGAAAATATCTTTTAGTTCATTATCTAAAAGATAAATATTAAGTTGATAATCTTTTTCTGTTTCTATCGTGAAAATCTCCACACCTTTGAAACGAAAATTCTTGAGTCCAGGAATTTCAATATTTCTGGAAACGGACATGATGTATAAATGCTGTCCAGTAATATGATTAGTTGCAGCATAACAGTGCAACTGCGGAATATCTTCTATTCTAGTTTTTATAATATTGTTGCCAGTTGGTTTTTGGGTATCCCAAATCGATTTAATGTTTACCATAAATTAATCGTTATCAGTATTCGGTGAATCATCATCTTCTTGCGGCTCTTCTTCAAAACCTTTATTAATTGTAGCAGTATAAGAAACTTTTTTTTCCTTTTCTATCTTTGGAAAATGTAAACTATATCCGATAATTGGCGTTTTTGAATCGTCAATTCTCGCTCCTCGTGGGTCTAATAAATAAATTAGTAAAAGACCTTTTTTTTCTACAGCTCTTTGGCTTTTTATATTTTCAGAAGTCAATAAGTTATCTGTTGATAAATCAACTTGTCGATCTTTAAGATCATCTATCTGGTTTTTAGAAATCATATAGAATTCACTACTCCAGCTTTCTTTTCGCTGATTTCGAATGCTAGAACCAAGAGTTATTGATTCATTATTTGCAGTAACTAAAATTGGCAATACATTTTCATTTGTTTTTCTTTCATCTCTTGGCGTATTTCCTTTATAATCAATGAAAACTTTTTCATCAGTATTTGATACAACGCAAATACTCCATTCTGCGATGTTTTTTTCCTTAAACTGAGCTCTTATATAATCGCTAAACATGCCATTTTTTATATTTGGCTGTTCCGTTTTGAAAGAATCCAGAAATTCACAAATTGGGTCAATACTATGGTTCGGATAAAATAAATATCTGATTTTGTCTCGCGAGATCTTTCTGTTTTCTAATTTAGGAAAACCAATATTTGATATTAAGTTTTTAAATGAATTGTAATTATTCTCAATCGAGCTTTTAGTTTTGTTTAATTGATATGTTTGCTTATTTGTTCCTGAAAACGAAATATAAATAATTGTTGAAAAATTTAGTTTAGCTAAACTAGTCACTGTTAAAAGACCACTATGATTTCCGAATAACCCATTATTATTTTTTTCGTCATTTCTTACTTTTAACCTATAATCTTTAGGTCTCGTATAAGAAACAGCCATCTCATCAAAATCATTTCGCATTTCTTCTGTCGCCATTGTGATGTGGTTGAACCATTCAAAAATCTGTTCAGTTGTGTATAATCTGCATAAATCTACATAACCAGGGCGATATCCAAACCATCGTCCCATTTGCATTAGCGAATCATACATTTTTGTGGTTCGTAAATAATAACTTACCGACAAACCTTCAAGAGTAATACCTCTTGATAATCTACTACCGCCAACTGCAATTACAGACAAACCATTTTCGTATCTGTTATAATCAATTTCCTCAATGTTGTGATATTCCAAATTAGTTGTAGAACGAGTGCCGTGAACTGCTCGAACATCAATTTTAGAAACCGCCTTTTTCAGTTCTGTTTTTACTTCTTCCCAAGTATGTTGCTTAATTCGTACATCTTTATAATCTAAATTTTCTAAAATATTATCTGTAGTTGGAACAAAATCTGTTTCAAATAATTCTTTCAGTTCATTTAAAAGTGTTTCGTCATCACCGTTAATTGCATTTGCATATTCTTTTGTTTTTTTACTGACGAGTGCTGCAACTCTATCAATCCATTTTACCAAAAGCGCAACGTGAATCAACATAGAATTATGCTTGTTTTCATGTCCTCGCAATCTTCTGATTGTGCAAGTAAGAATAAAAGATTTTATGGATTTTTCTAAACTTGGTGGCAAATAATCTGGTAATTCTCCTTTGTTGTGCTTATTAATAGTTCTGAAAAAAGGTGGGTCATAATCATCAATCGCTCGAAAAACATCTAAAGGTTCTTTCTCTTCTCCGTCAGGATTTTCTATTCCAAATATTTTGGCTGCACCAACATAGTTTGAGGGTGCTTTTATATTGATAATAAAATCTCTTGGAAACAAATCCTCGCCAATTTTATATTCTTTATTTATTCAAGCGTTGTTGTTTCGTCATTATGTTCTTGAGAAATAAATAGGTTTGCATAAGGTGTTGCGGTATAACCAATCAAAGTATTTTGGTTAAATAGATTTAGTAAAGTTCGGATGAGTTTGTTGATGGTTTTAATGTCTTCTATGCTTTTAGAAGCATTTACGGAAGCCGCGTCTGCTTCGTCATCAATGATTAAAACTGGTACATCAAAAAGTTTTGGCGAACCGTCTACAATTTTTGCATTCACATCTTTTGAAAGCCAATCGATAAGATTTTCGAGAATACTTTTGTTTTAATTGCTTATTGTATTTCAAATGTGTCAATATCTAACTTTTCTTTTTTATCAAAACTTGATTTCCAAATTTCTCTTGTTAAAGTTCCACTTGTTATATTTCCAACAATAAACTCAACCCATTCATCTTTAAATAAATAATCGTCATGTGCTTCATCATAATGACAATATTTAATATTTGTTTCAAACGGATCAATACTATTTCCATCTTCTATTGTTGGCTTAATTGAAAAAATAAAGTGTAAACATTTGTGATCGTAATGATTAAATTTGTTTTGATAACTTTGATTTACAATTTTAACGACAGCACCTGGCTTTAATTTACCAGGATTAATTACTTCTCTTTTTTCAACTTTATCTTTTATTAAAGCAACCATCTTTTCATAATTTTCTTTATCATCTTCAGAAACAGAATTCCAATTTACAAATTCCACTGCCAAGTCATTTCTACTAGTGTTAGCAATTTTAGGAATTTGAATTAATTTTACGCTGAATTCTTGAGTGTTAAAAATACTTTCTTTAACATTTAAACAGTACTTTTCAATAAAATCTTTAATCTCTTTGACTTCTGTGGATAATAATTTTTTATTTGCCTCAATTTGCTTTGCAGTCCTTAACCTTGAAAATTGAAGTGAATATGCTAAACTTTCATTGATGGCATATTCTGAGCCGAATAACTTAATTAATTCATTTTCATAATTATATAGTAAAGATTGACATTCTCCAAAAATCATCAAGCCGATTTCATCTTTCGAAATTGTTCTATGTTCTATTTTATTACGAAGTTTTATGAAAAATTCAAGATTTGATTTAACAGCTTCTGAAAGCCCTCCATATTTTTGAATGCATGTCTTTAATTCCCATGCCTTTTTTTCTCCGTCAATTAATTTGTATCTACCATTTGTTTCTTTGTAAAAAAAAGTTTCACCAATTGTATGATTAAAGTAGGATTGCAAAAGTCTTGTCCAAGACATTATCATATGAGTAATGAAACTTTCAACTCTAAATGGTGCTCTTGGTTTATTATAAATTTCTACAGATAATAACGCACAGTCTATTGAACTTTCTAATAATGATTTAGTTTTGCCTTTACGTAATTGCATAATATTTTCAATTCATATTATTTAAAAGTAAATTAACAACTGCAGATTCATTAGGGCAACAATTAATATTTGAAATAATTTTATTGGTTAAAATTTCAAGATTCTCATTAGGTATAATCACAAATTCTTTAAAATTTTCGCGTTGTAAAAGAAGATATTCGAAGTTATTTCGTCTAAACAATTTTTCAATTTCGATTTCCGTTTTTTCTTTTAAATGAAAAGACAAACCTTTTACATCAATTAAATTATAATAAGTTGCAAATAAATCGAAATTACTTTCATTTGGAATTAGTGTTTTTGTAATAATTACTTGTCGAGTTTCGTCTCTTTTCCAAAAATTTGTATTCATAAATTAATTAAATTTATTGAAAACTTCGTCTAAATGATATTGGATAAATTCTTTTTTCGGAAAATATCTTTGTGGAAGTATTAATGATTGTTTTTCCAAATGACTAAAATATTTTCCAAAATATTCTACATCCTTTTTCTTTTGCAATTTCTCCGAAAGTAAAATTTGATAATTTTCATTAAAGCCAATCAAACCTTTGTCAAAAGCTTTATCATAAAGTGCAGATAAACAAATTCCATTTTCAGGATTCAATCTTTCTTTCTCATTTTTAGACCACGGAACTATATGACTTGCAAAAAGTAATTCCGGCAAATCTATTCCTGAAATTGCACATTTCCCAGAATAATTTGATACGACTATTTGTCTAAAAACACTTTGATTCACCCTTGTTTTTACTTGACGAAGTTTGGTTTCACCTTTTAAATCTTTTAAGTCGAAAAGCAAATCATCAAATTTAGTTTCTATAGTTAAATTTTCTTTTTCAGCTAAAATATTTTCACTTAAAAAAATCAATTCTTCTTGATTATTAAAAAATTCATCCCAAATCGGTTGACATTGTTTTATTCCTCCAACCATTCCTTTTACACCTCTTTCTTTGTGATAAGGGTCACACGCTGCATAATTTGTGAGGCGAATTGCGATGGAACTTACAGTTCTACCAATTAAGTTTGCCATATCTATAATTTCTGGCGTTCTGGTATGCATTTTTCCAAATGGTAATTTCAAATATAAATTAAACACAAGAATTAATTCTTCACGAGACCACAATCTTCTTTCCATAGTTAAATTATTAAGCAGCGCTCAAAACCAGAACAGCGTTCCCTATTTGTTTAAAAGCTGCCGTTCTGCTCGATTCAAAAAAATAATCATCTGGAAAAGACTGTATCCTCGCTGCTTCACGAACAGTAATCGAACGGTTTTGATGAATATCGGGATGAATATAATAATGTCCGTCAGCTGATATGTGAGCAACAACTGTATGGCAAACACTTTCATGATTAACCACTTGAAATCTATTTGTAGAAGTTTTTACATTATTGTGTTTAATCAATCGCAGCGGTAATTCTCCGTAATTCAAACGCTTGCCTTTATTTACCCATTTATCAACAGCTATTCTGTAAATTTCCAAATCGTTATCATTGTTAAATCTGGAAATGTGTTGCGTGGTAAAATTAACACCATTTCTTATTCCAGAATTTTCTAAATAATCATTTGTGGCTCTGGTGTATTTAGAAACACGCCATTCTCCTTGTCCACTTTTAATTTTTGGCAAATCCGAAAACAAATGTTTTAAAACTTCGAATTCATTTTTCGCTTTATCGAACTGTGGATATTCAAACTCTAAATCATTTCTCCAGCCAATGATGATAATCCTCTTTCTATCTTGCGACACTCCAAAATCTTGTGCATTCAAGACTTGTTTGTCTAATTCGTAACCAGCTTCGCGTACCGCATGAAAAATCAATTGAAGGTAGATTCCATTATTAGCAGATAAAATCCCGGGTACATTTTCAAAGACAAACATCTTAGGTTTGTATTTCTTCAAAAATTCAACATAATATTTGTACAGATGATTTCGGGAATCGTCTGTCATATCTTTCCTCACTCTTCCTGCGACAGAATATGCTTGACAAGGTGGTCCACCAATAATTAAATCAACTTCTTTATTGTTCAATTCTTCGTCAATTTTCTCAAAAATATAAGGCAATGTCTCTGGAGATATTTCCTTATTAATTACAGCAGCTATTAAATGACTTGGGATTTTATTCCACAATTCATCTCGTGTAATTTTTTCTTTGAGGTAATCTTGATATTCATCAATGCGGTTATACGCTTTCAAATAATGAAAAGCGGTTCTGGTCTTTAAAGTATCGCATGCATCTTTATTCATTTCCACGTGAGCGATTGGCTCAAACCCTGCACGAATAAATCCTTCTGAGAGTCCACCCGCACCTGCAAATAAATCGATATAGTTTAATTTTGGCATATTTGAAAAAAGATAAATATAATCCAAAATATTTGAAAAAATAGCATGATATTTAAATAATTTGAAGTAATTAGACACTACTTAAATCTCATCTTTCATACTGTATTTTTAATTTACATTTTATAATAAAATCTTCTATATTACCTAATGGCAGACCGACATACTAAGCAGCAACGAAGTTTTAACATGAGTAAAATTCGCGGCACCAATACAAAACCTGAAGTTAAACTCCGTAAAGCACTCTTCGCAAAAGGTTTCAGATATTCCCTTCACCACACTAAACTTCCGGGAAAACCGGACATTGTTTTAAGAAAATATAAAACTGTCATTCAGGTGAACGGTTGTTTTTGGCATGGTCATGAAGGTTGCAGATATTTTATTATCCCAAAAACACGTACAGATTTCTGGACTGAAAAAATCAATGGAACTGTAGAAAGGGATAAAATCAACAATGAAAAACTAAATAATTTAGGCTGGAAAGTGATCACTGTGTGGGAATGCGAACTTAAAACTAAAAAATTTGAAGAAACTCTACAGAGAGTTATTACGGAGATTAAAAATGGAGAATAAAAAAGGACCCCAAAAATTGGCATCCTCTATTATTCTAAACAAACCGAAGTTCTCTTATTTACTCCACTTCGCAATATTATCCGTATTAATTTTCACGTAATCCTCATTCCCCTCTTTCTTTGCTAGCGCTAAAGATTTATTGGCTGTAGCAATTGCCACTTTCTTCATTCCATTTGCTGCTTCAATTTCAGATTTTAATTTGAGCATATAATACGTATCGGGTTGAAGTGCATTCGCTTTATCCGTATATTCCAAAGCTTTCTTCAGATCCATTCCTTCCTGAAGATAATAACTCGCAGCTTGATGATAATCCCCGGCTTTTGCCTCCTTCGAAACCAAAGTCGTACTGATCGACTCCAAAACCTGTTTCTTAGAATCCATAACGATCGGAACTTTCACCATCGTATTTTCCCAGTTCATCACAAGATTGGCTTTATCTGTTTTCAGATCATCAAAACCGATATTAAAAGTTTCAGACATGGTCGAACTTTTCTCTGCTTTCACTTTGGTCTTGGCTGCAATTTGATCTGCTTTCAATTCTTTCGGCGCACCCCATTGTTCCGTATCCTTATAAAGAATGACTTCCCAATCGTTCGTTGACGGAATCGTGTAAAGCGCATACTTTCCGGCCGGAATAGCTATGCCATTAAAAGTCGCATCATTTTTAAAAGTGATATCGGTAGAACCATTTGCACCCGTTCGCCAAACTTGATTCATCGGAACCAGATTACCAAAAACTTTACGACTGTTCGCAGAAGGGCGGGAATATTCCACGGTAACCTCAGAAAGTCCAATGGATTGTTTCACCGTTGCAGACGGACTTGGTTGCGGAGTTTTCACCTGTGCATTGCCCATTGCGACTGCTCCAACTAATAATAGCGATAAGATACTTTTTTTCATTACTTAATTTATTTGATTATCAATAAGTTTTAAAGATACTTCAAATTAGAATGAATACCAAGTCGAAAATGAGGAAACAATATATTGAACTGAAACTAAGAAATGTTCCTTCAATCAGAAGCAACCAAAGTTTCGCTTCTCAAAAAAGCAGTCCAGCTGTCCGCTATATCTTTTTTGCTAAGAATAGCTAGATATAGAATCAAATCAGTACGAGCAAAAAAGGATGCCACTTCCATCTGGGCTAGAATAAAATTTTCGTCTTATTCAAAAGTTTAAACTTTTAGGATGATACAAATAGAAAAAGGGTGATAATACGGGAAAATCTCCGGCAGAAAAGAAAGACCTTTGCTTACTTAAATTTAAACCAATGAAAACACTCATCAAATTATTGACAATAATCGGTATTGTATTATGTACTGTTTCAATCAAAGCGCAGGAAAAAACAGCAGTAAACAATATTCTTGAAAACACAGAATGGCAGGGAATAGCCAACATTCCTTCTCCGGAAACGGTGATCCTACAATTCTCAAAGGATATTTATACGATTATGTTTAACGACAAGGCGATCGAACAGATGACCTACACCATAGATGGCGATAACATTACAGTGGTAAAAACGAGCGGAGCTTCTCCATGTCCCATGCTTTCACAAGGAACGTATAAGTTTACCATCGTGAACGACAAACTCAAATTAGAAGTAATTTCAGATTCTTGCAGTCAACGAAAAAGTGCGCTGGGAATGAATACTTACACGAAAGTGTTACCATCAGAGCAGACTCTTGATTCAAAATAAAATCTTCACAATGATACGTTACTGCAGAGTTATAAAAATGAGGAGCTAAATATGATTTAACTGAGTTGTAAAATAGTAAATTCTCATTTATTGGAAATCCATAGGTTCTTGAATCCACAATTTAATTGATACTTGGTCAACGCAAACAATTCATTATTAAAATCAGCGAATTGAAATGTTAATGAAGAGTACAAATTTTCCGGTCTGACGGAAAAAGTTAATAGTAGATTGAGCTTTAATTTGTAAAATGTTATCTATCTTCAATAGCCTTTTGACATGTTGTTTCAAGGACATCATTTTTATCTGATTATCGTTCACAAAAAAAGCTCATCAAAATTAATTGATGAGCTTTTAAAAAGACTGGCGGCGACCTACTCTCCCGCTTACGCAGTACCATCGGCGCTAGAGGGCTTAACTTCTGTGTTCGGAATGGGAACAGGTGAGCCC
>NZ_JBWBQW010000003.1:0-400784 GCF_056279225.1 Chryseobacterium sp. UYP7
GACACAACGAACTTTATCAGAATGATGTCTCCAGATGCGGGTGGTACAGATCAGGTTTCTCAGAATCGCGGCTATGTCGCCATCCCGGAAGTTGGTGATCAAGTGATGGTGGGTTTTGTACACAATCATCCGGACCGACCTTTTGTGATGGGCGGAATGTTTCATGGGGGAGTTGGACTTGGTGGTGGAATCAATAATCATATGCGATCTATCCAAACCAAAAGCGGTATCAAGGTTTTGATGAATGATAATGAGAAAAGCGTGACGATTTTGGATCCAAGCGGGAATACTTATTTTATGGATGGAGCGGGGAATATTACGGTGACTGCACCTAAGAATATGACTTTTAATGCGGGAGAGAATTTAGATATTAATGTAGGTAAAAATATGACTACAAACGTTGGTGTAGATCACAGCATGAGTATTACTAAAAATCATAAGTTTACTTCTACCAATTATAAACAAACTATAAGTGAAAATAAGACAATTACTATCACTGGAGATTTAAAAGAAACTACTTCCACAACAATACATAAATCGACCAACGGCGATATTTTAATTCAAAGTGCGGGTGTGGCGAAAGTTTTAGGGAAAATAGATGCTAAAGTAAATAAAGGATAATGAATCAATTACAGTCAAACTTATCTTTTATTTTAAAAATTAGTCCATTATCCTTATTAGTTGGTATCATACTTTTTTTTGTTGATCTCTATTTGTTTGGTGACGATCTTGGATACGCTCTATATTTTTTGATGTACTTCTGCATTGCATTGGTTGTAGTTGCTTTTATGATATTTACAGTAGTAAGTATGATTTTTAAAAATAAAACGTTCTCTTTAATCTTTAAGACATTTATTGTAATGACACTGTTCTTTACACTGTCATCAGTATTAATTCTTCATTTTTTAACTTTATAATTATGATCAAAATTATTATTAAGAATTGCGTATTGATCCTTTTATTTATGAGCCAACTGGCATCGTGCCAAAAAAATAGCAATAAAACAAAAAATATGAGTGCAGAAATTTACGAATGGAAAGATGCAACTTCTTGTCCTTATGGATTTCCCGTAGATATTTATAAAGGAGGTCTGCAAAATTTAAATACCGGTTCTTACACGAGCCTGAATGCCGGCACTACCATTGGGAACGGATATTGGGGAGAAGCGAGTTATGGTATGGGTTCAGGAGCAAAATCTTTGCCAGATCATCTGAACGTAGTTTTTTTATCTTATGCAGAAGAGAAATTTTACCAAGTAGATGAGAACTTGGATTATGAAAAAATAAGAGATCTATTCAGAAAAGGATACGATACGAAATTGACAAATGGTTCTGGAGATATTCGTCATGTAAATTATGATACAATTATTGTAGGTTTCGCACCGGGCGGCGTCTGTGTGATTTGGATCGCGGGTTCAGGTGTACAGATAGAAGTGGGAAGGTTTCAAGGTAAAGAAGTAGTAATTCCAGCTGAAGAAATAGAAAATTTAGACAGCCATGATCATCTATTATTTGAACATGAATACCGTCAAAAAATGATGACGAATGCCAATATAGTTCCTTTAGAAATGCAAGGCAAAAATATAGTCTATGGACTGTGGGATACCTATAGAAAAAAATACAATTGGAAACCCGTATTTGAATTTCCAGATGGATCTATTTTGGATGACACATACGAGATAAGAATAGTACTGTACAATGGGGAAATTGAAAGCTTTTTCTCTAATAAATTTCCATTAAATGATTATAATAAAAAAGCAATACCAAGAGAAATACAGTTTTCGTTTAAAGATAAAGATGGTGTACAATATGGTGCAGGGGCGGTTTTAAATGAACGATCTGTTTTTAATGCTTTTAAGGATTTATATAGTGGGAATGCGGATGCAATTTCTGCTAATTTAGATATAAAAATGAATTTTACAAATACCTTTTTTACAGTAAAATTAAAAGGGAGTGGAAAAGATATATTTATAAAAACAGAAGATTTAGAAGTCTTTAAGAGAAAACAATACAAATAATTATGGGAACATTTGTATATAATGCAGGAAATGCAAAAGCAGCAGTAGGTGAACTACATCTTCCATTCGGAGTATTTTTTGATGGCACTTTAAATAATATGAAAAATACGGAACTTCGTAAAAAATACTTAGAGAAAGGTAATGATATAAAACCCGAAGATGATGATGAGACAATTGCAAGAAAAGAAAAACTGCATGAAGTTTCGTTAGATAAGCAGGATGAAAGGTACAACATGTACAAAAAAGCTATAGTAAATCAGGATAATGAAGAATACCTCAAATATTTAAAAAATTCTCATCGTAATTTTGTAGATAAACAAGGTACAGATAATAGTTATGCTAACGATTATACCAACGTAGCAAGAAAATATAAGTGCTGTGAACGAAAAGAATATGCACTATATGTTGAAGGAATAGGAACGGGAATAGGTGTAGATGACCCCATGGGAAACTTAAATGGTGATATTGCAAAAGACAATACACATGGATTTATGTTTGGCGCGGGAAAGACGGGTATTAGAGGAAAAGTGCGAAAAGGGTGTAAAAATTTAGCAAATAATATCAAAATTTTAAGAAACAAAAATAATAATAAAGTTCCAAGCCAAATTACAATCGATGTCTTTGGTTTCAGCCGTGGTGCAGCTGCAGCGAGAAATTTTGTGTATGAAGTAGTAGTGAAGGAACAGGAAATACCCAGATCTACCACAAAAAGAGAGAAAGTTGGTTACAGAAATAGCCGATCTTTTGGTAACGATGGTGTAATTCCAATTTATGAAAACAAAGTGACTTATAAAGACGGTGATTGGCACGTTGTAAACGCTTCTGCGGTAAAAGATGGCAAAATGCCCGTTCGGGGTTTGCTTGGATATTACTTAATAAACGAGGGTGTTTTGAGTCCCGAAGAATTAGAAGATTTGTCTGTTACGATTCGTTTTTTAGGAATTTATGATACAGTTTCTTCCTATGAAGAAACCTATGATAGTACTATTCTTTTAGGGATAAATATAAAAGAGAGTTTAAAACGTGATTTGTTTAAAGATGATGTTAAACCATTAAATCTAAACTCATTACGGGTAACTAAAGCCGTCCATTTTACAGCACAAGATGAGCACAGAAAAAACTTTCGTCTAACGCGAATGAAAATTGGTACTGAGAAAAATTTTCCGGGTGTGCACTGTGATATAGGTGGTGCCTATGAAAATGAGACAGAAGTAAAAACAGAAATAGAAACAAATAAACATTTATCTGATAACGGTCTCAAACATTATAGGCAACATCTTATAAAGGAATATTGGTATAAGGACGAACAATTAGAAATTTTTAAAGATAATATGATATCTGCTTTGCCTGGCGGCAGGATTTACCGCTATGCAGCTCCTCATTTAAATTACAAAAGATTGCAGGGAACAAGGTTTATCAAGAAAGAATACAGTTATATACCTTTACAATTTATGGAAGAATTATTTCGTGAGCAGCTGGGAGATGAATCTTTTGTAAAAATGCCTATTTCGTGCAAAGAAACGTATAAAATAGGAGAGCATAACGGTGTACTGAAAGCAACATACAAAATTTTATATGATTACGTTTTTGGAAAAGGTTCTGAATTAAAATTCATACCAGATCATATACTAAACCCTTTTGGAAATCTCGATGCCGAAAAGCAAATCGAAAATCCATATCCAGAAAAGGTTCAGGATAATATACCGCATGGAAGACAACCAGAAGTCCCAATTCTTATTAATAAAGATAAATTACCAGAGCCAAAAATAGAGTGTGACAATGAAGGAAACGAAGTACTAGTTATAGATCAAGTCGATATACTTGCTCCAACCCCCCAGAATATATTAAGAAGATTGAGAAACGAATATCTGCATTGGTCCGCTAACAGAAAATGGGTGGGAATGGAACCAAATAATGGTGACAATCCGACAGCAACGGGAAAACGGGGAGAGAATTAAATAAATAAAATGAGAAATTTTATAAATAATTAATTTTGAGTAAAAAAATAGAAGCTTCGAAAATGACTCAATTTAATGATGCCACCTATCATTATGAAACGATAATAACTCAAAAAGTAAAAGAAAATTATAATATTGAAAAAAGCTTTGTACGAAATGTGAAAATATTTTATTTGGGCAAGAACGAAAAAAACCAGCATTTCAGGCTATTAACCTTAAAATTTAAGTTTTCAGATGAAGACAATTCGGACGTTTTTTTTCTCAAAAAAATTAGTTATCTCTGGGATGATATAGAAGTTATAGTAAACGATCAAAACTTAATTATAAAAATTGAAAATTTATTTAAACTTAAATTAAGATGGTTAGAAATCAGTAATGCCTTATTACAAAATCATGCGGGAGACGTAGTTGAAAGATATCTCCAATTTGTCACCGATATTATGGAAGACAACCAAAAAGTTTGTTATTTTTTAAATTCCTATAAAATGTTTGGACTTTTATTTAACGGGCAATATGGTGGTTATGATGATCATGGCATTAAAAAAAGAATATTTTATGAAGATAATAATGTATTTACCGAAAGTTTAAAATTAATTAAGAAAGAAAATAAGAGAGAAGTGAAAACTGAAATTTCAGAAAAAAACGCCACAGAAATAGAAAAATATAATGGTATTTTCTTTTACGAGAATAATCATTTAGCAGAGGCTTTTTTAGATTTTAAAATGAAAGACAAACAAATAAAACATTCTTTATTATGGATGGGCTAAAAGATACAGATGCAAGTTCGGGTGATTTTGTTGAACCAATACCTTCTAATGGTAAAAATGATTCTTCTGTGCCTTCAACAAATTCAAGTGCTGAAGAACAGCCAGAAAATGCGCTTGAAAATAAACAGAATGAAATAACCGAAGAGATTGCAAAAAGCCGTGAAGAAAGGGAGGCAGAAGATAAAGAAGTTGCCGACCAACTGATCGTCATTAATGGTGCAAGAGTGAAGTTTAATGCACACCTCGGAGAATTCAAAGTTCTATCAGATGTTCCTACTACACAGGATAAATTAACTGGTACAACTGTAGAAAAGCAAATCGAAAATTTTACATTTTATGACGGTTTTCAGATGATTACCCTTACAGAATGGCAAAACTTCGGTACCGTAAAAGTACAGGATAATTTTGTACTGTTAAAAAAATCTACTTTACCGGGAATAGGTAAAATGCCTGGAAATATGCCACCGGAAAATGGGAAAATTGAGTTTTTAGATTCCGGGCAGATAAATATGCCGGAAAGTATTCATACTAAAGGTGCGCCATTACCGGAAACGAAAGAAGAAGAAAAGAAATGTTTTTGTACAAAAGATTTCACAGTCGATGACATAATTGATTTAATTTATTTTTTAAGAAAAAAACAAAGTTATATTTCCAAAAAAGAAGTTTTTTTTGACAAAGGATCAGAGTTTATTGAAAGCATCCGTATTACAAAAGGAACAATTACTGAAAATAGAGACAAAGTTGATCTATTTACGAATGAGCTTAACGCAATGTTCAAAAAATTTGAGGTTAATACATGTAAAAGGAAAATTCATTTTTTAGGTCAAATTTATCTTGAGACAATCAGTTTTCAATATACATATGAAAGTAGAAAAACAGTTCCAAGCAATTATAAGGGAGGAGTTGATTTTCAAGGAAGAGGCATGAAGCAAATCACACATGATTACAATTATCTGGCATATTATGATTATGTAAATGATAAAGCATTTTTCAAAGATGTTTATATGAAATATCGATCAGGATATGAGAGTGTCGCCGAAACTGTAATCAATAGGAAAAAAGCCACAGAAAATGGATTGACAGAAAAGTTTTATGAAGATCTTAAAACCTTCGCAAAAAAGATTTCAGAAGATCTGTTCCACGCATTTAATTCGGCAGGTTGGTTTTCTACCATCTATAAAAAAGAAACAATGGATGCAATGGATGAAGGACTTGAGAATAGTAATGTGAAAAAAGTAACAATTGCAATTAATGGTGGAGAAAATAATCTATCTGAAAGACAAAACTATACAAAATGGACAAAAGAATTTTTAAAATACGAGGAAAATTGCCAAAACAAATAATATTTATTCTTTATGTTTCAATTTTCACTTCTTGTTTTGCACAAAACATTGAGTCTCAGGTTTTCGAAAAAGGTAAACTAGTAGGAAAAATAAATGACGAAACTAAATTTAAATGCAAAGAATGTTATTGTATTGAAAAAGTGAAAATCTACAATAAAGATGTAAAAGTGAAAATCTCTGTTTCAACAACAACAGTACAGAAAAATATTTCTATTTTTCAAAGTGATTACCAAATAACTGTTAGTGCCATTTCCAATAATATAATTGAAATTTCTAATACTTTTACTGCACAGAATTTTAAGTTTCACATAGTGACGGATAAAAAAGATTTATTTATCGATAAAATTGAAGAATTCTCTAATGTTTCTCACAGATTAAAAATTGCAGATAATGATTTTGTAGATGTTCCTGCAACTCAAATTTGTCAAAATAATTCAAAAATAAAACTAAATCTTAAAGGTTTTTTTGTGTTAAAGAATTTCCTTAATAATACTGCACTTT
Organism: Chryseobacterium sp. UYP7; assembly: GCF_056279225.1. NCBI lineage: Bacteria > Pseudomonadati > Bacteroidota > Flavobacteriia > Flavobacteriales > Weeksellaceae > Chryseobacterium > Chryseobacterium sp. UYP7. The sequence continues at coordinate 6,587 of NZ_JBWBQW010000003.1, forward strand.
CAAATAATTGTTTTAAATGTCCCGTAAAATATACCACTGAAAAATGTATAAAAATGAAGGTAGAAAACAAAATATTTTTATGGGAACAATAAAATTTTTATCCAAGAGTCGGGTTATTGGAGCTATATTATTGTAAATTAAAATTCCAATTAAGTTGAAATTACGAAATTAAAGAAAAGCAGAAAGGATAGAGAAAAAAAGATAACGCCACTTCAGACCAACTCATTGTAATATACGACGCAAATATAAAATTCAACGCTCGTGTGGGAGAATTCAAAGTTTTGTCAGATGTGACCTACAAGTCAGGATAAACTGACGGGAACTATTGTTGAAAAAAACATTCCGAACTTTACTTTTTATGATGGTTTCACTTTGAATACACTCACAGTGTGGCAGGATTTCGGTACAGTAAAAGTAAAGGATAATAAAGTTCAAATAAAAAAACATTTAATACCGGTGTGGGTATTATGCCTGGAGGTAGTTCGCCGGAACCGGGGAAAATTGAGTTTGTAGATTCTGGGCAGATTCATATATCGGAAATTATTAATGTTGCAGGTGCGCCTTTGCCTGAAGAAAGTGGATGTAATTCAGAGTATATTTATTACTCAACAGATTGTCATTACTTATTAGGTGTGCAAATATGTGCTAAAGTGTTTCTATCAAAACAGGCCGAAAATGATAATGCCAAAAAAGAAACAAATTTGTCTCTAGTTAAGAAACAGGAAATCGTGTTTCATTCGAGATTAGAAAGTCTTCCAAAGGACTGTTGAAACATACTAGAGAAAAAGCTCCGAACGAAACTTCTTTTATTATATCTATTTTATGATTTAATAAGACTATTCCTCATAAATTCGATGCGAAGCTTAACCAAAGGTTCTCTTTTCGTTTCTAAATGAAATGGAGAAAAATGATATTTGCTAAAAACTAGCATGTTAAAAAATAAGTTCAATATTTTTAGAGTTGCTTCAAACCAGCCCTCATAAAAGGTCCAATCGGTAGTGCACTAATAATTTTAAGATCATCCCAAATCGTACTTTCATTACCCAAAAATTTTAAAATATCTTCAGGCGACCGTTTTGAAAACATCAGTGAAAAAATTTCTTTTCCTTCCATTTTTCCAGACAGAATAACTTCCAGCAAAGTGCGGTCATACCATTCATATCGCTTATCATCAAAATATTTTTCAGGGTTAGGACTTTTTTGTTGCAATAAATTTTTGACAATATGTGCTGTGTTTTTCTGCACAAACTGAAAAGTATAACCACTACTCGCCTTGGTGTAACCGCCCGCGGTTCCAATGTTGATGATGCGGTTAAAAGCATCGCTATTCCGCTCAAACTTGGCCAGAGACATTGGTATGATTCCAAACTCAGTATGGGTAATTTCGTAGTCCGTGATTTGAAGATCATTTTTAACATACTGCGTCAAGGCCTCCTTATATTCATCTTTTGGCAAAACACTTTTACTGAATAAGGTGTACTCTACCAACGCTTCCGTTGAACTCGTTGGTAAAACATACATGAAGGTCGCGCCATGATTTTGATCTAAAGTAAAATCCATTAACGTCCCTACCTTTGAATCGAACTTGGCTTCTTTCGTTTTAATGACCCAACCCGTAAAATGTTGAAGCAAAGAATTTTCTTCTGTAATTTTCGGATTAAATAAAGAGGTCGAATTAAATAAGTATTCAGATTGGTACCTACTCTCCTCCGTTTCTACGGTCGCCTCAATTTGGTCTGACGTAATCCCTTTTATATTTTCATTTTTAAAGGTCACATTTTCAAAACTGGCTGCATACGAAAGGACAAAATCATAAAAATCTTTTCCCTGTATCATTTTATAGCGATACCTTTCCAAATCAAATTGCCGCGTAATGTCTTCATTTTTAAAGATTAAAGATTTCCATTCGTGCGTGACCACCGATTCAAAAAGACCTTTCCCTTCCTCCCAAAAACACCAGGTTCGATCGTTTTCATTTTTTTGAACGCGATCAATAACCAGGATTTTTTTAGATTGTAAAACGGGATCGACAAGCAATCGGTAGAGCAAACTTAACCCCGCACAGCCAGAGCCGGCAATGATATAATCGTATTTTAATTCCGTAGATGTCATATTTCAGTAAGGTAATCTTAAAATGCTATAAAAAGAAGTTCAATATAGGCTAAGTTATTTTGCGAAACAACAGCAAAAAAATATTCCAGAAATATTATCTAAGTTTAGTTTACTTCAATCGAAACAGCACTTAAAAATGATCGGTTTTAATACTGTTTAAAATGGTTATTGCGAGTAAGCAACTAAGTTTTAAAATATCTGTAAGTAATTCTAAAATTTACTTCAGAAACATGATGAAACGTTACAAATATTTAAAATTGTCCTACTTTGCTCTTTCCCTCAGCATTTACCAAATCGTTATCCGATCCTCTTCCGGTAAAAACATCTGCTCGCCTTCCTGAACATCAAACGCATTATAAAAAGGAGTGCTGTTCATGAGTGGCCCATTTACTCTCCAGCTTGGTGGGGAATGCGGATTGGTTTTGATCCACAAACGTAAAAACTCATCCTTCATTTTCACTCTCCATATTTTAGCAACAGAAAGAAAGAATCTCTGATCCGGCGTCAAACCATCAATTTTCGTATCGCTTTGACCTTCTTTTGTCATTTTAAAAGCATCGTAAGCTACAGCAATTCCTGCAATATCTGCAGTATTCTCTCCTACCGTCATCGCGCCATTGATATGTAAATTATCTAGAACTGTAAATTGATCATACTGATTGATGACTTGCTGAATTCTTGACTTAAACTGCGTATAATCATCCTTGGTCCACCAATCCTTAACATTTCCTTCTTTATCATATTGCGCACCCTGGTCATCAAAAGTATGCGTGAGTTCGTGACCAATCACCATTCCAATGCCGCCATAATTTAAAGCATCATCTGCTTCATTATCAAAATAAGGCGCTTGTAATATTCCCGCAGGAAATACAATTTCATTAGCCGACGGATTGTTATATGCAGTTACCGTTGGGGCCGTTGTAAACCACTCCGACTTATTCACTGGTTTACCCAATTTTGCAATTTCAAGCTGATATTCCGCCGCAGAAGCATTCATCATATTTTCGAAATAAGAATCTCTGGAAATTTTTACAGTGCTGTAATCTTTCCATTGATCCGGATATCCTATTTTCTTCGTGATGGCAAATAATTTTTCTTTTGCTTGAACTTTGGTCAAGTCACTCATCCATTCCAGTTTGTCAATTCTTGCAGCGTAGGCTTTTTGCACGTTATCAACTAAAACCGCCATCCGTTTCTTTGCTGCTTCCGAAAAATATTTCTTCACATACAATTGTCCCAGCGCTTCACCCAAATAATTATCAACCGCAGTAGCCATCAATTCGCCACGCGTTTTTTGAACAGCCTGTCCCGAAATCACTTTATTAAAATTAAAGCTGGCATCTACAAAGGGTTTACTTAAATTACCCGCATAGTTTCTAATGGTTTTCGCTTTGAGGTACAATTTCCAGTTTTTAAGAGGAACGGTTTTTATGAGGGAATTCAATTTGTCATAATAGGCAGGTTGAGCCACATCAACGGAATCCGTTTGAGCACCCAGGTTTTTTAGAAACGCTCTCCAGCCGATACTGGGTTGACTTTTTTCTAGATCTGAGATGGCCATCATGTTGTAATTTGCATGAACATCCCGACGTTCAACTCTTGTTTTATGGGAAGCCGCAATTTGTTGGTCGATAATATAAACCAACTCCGCATCTTTTTTAGAAGTCGCTGCATCAGTGCCTGTCAATTGAAACAAGGTAGAAAGATAGGTTTTGTAGGCATTTTGAATGGCAACAGTGGAGGCATCTTCTTTAAAATAATAATCACGATCCGGCAATCCGATTCCTGTTTGGTAACTGTGCGCAATGTTGATACTGCTGTTTTTATCATCGGGTCCAACTCCAAAAGACATAATGGAGCCATTGCCCACTTTGATTTCCTCTGCAACAAATTTCATTAAAGAAGGAATAGTATTAATAGCTTCAATGCGATTCAACGTTGGTTTGATTGGATCATAACCACGCTTGTCAATAGTGATCGTATCCATTCCGGACGCATAAAAATCTCCCACTTTTTGTTCCAAACTTCCCGCAGGTTGAGTACGCTGCGAAACATTTTCCAAAATTCCCTGCAACCTTAATTTTTGAGGATAATTCATAAACATATAAGCACCAACTCCCGCTTGCGTTGAAGGAATCGGCGTGGCATCAAACCATTTTTTGTTGACGTACATAAAAAAGTTATTGCCAGGTTTTATGGATTTGTCCAAACCGTCAATGTCTGTCATTTTAAGGTCTTGTGCTTTGACCGTAGAAAATGTAAATAAAGCAACGAGGAGAAATAGGATGTTTTTCATATTTGAAATGATATTGGTAAGAAAATTATTTAAGTAATCAAAAATATGTAAATTAAGTTTGAAATATTCATTTATTATAAGGAATAGTAATAGCAATGATATTAAACCTAAATAAAGCCTCCAAAACATGATAAGCTGGAGGCTTTTTATATATTTATTTGGTATTATTTCCCAATACAAAACTTAGAAAAAATATTCCCCAACACCTCATCATTCGTAAACTCTCCAGATATTTCCCCCAACTGCTCCAAAGCATTTCTCAACTCATACGCCAGCAATTCCGTATGAATCCCGGAACTCACCGCTTCCTCCACCTGAAGAACAGATTGCAGCGATTTCTGCAAAGCATCAAAATGCCTTTGATTCGTAATAATAACATTGCTTTCCTGATCTTTCAAATTCTCAACGTAATCGATCAGAACCGTTTTCACGGCTTCAATTCCTGTTTGATCTTTCGCGGAAATCCTCAACAACTCATCACAATAATACGGAAACAATTCCAGCTTTAATGTAGCGTCAAATTCGTTTGGGATTTCGTCGTTGGTCAGATCCACTTTATTATGAACCAGCACGATCTTCAGATCCACGCGGTGAAATTCCTTCACAAAAGCGATCACTTCTTCCGTCGTAGAATCCCGCTCATCGTAGAGATACAACAGCACTTTCGCCGACGCAATTTTCTCCTTCGCTTTCGTCACGCCAATTTTCTCAATGATATCCGTCGTTTCCCGAAGTCCCGCCGTATCCACAAACCGGAAAGCCGTTCCTTTCAAATGAATCACTTCCTCAATCGTATCGCGCGTCGTGCCCGCAATTTCAGAAACAATGGCTCTTTCCTCTTTCAACAAAGCATTCAAAAGCGTCGATTTTCCCGCATTCGGTTTTCCGATAATGGCGACTTCTACTCCATTTTTCAGCGCATTTCCGTATTGGAAACTCTCAATCAAAGCGCTCAGTTTCTGGCGCAGGTTGAGCAGCAATTTATTCATGGCGGTCCGGTCCGCAAATTCCACATCCTCTTCCCCGAAATCCAGTTCCAGTTCAATCAGCGACGTAAAATTCAGCAAGTCATTTCTTAGGATCGAAATCTCATTCGTAATTCCCCCTTTCAACTGATTCAAAGCCACTTTCCGCGACGCCTCATTTTCCGAAGCAATCAAATCAGCAATCGATTCCGCCTGCGCCAGATCAATTCTGCCGTTCATAAAAGCACGCATCGTAAATTCCCCGGCTTTCGCCAGTCGCGCCCCATTCTTCACCAAAACCTCCAGAATCTTCTTGGCAATATGCGGTGATCCGTGAAAAGAAATTTCCACAGAATCTTCGGCCGTAAAGGTTTTCGGAGCTTTAAAAACCGAAACCATCACCTCGTCAATCACTTCGGAAGTGTCGGATGTTTGATGTTTGATGTCAGATGTTTGCTGATGTATATTTATTGTTGGTCGATCATTTTCAATTGGTGAATCCTGCATTTCGCATCCCGCATCTCGCATCCCGCCTCCTACTTCTTGGCTCTTTTCACTTTTTACTTGGCTCTTATCCACGATATAACCATAGTGAATAGTGTGCGTTTTCACCTCCTCCAGATTTTTACCTTCAAAAATTTTGGCTGCAATTTTAAAAGCCTCGTTACCCGAAATTCTGATAATCCCAATAGCACCAACTCCGTTTGCCGTGGCGATTGCACAAATAGTATCTTGATTCAAATTCACGTTCATGTTGCAAAATTACGGAATTATTCCTGTTTTTAGAAGCACCAAGATTTCGCCTCTTTCGAAGACCCGTCCCGTTTTCCGCTCTATCTTTTTTCGCCTCCGCAAAATGCCCTTCCCAAAAAAAGGATGCCGCTGCAACCGGGGCTAGAATTGAGAGTGGTTTTTCTTTCAGGAAAATTAAAGTAATGATTTTGAAACTTAGAAGTGTTTTGTATATTTGGATATTAAAGCCAATATTTTTAAAGAAAGATGATAAAAATAGATTTAAATGACACTTATGTTCCAAAAGAAGTTTCCGAAGATTTAAAATATTTTATTTTTGATTCCGAATTAGCTAATGGAAATTCAATAGAATTACATGTTATCATAAGTCAACATCCGGATGAATATCTACAAGATGTATATAATATAGGTTTTGGTCCTATAGATGAAACAGGAGAAATAGATGATAAATGTAAACTAAAACACAAAAATGTAAATAAAGTTTTTTCAACTATCATATTGTATGGAATAACATTTTTGAATGAACATAAAGATAGTTTTATAGGTATTGATGGTTCAGATGATTTAAGAGCTTATTTTTATCACAGAATGTTCAGATATAATCTATCGGATTTGAATGAAATATTATCAGTCGTAGGAGTCGATTGGTATGTAAAATTACTACGCAACCAAACAGACATTGAGAGAGATACTAATAATCTACCATTGTTCAAACCGAGACCAGAACTGTTTGATTTAAACCGAGATGCGAGAGATTTATATCGCTATTATATGTATAAACTGAATTAATTTAATACCTTTGCAATATGAAAAAGTCCGATTTACTACTTAAAACGGCTGCTATAAAAGGAATAGCTAAATCCTCTATTAGTTCAAAGCCAGTTATGAAGACAATGATAAGAATGTCAAATGACAGCTTATCAAAATCAATTCGAAACAAAAGAGATGCACAAACTTTCATTGACGAATTGAAGATTGCATTAAAAAATAAAGCATAACTTTAAGACCTTTAAAAAGGTCTTTTTTTATGGATAAAAAATCTAAACTAATACTCTTAAATCAAGTTTTTTCGCCAAGTACTCCAATTCAAGAAAAAGATTTCTTTTTTGGAAGAATGTCTCAATTAGAAAAAATAATTGAAGCTATAAATGAAAAAGGTCAACATGCGATTTTATATGGAGAAAGAGGAGTTGGCAAAACTTCCTTGGCAAATACAATGAATAAATCTTTTACTAATGTTTTTCCAGTTAAGGTTACATGTGATAGGAAAGATAGTTTTAAAAGTTTATGGGAAAGCGCATTTGAAAAAATTCAATTTTCAAAGACCACCTCTGGAATTGGATTTAATGCAGAAAAGATGACAGAAATTGTTGATATGGAAGAACATATCACAACTATTCAAAATCTTAAAACTAATCATATCATTACATTACTTAATTCATTTGGAGAGGATTTTAAATTAATGTTCATATTTGACGAATTTGATAATATAAATAACGAGAAAACGAGAGCTTCATTCGCCGATTTAATCAAATCTTTGTCTGATAATAATATTAACACGACTATAATTCTTGTAGGGATTGCAGATAATATTGAATCATTAATAGGAAATCATCAATCTTTGGAAAGGTGCTTAAAGCAGGTGAAATTACCAAGGATGGGGAAAGATGAATGTGAAGAAATTATTGACAATGGAATAAAAAAGCTTGGATTAAAAATTGACAAAAGCGTACGTGAAAAAATTATTGAATTCTCTTCTGGATTTCCTCATTACATACATCTCTTGTGCAAATATGGATGTAGAGAATTAATAAATAATGAACGTATAACATTTTCGGAAGCTTATTTAACAATTGCTATAAACAAAGGTATTGACAACACTTCTGAGCAATTAAGGATATCTTATAGGAAAGCTATTTTATCATCAAACAGTAGTGAGAAATGGAAATTTCTTCTTCATGCTTGCGCAAATTGTAATCTAGATGAGTTCAATTCATTTTCTATATCTGACATTGTGAAAAAATATAATTCTCTTACTAAAACTAACTCAAAAAATAACAATTTAAACTATAATTTAAATAAATTAGCTACCGAAAGCAGAGGTGAGATATTAGCGAAATTAGGAAAAGGAATGTCAACTAGATATACTTTTAAAAACCCCATGATGCGTGCTTTTATTAAGTTAAAAATGAATTCATAAAATAGTGTTTCTGCCAAATTATTCTCGTTTTCTTTTTAGCACATTATTAAATTGGTTTAAATAAAATTTTTTTGACTTTAGTACTTAAAAATACTACAACAAATATCGCATCAAAAAACCAAATTATAATTCGCGCAATCCATATCACAAAATCTGGTGGAGCGGATTTTCTACCGTTACAGAAACTCCAAAACCTCAATGAACACTAAACTCTTCATCCTAACATTTCTAACTATAACAACTTTGCTTTTCGGACAAACAGCAGAGAGAATTGCTGCAGTTCGCAAAAAGGTTGAAGCCATCAATACAGAAAAAAGTTATCATATCAAAAAATTAGATAACGACTATTTTGTGAACGTAAAAAACGAAGCCACTGATGGCGGACAGGAACTTTCCGGTTATTATAAAAATGGACAACTAAAAAAAATCGCTTACAGTGTCGGTCTATCTTACGGAATGAAAACCTCCGAATATTTCTTTTCAGACGATGAACTAATTTTCGTTTTTGAAAAGCAGGATCAATTTGCAGATATAAAAGACCAATCAAATCAAGTAATTGGATTGGATCACACGAAACTAGAATCCGTCTACACAGGTCGGTTTTATTTTGAAAACTCCAAATTATTTTCAATAAAGAAAACTGGAAAAGAGATTTTCACTAAAATGGATAAGAAAAGTAAAGAGGCAGAACTTTTAGAAGACAGTAAGGTTTTCCGTCTTGAATTGCAGAAAGCAAAAAGCAAGTAAGAGCGTTCGATCAAAAAGCTAAATCAATATGAATATATTTAAATCTATTATCAACAGCGTCAAAAAGTTCGGTAGAAAAACTGGCACTGAGAAACGCAGAGATCGGTTTACTGCAATTCAAATTCAATTGGATGAGTTAGCTGAAGAACTCAACAGAGTTCTGGAAGGTAAAACCGATTTTAATTTTATCGGGATCAATGCAAATGGATACGACAGTCTGTTTTTTGTCCGGAATGACCAGAACTTTAATTTAGAGATCAGGGCAATTAAAAAGATTCAGGTTCCTTACTTAGAACTATTAGAAAAATTCGCTTCGAAACACAATTTCAAGTTCGAAACAGAAAAACTGGACAGAATCCCCTATTTAAGTATTAAAACAAACACGAGTATCACGGAAACGGTTGATTTAGCAAAACGAATTCAAAAAGAAATTTTTGGAAATAATGACAGTACGACATATACGGTGATTCCTTAACGATATTCCTATTTATAAAAATTAAAATGTGCAGCGATTGTTTTGATAAGCAGTATTACGGTTTTCCTTCTCAAAATGAATACAAAAAATTTGAGGATATTTTAGATTTAAAAACTCATTCGCAAAAGATTGAAATTCTGGAATCAGAAAATGAAGGAGCAAAAGGATTAATGGATTTTCACTTGTATTTCAAATGTAATACTTGCAGTGAAAAATTTGTATTATCAATACCGGACAACGCCTGGAGAGGATATTTTTTAACCGAGCAAAACGCTCTTGATTATCGTAAAAAATTAAGAATGTCAGACAAAAATAAAAGAAATGGTTGTCTGATTTTGATTCTCCTTCTTTGTTCACTTTTTCTGTATGCACTATTTTCAAACTATTAAATTAAAACTTTGTGACTTTGTGGTTTAAAAAAAATATCCCACAAATAGTCCTTCTAAAAACAAAAATATGAAAGCAATCCACATCACAAAATCCGGGGGACCGGAAGTTTTACAATTACAGGAAACTCCAAAACCAATACCGGCAGAAAACCAGGTTCTAATTAAAGTAAAAGCCGCCGGAGTCAATCGCAGCGATATTATCACGCGAAAAAACACAGACACTTACGGCAAAGGTTCTCCCACTACTTTAATTCCTGGCTTAGAAGTTTCCGGCGAAATAACAGAAATCGGTTCAGCCGTAAAAGATAAAAAAGTCGGCGATAAAGTCTGCGCTCTCATTGCAGATGGCGGTTATGCCGAATACGTGGCGGTCGATAGTTCTCACTGTCTTCCCATTCCCGAAGGAATCAGTTTGACTGACGCGGCGGCAATTCCCGAAACGGTTTTTACGGTTTGGTTTAACGTCTTTCATTTGGGGAAATTGCAACCTGGTGAGAAATTACTCATCCACGGTGGAACCAGCGGCATCGGAACCATGGGCTTGCAAATGGCAAAAGCGTGGGGCTGCAAAACCTACACCACCGCCGGAAGTGAAGATAAGATCGATTTCCTCCAAAAAATGGGCGTTGATCAAGTCATCAATTACAAAAAAGATGCTTTCGAAGAAGTCCTGAAAGACGAGAAAATTGATGTCATTTTAGACATGGTCGGCGGAGATTACACCCAAAAGAATCTAGAAATACTGAATAAAAAAGGCCGTCTTTGTTACATCAACGGTATGAAAAGCACAGACGTGAATATCAATCTGCGCACCATTATGGCCAAGAATCTCACCCTCACCGGAAGTTTTTTAAAACCTCAAACCGCGGAAGTAAAAACCCAAATCGCCAAAGATGTAGAAAAAAATATCTGGCCGATGTTTCATTCCAAAGAAATACATCCTGTTATTTACAAAACCTTTCCCCTCGCAGAAGCTGCAAAAGCGCAGGAGTTGATGGAAAGCAGCGAACACATTGGGAAGATCTTGTTGACGATGGATTGATGGGTTGATGGGTTGATTTGATGATGTGCTAATTTGAAAATGTACTAATTTGCTAATTAAATTCAATATGTCCTTGTAATCTTTTACGTGCGGAAAATTAAAAGTAGAGATTCTTCACTGCATTTCGCTTTGCTCCATTTCGTTCAGAATGACAACATTTATTATCAAATAACAGACTTGTATTTGGAACCGACCCGGGAAACGGAGCCGTTAAGAAAATTGGAATTTAATTCGTAAAAAAAATTCCAGTGTTTGAGTGGCGGCAAAAATCTAAGATCGAAGAAGCAATTTTCTTTCCGCCCGAGTTTGGAAGTTTTAGAATTAAATTTCAATTTTTAGCTGAGTTTCCAAGTCTTGATTTTTTGGTTCTTTTTTATCAAGAAAAAAGAATTCAGAAAGAAAAAAAATTCCGTTAAAAAACAATGCAGAGATTCCACGCTCCACTCCGTTCCGCTCTGAATGCCAAATCCGTTTATAAAAAACAAACTCGTTTTTGAGCGACCTAAGAAACGGAGCCGTGAAGAAAATTGAATTTGAATACGTTAAGAAACCGACAATGGAGGTTCGCCTATTCAAATAAAATATAAAAAACAGTAGGCAAATCTCCAGTGTTTGAGCGCGGAAAAATATCGATTCGAAGACAAATTTCGTATCGCGCGAGTCTCGTCTTGAGGACGAGATAAATAATGGAAGTTTTAGATTTAAATTCTAATTTTTAGGCGAGTTTCCAGTCTTGATTTTTTGGTTCTTTTTTATCAAGAAAAAAGAATGAAGTTTAAAAATTAATTTGAAAATGTGCTAATGTGGCAATTTGAAAATGAACGTCAATACGAACTAGTAAACGGATTCATACGGAAAATTAGAAGTCGAGATTCTTCACTGCATTCGCTTTGCTCCATTGCATTCTGAATGACAAACCAGTTTATAAAAAACAAACTTGTACTTGAGCGACCTCGGAAACGGAGCCGTTAAGAAAATTAGAATTTGATTCGTTAAGAACTCTACTAAGTAATTACACCGATTAAAAAAAAGTATGGCAAATTTCACGTGCTCAAAGAGCGACAAAAATTGAGGATTGAAGAAAAAATTCAATTTCAGATTAAGTTCGCAGGGACAAAAATCCTATTTTTTTAAACTGTAAAGTCAAATACTATTTTAAGATAAAATACAAAAAGGGACAAAACCTGCATTTTGTCCCCTTAATCAATTTGGATAATTTACTTTTTACAAGAAGTCTGATAATCTTTGATTACCTGAACAATTCCTTCTTTGGTACTGGTATCATACTTTGCAAAATCTAAATTACAATTTACATAAGCGTCAAATATTTTCTTAATTTTTTCGGGTTTTTTAGTTCCGAAACCTGCTTTATTTCCTAAATAAATTGCTTTTGGCTGATTGGCTAGTTTAAGATAATAATATTGCGGATGTTTTACGTGGCTCAGTACGTAGTCTCCGGCAGATTCAAACTGAATTTCAAAAAATTGACTTTCACCCAAAACGCTTAATTGCGAACTACTGCTGTTACCGGTTCCACTGTCTTCTTCACCTTGCGTTCCTAAGAAACAGCGCGCTCCAGCACAAAATTTTACGCCGTCTTTTGCTTTAAAATACAGTACTTTATCACCGGACTTTAAAGAGACAGATCCGCCGTAATTGGTGATATCTGACATGCCTTTTTCCCGGCCTAATTTCGCATCGATCGATTCAAATTCAATGGTTAAGAGCCCCTCAAATTTTTGTCCGTTATTATCTGTAAGCGTTCCCTGCTGATCATAAATGTTTAATGAGTTTTTTCTGGCTTCTGCTTCCCGTTTTTGATTTTCTGACGTTGCCTGATTTTCACCTTCCTGTTGAGCGATTTTAACTTCGCTATTCATATCACCCAATTTATAGCCATTAGCGTAAAGTTTTCGAAGGACTCGCAAAGCCAAAGCATCGTTTTGAATATCAGAAGAAGTATAAGTTGCATCTATCGGAAAAGATTTCCCATCATAAGTTTTCAAGATATAACCTGTTTTTCCGTTCATGGTCGGTAAAGAGGCGAAATTTATTGTAGCAACAGCAAGTTTATTCAAATCTAAAACTGTGTAAATGATTGCCGCGCCAAAAATTGGATCATTAGAAGTGGTTTTTTTCATCAGATAACCAATGGTTTGATTATTTGCGGTGATAATTCCTGCTTTATCAATCTTTAGTTTTTCTGCTGTTGCCATTGCATCTTCTGCCGCAATCACACTTTTTGCTTTTTCCATTTCCAGATCAATAGCTGTGGATATACTACGGTCGTCTGTTTGAAAGAACTCATTTACTTTATTCTCATCTAATTCCCCGCTGAATAATTCTGTACCTCCAAGCACTAAACTTTCACTTGTATACTTTTCTGCGCTTAAAGTAAAACTGGCAGTATTTGGAATTTCTTTTACAATGTCATTGTTTCCGGTAAGTTCTAACCAACTTTTTTCTGTAATATTTTTCAGCGGCGTTTTGCTATTTACCTTGGCGGTTAAAAGTTGTTTCCCGGCAAGATTGCTGATTAAATATCGCCCGTCTTTTTTGTCAATTTTGGCAACAGATTTTCCATCAACCTGTATTTCTCCTTTTTTTACTTTCACTTCCTGTGCAAAGCTGATCACACTTAGAAAAGTTAGTGCAGCAGATAATAATTTTACTTTCATTTGTTTGAAATAATGATTTAATTCTGATTTTAAAGGAGCAAAGATAAATTATTTCATCGTACTCAATAGTTCATTTTAACATCCTAAATGTAGATTTTTGTCTGCGGTTTTCCCTCAATATATTGGTAAATAATCAACTTTAGAATAAAACAGCTTTAAATTAATTGAAGATAAAAATGAGGAACGGAAAAATGTCAACTATATAATTAGACTAATCTATTATCAGAATTCTGATCATATATTTTAAAAATTACCGGGTGAAAATTAATAAAAGATTCTCTGCTCCGATAAAAAATATTATATTGAACTTTAAAATTAAAAAAATGAGTAAGAAAAGTATTCTTTGCATTGCGGCACTAATTTTAGCTGCGCAATTCAGTGCCCAATCCAACGTTTTTAATACAACAACCTGGAAAATCGAACCGTCTTCTGCTGATGGCAAAACGGTTCTGAAAAAAGCTAAAAAACTCAACTTACCAGACGAGCAAAGTAAATTCCACTACCTCCAATTTGATCAGGATCGATATCAAACCGGGACATCTTGTTTTGGAATGACCGGAACTTATCAGGTTTATGACAACCAAACCATCGAATTTTCTGAAGGTATGGCAGGAATGAGCGGAGATTGTGAAGAACCGAAAAGTCTGATCGGAAATTATTCTTACGTTGTTAAACAGGATTTCATCGAACTCACCCCTGTTTCCCAAACCGAAACTGAAGAAAATTATGAAACTGATGACATCAACGATGCAGCTGGAGCTACAATAGATTCGGCGAACGATGCGGCGAAAGAAGTTCAGAAATCTCAAAAAAAATCAAGGAAGAAATAACATTCCTGATCAAGAAAACACAGCGTTTCTTTCAAAGGAAACAAAACAAAATATTTATTTCTACAGGGTAAATAATGATACAAAAAATGAACTTCAAAAAAAATAGATTAAAAACCAGTCTGCTATTTTTAGTCAGTATTACGTTGATTTCCTGCGGGAAATCGGGTGTTTTCAAAAGTAGTGATTCCAAAGAAGATTACCTGGGAAAGTATGGAAATTTGGATCTCGAAAGTAAAAAGAAAGCAGTTTCTCAGGATTTGGCAGACGTCGATTCGGTGTTAAGTTTAGCAAAAGGTTTCTCCCTTTATTACAGTTTCAGCTTTTCTGTAGGCAGCGTCAAATCTAACGGAGTAAAAGTAGAAATTGATGCCGCAAAACCTTTCCAGATCAACAGTAACGAAGATTCAGCAAAGGCTGCGTTAGCAGAAATAATTGAATTTCCGGAACTTTCACAATCATTGAAGACTCCGGAATCCGAAATTGAAACAGGAATATCTTCCGGAGATAAAAATGGCGCAACCATCGATTCCAAAATAACTAAAATTTTTAGTAAAGGCAAAGAAACGACGCTAAAAAAAATGGGTTTGAGAAAGGTTGACAGCGCTTACGTTCAGGTCGTTTACCAATATCCGAGTTCGATGCAGCGATACGAATTACCTTCATCCAAAAAAAATGATTTCACCATCGAAAAAAGTATTATCGACATCACTAAAAGTGACGGAAATCAGTTTGAATTTGAATTTCCGCAGGCGATGTATCAGCGTTTGCTCGGTTATCAGGCTTTAGATGAAGATGGGATTCTGATGGATCCTAACGCAAATTCTGCATTTCCTGTAACTTCAGTAAGAAAAAGTATTGCGGCGGAACTGGAAAAAACAAAAGCAATTTTAGAACAAGTAAAAGGATCAAAAACAGGGGAAGAATTTATGGCTCAACTGCAAAATATTCCCAAAGAAATTTTTCCGCATAAAAACCGGCTTATAGATCTGGAAGAAGCGATGGATAAAATGGAAAAAAAAGAAAAAAGAAAGAAAAAGAAGAGAAATGACGACGAAGATTTTGCTAAAATGGTGGAGCCCATTAAAAAATTGATGGAGGATTTTCAGGATATTCTCGCACCCGAATATCAACAGGTAGAAATGTCTTTTCCCAATCAGGTTGCAACCATCTACTTCTACATTGGACAAGAATACAAAAAACTTTCAGCGAAGGTAACCGCAATCAATCCAAATGAAGAAAAAGAATATCGCTCCTACTTCGACAGTAAAAAAGAAAAATATGGAATCGTAAATTCTGAAGGAAAAATAATTATTCAACCAACATTTGACAATGCAGTTTCCCACGAGGAAAATAATATTTTCACTGATTATACATCCGCTTACCTGTTTAATTTTGAAAAAGAGAAACTCACCAAACTGGATCACAAAAAATTTGTGCGATCGGTCGGTAAAGACCGAATGATACTTGAAGATTCCCTGGAAATGAATGGGGTTTTAGATGAAAATCAAAAAGAAATTATTCCTTTTAAATACAAAAGTTTGGGCGCTTCCGGAGATCTGTATGTAGGTGAAAAATCTTTACGAGGCAGAACCTACTACCAAATTCTTAATAAGGATGGAAAAATTCTTTTCGAAAGAGTTAAGAATGTGCAAATTTCAGATGATAACGACGGTGTGATCATTGAAACGATGGATAAAAAAACGGGTCTTTTGGATAATAAAGGAAAATTTGCAATACCACTACAGAATGAAAAATTGTTTATCATTGGTAAAGGTCCCCTTTTGCAATACGAAATAGATATTGCAAATGAGCCATTACGATTAGGGATCATGAATGCGAAAGGAAAGAAATTATCATCACCAGATTTTTCAGTAATCCATCCTTTATCGGAAAATGTGATGGTTGCAAAACGACTCGATTCTGATTTTTATGAATATGTAAATCCTAACGGAACAAACGCTTTTCCAGCAAAATTTCTGGATGCGAATGATTTTGTTGGAGGTTTTGCAGTTGTAGAAACTGAAAATGAAAAATTTACAGTGATCGATAAAACAGGGAAAATTATTTATGCTTTTCCTTCTTCAGCAGGTCATTTTCTGGGCCAGTCTTTAGAAGGAAAGAGCGTAATTTTTCAATTTGAGAACGAAACTTTTAACAGCAAAAATATCATTAATAAATAATGAAAACGGTATTCACACTTTTAACAATTTGCTTTTTAACTTTGAACTGCAGCGAAAATAGCAGTGTAAAATTAGGAAAACAGCCTTTAGATCTCGAACAGAATGCATTAAATGTCAGTATTTCTGATTTTTTTTCAGATGAGAAAAATTTTGAAGACCAGTTTAATAATGATCTGTTTGTAGAAGTTGAAGAAAGAGACATCGACCACGAAGAAGGAAAAAGCACTTCTTTTGTTTATTACAATGTTCATAACAATAAGAAAAAGCTCAAACTCGCAAAATTCGGAAGTTTTAATTTTGAAAATTTAGAACTTCTGGCAGATCTGAACGATGAGAAAGTCTTTTTGATTGCGGCAAGCGAGGACAGTGTGACCGCAGTGCGAAAAGATGAACTGATTAAAACAATTTCGGAAAAATATGGTGAATCAATAAAAATAGATAAACTGTCCAGTGGAGATTATTATCGCTGGGAGAAAGATAATACGGTTGTGAAACTTTCGGTCGAATCCAGGTCTAACAGCGATTTCGGCGGATATGAGGAAACACAAGAAACCGACGAAGAAAGATCTTCGAAGCCAGATCAATTCATTACAATTTTCATCCTCACGAAAGATTTCGAAAAATTTATGAAAAATTCCTACAGCGGAATGGATATTTTTAACGATTATTTTTAATAAAAATTCTATTTTTTTTAGAGTTGATAGTAAAGCTTAAGATCGAATACTTCACTGTGAACAAGAAAAAATGCATAAAACTTAATGAGTAGTGCTGAAAAAAACGGATTTTCAAAACACCTCTTTTCCCGACCTCGAAATTATTGATGAACTGGTTTTCAAGCGGTGTCAATTTCATTTAAAAAATATAAAAGCTAAAGCAGAAAGTCGGGAGTATTCTGCACTTACTTTTCAATTAAATGATTTAAAAGTTCTATTTCGCACGGCAAAAATAACGCCGACAAAAACCGGTCAATTTGTGACGCTTTGGAAAAGAAATAACCAGGGTATTACAGCACCATCTGATATCACTGACGAATTTGATTTTTATTTAATTACCGCCAAAACTCCGACAAATTTTGGAGTTTTCATATTTCCAAAACAGATTTTACACGAAAATAAAATTCTGTCGGACGAAACAAGGGACGGAAAACGCGGAATCAGGGTTTATCCAATTTGGGATCAAACCACAAGCAAACAGGCAGAGGAAACTCAAGGTTGGCAGACCGAACACTTTTTGGATCTTTCTAACGCAGATCAAATAGATTTGGATCGTGCGAAAAATTATTGACGTTAGATAATTGCTAATTTGTTGATGTGACAATGTGATAATTTGAAATGATTTTCAATTCTAATTAAAAAACGAAGGTGTTAAAAACCTGAAATTTGAGATTCTTTACGGCATTTCGCTTTGCTTCATTTTCATTCAGAATGACAAAAATTTTAGTTAGAAAATAAATATTGTACTTGTAGCGACCTGGGAAACGAAGCCGTCAGGAAAATTAGAAGAAGATTCTTTATTACTTTTCTCAATACCATTCACAACAATAAAAAAGGAAATTACATCGATACAGTTACTTTTTCATTTGCGTCACCGACTTAAAAAAGCGTTCTACAGAATACATTGCCAACTGTCCGCCCGGACCGTTTAAATTATATTCAAAACCATGCGTTCCCCACGGAATGGTCAGCAAATAGTTTTTTACGTGCTCTTTATCTAAGGCTCTCTTCATGGCTAAACTTTGTATGTGCCAAACGTGCGCATCATTGCTGCCATGAGCAAGAAGCGTAGGCGGCGAATCTACGGTAACGTGTAGCAAGGGAGATTCTGCATTGTACTTTTCCGGAACTTCTTCGGGAGTACCGCCTAAAAAATCGCGCTGAACTTTTTTAGAATCCATGATCCACGGATTATCCGGGTTTTTATAACTCCACGGCATCGCAACGGCTCCGTAAAAAGCTGCAATCCCTTTTATACCAGTTTCATTTCCGGTGTAACCCATCGTTAAAATAATAGAAGCTCCGGCTGATCTTCCCATCAAAACGAAATTGGTTGTATCGATCTTTAATTCTGTAGAGTGCTGACGAAGCCATTTGAATGCGGAATGTAAATCTTCCTGCTGAGCCGGACTTGGAAATTTAGGCGCCAATCGATAATTGATGGTAGCAACCTGATAACCGGCATTTGCAAAGTAATTATTGGCCGCAGCGATTTCGCTGTTATTTCCCTGCTTCCAGGAACCGCCATGAACAACGATCAAACAAGGACGAACGCCTGGAATTGCAGACGGTGTAAAATTTAAAGTCAGATCTACGCCACCATTTTTTGAATAGTGATACGTTTTAAAAGGAATATCTTTTGCGCCGTTTCCCGTGAACATCTGAAAAAAACTATAAGGTTTCTGCTGATGAAAACCAGTCATGTCAGCATCTGTAACGCCAAAAGAATTTTGGAGATCCTGGTCTAGCTGACTTCCGATATTGTAAGCGCGTACAATGGGCGAAGTTAATATCATGAAAGTGATCGCACCAATAATTAAAGAACCTGTCCGAAATTTTTTAGAAAACCAGCTCCAGATAATTAACGCCAGAGAAACCAGCATAAATATCCAGGGAAATTCGGGTACTGCAATCCCCACATACCAGACGTATTTGCTGGGTACAGGAAAGAAATTGACGAGGGAGGCGAAAAACAAAATAATAAGGAGGATAATTCGTATCAAAATAGTGAGTTTGAAGTTATATACGACGAATATAGGAAAGAAGTTTGAATAATAAATTTTATGCTTTAGTGAAGGTGGGAGAAATTAACATCACTTTTGCTTAAAGTTTGATTTTATAGCTCGTTAATTTTTTGTTCTTTTGCTTTCAAGTCAAATCAATCTGTCCATAATTTTAGGAAAAACATTGGAAATCGAGGCAAAATATTGAAAGTAAACGCTGGAATCTTCTGGATTTGACATCGTAGATTTTTCAAGTTATGTAATGATCATTTGCTTCACATTTCCGTTTCCTTATCTTTACGATATAAAAAAATATGAAAAATCCTGTTATCGACCTTCACTGTGATCTACTCAGTTATCTCACCCGACCCGGCACTACCATTTATAATACTGACGATATGGGTTGTGCAGTTCCTTACTTAAAAGAGGGAAATGTAAAATTACAGATCATGGCCATCTTCGCTCCGACAGAAGCCAAGAGCCATGAATTTGGACTTCAGCAAAGCGAAATATTCAAGACTTTAAATAAAGAAGAAAATGAACTTTATCGTTTTGAAAAGCAACATCTTGAAACTTTTGAAACCAATGAAAATATCGGAATGCTGGCTTCTGTAGAAAGTGGCTCGGCTTTCTGCGATGAAAGTATGACCTTAAAAGAAGGTTTTGAAAATCTGGAGCGAATTATTGAAAATGTTGGTTCCATTATGTACATCAGCTTTACCCACCATGCAGAAAACAGATTTGGGGGCGGCAACTACTCCACTGCCGGGCTTAAAAATGATGGTAAAGCTTTGATCGATTATATGGATAAAAAAAACATTGCCATCGATCTCTCCCATACGAGCGACGCCTTGGCTTATGATATTCTGAATTATATTTCCAAAGAAAACAGCAGCGTTCCAATTATTGCGAGTCATTCCAATTACCGACCGGTTTTTGATCATCCACGGAATTTACCAGATGATATTGCCCAGGAAATCATTCACCAAAAAGGATTAATCGGCCTCAACTTCGTCCGCGCCTTTGTAAATCCGGAAAAATCCGACGCTCTTCAAGACCATGTTTCTCAAGGCTTAAAATTGGGCGCCGAAAATGCAATTTGCTATGGCGCGGATTATTTTTACACCAAAGAAAATCCAGACAAATCTAGAATCCCGTTTTATTTTCCGGAGCATGAAAATGCAGGCCGTTATCCAGAAATCAATTCCATTCTCGAAAAAGAATTTGGCAAAGAACAAATGGCTAAAATTAGCAGTCAGAACGCTTTGGATTTTATCACAAGAATGTGGAGCGAATAAATCTGGAAAGAAACTGCTCTAGATCTTATTAATATATGATCACTTTAAAAAGGAGCATTCATCAATCCCAATAAAATCAGACCAGATCCAATAAGACTTTTACTTCTGATTTGTGGAAATGGCTTATTATTAATATCTTGGGTTTAAACTTATAATAATGAAAACGCAGATCTCTTTTTGTGCCGTAATTTTAGCATTGGTCTTAACTTCCTGTAAAACCCAACGACTTCCTGCACCTGCGGACGATGGTAAAATAACAGTGACTTTTGTCCAGGTAAATGATGTTTATGAAATTGCACCGATGCAGGGTGGTAAAGTTGGTGGCGTCGCGAGGGTCGCAACTTTAAAAAAGCAGGAACTCGCAAAAAACCCCAACACTTTTATGGTCATGGCGGGTGATTTTTTAAGTCCTTCTGTCTTTAACAGTTTAAAATACGAGGGTAAATGGATCCGCGGAAAACAAATGGTGGAATCTTTAAACTCCGCAGGTTTAGATCTGGCAGTTTTCGGCAATCATGAGTTTGATATAAAAGAAGAGGAACTACAGGAAAGGATCGATGAATCTGCGTTCAAGTGGATCGCCTCCCATACTTTTCATCAGACAAAGTCCGGCATTAGCCCTTTTGTAAAAACAACTTCCTCCGGAACGGAAGCCTTCCCCGAATCTTACGTAATGAATGTTCAGGATAAGGATGGAACCAAAGCAAAAATCGGATTTATTGGATTAACAATTCCCTTTAATAAAGCGGAATATGTAAGTTATACCGATTATTTCGCCGCGGCAGAAAAATTATATGCACAACTCAAAGATTCTTGTGATGCTGTGGTTGCGCTAACTCATCTTTCCGTTGATCAGGACAGCATTCTGGCTCGTCGCGTTCCCGGATTGGCTTTAATTATGGGTGGTCATGAGCACAATATGCAATTTAAAAACATTGGTAATATTTATATCACAAAAGCACATGCAAATGCGAAATCAGCCTATGTGAATTATCTTACGATCGATTTGAAAAATAAAAAAACTTCTGTGGTTCCCGAATTGCGGATGATCGATACCTCAATCGCAGAAGATCCCTCAACCGCTTTGGTGGTTAAAAAGTGGATGGATATTGGAGATACAAATTTCTCAGCGCTGGGATTTAATTCCAAACGAGTTATTCGGGAAGCTGGCGAACCTTTAGATGGCCGGGAAAATATGATCCGAATTGAAAAAACAAATTTAACCCGCATTATTGTTTCAGCTATGGAAAAGGCCGTTCCGACTGCCGATGTGGTGCTTTTAAACTCGGGTTCTATTCGCGTAGACGATCTTCTTTTAATGCCCATAACAGAATATGATATCATTCGTACTTTGCCTTATGGCGGATCAATTGTGGAAGTCGATATGAAGGGAAGCCTCTTAACCCGGGTTTTGGAAGCTGGCCGAAATAATGTTGGCTCCGGAGGTTTTCTACAGTATTCCGCAGATGTAAATTATGTTCCTGAAACGAAGACCTAGACTTTGAAAAACATTCCTATCAATCCGCAAAAATCCTATCACGTTGGTCTTGCAGATTTTTTAATGACGGGCGGAGAAGCCAATATGAGTTTTCTGAATAAAGATAATCCAGATATTGTTAAAATTTATCCTGTTCCGACAAACGTAAATGATCCACGGTCAGATTCCAGGTTGGCGATCATCAAATATCTGTCTGAGTTAGAAGAATAAGTTCTGTTTCTGAATTTATTTTGAAAAATATCCGCACTAAAAAAGTTTAAATGCTACCAATTGCTTTTCATCCGATTTACAAACATCCCTTGCCGGAAGGTCATAAACCCGATGTTGAAGTATGAATTATTGCCGCAACAATTAGTACTGGAAGGAATTGCAGACGAAGAAGATTTCTTTGCGCCCGAAATAGCAGATTTACAATATGTTTACGCGGTGCACGAGAAAGATTACGTCGATGATTTACTGAATTTAACTTTAGGCGCAAAAGCAGTTCGCAAAATTGGTTTCCCGCTTTCTGCAGAATTAATCGAGCGGGAATTACGAATAACGCAGGGAACCATTACAGGCTGCGAAATGGCTTTGAACACTGGAGTTGCCTTTAATATCGCGGGTGGAACGCATCACGCCTTTACCGATCGTGGCGAAGGATTTTGTATGCTGAATGATCAGGCGATTGGCGCGAGTTACTTATTGCAGAAAAAGTTAGCCTCAAAAATTTTGATCATTGATTTAGATGTGCATCAGGGAAATGGAACGGCAGAAATTTTTCAGTACAATCCTAAAGTTTTTACATTTTCTGTACATGGCAAGACAAACTATCCTTTCAAAAAAGAAGTTTCTGATCTGGATATTCCACTTCTTACCGGAACCGGAGATGAAGAATATTTAGGAATCATTAAAGAGTTTGTACCCAAATTAATCGAAAGTGAAAAACCCGATTTTATATTTTATCTGAGCGGTGTTGATATTTTAGATTCCGATAAACTCGGAAATTTAAGCTGCACTTTGGAAGGTTGTAAAATAAGAGATGAGATCGTGTTTTCGAATTGTGAAAAATTTCAAATTCCTGTTCAGTGCAGTATGGGCGGCGGTTATTCACCGGAAATAAAGACGATCATCAACGCGCACACCAATACCTATCGCATCGCTGCTGACTTGTATTCGTAAACAAATATAATTTGGAAAACAGGAGAATTAGAAAAGTAAAACGTAGAAAATCTCTAAAAAATTAAACAATAACAATGGCTGATCAAATCAAAACAATCGATGAGAAATATTTACGCAGATGTCTGGAATTGGCTAAAGAAGCGGTAGAAGCCGGCGATGAAGCTTTCGGTTCTGTGTTGGTAAATGAAGACGGAGAAATTATTGCAGAAGCTCGAAACCGCGTGAATGAAAAGACGGCTTTGGCGCATCCGGAAATTGATTTAGCATATTGGGCAGCGGAAAATTTATCGGAAGAAGATCGTGCAAAAACAACGATGTACACGACTGGCGAACATTGTCCGATGTGTTCTGCGGCGCATGGATTAGCAGGTTTAGGTTCTCTGGTTTATTTGAGTTCTGCAAAACAGTTCGGTGAATGGCAGAAAGAATTTAATATTCCGGCAGCGAAAATTAATTTTTTACCGGTTGAAGATATTATAAAGAATGTGGATGTTCGTGGCCCTGGAGAAGGGGAAATTTTAGCGGAGATTAAAGGATTGCATGAAATTTACTGGAGAAGAGAGCGCTAAAATGAGTTTTTAGATTTAAGAATCTACTATTTTTGATTGAAGATTCTTCGACAGGCTCAGAATGACAGTGTGGTTGCGAGGTATTGTTTGATTTCTTAATTTTTTTTGGATGAAAGTTCTTCGACAAGCTCAGAATGACAGTGTGGCTGCGAGGTATTGTTTGATTTCTTAATTTTTTTCGCATGGAGGTTCTTCGGCGGGCTCAGAATGACAGTGGAAATTAAAGTTAATATTGTGATGGTGAATTTTATGTTTGCCTCATCTATTTAATTTTTGGAAAGAGAAAACGCCTTGTGTTTTAGCCGCGATGGGAACGGTATCCTTTTTCTTTTGCGAATGCAAAAGGAAAAGATTTAGTGGACAGCGGGTATAATCTCTGGAGAAGCTGAAAAATTAATGCTCCTAAAACAGAGTGCTTTTTAACTGGAAATTATATAAATAAGCACTTGTTTCTGTATTTAGAAATGCTCCCATGAATTTATTTTAAAACAAAAAAAAGTGCAGATTTTTTTTTCTGCACTTTTTCTACGATTACTTTTAAAATTTCAACAAAACTAAAATTTTATTTTTTCTGAAAATTTATAAGGGTTTAACCTGTTCCAGGAACCAGTCTTTGACTTCGCCCTGCAGATCGTTTTCTAATTTTTCCTTACACCAGTCATGGTATTTATTCATCCATTCTTTTTCCGGATCCGTTAATAACTCGGTGGCGATCACGTTTCTGTCGAATGGGCAGATCGTTAATGTTTCGAATTCGTAAAAGGTTCCGAAATCGGTGGTTTCTTTTTCTGTTACTGCGATGAGGTTCTCGTGACGGATTCCGTAATGATAGTCGTAATAAAAGCCGGGTTCATTGGATAAAACCATGCCGGGAATAAGTACCTGAGGATTCATATCTTTTCGGATATTCTGAGGACCTTCGTGCACATTCATAAAACTACCAACACCGTGTCCAGTCCCGTGGTTAAAGTCTTTTCCCTCTTTCCAGAGTGCCATTCTCGCAAAAGCGTCGAGCTGAACTCCACGCGTTCCTTTCGGGAATTTTACCATTGACAATTGAATTAAACCTTTCAATGCTAAAGTGCAGTTGTGTTTAAATTCGTCGGAAGCCGTTCCTAAAGCAAAAGTTCTGGTAATATCGGTTGTTCCTTCAAGATATTGACCGCCGGAATCTACCAAAATAGTATCTTCATTCGTCACTTCTTTGCTGCCTTCGCTCTTTGCAGAGTAATGCATAATGGCGCCATTTTCTTTGTAACCAACGATACTGCCGAAACTTTCGCCCACAAAGTTTTTACCTTCCGCACGGAAACCTCTTAATTTTTCCCCAATCGAGAATTCGTTCATTGCTTGTTTCCCTGCGGTATGAGTCAGCCAATAGAGGAATTTGACCATCGCTACTCCATCCCGCTGCATTACGGTTCGAAAGCCTTCGAGCTCAGTATTATTCTTGATGGCTTTCATTAAATTGCCGGGAACAGCTGATTTGATAAAAGTATTGTTATCCTTTAAAGCATCAAAAATTAACTGATTGCTGGTAGGAGAAATTAAGATCTTCTCGTTGCTGATATTTTTTAAATCACTGAAAAAGTTTTCATAAGGAAACATTTTCACACAAGATTCGTCCATTTGTTTGCGGGAATCAACGTCTAATTTTTCCAGATCAACATAGAGTTTCGCTTCATTCTTGGTCAAAATTAGGTAGCCTAAAAATACAGGATTCGACTGAACATCGCTTCCGCGCAAATTTAAAGTCCACGCAACATCATCTAAACTGGAGATGATATGAACAGAAGCTTCTAAGGTTTCCATTTTATTGCGAATGTCGATGAGCTTATCAGTCACCGATTTACCGGCTCTTTCGATGGGATGAACAAAGACGGGATTTTTTTGGGCTCCGGAACTGCGGTCTGTCCAGATTTCTTTCAATAAAGGTAAATCGACTAAAGTTCGTCCCTTAGAGGATAGTTTTTCCTGCAGCATTTCCCAGTTTGCATTTGAGGTCGCGATCGCGTTGACCGCTACTCTCCCATCATCCGGAATTTCTGAAATGATCCAGTCTACATAATTCGGTGTTCCATCCATCCCATCTTTAAAAAGATCGATGCCGGAATCTTTAAGTTCGATTGGCGCCTGTACGAAATATCGACCGTCCGTCCACAATCCGGCGTTCTTTTTGGTAACGACCACGAATCCTGCAGAACCTGTAAATCCTGAAAGCCAGGATCTCTCCTGCCATTCTGCCGGCAAGTATTCGCTCATGTGCGGATCTGCGGAATAGATGATAAAAGCATCAATATTATTTTCGGACATTTTTTGGCGTAACGCGCTTATTTTTTCTGATGAAGTCATAACATGTATTATTTGACGTGAATTTACGAAGAAATTGAGAGTCTGAAAAAGTCTGGATGCTAAAGTTTTGCTAAAATGTTGGTTTCAGAATTTCACAAAAAAAAGTATACTGGAAATGAATTCAGTATACTTTGAAAATCTTTTAGGTAAGACCTTATTTTTTACCAGCACTCATAGCTGTTTCCTTTGCTTTAAATTCCTCGAATTTGGCGTCGTTTTTTGTTGATTGGTAAAGACCTTTCAATAATTTAACGGCGTCCATGCTTTCCGGATCATTTTGATACCATTTTTCTGCAAAAGGTACGGTCGCAGCCAATCGACCTCTTCTTGCCTCGATGATCTGGTTAGCAACTTCAGTTTTACCGGCTTTTTTCGCCGCATTGTAATCATCAATAGCTTTTCCATCATCACCCATTGTTGCATAGGTAAGATTTTGCCAGGCCTGAACCATATTTGGTTTCAATTCTACTGCTTTTTTGTAAGATGCAATGGCATCTGCCTGCGTTGCAGGATCTTTGCTTTGTAAAACTCCTAAGTTATACCAGTTGTTTGCATCATTAGGATTTTTGGTGGTTTGAACTTTCAGATTTCCAATAAATTCATCCATTTTCCCTGCTTTAAAGTAGGCTGTTCCCTGTAACTCGGAAAGTTTAGCGCTGGTAGGAAATTTCTTTAAACCTTTGTCTATTAAACTTAAGGCTTCATCAGTTTTTCCAGCTTCAATCATCAGGGCTGCATTGGTTTCATAAATTTCACTCTCGATATTTTTGGAAGTATCTACTTTGAAATCGGTATAATCAGCAGTTGCGCCCATTTTTTTGTACAGATCCCAGGAAGTTTTATCCATAGATTCTACCGTTCCTGATTTTTTATTTTTTGCAGTATAGGTCGTCTCTGCACCAGTATAACCAGCATTGATCAATTCATTATATACGTTGATCGCATCTTCTTTCTTACCGGCTAACGCATAGTTCAGTCCTGAGTAATACAAATATTGTTTATTATCCTGTCCGCCAGCTTTTAAAAGATCATAAACCTCCTGGAATTTTGGAGCTGCAACTGAGTAATTCTTCGCATTGTAGGCATCCATTGCAGTTTTGTTCGCAGCTTCGATCAAAGGATTAAGCGTATTTCCGATCTTTCCGGTTAAAGTAGTGGTATAAGTTTCTTCCTTTAATCCCTGTATTCCAGATTTATCGGCTGCAGCTTTCCCAACATAATAAACTTTGTTTTTGGAACTGTCTTTACCGGTATAAATTTTAGAATTTCCCAGTTCGCTCATTTTCGCTAAGTAAGCTGCTCCTTCTGCATTTTTACCAGATTTAAGAAGCGACATTCCTTTTGCGTAATAATACTGCTCTAAAACAGAAGGCTCCAATAAATAGGATTTATCTCCCATTAGTGATTCTGCGGCAGCAATCTGCGTGTTTGTAGTTGCAGTATCTCCTGCGTCAATCGCTTTAACAGCTGCAGCGATCTCCTTTTTTTGTGCAAGTGCAAAAGTCATAGAAACTAGCGCAATGCTTAGAAATATTTTTTTCATTATATTTTTTTAAAAATTGGTTAACTATTAATCTTCGTCTTCGGAATTATCTTCCTCGCCGTTTTCTGTTTTTTTATTTTCTTCCGCTTCTTCGTCTTCTATCTTCTTCAATTCTTTTTCGTTGCCAATATTGCTTACTGCATTATCGCCGGTTTGTTCAGAATCGCTGAATTCAACAAGGTCGCTGTGAACTTCTGCCGGTAAAGCATCTGGATCTTCTTCGATAATCTCCTCTACATCTTTATCCATTTCCACTTTTGCGATGGCAGCAATTTCATCATTCTTTTTAAGATTAATTACTTTTACTCCCTGCGTATTTCTACCCATAATCCGCATTTCGTCCATTCCCATTCTGATCGCAACTCCAGATTTATTAATGATCATTAAACCATCATCGTCCGTTACCATTTGAATCGCAATTAGATTTCCGGTTTTCTCTGTAATGTTTAAAGTGATTACTCCTTTACCACCACGATTTGTGATCCTGTAATCTTCAACAGCGGTTCTTTTTCCGTAACCACGCTCAGAAACTACCAAAACGGTTTCATTCTGCACATCGTTCACAACTATCATACCAATAACTTCATCGTTTTTCTCCAGAGAAATTCCGCGAACACCAATGGATCCACGTCCAACTGCTCTTGCTTTTTCTTCGGGGAAACGAATACATTTACCGTTTTTGGTAGCAATCATGATCTCGGAACTTCCGTTCGTTAATCTTGCACCTAAAAGTTGATCATTATCTCTAATTTCGATCGCATTTACTCCATTTGTTCTTGGTCTGGAATAAGCTTCTAATGATGTTTTCTTGATGGTTCCGTTCTTCGTGATCATTACGACATTCATTTGATTGATGTATTCCTGATCCTTTAGGTCATTGGTTCGGATGTAGGCTTTGATCTTATCATCCGGTTCAATATTGATTAAATTCTGAACGGCTCTTCCTTTTGAAATTTTAGATCCTTCCGGAATTTCAAATACCCGTAACCAGAAACATTTCCCTTTCTCTGTAAAGAATAACATGTACTGGTGATTGGTCGCTGCTACAATATATTCTAAGAAATCTTCGTCTCTTGTCGTTGCTGCTCTGTTACCAACTCCACCTCTGCTTTGAACTTTATATTCGGAAAGTGATGTTCTTTTAATATATCCGGCGTGAGAAATTGTAAGTACTACTTTTTCATCTGGAATTAAATCTTCGATGGACATTTCGCCACCGGAATAATCGATTTCCGTTCTTCTCTCGTCGCCGTACTTTTCTTTCATTTCTAACATTTCATCTCTGATGATCTGATATCTTCTTGGCTCATTTGCCAAAATATCTTCCAGATCATTGATCAATGCCATGATCTCGTCATATTCTGCACGAATTTTGTCGAGTTCCATTCCGGTTAATCTCGCCAAACGCAGATCTAACACTGCTTGCGCCTGAATATCAGAAAGATCAAATTCTGTGATCAAACCGTCTTTTGCTTCTGCAGGATTTGAACTGTGACGAATAATTGCGATGGCTTTGTCGAGCGAATCCTGGGTTCCGATCACTTTCATGAAACCTTCTAAAATATGCGCTCTTTCGCGCGCTTTTCTTAGATCATATTTCGTTCTGCGAACAACAACTTCATGTCTGTGTTCTACAAAATGAAGAATTAAGTCCTTCACATTTAACTGAACAGGACGGCCTTTGACGAGGGCAATATTATTAACGCTGAAGGAAGTTTGTAATGCAGTATATTTATAAAGCATATTCAGTACTACATTCGGTATCGCGTCATTCTTCAATTCGTAAACGATACGCATTCCCTGTCTGTCGGATTCATCCCGGATTTCATAGATCCCGGAGATTTTTTCGTCTTTAACTAATTCTGCAGTTCGCGCGATCATTTCCGCTTTATTCACCTGATAAGGAATCTCGGTAACGATAATCGCGTTTCTGTTGTGAACTTCTTCGAAGCCTACTTTTGCACGCAGAACGATTCGTCCGCGTCCTGTATGTAAGGCATCGCGCACGCCATCATACCCATAAATAATTCCACCAGTCGGGAAATCAGGCGCGATGATGTGTTTCATGAGCTCATCGATATCAATTTCCGGATTATCGATATATGCACAAATGGCATCAATTGATTCTGTCAAGTTATGAGGCGCCATATTTGTCGCCATTCCTACTGCAATACCCGAAGTTCCATTCACCAAAAGGTTCGGGATTTTCGTGGGCATTACGGTCGGCTCCGTCATGGAATCATCAAAGTTATTTTGAAAGTCTACGGTATCTTTATCAAGATCTGCTAAAATTTCGTCGGAGATTTTCTTCAATCTTGCTTCCGTATAACGCATTGCAGCCGGCGGATCACCATCCATAGACCCAAAGTTACCCTGCCCATCAACTTGTGGATAACGCAGACTCCAGGGTTGCGCCATTCTCACCATTGCGTCGTACACAGAAGTATCACCGTGTGGGTGATATTTACCAAGAACATCCCCAACAATTCTGGCTGATTTTAAATGTTTTCTGTTTGAAAAAACGTTGAGTCCATACATTCCGTAAAGAACTCGCCTGTGAACCGGCTTTAAGCCATCTCTTACATCGGGTAACGCTCTGGAAACAATTACCGACATCGAATAATCGATATAAGAGGATTTCATTTCATCAACAATGTTGATAGGAATTAACCTTTCTCCTTCTGTATGCATATATCTTTTTTAATAAAATGAAAATCAAGCAGTTATACCCACGCCTGACAATTCCTAAATTTCTGATTTTAATAACGTGCTAATTTACGAAAAATTTACCGATTTTTGCCCCTCAAATTAGCACCAAAATCATAAAAAAAGTTAAAAATAATGAGCGTTTTAAGCCTTACCTTTCATACGACCGAGACCGTTAGCAACGCCTGGCAGAAATATATGGAAAAAGACCTTTTCGAAATGGTAGAGAACCTGATCGATGTCGAAAAGTATATGCTTTCGGAAGTCGAAAGTGACATGATCAACGAAGGAAAAAACACCAATCTTTTATTAATTTTTGACAATGACGAAAAGCGTCAGGATTTTGTTGAAATCGAATTGATTAATATTACGGACAGAATTGAAGGCGCATTCGGTGAACATGTTATGGTTTTTAAAACTTTTTTGAATCCGAAAAATTCCAGGTTTTAAATTTTGATTTAAATCACCTCCAAAAACTTCATCGTGTCTACATGATCAGCATAGGTTCCAAGATCAGGGTTCTGTGCTTCTCCTAAAGCAATAGAATCAAGTCCCAATTCGGGTTTAGCGACGATTGCCTGAATGTTCTCTTCATTTTCATTGATGAAATTTTTCACTTCCTCAATATTTGAATATCGTGTAAAATTGATCACTGATAAAGGCGAAAATAAGGCTTCATCTTCCTTCAACATCACAAAATTATTGTCCCAAAATTTCTCCAGATTCAGCAGATAGATCGCACGGTTATATTCGTAATTATTAGCATATTTGTTGTGATTAATAATGTCTTTAAAATTTAAAAAATTCTCAAACAAGCCATCAATTTTAAAATCTTCCGGAATAAAGAGGCGGGTTACATTTCTGCAGCCTAATCCATAATATCTAAAAATATCTTCTGCCAAAAGCTGCAGTTCTGCCTGAGTTTCATCTCCTTTTAAAACAGCGACAGAAGTTCTGTTCTTCCGAATGATACTGAGGTTATCTTTAAAATAATATTCTAAATATCGCGCGGTATTATTACTGCCGGTCGCAATTACGGCATCAAAATCCTGAAGTCTTTCAACAAATTCGTACTGAATGTTTCCGTCGGAAAACTCATTCCATTTTTTAAGGAGAAAAGGCAAAAGTGTTTTGTCTTTAGAAGATAATTTAATGAGCGCAATATGATTGCTCAAAATCACAGAGATCACATCATGAAAGCCCACCATTGGGATATTACCGGCCAGGATCAATCCTACTTTTTTTGAAATTGTGGACGGTCGATATTTTGAAAGCCACTTTTCCAGATGATCTTC
Source organism: Chryseobacterium sp. UYP7 (assembly GCF_056279225.1). Taxonomy (NCBI): domain Bacteria; kingdom Pseudomonadati; phylum Bacteroidota; class Flavobacteriia; order Flavobacteriales; family Weeksellaceae; genus Chryseobacterium; species Chryseobacterium sp. UYP7. The sequence goes on from NZ_JBWBQW010000003.1 coordinate 38,392, forward strand.
TGTTAACAGATCAGCCCATTGTTTTAGAGCGAATCTTTGACTATCTTGTGTGAACCAAGAATTTTCATTTTCTGATTTTCGTAATAATGCAGAGAATTCCTCATCAGTTTCATTAAAATTTTCAGTTTTTGTCTCTAAAAATTTCTTGATATAAGAACTTAATCTACAAAGTCCGGAAATTTGCTTTTCTGTATTCATTCTATGGAAAATTGGTGGAATTTTAGTAATTTTGTGCAAATTTAAAAAATAAAGTAGCAATGGCTATCAGAATAACAGACGAATGTATAAATTGTGGTGCTTGTGAACCAGAATGCCCGAATAATGCGATTTATGAAGGCGCTGTAGATTGGAAAGCTTCCGATGGTACTGCGCTGAAAGGAAAAGTCGTTATGAAATCAGGGTTAACGGTAGATGCAGATGCGCCCCAAGAACCGGTAAGTGACGATGTATATTTTATTGTAACCGATAAATGTACAGAATGTATGGGTTTCCATGAGGAACCACAATGTGCCGCAGTTTGCCCCGTAGATTGCTGCATACCAGACGAGGATCATGTAGAATCCGAAGAAAGTTTACTCGAGAAAAAAGCCTTTTTACACGGTGAATAAAAATTACGCTCACGTATTGTGGGCGTTTTTTTTTATAAAAATCCTATCAAATAAATTTAATAATTCATTAATAGAAATCGCCGGGAGCGAAATCTTGTAAAATTAAAACAATGAGCAAAAAACACAATTTCAGCGCTGGACCTTGTATTTTACCGCAAGAAGTTTTTCAAAAATCTGCAGAAGCAATCTTAGATTTCAATGGCAGCGGACTTTCTCTTCTGGAGATTTCTCATAGAAGCAAAGATTTCGTAGCCGTGATGGACGAAGCTAGAGCGATCGTTAAAAGACTCATGAAACTTAATGATGATTATGAAGTGCTTTATTTAGGAGGTGGCGCAAGTTTAGAATTTGCAATGGTTCCTTTCAATTTAATGAAATCTGAGAATGGAAAAGCCGCTTATTTAGACACCGGAGTTTGGTCTGCTGGAGCCATTAAAGAAGCTAAAAAACTAGGAACGGTTGATGTTGTTGGTTCTTCGAAAGATAAAAATTACTCTTTTATTCCGAAGGATTATAAAGTTGGGAGTGAATATGATTATTTCCACTGTACTTCTAACAATACCATTTATGGAACGCAGATGAGAACTTTTCCAGAGGTTGATACGTTGATGGTTTGCGACATGAGTTCAGATATTTTTTCCCGTGTGATTGATTTTTCAAAATTTGATCTCATTTACGCCGGAGCTCAGAAAAACATGGGTCCTGCAGGAACAACTTTAGTCGTTATTAAAAAAGAAATCCTAGGAAATACAGGACGAGATATTCCTTCAATGCTGGATTATTCGTTGCACATCGCGAAAGAATCGATGTATAATACACCACCCGTTTTCCCAGTTTATGCCTCAATGTTGACTCTACAGCATTTAGAAAATAACGGTGGAATCGAAGCTGCAGAAATTAGAAATGAAGCCAAAGCAAAATTATTGTACGAGGAAATCGATCGCAATCCTTTGTTCGAAACGTTCTGTGAAAAAGAAGATCGGTCACTAATGAACGCGTGTTTCAAATTATCAGATGATTCCAAAAAAGAAGAATTCGATGCTGCCTGGAAAGCTGCGGGAATTAATGGATTGAATGGACACAGAAGCATTGGCGGTTACAGAGCAAGCATGTACAACGCTTTAACCATCGAAAGTGTACAGGTTTTAGTGGACGTAATGAAAAATATTAAATAAAATTTTCAAATTAATTTTTTTGAAATATTAAATTGTAAAATATGAAAGTTTTAGCGAACGACGGAATTTCAGAATCAGGAAAAAATGCTTTAATAGAGGCAGGTATTGAATTTATAGATGCCAAAGTTTCTCAGGAGCAGTTGATCAATTTCATTAATGAAAATCAGATCGACGTTCTTTTGGTAAGAAGTGCAACCAAAGTAAGAGAAGATCTAATTAACGCTTGTCCAAGTTTAAAAATTATTGGTCGTGGCGGTGTTGGAATGGACAATATTGATGTTGAATACGCCATTGAAAAAGGTCTGTACGTCATCAACACGCCAAATGCTTCTTCCAGATCAGTTGCGGAAATGGTTTTTGCACACTTTTTATCTTTGGCAAGATTCCTACACGAATCCAACCGTTTAATGCCACTAGAAGGTGATACGCACTTCTCTGCCATGAAAAAATCGTTCTCAAAGGCAGTTGAGCTGGAAGGCAAAACTTTGGGCGTGATCGGCTTTGGTGGAATTGGAAAGGAAGTCGTGAAAATCGGAATTTCTTTAGGAATGAAAGTGAAAGTTCTGACCAGAAAACCACGCACAGAAAAAATAGCCTTGCAGTTTTTCGACGGCCAGGAAGTTCAGTTTGAAATTTCATCTACGAATGACTGGGATGAATTTTTGAAAGACGTAGAATTCCTCAGCATTAATACGCCAAAAACTACAGAATATATTCTCGATACGCCGCAATTCGAAAAAATGAAAGACGGCATTTTCATTGTAAATACTGCAAGAGGCGGTGTTTTAAATGAAGTAAGTCTCCTACAACATATAGAATCCGGTAAAATCGCAGGTGCCGCTTTAGATGTTTTTGAAAACGAACCAGCTCCGGAATTGCCATTGCTGATGAATCCAAATCTTTCGCTTTCTCCGCATTTAGGCGGAAATACTTTAGATGCGCAAGAAAAAATCGGAACGGAACTTGCACTGCAAATTATTGATATTAAAAAGAATATATAGATATACATGCCTATTTTCAAACCTTTTCGGGGAGTTCGGCCGAGTGAAGACTTTGTCGATATATTCCCAACCCATCCCCTAGATAATTTCTCTCAGGAAGAGATCAATAAAAAATCCCAGTTGGAATCGTCGTACGTCCAGATGATAAAACCCTATGTGGTTAGTAAATCTAAAGATATCGACCGTAACCTGAGGAAAATAAGGACCAATTTTGAGGAACTTTTAGATGATAAGATCCTGGTTCAGGATTCATCTTCCTATTATTTGTATGAGCAGTTTTTACCGAATAAATCAACTTACCGCGGTCTTTTAGGCTTGGTAAGTGTTGATGATTTTCGTAATGGAAAAATTAAAAAGCATGAATCAACGCTGACTCATAAAAAAGAAAAACTGGCTTATTATCTGGAGAAGGTGAATATTCAGGCAGAACCGGTTCTTCTAACTTATATCGCAAATCCAAAAGTGGAATTGCTGATGAATCATGAAGAAAAAAACGTTCCTATTCTTAATTATTTAGACGATAACGGCACCCGACATAAGGTTTGGCAAATCGACAATAGATTAAAGATGAAGCAGTTTAAAGATGTTCTGGAACAGATCGATTCCTTTTATATTGCCGATGGTCATCATAGAATTGGTTCTACCGCATTGAACGCACAGCATCTTCAGGAAAAAAATAAGAAACACAACGGAACAGAATATTATAACTATGTATTCAGTTTTATTGTATCTAATCAATCAATTAAAATTCACGATTATAACAGACTTTTACAGGATTTAAACGGACTTTCGGAAGAGCAGTTTCTGGCCAGGATCGAAGAAAATTTCCTGCTTCACGACAAAGGAGAAACTCCCTATTATCCATCTCAGAAATTTCACATTTCAATGTATCTGGGTGGAAAGTTTTATTCCCTCCACGTAAAACATGATGTGAGAAAACAGCAGGGCGATCTTAATGATCTGGACCATTTCCTTTTAGAAGAATTTGTTATTAAAGATATTCTTGGAATTCAAAATCCAAAAACTACCGACAAGATTACCTACATTAAAGGAGATTCTTCAGTTGAAGGCATAAAAAAGATGAAAGAGAAAGTAGATTCCGGTGATTTCAAAGTCGGATTTGGAATTTATCCTGTCAGTTTTAATGATCTGCTTAAAGTCTCGGATCACAAAGTTGTAATGCCACCGAAATGTACCTATATTGAGCCTAAACTGGTCACAGCATTGGTGATGTTTGATATGAAACAGTAAAATTTTTGGATGACAAATTTTCGGTGATAGATATTTAGGACTTATTTCGTCTTTAGATAAATTTTCTTAAATTTGGATCTATCAATCTTAATTCAAGTCATGAAATACAATTTAATAAAAATACTTCCGCTCTTTTTGGGCGGAATTTTATTTTCCCAAAACAAACAGGATTCAATACAGTTCAGAAAAATTGCCGACGAAATTTTAGTGAATGGAACGGCGTATGAAAATCTGCGCGATCTGACTCAAAATATTGGACATCGTTTAAGCGGTTCCGCTGCGTACGAAAAAGCCACCGATTGGGCAGTTTTAAAACTAAAAGAAGCCGGAGCAGATAAAGTCTGGAAAGAAGACGTGATGGTTCCGGTTTGGGAACGCGGAAAAGAATCTCTCCAAATCAAAGAAAAAAGTGGAAAATGGAAAACTTTGAGAATGCTTTCTCTCGGAAATTCTGAAGGAACAAAAGGAAAAGATGTAGAAGCAGAAATTGTTTTCGTTAAAAATAAGGAAGAATTCGATAAACTTCCGGATGCGGCCATTAAAGGGAAAATTGTTTTCTTTAATTATGCTTTCAATCAAAAGTTTATTAATACCGGACAAGCTTATGGCGACGCGGGAAAATACAGAAGAAGTGCAGCTTCGTGGGCTGGAAAACGTGGTGCAAAAGCAGTAATCATCCGTTCGCTTTCTTCCGCCTTTGATGATGTTCCACACACAGGAATGATGAAATATGACGCTGACGATACATTCAAGATCGCTGCTGTTGCGATCGGTCCAAAAAGCGCCGATGAATTAGAAAAAACTTTAAAGACTCAAAAAGTAATTGCGAAATTAAATTCAAATTGTGCAATGAAAGGGGAGAAACTCTCCCACTCTGTTATTGGTGAAATCACTGGAAATAAAGATAAAAGCGTCATCGTTGTTGGTGGACATTTAGATTCCTGGGATGTTGGTGAAGGTGCGCAAGATGATGGTGCCGGAATTGTTCAAAGTATTGAAGTTCTTCGGGCTTTCAAAAATATGGGTTTAAAAAATAACCATACGATTCGCGTAGTTTGTTTTGCAAATGAAGAAAATGGGGTAAAAGGCGGAGATCAATACGCGGAAAACATCAAAAAAAATAACGAAAAACATCTGTTCGCCATCGAAACTGATGGTGGTGGTTTTACGCCGCGCGGAATTGCTTTGGTCATGAGTCCTGAAAAACGGAAACAAATTCAATCCTGGAAAGAACTTTTCGTGCCTTATGGAATTCATACTTTTGACTTGCAATACGCCGGAACCGATATCGAACCGATGCAGGAAGCTGGCGTTCCTCTCGCCGAATTAGTCCCGGATTCACAGCGTTATTTTGAGATTCACCATTCCGATGAAGATACTTTTGATAAAGTAAATCACCGCGAATTGCTTTTAGGTTCCGTTGCAATGGGACAATTGATTTACATGATCGACAAAAACTGGTAATGCGCAAACCTCCTTTTTACAAAAGTTTTTTAAATTCAATTCACGGGGTTTTCTGGATGGTAAAATCAGAAAGGAATTTTCAGTTAGAACTTTTTGGTTTGCTCCTGAATATTTTCCTGATCGTATTTTTAAAGCTCAATGCGACTGACACTGCTTTGATATTGATCGTTTGTTTTGCGGTTTTAAGTTTAGAGATCCTGAACACGGCCGCAGAAAAAGTCTGTGATGTTGTACAACCTGAATTTGATGAACGCATTAAGGTCATTAAAGATATCGCTGCAGGAGCCGTAGTTTTAATGTCTTTTGCCGCAGTTTGTGTGGGAATTTTGGTGTATTGGAAATATCTTTTTTAAAGGCTAAAACTTTCATAAGAATCTTTTGCAGCCTGATAACCGATGTCGAAGATCTCTTCAAGTCGGCTGGCTTTTCTCTCAAATGTTCCGTAATTCGCTAATTTTTTAGACGTGATAATCCAGTCACAATAAGAAAATTTATGGATTTCTGTTCGGTGCGACATCAATTCGTAGGCTCTTGTCGTGATGGCTTTAATGGTTTGCAGATCGGCGATTTCTACCTCTTGCGGTGGTGAAACGTAAATTCCTATTAGTTTTTTACAATCCTGATAAATGATATCTGCAGGAAAATTATTCAAAACGCCGCCGTCGCTAAACATTTCGTTGCCCACAATGTACGGAACTGTAATTCCTGGAATCGAACAGGAAGCAATAATGGCATCAACGATTTTATCCTGAGGTTGAAAAATTCGCTGTTCGCCAGAGACTAATTCTGTGGCAATGATCTTTAGATCAACATCCAGTTCTCCCAAAGTCATATCGTGGAAGATCGGACTTAAGTAATTCGAAAAAATAAGAGAGGAAACCAATCCAGGTTTATTGAAGGTAAAATGCCGCCAGTTAAAAAAATAAACGGACTTAAAAAAATCCAGAATTTCATCTCCAGATTTTCCAATTCCATGCAGTGCGCCTACAATTGAACCTGCACTGCAACACGCCAAAATATCCGGCTGAATATTTTTCTCCGCAAAAAATTTGAGAACTCCAGCGTGAGCCACACCTTTTGTTCCACCACCGGAAAGCACTAAACCAAGATCATATTTTTCCATTTTTAATAATTAGTCAAAAGTAAGAAACGAACATTATACTTTGATGAATTTTTGCTTTTTTAAAATGCTAATCTTTGCATCTTATTATATTACAACTCTTCAGCAAATAAAGATATACTCTTTTTAATGCAGTAAAATCAGTTGTTTAGTTGAAATTATCAGTTTGAACAATTCCAATTTATAAATATTTTTTAAGGCTTTATTTTAAAAACGCTGTCATCATAAGATGTTTTTGCAGCTTGATAACCGATCTCGAAAATTTCTTCTAATGTTGCGGATTTCTTTCGAAGGTTCCATAATTAGCTAGTTGTTGGAAGTAATCAACCAGTCGCAGTAAGAAAATTTACGGATCCGTTCGGTGAGAAAGTAGTTCAAACGCTCTCATAGTAACTGATTTTAAAGAATTCAGATCATTAAAGGTCACATCTTGAAGTAGAGAAACTGAAACGCCAATTAATTTTTTGCAATCCTGATGAATAATATCTGCCGGATAATTATTAAGAACGCCACCATCACTAAATATTTCACCACCAACAATATTCGGAACGGTAATTCCAGGAATTGAACATGAAGCAATCACAGGATCGAAGACCTTATCTTTTTTATCAAAAATTTTCTGTTTTCCTGAGACCAATTCGGTCGAAATTATTTTTAGATCAACATGGAGTGCACCGACTCTCATTGGTCCAAAAATCGGATTAAGATATTCCGCAAAAACCATTGAAGAAATAAAACCAGGGTTGTTAAAAGTAAAATGATGCCAGTTAAAAAAGTAAATTGATTTGAAAAATTCAAAATTTCAAGAGGAGTTTTTCCAATGGCGTGGAGCGAACTCACAATTGAACCCGCGCTACAACAAGCGAAAATATCTGGACGGATTTTTTTTTCGCTCAGAAATTTCAAGACTCCTGCGTGTGCAACTCCTCTAACCCCACCACCAGAAAGAACGAGACCGAGTTTAAATTTTTTCATTACTAAAAGTTAGCTAAAAATAAAGTGATGTGGAATGTTTGTATGGTTATTACAAACCAATCAATTAATTAATTAAAAAAATTTCAAAAATAAAAAACCACAAATTAAATTGTGGTTTTGCTTGTAATAGCTCAAGTCAAGACTTTGCGCTGCTAATGTTGTGCGCTCGTACTTCTTTGTTAAACCGTTTCTTTATTGATCCATTTTCCAACCTTTGGAGCTTCATAATTTTTCATTTTGTGCAGCAACTCTTCAATGTTGTCGCTTACTAAAATCATTTCTTGATTTACTTCTTTCAAAAAACCTTTTTCTACCATTGTTTGCACCAAAACCATTAAAGCGTCATAAAATCCGTCAATGTTTAAAATTGCAACTGGTTTTTTATGAAGTCCAAGCTGAGCCCATGTTAGCATTTCAAAAAACTCTTCGAGTGTCCCGAATCCTCCGGGCATTGCGATAACTCCGTCACATAAATCGTTCATTTTAGTTTTTCTCTCGTGCATACTTTCAACCAAAATTAATTCTGTTAAACCATCATGAGCGACTTCCTTAGATTTTAAAAAAGTAGGAAGTACGCCAATTACTTTTCCGCCTTCGCTTAAAGACCCGTCTGCAACAGCACCCATAAGTCCAACATTGGCCCCACCGTAAACTAAGTCAATATTCTGTTTTGCTAATGTCTTTCCAAGTAGCGTTGCCTGTATTTTGTAGCTATCTTCTGTTCCCATACTTGAGCCGCAGAAAACTGTAATTCTTTTCATTTTTATATGTATTTTTGTTTCTGTTTTGAATCGTTTTGGTATGACGGACAGCGGAAAATTAATCAAAGTTGCATCATCACTGAAAGTATTTGAAAATGCTTTTATATTTTTATTCCAGTCGTTTTCTTGTTTTTGGAAGATTTTTTTCAGACTGGAATCGTGAGTCTGTGCTGTCATTCCGCTATTGCTTGTTGAAGCTGACTGGTTATTTTGAGTTCTTTAATATTGTACTAATTGCAGTTGAAATTTCGGAAACTTTTCCGTTATAGTTATTAGTCAATAATATGATGGTCAACTTTCTATCGATATCTGAAACTAAAAGTGCCTCATAACTTCCTGCTCTTCCATGATGATCGTGCTCAAACAAAGTTCCGTTTTTATATTTCGCATTACCTAACGCAGATTGCGTTTCTTCCTGATTAAAGTGCTGACCAATTTTAAACAACGATTTCTTATTTATTAATTCTCCGGAATGAAGGCATTTCGCCCATTTCAATAAATCGTTTGCGGTTAGATAAGTTCCGCCCGTAAAGGGTAAATCTGGTTTGTCTTTAATCAAATTATTGTTAAATCCCTTAGCAATCATTTTCTCATTGGTGAAAGGCGTTAAAACCGATGCGTACATTTTACAAGGTTTAAAGATCGATTTTTCTGCATAAGTTTTAAAAGGTATTCCTGTAATTCGGCTGACAATAAACTGTCTCAAAAAAATATTATTATTGTTATAATCGTATATTGTACCTGGTTTAAAATCAAGCGAATCTATTTGCAATAAACCATTAAAAAGGTCTTCATCAGTCTTAACTTTCTTCCAGTTCACCTTAGGAATTCCGCTGGTATAATTTAATAAATGGCTGATTGAAACTTCATTTGCCCAGATTGATAATTCCGGTAAAAATTTGGAAACTTTGTCTTCTAAATTCAGTTTGCCTTGCTCCTTTAATTGCAATAGTGCGACAGCGCTGAATTCCTTTGTAATGGAGCAAATATTAAAACGGTAATCACAAGTCAATTTTTTCGTTTTAGTTTCATCCGTAAATCCAAAAGACTTGTCATAAATAATTTTATTATTTTTTGCTATCAGTACATTACCGTTAAAAGTTCCATTATGACTATAGAATTTCATTAGAGAATCAATTTTATTGGTGGTTGATTGAGCGAAAACGCTATGGACAAACAGGAAAATTATTAGGAAAAATATTTTATCAAATTGGGGCATATATTTGAATTTTATTTTTGAGGTCGCTTTTATAAATTAGAAAATCAATATTGAGTGAATCGCTGAATAATTGTTTAAAAATCGGGTGGCAATGAAAATCGAAAAATCTCATGGTATTGTGTTTTTAGTTTATACAAATGTAGAGAATGTTGATTTTAGATTTTTGTTTTTGATGTTAAAATATTGGAGGACAAAGTGTTGGTGAATCTGATTTGTTTTAAAGTTTGCTCAAAGTCGGAGACTTTGCGCAGCGCAGAACTTCAAACAAATTAGTTTATATATTTTTTTCATCAGCCTTTTTCTACTTTTTAAAAATTAAAATTATTTTTTTTATAATTATGTAAATTATTAATAGAGGAAATAATGTGAAGAATAATATTGCAACAATACCTGCATAAATTTTTATTAGTACTTCTAAAATAAAAAATAAGCCTATGAAAAGAATTGTAAATAATGGTAATAAAATGACTGCACTTGCTCCCTCTAAAAATCCGATTATTGTAGCCTTACTAGGTTCAAATATTTTAACTCTATCATTACTGTCATATTTTTTATCAATTTCTATCAAAGGAATAAATATTATATAAGTACATAAACTAATTGTTATTAAAATAAAGTACACTAATAATATGATAGATTTTACACCTCCAAGGATCAGAATTTCATGAACTAATTTCATCCATTCATTACTTATCACTGTCCAATTACAAAAAATTATAATAAAAATCACCAAATAGATAATTGGTACAATTACTCTATAATTTTTGTAAGTTAGAAAATAATTTAAAAATTTGATCATCAATTGGTTAAATTTTTAATGTTACAATATACTTGCACAATTTCGCAGTTGCGTCTAATAAGAAAATTCCAAATAGCCTCATTAAATTAATTAATTCAGCCGATTAAAAAAATGTCTTTTTATCAACTATCATTTTTGATTCATTTAATTTTTTCTCTTTCATCTATGGTACATGGTTTAAAAACACTTATTAATTTCTTCTTATTTATAATTTTATAAGAAATATTGAATACAATAAATGCCACCATTCCAACTAAGAAATATTTAATTGATAACAAAATAGATTCAAAAAATGAAATAATGCCTATGGATAAAAAATTCGAAATTAGATTTAAAGCATTTTTATTTTTATCAAAATATTTGATATTATTCGCCGTGTAACCATTTGCTATTCCTGATTGCCAAAAAATAAAATATTCAATTCCATACGATTTATCAGAATTTATTGCATTATGATCAATATCATTTATAACATTCAAATCTAAATATTCTGCTGTCCCAACTGCGTTTCCATAATCATCATCGCCTTTTTCAGTAAAAATGTTAACTCCGTAATAATGCGGATTGAAAGGGAAAGTTTTAGTAGAATGGCTATCGAGAATTAAGACGAATATAATCCCTAAGAAAAATTGAGGAAGCAAAACAAACAATATGATAGATGTATCATAAATGTGTTTTTTATAAATTTTATAACCAAAAAAAATAAATATTGCGAACCATGGTACAGAATAAATATTTACATTTTGGATATATTTAAAAATTACTGCAATGAAAAAAATTAAAATCGAAATTTTTAACCATTCTTTGATAATATTTTTATTCATATATGCTTTTGTTAAATTGTAGATAACTCTCAAATATACATAAGTTCTTTAAATTATAAATAGGCTTGTGAAAACACCAACTCTGCAGCCCGGCTTGAACGGAGCTCTTTTTGTGCAACGCAGTGGAACAAAAAAGCGGGAGTGGAAGACGGAAATAGCTGCCCAAATAAAAATCATAACAACTAGTACAGAAGCTATTAAATAAAAAAAACTCCAGCAAATCACTGGAGTTTTGTATATCAATATTTTGAATATTTTAGATGTGAATCACCTCGCCATAAGCGGCGGCAACAGCTTCCATCACTGCTTCGGAGATGGTTGGATGCGGGTGAATTGATTTTAAAACTTCGTGACCTGTTGTTTCTAATTTACGCGCGACAACTGCTTCTGCAATCATATCGGTAACGCCGTCTCCTACCATGTGACAACCTAGCCATTCACCGTATTTGGCATCGAAAATCACTTTGATGAAACCATCGGTATCACCGTTTGCCGTAGCTTTTCCGGAAGCTGAGAACGGGAACTTACCTACTTTCAATTCGTAGCCTTTTTCCTTCGCTTGCTTCTCGGTTAAACCAACAGACGCCACTTCTGGATGAGCATACGTACAACCTGGAATATTTCCGTAATCAATTTTTTCTACGTGAAGTCCTTTGATTTTTTCAACACAGGTAATTCCTTCTGCGGAAGCAACGTGCGCCAAAGCCTGTGTCGCCAAAATATCACCAATTGCATAATAGCCCGGAACAGAAGTTTCGTACCATTCGTTCACCAAAACTTTTCCTTTATCAGTCTGAATTCCAACTTCTTCAAAACCTTGACCTTCAATATTGGAAGCGATTCCAACGGCCGAAAGTAAAATATCTGCTTCTAAAGTAATGTTTCCAGTTGCCGTTTTCACGGTTGCTTTTACGCCGTTTCCAGAAGTATCAACAGATTCTACGGAAGCGTTGGTCATGATTTCAATCCCTGATTTTCTCAAAGATTTCTCAACGTGTTTTGAAGTATCTTCATCTTCAACAGGAAGAATATTTGGCATAAACTCTACAACGGTAACTTTCGTTCCCATCGTGTTATAGAAATCAGCGAACTCAATTCCGATCGCACCTGAACCAACAACGATCATTGATTTTGGTTGCTCCGGAAGAACCATCGCTTGACGGTATCCGATTATTTTTTTTCCATCTTGAGGAATATTTGGCAATTCTCTGGAACGAGCTCCAGTTGCGATAATGATATGTTCCCCTGAATATTCAGTTGCTTTTCCGTCTTTGTCGGTTACAGAAACTTTCTTTCCTTTTTGGATGGTTGCAGTTCCCATAATGACGTCGATCTTATTTTTCTTCATCAGGAAAGCGATTCCACCACTCATTTTGCTGGCAACTCCTCTACTTCTCTGGATCACTTTCGTAAAATCGAATCCTGGATTTTCTACTTTGTTTAAACCATACTGTTCGGCTTGTTGTAAATATTTAAAAACGTGTGCAGATTTTAACAATGCTTTTGTAGGAATACAACCCCAGTTCAAGCAAATTCCGCCTAAGCTTTCTTTTTCAATAATGGCAGTTTTAAAACCTAATTGTGCGGCTCTGATTGCCGTAACATATCCACCGGGACCACTTCCGATGACAATAATATCGTAGTTCATTATTTAAAAATTTGATGCGAATTTACGGAAATTTTATGATTAATTTTCTAACGGTTTTGATTGCCAGTTTTTAATCAGCAGATAACCATAAAAGAGATAATAGATATTAAAAAGAAATCCAAAAACAAACAAATAGATCATGATACCATCGACATCTCTTTCAAAATCGTAATCTAAAAAAAAGTAGAGGGCAAAACTGAAAATGAAAAAGGACAGCACTCCGAAAAGATAGATGAGATTCAAGTAATTTCTGACTAAAAATAATCGGATGACTAAACCAATGAGATTAAAAACTCCAGTTAAGAAAAGAAGACCCAAATAAATTATTTCAATTTTATGTTCATCAGTTAGTAAAATTACATAAAGGTAGAATAGTAAGGCCGTTATCGACAACAGGAATTGTGAAGCAACCTCGATTTTAAGAATTTTTAATACCATGAAAGTGTTTTTTAAATAGTGTTAATCAGTTTTTATAATGTGCTATATTTATTAAACTACCCAACTAATTTACTGTACTATTTCATTTAAAATTTTCAATTCCATTCCATTTTTTCTAATTCGATGGCGGTTGGTTTTAAGGTTTCATGATTTGCGCATTTTACGTTCCAGATCAATTTTGAGAATTTTAAAATCTTGATGAACTGCCAACTCAGATCAAATTCAAACCAGCGAACTCCGAATCTTGAGGAAGATGGAAAAGCATGATGATTATTGTGAAATCCTTCGCCGAACGAAATTACGCCTAAAATCCAATGATTGTAACCACTTTCATTAGCGTTTGCAATGATATACTTTCGATAACCATGCGTGTGTGAAATGTAGCCGATAAACCAATGCATCAATAAATTAATAGAAATACGAATGGGAAAAATAATCAGAAATTCTTGAAATCCCCAAAACCACCATACCAAAATTGCGGGAATGATGCTGAACAAATACCAAGTTTTGTGCAAGAATTTCAGAAAATGATCTTTATAAAATTCTTTGGGAAAACCATACTCTTCAAGATCTTTTTGATCAACGGTAAAGGAATAATGCAAATACCAAATGAAGTCTTTCCAAATGCTGTGTTGGTAGCCCAGATAAGGATGACAACTGCTTTTGTTTTGCCAAAAATCTCGTGTGTAATGAAGCTTTATCCAAGTCAAAGGACTTCCCATACCGGTGAAAATAAAAAGCATCAAAAGAAAGTTTCGAAATCCTTTACTCGTAGAATAAGCCTGGTGAATAATCCCACGATGAAGACCAATGGAATGTCCGAGTGAAACCGTTAATACACTTATAATGACGGAAATGAGGATCGCACTTTTATTGAGGGCAGCAAAACTAATAAAGAGACAGAAGGCCAGATTTAAATAGAGCCAAGCGGTTTTTTGAGCGGAGAAGTAGACTGGATTTTTCATGACTTTGTTTTTTTTAGTGGAGGATTGATACGGTTTTTAACAGTCGGAGTTCTTATCTTTTCATTTTAAAAAACTCTTGGTTTTCACCGTAACCTGAGAACCTTCGGCAAGCATTACAGAATTTGGTTTACGATGATTCAAAAATTCGAAATCATCGCCATAATTTTCTTTGAAATCCAGATCAACTTTATAATCCGTCACTTTATAAAAATCCCATTTTGGATGCTGAACTTCATATTCGGTGGTGCTATTTTTATTTTTTGTGTATCCAAAATAATGTTCCGTGATGAAATCAAATTCTGATCCTTCAACTAAAGGTTGTGGTAAATTTTCCGCTTCAATTTGAACTTCATTCCAGCCATTTGTTTTCCAGCTGTAAGAAATTTTCATTTTGCCACCTGCTTCTTCAGTCGAATGTTTCATGGGTAAGGTTTTATAATGTTCATTGTAAAAGATATTCGCAACCAATTCTAAGGCGATCTTTGGAACAATTTCCTGAATAAATACTACGCCTCTTTTCCACTCGTTGTTTTCAAATTTCTTAACATAAAATCTCAGATTAACTTCTTCAAAATTTCGGTGAAAAGGAATCGGAATTCCTAACAACTTTGTTTTTAAAAACATAAATCCGACAATGCTGACGTAACATTTCTCTTTCCAAAAATCAAGTTCTACACCTTTCGGTAAATAATTTTCTAAAATTTTTGGATCAACTTCGTAATTAAATATCGCTAATTTTCGCCATTCGGCAGATAAAAATTTCATACGATTGTGGAATTAAATAAATAGGAAATAATAGAGTAAGATAGAAAATATAGAAAATAACAGGAGAGAAATACTTGGCAGATATCCAACCTTTAATAATTTTGACCGTCTTAAATGTTCAAAAAAGATAAAGAAAATAAGGAAAGTCAAAAAGTAGTAAGTCGTTCCAATACTGACATTAAAAAATAAAACCGGAATTGTAAAAAGTGCTGCTATTAGAATTACGGATGCTAAATTTCCGATATATTCAAAGTATTTTTCTTTTCTAAAATTTCTTGTAAATAGCGTTTGCCAACAAATTAAAGCCGCGATAAATAAAAATACTTTTTCAGTTATTAGATTTCCGGAAAAACTTTGACTTAAATATTTTCCAATAATAAAAGATGAAACCAGCGTTACAAAAAACACATAAAAAATTCTGTATTTTAAATTGAAAGTCGGAACGCAGGATTTCTCAGTGATAATTTTGGAGGATGGAACGATCACTTTCCGGTTGTATGAAACAACGGAATAGAATTTTTTAAAAAACCAATAAACCGGTGTTAAGCGTCCAATCTTCTCCATTATTGGAAATGAATTTCCGATGATGAGAAGCAAACTGTCTAAACCGTAAGCAACTGTATTGTTATTATGATTGACTAGCGCAATTTCATTTTTAGCCCGCTCGTAATCAATGATCAATTTGTTTTTTTCTGACATTTCTGAGAAATTTTCCCGACCGTCTTTTTCCAACATTCCAGACTTGATGAACGCGCTGGAATAAACGTTGCACATCGGACAATCTTTGTCGTAAAGTAAACTGTGGTTTGTAAGATTTTTCATGATTTGTAATTCTAAAATGGTAAAAAATCAGATTTTGTTCTTTTGGCATTTTTGAAGATAAAATGGAAGAACCAGTTAAAAATAATATTTTTCATTTTATTTTAATTTTTGTACTTTCAGTAATTAATGAAACTAAGAGGGAAATAAAAAAGGAATTTCTTCCTAATCCTTACCCTAACCTCTCCAAAGGAGAGGAGCTTATTATTTTAAAAGATTGGTGATCTTGCCGACGAGCCAGTGTTCATCGCTTTTGATCGCCAGATCCATTATATTATTAATTTTACTGGTAACGTTCCCGAAATCATTCATCAGTTTAATAAATTCTTTGGCTTCTTCGGAATCGTTATCTTCAATTTCTTTTAATCCATCTAAAAATTCGATAATAGGTTCTATTTCTCTTTTTCTGCGCTCTTTGGTAATTTGTTTAAAGAGAAACCAAACGTCTTTATCTGCGGAGAAATATTCTTTTCGTTCTCCTCTAACCAATTCTTTCTTTACAATTCCCCAATCCATTAAAGCGCGAAGATTGGTATTTGCATTACCGCGGGAAATCTGTAATTCCTCCATCACTTCGTCTGTTGAAAGTGCTTTTCCACTTGCTAACAATAAAGCGTGAACTTGTGCCATTGTTCGATTGATTCCCCAATTGGTGGCGAAAGTTCCCCAGGTTTGAATGTATTGTTCTTTGGCTTCAGCGAGTTTCATTCTGATTGATTTAAATTTCTTTAACAAATATAATAAATATTACTGAACTTTCAATAAATAATGAAAGTTTATTTTAATGATTAGATTTATTTACTCCGATAATTAAATTGGAAACTAAGTTTGGCTAAAGCCAGTTCATTTTGT
This sequence comes from Chryseobacterium sp. UYP7, assembly GCF_056279225.1. Classification (NCBI taxonomy): domain Bacteria; kingdom Pseudomonadati; phylum Bacteroidota; class Flavobacteriia; order Flavobacteriales; family Weeksellaceae; genus Chryseobacterium; species Chryseobacterium sp. UYP7. Next base: position 55,076 of record NZ_JBWBQW010000003.1, read on the forward strand.
AAATAAAGAGAGCGGGCTAAAGCCCGCTCCTATTGATATCTAATTAAATATTCATTTTAATTTTATGCTGATTAAAAAACCCTTTCAGCCTTTTAAAAGCTGAAAGGGTTGATTGTCTAAAAACTTTGTCAAAAATTTTAAACTTTGACAAAGTAAATTGTATTGATTAAATCTTCGGAAATTTCGCAGGATTTGTTTCTGAAAATAAGGCGTAAATCTTTTCAACTATATCATCAACACTTGGTTTGCTGAAATAATCGCCATCACTTCCATAAGGCGGACGGTGATTTTCGGCAGAAATAGTTAATGGATCCGAATCTAAATATCTGAATGCCTTTTGCTTTTCTAAAATCTGCTGCAAAATAAATGCAGTTGCACCACCTTCCACATCTTCATCAATCACGACTAATCTACTTGTTTTTTTCAAACTTTCACCGATCTCATGACTTAAATCAAATGGAATTAAAGATTGAATATCGATTACTTCAGCAGAAATTCCAATTTTTTCTAGTTCCTGAGCAGCTTCCATCACCAATCTCCACGTTGAACCGTAAGTGACAAGAGTAACATCTGAACCCTCTTTGGTGACTTCAATTTTTCCAACAGGAACTGTGAATTCGCCTAAATTATCCGGTTGTTTTTCCTTCAAACGATATCCATTCAAACACTCAATGATTAACGCGGGATCATCAGATTTCAACATCGTATTGTAAAATCCTGCAGCTTTCGTTAAATTCCTTGGAACAAGAACTAAAATTCCTTTAGACAAATTGAGAATTCCCGCCATTGGAGAACCTGAATGCCAAATCCCTTCTAATCTGTGACCACGAGTTCTGATAATTAAAGGTGCTTTTTGTCCACCTTTCGTGCGGTATTGGACTGTCGCTAAATCATCGCTCATGCCTTGAAGACAATATAAAATATAATCCAGGTATTGAATTTCAGCGATTGGTCTTAATCCACGCATCGCCATTCCAATTCCCTGCCCAAGAATTGTCGCTTCCCGAATTCCGGTATCTGCGATTCTTAGTTCACCATATTTTTCCTGAAGCCCCTCTAATCCTTGATTTACATCACCGATATTTCCGGCGTCTTCTCCAAAAATTAAACATTCCGGATAATTTTCAAAAATCTTATCAAAATTATTACGAACGACTACCCGACCATCTACGGTTTCTGAAGCGTCGGAATAAATTGGCGCAATTTCTTTAATGTCAGTAGCTTTCCATTCAGACTGCGAATATAAGTGAGATGAATAATTGTCTTTTTCAACTGAGAAAAGTTCCTCATATTTGTTTTGAAGCGTTTGTCTTTCAGGAGTTTGATTTGTTCTTGTGGCCATTAATGACTTTCTCACCAAATGAAAAATATCTTTTTTTGCTAAAGAAATCACCTTACCAAAATTTTCTAATTCGGTAGCAACGTCAACATTTTGACTTTTTAAATTTTCAACCAAAGGAAGAATTGCTCCTTTTAAATCCTGCATTGTCTTCTGGTAATTTTCCCAGGCTCTTTTCTGGCCGTCTTTAACAAATTTCTTTGCGTAAGATTCTATATTTTCCAGTTCTTGTATAGTCGCTAAACGTTGTTCCTCGCCTTCAATTTCTATGGAATAATCTAATACCCATTCTCTAAATTTAAGCAGACCATCAAATTCACCTTCCCATTTTAAACGTTCTGCATTTTTATATCTTTCATGTGAACCGGACGTTGAATGTCCTTGAGGTTGAGTTACTTCTATAACGTGAACAACGACAGGTACGCTTTCCGTTCTTGCAAAATGTTCAGCTTTCGCATAAGCGTCCAAAAGTGCGGGATAATCCCAGGCTTTCACCTGAATAATTTCACAACCTTGGTTTTCGCCTTCATTTCTTTGGAAACCGGACAGCATTTCTGCAATATCAGCTTTGGCTCTTTGATTTTGAGTAGGAACAGAAATTCCGTAACCATCGTCCCAAATCGAAGTAATCATCGGAACTTGCAAAGCGCAGGCAGCATTTAAGGTTTCCCAAAAATGTCCTTCTGCAGTTGATGCATCGCCGATTGTTCCAAAAGCAACTTCGTTACCACCAATTGAAAACTTTTCTGAGCCTTCAAATTTTACCGATTTATAAACTTTCGAAGCCATCGCCAATCCTAATAATCGTGGCATTTGCCCTGCAGTTGGGGAAATATCTGAAGAAATATTCTTTTGACTCATTAAATTTTTCCAGCTGCCGTCTTCGTTTAAACTTCGGGTCGCGTAATGACCGTTCATTTGTCTTCCCGCAGAAGCAGGCTCGCGCTCAACACTTGTATCTGCATATAATTGAGCAAAAAAACTTTCGACAGAAACTGCATTAATTGCCAGAGCGAACGTTTGATCGCGATAATAGCCGGAACGGAAATCGCCATCTTTAAATACTTTTGCCATCGCTAACTGTGGCAATTCCTTTCCGTCGCCGAAAATTCCAAACTTGGCTTTTCCCGTCAGCACTTCTCTTCTGCCGAGATAAGACATTTCACGGGAAATTCTTCCGAGACGATAATCTTCTAGTATATTTTTTTTAAAATATTGGAAAGAGATTTCCTGAGTTTCAATATAAGTTTCCTGCATAACAAAGTGATATTTTACAAATGTACGAAAATAAGGAAACCTGTAAAATACCATTAATAGAAAATTGGTTTTACACTACCTATAAAAACGATTCTTCCGCGAAACAATCCGCGGAAGAACCAACACAAATGATGAAAAAAAAATATTTAGTTTAGGGGTTATTTTCTAGGAGGTGGTACAATTTCTCCGTCAAGGTTTGAAGTCGCTGGAGCGCTTTGTTGATTATTTATAGTATCAAAATTATTCTTTTCTAATAAATTATTTGAAGAATCCTGTACTCTTTGTAAAGTTGCTGCTTCTTGTGGAGATAATACCTCGTCAGCTTGTCTACAAGATTGTATAGTAAGTGTAGTAAAAACTACTGCTGCGATCAATGCTAATTTTTTCATTCGTTTTATTTTTACAAATGTATGCTAGAAAGCAATTATGAAACAAAGAATACAACCGATACTTTATAAAAAATCACAAGTAAATTGTAAATTATGTACCGTTTTTTCAATAAAATAGCAGTATTTTTGTAAAACAAATGACGGAAAATGATCTATCTAACTAATAATCATTTTATTAAGGTTTTATGCAGTTGAAATATATTCATCCCTTTCTTATTCTGTTTTTCTTGGCTTTTTTTACAAATTTTTGTGCTCAAAGTGGTTCAAACTCAAAACTGAGCAACGAAGAAATTGAAAAAAGGATAGATAGTTACAGTAATAATCCTCCAAAAATGTGGGAACTGATTAATTTCTACATTAAAAGGTCTAAACTAGAACGTAATAATGAGTCTTTATTTTATGCCTATCGGTACGCAAGTATTACAAGCACTTACCCCCTAAACATAAAATATGCGGACAGTGCATTAATTACTGGCAAAAAGTCGGGGATAAAAAAAATACTTTTAGATGCTTATCTCAACCGGGGAAATATAAATATGTCCCAAGAATTATATCAAAAAGCACTTGATGATATTTTAGTTGCAAATAAATTGTCTCAGGAATCTGGTAACGAATATATATATAATAAAACAATCTATTATATCGCCCAAAATAAAATCTATTTGGGTCAATACGAAGATGCGAATAAAGAACTTTTAGTTTGCCTAAAGTTTTTTAAAGATAATTTGCGGGACAAAACATCTCTAGGGAAGAATTATCAGGTATATTATATATATTCACTGATGAGTCTTATAGATTCTAACACAAAACTTGGTAAATTTAATCAAAACAAAGTAAGACTGAAAGAAGCATTTGATTATCTTCAAGAAAATAAACTCTCTCAGTATGTTCCGTACTTTATAACTTCTGAAGGCATAATGGACTACTACTCAAAAGATTATAACTCTGCGATAAATAAATTTTCGGAGTCCATTAGATTGTACAATGATCAGTGGGAACATAATACTGAGGTTTTCTATTTAGGATTATCTTATTGGTATACCGGTAAAGAAAAATTAGCCGTAAAATATTTAGAAGAAATTGATAAGCATTATAATAAGACAAAAAAGCTGGATCCACAATTCCGGTCTGCATACGAGATCTTGATTAAATATTATAATTCCACTGGGAATACGAAGAAACAGTTGGAATATATTAATAAATTAATGGTTCTGGACAAATCCTACGAAAAAAACTATAGATATCTTTATGAAAAGATCGTTAAAGAGTACGATACTAAAAAACTGATCTCCGAAAAAAACAGAATTGAAACGACGCTCAAAACTCAAAGAATAATTTTTGTAAGCCTGTTTATTTTATTACTGATCGGTTCTTCGTTTTTTGGTTTCCGGATATTTAAGGAGAAACAAAACTACAAAAAAAGGTTCGAGGAAATTATTGCCCAACAAAATAGGGTAAATCTGGAAGCAGAACAATTAGTTATTGATTCTACAGACTACGAACATCAGCAAAAATTTGATTACGATTTTTATAATAAAATTTCCGGTCTCAATCCACTTTTTGTTCAAAATATTTTAGAGCAATTGGAGATTTTCGAAAATGAAAATAAATTTTTGGATTCTCAGATTTCTCAGAAATCTTTGAGCGAGGAACTCGGAACCAATTCCACTTACTTCTCAAAAATAATTAATCTCTATAAGGGAAAAAATTTCGCACTTTACATTAGCGATCTTCGATTGGATTACATTATTGATCATTTGAAAAGCGATCTGAAATATCTTAATATGGATGTGAAGGAACTTGCCTCTTTAGCCGGATTTTCGAGTGCCGAAAATTTCTCCGCTAATTTTCGTAGAAAGTTTGATCTAAAACCTTCGGTATTTATCAAAATGATGAAGGATAAACTTTAGTGGAATTTCAAAGTTTTTAAAAAATTTCAAATTCCCGTCCACCAGATTTTATGAATTACAATTTTGTTCCTGAAAAAGACACAAAAAAATCGAGACCTTTTGCAAGGTCCCGACTTCTGTAAAAGTAAAATTTAAAAATATGAAATCAGTTTTTGAGGTTATTAACTAAGTCTAAATCTGTTTCTTTTAGGTAAGCATCTATTACTTTAAATGCTTTTTCTTCGTCTTGCAAATTCACCATCAATTTTATAGTGCTTGCCGTTGGTGTTGTAGTGAAAGACATGTATTTATCATTTGAAAAATTAAGAATACTTTCCGCATCTAACTTTGATTTTATCAACTGAATTTCTGAGGGTTTTTCGCTTTCAAATACAGACACTCTTGTTTCTCTTTCCATAATCTTTTCTATTTTGAATTTCTAAATTACATATAAATAATGAAATATGCAAATTACTGATCCTTTAAGTAGATAAAGCAAAATTTTGCTCCAGTAATTTTATGAAAAGTGAAAATTCACTTTTTACGGCTTTAACCTGATTTACAGCACATAATCGCTACTAAATCTTATCAAGATTACTTTCGATCTTATCCAGTGCCAGCTGAATCTCTTCTTCTGTTACGTTCAAGTGTGGTCTGAACCGAATGGAACGGTCGCCACAAGCCAAAATAATTAAGCCATCATCATATAAAACTTCACGCATGCGATCTCTGTGTTCGGTGCTCGGTAAATCAATTGCAGCCATTAATCCACGACCTCTTGGATTCGAAATCTGATTTGGATATTTTTGCGCTAAGTTTTGTAAAGCCTCTAAAAGATACTCACCAACGACTCTTGCATTTTCGACCAAATTTTCTTTTTCGATCACTTCTAAAATCAATTGAAATCTTAAAATATCAATAAAGTTTCCGCCAAAAGTAGAATTGATCCGGGAACTCTCGCGGAAAACATTATCCGGAATTTCATCAAATTTTTCTTTATTGGCTAAAACACCACAAACCTGCGCTTTTTTACCGAAAGAGATAATATCCGGTTTCACACTAAAATGTTGGAAAGCCCACATTTTTCCAGTCAGACCGATTCCTGTTTGTACTTCGTCAAAAATTAAAAGCACTTCGTTATCATCGCAAATGTTTCTTAGGCCTACAAAAAATTCATCACGGAAATGGTTGTCGCCACCTTCTGCCTGAATTGGCTCGATGATGATACAAGCTACTTTATTTGGATTCGAAAGAATGGCTTCCTCAATATTTAAAAGTGCAAGATTTTCGTGTTTGATGGTTTCTGCTAAATTTTCTTCAGTAATTGGAAAATTTAAGTGTGGATTAATAATTCTTGGCCAATCAAATTTAGGAAAATATTGATATTTTCTTGGATCTGAGGTATTGGTTAAACTCAGCGTATAACCGCTTCTCCCATGAAACGCCTGCTTGAAATGAATACAAATTCCTGCTTCCAGATCGATTCCTTTTTCAAAATTTTTACGGGTTTTCCAGTCGAAACAAGCCTTCATCGCGTTTTCTACACCCATTGTTCCGCCTTCAATAAAAAAGGCATACTGCAATTCTTTTGGAATCGCAACTCTTTCAAAAACGGTCATAAAATCTGCGAATTCCTGAGAATAAACATCGGCTAAAGTCGGCTTATAGATTGCCATTTTTCCTAACCAAGCTGATCTTTCTACCAAATAAGGATGATTGTAACCAATGGAGGCAGAACCAAACATAGAAAACATATCCAGATAATTCTTGCCGGTAACCCGATCATGGATCCAGGAACCATGGGAATTTTCAATATCCATCACGAAATCGAAACCATCTGCTAGCATGTGTCTGCCGAGTGTTTTCTTTACTTCGTTTGTTGGTTGTGGATGAGATGCAATTGCGTCGTTCATATTTTTTTAGTTTTTAGTAAATTTAATTGGGTTAAAATCCGCCTAAGTTGATCCCCATATAAAATCGGGAGGGAACAGAGATTTCGTCTTTTTTGACGAGATTACCCAAATAATTATTAATATTTTTACAAGTCAAATTTAATTCCCTGTGCTAAAGGCAAACTGTCGGTATAATTTATGGTGTTGGTCTGTCTTCGCATATAATATTTCCAGACATCGGATCCGGATTCTCTACCGCCGCCGGTTTCTTTTTCACCGCCGAAAGCGCCACCGATTTCCGCGCCAGAAGTTCCTATATTAACATTGGCAATACCACAATCAGAACCCTCCTGGGATAAAAATAATTCTGCCTGACGCATATCGGTCGTCATTATTGCGGAACTTAAACCTTGAGGAACATCGTTTTGCATCGCGATCGCTTCTTCCAAAGTTTTATATTTCATTATATAAAGGATTGGTGCGAACGTTTCGTGCTGAACAATTTTATAGGAATTTTCAACTTCGGCGATGCATGGTTTTACGTAGCAGCCGGATTCGTATTGATCACCTTCAAGAACGCCACCTTCAACGACAAATTTTCCGCCTTCTGTTTTACATTTCTCAATGGAATCCTGATATTGTTTTACGGCGTCTTTATCGATCAGAGGACCAACGTGATTATTTTCATCTAAAGGATTACCTATTTTTATTTGTCCGTAGGCTTTTACCAAACGGTTTTTCACTTCATCAAAAATTGATTCATGAATAATTAATCGTCTGGTTGAAGTACATCTTTGTCCCGCAGTACCAACTGCGCCAAAGACCGCTCCGATGATGGACATATTTAAATCTGCGTTTTCTGTAAAAATAATGGCATTGTTTCCACCTAATTCCAGAATCGATTTCCCGAATCTTTGCGCAACGTTTGTTCCTACAATTCTGCCCACTTTGGTAGAACCTGTGAAAGAAATAAGCGATACATTTTTATCGTTAACCATCATTTCACCAATTTTATGATCGCCGACGATCATGGTCGAAATTCCTTCTGGCAGGTTATTTTCTTTTAAAACTTCTGTAATAATATTTTGACAGGCAATGGCGCAAAGCGGTGCTTTTTCTGATGGTTTCCAAATGGTAACATTTCCACAGATCCACGCGAGAGCCGTATTCCAGGACCAAACAGCAACTGGAAAATTGAAAGCAGAAATAATTCCTACAATTCCCAAAGGTTGATATTGTTCGTACATTCTATGTCCAGGTCTTTCGGAATGCATGGTGTAACCGTGAAGCTGGCGCGAAAGTCCAACTGCAAAATCGCAGATATCGATCATTTCCTGAACTTCGCCTAAACCTTCTTGCAAAGATTTACCCATTTCATAAGAAACAAGTTTTCCTAAATCATCTTTATATTCCCGTAATTTAAGTCCAAACTGACGAACCAATTCTCCCCTTTTGGGTGCCGGAATCATGCGAAATTCTTTGAAAGCTGCTTTTGAAGTTTCGATAACAGTATTGTAATCACCAGCGTTTGCCGTTTTAATTTTTGCGATCAATTTTCCATCTGTTGGAGAATAGCTTTCTAGCAGATCGCCATTAGCAAAGAATTTTCCGCCTGAGGAAACTCCCATATTTTCTTTGGAAATCCCTAAGTTTTCAAGCGCTTTTTCAATTCCGAAATCATCGATTTTTTTGGACATAAATATATATTTGAGTTGTCTTTAAAGATATGAATTTTGCATAAGGCTAAAAAATCTAAACGTATTTTAATTAAAATTTAACAGAATCGAAAGTGGTTTCTGGCGTATAATTATTCTCTGATAACATCTAATATTAAAAATTTCACATGATCCCGGCTCAAAATAATTAATTATCTTCGAACAAAGTTTTCAAATGGAAAATCAACAGCCCAAAGAAGATAAAAATTCAAAAATGAAAGTATGGTTTAAGCGCGTCGGAATCGGCGGTTTGATCTTTTTTACTTTGAAGGGAATTACGTGGCTATTTGTTTTTTATTACGGTGCAGAAATGTTTCAGGATTGTTCAGGTAAATAATTAGTCCTATAAAGGGTCATTTATTGACAACCATTTAATGGCTTTAACTTTCCTCTTCAAATATCACTAACAGAAAGCTCCCTTTCTCAGCACTTTAAATTTTCTAATTTTTAACAAGAAATAAACTTTATCTTTATTTTGAAATTTTAGATTCTATATTAATAAGTTTTTAAAAAATATAATTGATGAAACGAGGTTTGGTTTGGTTTAAAAATGATCTAAGACTTCACGATAACGAAGCGCTCCAAAAAGCAATAAGTGAATGCGAGGAACTTATCTTTTGTTATTGTATTGAAGAAAGCATTTTTGAAAAATTAGATCTGGGTTTCAGAAAAGCAGATATTTCCCGGTTTAAATTTCTGGAACAATCTGTTCTGAACTTACAACAGAATTTAGAAAAGATTGGTGGTCATTTGATCATTGGGGAAGAATCTGCTTTACATACTTTACCGCTTCTTATTGAAAAATATAAAATTACAGAAATTTATGCGGAAGAAGAATATGCAAGCGAAGAACAGTCTTTAATTGAGGCCTTAAAAGCAGAACTTCCGGCGATCAATTATCATTTCTTTTGGGGAAAAACGCTTTATCACAAAAATGACATTCCGTTTGATATTCCAAATATTCCATTAACGAGTAAAGCCTATAGAATTCCGGCTGGTAAAGAATCTGAGCCGCGGAGAACCTATAAAAGTCCTGTAAAACTCCAGAGTTGTCCCGAGGCAAAAAGCACCAAATTTCCTTCTTACAAAAAATATGGATTTACCAAGAAAGAGTACGATTCTGCAAATCTTTTCGTAGAAGGTGGCGAAGATCTTGCGCTGGAAAGATTACAGTATTACACCTTTAAATCTGAACTTTTAACCGACTATCGCTGGACCAGAAATCGATCCGAAGGTTTAGATTACAGTTCGAAATTCTCTCCATACTTAGCCTTAGGATGTATTTCTCCGCGGGAGATTTATGAAACCGTAAAAGAATATGAACAGATGATCGCTAAAAACCAGAGCACCTGGTGGTTAGTTTTTGAACTGGTTTGGCGGGATTATTTTACATTTAAAGGAATGAAATTCGGAGACGAGATCTTTAAATCAGAAGGTTATAAAAATAAAGAAATCGCTTTCGAGAACGATCCTGTAAAATTTAAGAAATGGTGTGAAGGAACAACAGGAATTCCGTTCATCGATGCGCATATGAGACAGTTAAATGAAACCGGATATATGAGTAATCGGGGTCGTGTAAATTGTGCAAGTTATTTTGTAGTTGATCTGAACATCGACTGGACCTGGGGTGCGGCCTACTTCGAAAGCAAATTAATCGATTATGATGTTACCTCCAACTGGATGAACTGGCATATGCAGGCTTTTGAAATTTATTACACGAATCCGGTTCATCAATCGAATAAGTATAAAGCCCAGGATTATATTAGAAAATGGATCCCGGAACTGAAGGACAAAAATGATATTGAGGTTTTAATTCCGTGGGAATTTGACATTCCAGAATATCCAAAAGCGATCGAAGTTTATAAAAAATGGACTAGAGCGATCAATCTGATTCAGAAATTGATGGACTGACCGATTATTAATTTTAAGTTTTACGCAAACGAATGGGACCGGATAATTTAGAGGGCAAATCATTTTTTATGATCCCTTTTTGTAAAACGTTTAGTTTTCCTTCGATCACTAACGCATCTGCAATTTCGCGAACCACATCCATCTTTTCGCGCCAATGTTCAGAAAATAATTCGCGTGCCACTTCCGAGGGACAATACGTTTTTTCGGAACCACGATCTTCTGCAAATTTAAGATGTGCATTTCTTATTTTCTCTGCTTCCGGTAACATCAATTATGCTTTTGTGACTTCACTTTCACTTTTTAAAACTTTGTCGCCGTCTTCCTGTTCAATGAAAAGTGCCTTGTTTCCTTTCTCTCCGTTGCGCGTAATCTTAGATCCTTTGATAGTTTTGGTGATACTCTCGGTATATGTTTCAATAACTTTTCCGGTGGCGGTTCCACTGCCCCAATTCCACTTTACTTTTGTGCCTTTTTTGATCATTTTTTCGGATTTTAATTCTGAGAATTCCTGCGTATTAATGAAGATTCTGTTTTAGTTTCCATTCTTCTTTTGTTATTCTGAAAACGATATTTGTTTTTGAATCTTCACCAAAGTAAGCCACATCTTGTTCACCCGTATTTTCTGCCCCTAATTTATTCATGGCTTTTACGGAGCGAATATTATCTTTCCCGACATGAAAAATGACCTGATCAACATACTGAAAAATATAATCCAGCATTGTTTTTTTTACCTGCGGATTAATATTTTTTCCCCAAGACGAAGTTCCATAAAAAGTATAGCCGATAAGAATGCTCTTATTTTTTTCGTCGTAGTCATAGAATCTTGTACTTCCCAAAACTTCCTCCGTATTTGTATCGATGATTAAAAAAGCTCCTTTACTTTCAAGTGCCCCAGTAAAAAAGTTTTGAAAAACTTCTCGCCTATAACGTTCTTTATTAGGATGCATTGCCCAAACTTCCGGATCAGACGCCACTGCAAATAATTCTTCGAAATCATGTTTTTCTAAAGGAACCAAAGTGATAATATCATTTTCTAAAGTCGGCTGAATGGAGAAGTTCATCGGTTTTTTTTTCAAAGATAAATAATAAGTTTTATTGAATTTTTAATATTCCTACGATTTTCTATCAGGTGTTCTAAAGAATTAAAGAGGCATCAACCATGATAAACTTTGGAAAAAATAATTTTACCCTTCTTAATTACCAGGACTTCACCAATTTCCATTTCATCTTCGCCTTCAACTTTACGAATATATTCCATGAAAACCTGTTCCGAATCGGCGGTTAATTTATTTACTTTGTACTGTAAACCCGGCAATCTTTCAAAACAGTCTTGCCACCATTTTCTTAAAGCTTCCTTTCCTTTGATCAAACCATTGGTTTCAGGTTCTCGGACTTTTAATTTTGGACTAAAATGTTCTGCATGATCATCATATAATTCAAGCAAATTTTCTAAATCGTGTTCGTTAAAAGCTTTAAACCAAAGTTGTGCTATATTTTTTAAATCTTCCGGATTCATAATTTTCATATTTAAAATAAAATCGCTTTTTCCAGTTCCAGTAGTTTCTGCTTGCGCCAAATCCCGCCACCATAACCTGTTAACGTTCCATTACTTCCTATAACTCTGTGACAGGGAATTATAATAGAAATTTTGTTCATTCCATTGGCGTTGGCAACAGCACGAACTTTTTTGGCATCTCCTAAGAATTCTGACTGTTTTCTATAAGTCCAGGTTTCACCGTAGGGAATTTCTATTAGAGTTTTCCAGACAGATTTTTGAAAAACCGTTCCAACAGGCGAAAGTGGAACAGTAAATAGTGTTCTGTTTCCGTCAAAATATTCTTTAAGTTCTTTCTCTAAAGTTTCAAAGTGTTTATTTTCTCCCTGAACAATGGTTGCATTTAATGATTTTGCTAAATCTTTGAATTCAGTTTCCAACATTTTTCGGTCGGTGAACTCCAGCATGCAAATCCCCTCTTCTACTGCCGCCGCGTACATTGTTCCTATGGGAGTTTCGATTCTTTTAAGATCGATAATATTTTGAGTTTTCGAATTTTTTGGAGAAACACCAAATATGTTTTTAAAACTTTCGTTAAAACCGCTCAAACTTTCGAAACCGCTGTCGTAAGCAGTTTCCATAATATTATCACCTTGCTGGATTTTTTTAAAAGCCGTATTTAACCGGAACATTCTTTGAAAAGCCTGAAACGTCATTCCATGATTTTTCTGAAACCACCTTCTGATGGTCGCAGGTTCGAATCCGCGCTGAACCAAATCGAAATCCTTAAATTTTAAAGATGGATCTTCCCGCAGTTCTTCTAAAATTTTCTGTATATATTCTGGAGTTTCATCAGGATTCTCTAAGGGTTTACAAACTTTACAGGGTCGATAACCTTTGAGAATAGCATCTTTTGTATGTTGAAAAAATTCTACATTTTCCGGTTTTGGTTTTCTTGCGGTACAGGTTGGGCGACAAAATATTCCGGTGGTTTTTACTCCCATCCAGAAAACACCCTCGAAATCAGGATTTTTTTCGAATGAAGCTTGATACATTATTTCTGGGGAAAGTTGCATGTGGTAAATTTAAAGCAAAAATAATTGGGCAGAACTTATTCTGCAACCGAAAAATTAACACCTATTTCTCAATAAATATAATTTCTCTCGCTGATTGAGGAGATTGAGCAAATTAAAATTGTGCTGTTTGGTCAGGAATTTACTTTATTTCTAAACTGTTTACTTCTTATAATTTTGTTTATTTTGAACCAGAATTTGCGCCCCGACTTGAGTGGAAATCCTTTTTTTTGCGAGGGGAAAAGCGGTGGAAAAAAGATTGGGAACGGAAGGCGGAAATTGGCGCCCAAAAAACAATTAAAATTTGACCAAAAAAAAAGTGAACCGAAGTTCACCTTAATTTATTTTTTAGCCGCTGCCTCTTTTTCAATCTGCTTAATATCGTTCAGTTTTTCGATAATTTTTAAAACTGTTTCGGGTTTAGCTTCTTTAACTGGAACGCTAACCTGCGTCATATCCCACTTAAAAACCAAATGCGTTGTGTGCTCATCGACTGGCTGAAGAGAGATTTCGAAAAATTCCTGTTTGTCCATTAATTTTTGAACGGGAACAGTAACTTCTGCAACATTCATTTTTTCATTGTATTCGTAAGCGCCCCACTGATCAGCGACAGAATTTAAAATGATCTTCCATTCTTTGTCCATTGGAATGGCAAATACACTGTATGATCCCGCCATTACCATTTTTCCGCCGAAATTTACATTTTGACCGAATGTGATTTTGGTTGCAGCGTTTGCTCCTGCCCGCCAAACTTTATTAAAAGGCACAAGATCGCCAAATATTTTACGGCCCTTAACACCGGGTCGTGCATATTCCACGGTTATTTTGGAGAGGGAAAATTCCTGTTCTATTTTTTGAGTAGGACTTGGTGCCGGCGTTGACCACTGAGAATAAGCGGTTACAGAAATGGCCAGGAAAGCACTAAAAAGTAATTTTTTCATATTTTTTTTTTTTGGATAAAGATAACAAAAAGTCGAGAATAAATCCCATTCGGTTTACAATAACAAAGTCACCTAAACCGAAATTTAAGTGACTCCATTAAAAATAAAACTATGAAACTATGGCATTAAAACCGTGTCGATCACGTGAATAACACCATTTGACTGATTAACGTCTGCAATGGTAATTTTAGCTGAATTCCCTTTTGCATCTTTAATATACATATCTTTTCCTTTGGTCCAGAATGTTAATTCCTCGCCTTCAACCGTTTTGGTCATATATTTTCCTCCATTTTTCTTAGTCCACATGGCAAGATCTTTAGATGAGATTTTTCCCGGAACAACATGGTAAGTAAGAATTTTGGTAAGCATTGCTTTGTTTTCTGGCTTAACCAACATTTCTACTGTTCCTGCAGGCAATTTATCAAAAGCCTCATTTGTTGGTGCGAAAACTGTAAATGGTCCTTTGCTTTGTAATGTTTCTACTAAACCTGCGGCTTTAACTGCGGCTACCAAGGTAGTATGGTCTTTTGAATTCATCGCATTTTCTACGATATTTTTAGTTGGATACATTGCTGCTCCACCGACCATTACTGTTTTTTGTTTCATAGCCATTTTTTGTGCGGAGGCTACGTTTCCGATTGCGAAAGTCATTGTTAGGGCCAAAGCCGCTGTCGTGATTTTTGAGAAATTCATAATAATAAATTTTAATGTTATATAATTGATTTGTGTTGCTGTCATTTACGAGGGTAAATATTTTTTGGTTTTACTTTTGTGATTTATTTAACGGTTGAAACTCCAGCGCGATAGAATTCATACAGAATCGGTTTTTTGTGGCGGTTGGACCATCATCGAAAATATGACCTAAATGGGCATCACATCTTCCGCAACGCACTTCGGTTCTTTCCATATTATAAGAGTCATCTCTTTTATAAATCACCGATTTCGGGCGGATCGTTTCAAAAAAACTCGGCCAGCCACAAGTACTGGCGAATTTGGAATCTGATTTAAAAAGTGCATTTCCACACGCCGCGCAGTAATAAGTTCCAAGACCATCAAAATCATTATATTTCCCTGTAAAAGCCATTTCCGTATCATTTAATCTTGATACTAAAAAAAGATTTTCGTTCAAAACTTTTTTCCACATTGCATTGGGAACATTCAGGGTTTTAGTGTCTGTTCTGGAGTAATAAGGATTAACGACATTTCTACCATTAACCTTCTGAATTTTTTGAGCCTGTATTTGCTGAAAACTTAAAGTTCCTATTAGAAGAACCGCAGATATCCTAAGTAAATTTTGCATATTTAGTTATTGTGAAATCATATACGCGAAATTCTAAAAAATGGTTTTGGATATCAATAAAAATAAGCTATTTTTGAGGGCGATAAACTCCATTGAAAAAACAATCAATTTCTACAGAACAGCTTTTATCTTTATTATTAAATAGGGATGAACGTGGTTTTAATTATCTTTATGATAATTATGCCGGTGCTCTGTATGGAGTAATTTTTCGTGTGGTGCAGTATCAAGAAGAGTCTAACGAAGTTTTACAGGATGTATTTGTAAAAATCTGGAATTCTATTACCAGTTACGATTCCGGCAAAGCGTCTCTATATACGTGGATGCTTAACATCGCGCGGAATTCTGCTATCGATAAATTAAAATCAAAATCTTTTCAGAACGATTTAAAAAACCAAAGCATTCCCGATTTCGTAGATAATCAAGTAAACCTTTCTTCGGAGCAGAAACATGAGTTTAACGAAGTAGAAAAGGGAGTAAATACATTGCGCGAAGATTACAGAATACTGATCAACAGAGCATATTTTGGCGGACTTACGCAGGAAGAAATCGCAGAAGAGTTAGGAATTCCTTTGGGAACAGTGAAAACCAGAACCAGAGCCGCCCTAACAGAACTGAAAAGTATTTTGAAAGAATTTAAGTTTATAATTTTATTTTTTTTCCTTAAATAACAGTGGATATAAAAAATTACATATCATCAGGCATCATCGAAGCTTACGCAATGGGGAATATTTCTCCCGAGGAAGCATCTATCCTGGAGTGTGTGATGCAGAATAACGAAGAAGTAAAAACCGCAGTTTTTGAAGTGCAGCAAATTATAGAACAGTTAGCAACTACACAAGCCATAGAACCGCCTTTGCATTTGAAAGGTGAAATTTTAAAGAAAATCAATTTCGAAATTTCAGAAAAACCTTCCGGTAAGATAATTCCGTTGAATTCTACCAGAAATGATGAACGCAACATTTCCTCAATTCCAACCTGGATGAAGGCTGCTTCTGTCGCTGTTCTTTTCGGATTAGGATATTTAGGATATGAAGTCAATTCGAAAAGCACTCAATTAAATGAGATCGCACAGAACAATACAGAACTTGCAACAAAAGTTTCCAGTTTAGAAGAAATGAACTCGATGCTTCAGAATTCTAAAAAAATTCCGTTGAAAGGTGTTGAAAAACATCCGGATATGCTTGCTGAAGTATATTGGGATCAAAATAAAGAAGTTCATTTAGATGTCAAAAATCTTCCGGCCGCGCCAACAGGAAAACAATATCAATTGTGGGCAATCGTGGAAGGAAAACCTGTAGATCTAGGAATGTACGATTCTAAAAATGCGGATAAAATGCAATCGATGAAATCTGTAGAAAACCCTCAAGCATTTGCTATCACTTTGGAAAAAGAAGGCGGAAATCCTACTCCAACAATGGAAGAAATGTATGTAATGGGAACGATTTAATTATAATTATTATCAAAAAAAAGAAATCCGTCCCGTAAAATTACGAGACGGATTTTTTTATAATAAAATACTTTTTATAAATTTCTTGTATCATCAGAATACCATTTGTCATAGGTATCACGTGCATCTTGCTCATTTTTAGGTTTGTAACCCATATAGATTCCGCCGTTTTTAACATCATCTCTGTATCTTGTAGCTTCTTCTTCTGGAACACCCATTCCTGTTAATGCTCCGATCAAACCGCCTGTTGCTGCACCTGCTCCTGCTCCCACTAAACCTGCAGCTAACGGACCTGCGATAATTAATCCTAATCCTGGTAATAAAACATTAGATCCAATTGCAGCAATTGCACCTACAACCGCTCCAACTCCACCGCCAATTAACGAACCTGTTCCGGCGTTTTCGGCAACTTTATCACCAAGAGGGGAATCGTCATTGTCGTGATTTTTAAAATAACGGTCTCTAGTATCATCTGACATCATTACATTAATATCGTCCTGAGCATAACCTCTGTCTGATAAGTGCTTGTAAGCATTATCTGCTTCTTCTCTCGTGTTAAATACTTTAGAAACGTAATTGTTTCTATACTCTGGCTTGTAGTTGTTGGAATTTTCCATAATTTAAAATTTTAATGTTAGTAATATTTTCGATGACAGCTAAAATTCAATTAAGATGCCAACAATCACATTCACTAAATAATTTAACAATTATTAAGATTTAAGCTCTTAAAACAGTTTATGATTGAATATCGTTATTCTCTCTAAATTAGCACAGAACGTGTAAAATAAATTGAACAGCATTACTTGTGGAAAATTTTTAAGAATTTCTTACAGTTTGTTTGCATATCAAATATTACAGTTGAAGAATTGAGGTTCCTAGAATTGTTGCTTCTTCTTTAGAGTGCGTTACCATCACAAAAGTAGTGTTCAATTTTTGATGAATATTTTCTACTAAAATCTGCAATTTGTCCCGCGTTTCGCTGTCAAGGGCTGAAAAAGGTTCGTCCATCAAAACAATTTTAGGATCGTGCGCAATTGCGCGAATAATACCGACCCGCTGTTTTTGTCCACCACTAATTTCATCTGGGAATTTATACAGAAGATCATCTTTCAAACCAACCAAAGGAAGAAGTTCAATAATTTTCTCTTTACAAAAAACGTCAGTTTTTTTTAATAATTTGAGGCAGTAAACCATATTTTGATAAACTGTTAAATGAGGAAATAAAGAGTTTCCCTGAAGAACATAACCCATTTGTAACCTGTTCTTAATTAAATTTTCTTTTGATAAGACTTCTCCATCAATTTTAACCAAACCTTTTTGAGGAACTAATAAACCATTGATGATTCGCAGGAGCGTTGATTTTCCACTGCCGCTTTCTCCTAAAATACAGGTGAAACTTCCTTCTTCAAAATCTGCAGAAAAGTCATTTAAAATATTTTGTGTTCCGTAAGAAAAATCAGTATTTTGAACTAATATTATTGCTTTATTTTCCATTCTTTTGATTTAAAGTTTTAAGAAAATTCTTCGCTACTTCTGCTGGACTTTTTTTTTGAATCTCAACTTCATAATTCAGTTCCTGCATTTTTTCTGTGGAAATTTTTCCTTGTAATTCAGAAAGTAGCTTTTGGACTTCCGGATATTTTTCCAGAGTTTCTTGACGAATCACGATTCCTGCTTCATAATTTGGAAAATAATTTTTATCGTCTTTTAATACTTTTAGATTTAAATTTTTTATCTGTGCGTCTGTTGTGAAAACATCTACAAAGCTTTTGAAAAAGGTAAGATCAATGCAGTCATTACGACTGTAATCCCTAATCCCGATAAAATGGAAGGCAATGCTAACGGAAAATAAATATTTCTGAGGACTTGTCTTGGCGGTGAGCGTAAACCTTCAGCAGCTTCCACGAGTTGCGGCGAAACTTCTTTGAAACCGCTGTAGTTGCTTCTAACAATAGGTAGAATTCCAAACAAAATTAAAACAATTAAGGCATTGTTTAGCCCAATCCCAACTAAAGGAATGAGCAACCCAAACATCGCAATAGATGGAATAGTATAAAAAATATTGATGAGTGGAAAATAATCTTTCGACCTTTTGTAGAATAAAAGACAAAAACACCCAGGACAATTCCCAGGAAAGTCACTGCCAAAAGCGAACCTAAAGAAAGCAATTGATGTGCAGCCAGAAGATTGAGAAAATAGATGCGACGACCCCAGAAATCCATTTAAATAATTTGATACAAAGTAAAAAATACATTATTGTAAGGAATAATTATGAGCTTAAAAGATAATCTTGCAAAGTTCTGTGTGGCACAGTTTTACTAACTAAACAATTCCTTCACTTCATTAATATTGAATGACTTTTTTTCGTCGTCGATCGAAATTATACTCGAAGCTACATTTTTCTTTTTTTGCTGTAATGAAACTATTTTTTCTTCAATGGTATCTTTACAAATCATTCGATAAGCCATTACTTTTTTAGTTTGTCCAATGCGGTAACAACGATCAATCGCTTGGTTTTCAACCGCTGGATTCCACCACGGATCGATGATGAAAACATAATCGGCTTCAGTTAAATTTAATCCAGTTCCGCCGGCTTTAAGACTTATTAAAAATACCCGAACGTCGGAATTATTCTGAAAATTCTCAACCCGTTGTTGTCTGTTCGAAGTTTGTCCGTCAAGATATTCATAAGAGATCTGTTCTTCTTCGAGTCTGGTTTTTACAATTTGAAGCATTCTTACAAACTGCGAAAAAACCAAAATCTTATGATTTCCAGTTTTCTCTTTGATATTTTCTATCAAAGCTTCGAGTTTTACGGAGTAATTTCCAAAATCTTCGTCGGTTGGAATAAGTGCAGTCGAATTACAAATTTGACGAAGTTTTGTTAAACCTTCCAAAATGTACATCTGCGATTTCTCTACGCCGTTTTCATCAATCTTGTTCAATAAATAATCGCGGTATTTATCTTTGAAAGTGTTGTAAAGTGCACGTTGCTCTTTTTCCATTTCACAGAAAATAATGCTTTCTGTTTTTTCCGGCAATTCTGTGGCAACTTGTTCTTTGGTTCTTCGCAACATAAATGGAGTGATGATCTTACTTAAAATTTGCGAGGCTGCAACATCTTTTTCTTTATCAATTGCATCTGAAAAATTGTTTTTAAAATGAGTCATATTTCCCAATAATCCAGGATTCAGGAAATTGAGTTGCGCATATAAGTCAAAAGTATTATTTTCTATCGGCGTTCCGGTAAGTGCAATTTTATTATAAGAATTTAATAATCTAACCGCTTTATATCTTTTAGAATTCGGGTTTTTTATGGCCTGACTTTCGTCTAAAATAACATAATTAAATTTGAAATCTTTTAAAAATTCAATATCGTTTAACAAGGAACCATAAGTAGAAATTATTACATCATACTTTTTGAAATTGTCTTTGTTTTCATGCCTGTTTAATCCTGTAAAAGTGAGCATTTTCAGGGTTGGACAAAACTTTTCTATTTCATTTCGCCAATTAAAAATCAATGAAGTTGGCGCAATAATTAACGACGGTTGAATTTTGGGATTTGTTGTTTTCAAATGTTGCAAAAAAGCGATTGTTTGTAAAGTTTTCCCTAA
This sequence comes from Chryseobacterium sp. UYP7, assembly GCF_056279225.1. NCBI lineage: Bacteria > Pseudomonadati > Bacteroidota > Flavobacteriia > Flavobacteriales > Weeksellaceae > Chryseobacterium > Chryseobacterium sp. UYP7. Next base: position 75,338 of record NZ_JBWBQW010000003.1, read on the forward strand.
ACCCATATCGTCTGCAAGACAGCCACCTAATTGGTTTTTATCTAAAAAAGCAAGCCAGATCAAACCATGATGTTGGTAGTCTCTCAGTTTTGCTTTTATCCCTTTTGGAATTGCAATCGATTCAATTTCAGTGATGTTTTGCAAACGCATTTTCTTATTGTACAATTCTTCCAGAAAAGCGGGTTTAGAATCCATTTCCTGATACAATTCGTCAATAATCCCAAATTGATAATTGGACATTTGAATTCCATTTTTCTTTACTTCACCTGTTTTGAAATAGTTTGCAAATTTTTTCATCCATTCTTCTGGGAGAATTCCTAATGTTCCGTCGCCAAGAGTAACATAATTTGATTTTTTTATAAATGCTTTTTGTAATTCTTTAATATTCACTTTTTGATTGCCAAAACTGATGTCGATTTCAATATCAAACCAATCAATATCCGATTTCAGATTAACTTGAATTACAGGTTTATTCAAATTAAATTTAAAAGATTTTAAATCATTTGCACCAAAAACCGTGATTCCCATTTGCGTCATCCGTTCTGTGGCGTGCAGCATCCAGTAATTCTCAAAAAGTTCTTCCGGACTAAGGTAGAAAACTTCTTCTTCATTCTCGAAATTTGGGTGTAAAGTTTGGAATTCTTCTAAAAAATTGTCTTCATAAGATTGATTTCTTTCCAATACTTTTTGCTGTCTTTCATCAAATAAAAGTTCAGTAGAAAGTACATCAACCAATTGATTTTCATATTTCACAACCAATCTGAAACTGATAAATTCTCCAGCATGATCGGTAAGATAAACTTGTTTTTCTAATAATTCTTCGCCAGGTTTTACCTTACTTTTTTTAATTAAAGCAGATTGAATTTCAAATTTTTTAGATAATGGTTTTATAATTTTATCAAAGAAATCTGGCGTATCTTTTTTGAGATAATTAATTTCCGGAAACTTTAAATAATGTAAAATATAAGCAGATGACCTTGCATCTTTTAAAGGAATTATCACGTCATTTAAAAAAATATAAAGCGGCGAAATCTGCAATGCAGAAGCATTTAGATTGTAATTTTTCTCCTCAATATTAAGTTTTGCTTTTAAAGTATAGAAATAAGGAGTTTCGCTTAAAGTGAAAAATAATTTGATGGCTTTATGTTCAATGATGGCTTCTGTAAGATTCTTTCGGACCAAACTTTTACCTGCATCATAAATATAATTAAATTTATTTTCTATTAATTTTAAAAAAACGGTATTTGCAGTAATAGCTTTCTTTAAATATTCTACATCCTTGGAAGACTTAAATTTCGCCAAACTTCTATCAATTTGGATGGATTTCAAAATTAATTTCTGCTCTTCTTCGCTTTCATAAACCATCAAAGCATCTTCAAAATTATTAGAATTAATAGAAACAATGGAGGAAGAGAAATCGGTTCTGGTTTTGTTGTATTTGCCCTGAAAAAGACTTGCTCTTTCAAAAAATTTTCTATAAAACTCAAAGAAAACACCTAACCCAAATTCTTCTTTTATGAGCGACTGCGCTGGAAGTTTTATCCTCAAATCATCTAAATCACCTGGAATAATAATGGAAATATCTCTCGAATTTGCCACTAAATTTTCTACTTTATACGAAGCCTGAAAACCTTTTGATGTTAATTGAAAATTAAAAATACTGTTGTAATCATCTTCCAAAGTGAAGCCATTATCCACCACAATCTTTTCGATTTTATCTTGAAAATAATGCTCTGTGAATAAATCATTACCAAAAACTTCTACAACTTTCTTTAAAACCAACCCAAAATGCTCACACATTCTTTTGGTTTTTCCACAGTTGCAATTAAAAGTCAAGGCTTTGCTATCTGAATGAAATTTTAAACTTTGTTCATAATTATACCATCCTTTTTGTGATTTTAATTGAATTTCATTTTCATTAATATCAACAATATAGATATCATCGTCGTTATATCTTGTATTTGAAAGTAAAGACCATTCTTTAATGATTTCATCGGTAATAATAGAATCTGGTAAAATAATTTTGTCTGTTTTATATTTTACTTCTGGGACTGTTTTTTTTACATCAATTATTTTTGTAGGAATTATATTTCCGAACAAATCTACATTTTGACCAGTCGTGATCGCATTTACAATTTGGTCTGCATAATTAACAATAATTGTATTTAAAGAAGCGATGACGTGTTTACAAATTCCTGGATAATTATTTTTATAAGGACAATTGCAGGAAGTTTCAATTCCATTTCGAAAATCAACTAAAATTTGATAATCATATCCAGAATTACCATCATAAGTAAACTCAAAATGCGAAATTGAATGGCTTTCTAATTTAGGATCGACGTAATAAGAATTACTTCTGGAATTGGGATTGCTGTGATCTTTGATGTATTTCTTAATGGTTTTAACATCCATTTATTAACTTTTTTTGTAAAGATGAGTTATTGAGTATTTGGCCGGACTTCGTTTTTCAAAAAAGACAGAGGCACTATTGTAAATTGAAAATATTTTTTTTAATAATGTTTGAATAAAAAGCAATCATGTATCTTCAAATCAAAATATTTAAAAATGCTTATTACCAATTCCCGCTGATTTTTATAACTCCAAAATATTCGTAGCTAAAACTTCTGCTTCTTGTTTTGAGTGCGTTACCATCACAAAAGTAGTTTTCAATTTTTGATGAATATCTTTTGCTAAAATCTGCAATTTATCCCGCGTTTCGCTGTCTAGGGCTGAAAAAGGTTCGTCCATCAAAACGATTTTAGGATTGTGCGCAATTGCGCGAATAATACCGACCCGCTGTTTTTGTCCACCACTTATTTCATCTGGGAATTTATATAGAAGATCATCTTTCAAACCAACCAAAGGAAGAAGTTCAATAATTTTCTCTTTACAAAAAACGTCAGATTTTTTTAATAATTTGAGGCAGTAAACCATATTTTGATAAACTGTTAAATGAGGAAATAAAGAGTTTCCCTGAAGAACATAACCCATTTGTAACCTGTTCTGAATTAAATTTTCTTTTGATAAGACTTCTCCATCAATTTTAACCAAACCATTTTGAGGAACTAATAAACCATTGATGATTCGCAGGAGCGTTGATTTTCCACTGCCGCTTTCTCCTAAAATACAGGTGAAACTTCCCCGTTCGAAATTGGCTGAAAAGTTTTCCAATATGTTTTTTCCTTCATATTTGAAATCGATATTTTCAACGGCGATAATCGTGTTCTTCTCCATCTTACTTCTTTAAAGTTTTAAGAAAATCAGTTGCAACCTGTGCCGGACTTTTCTTTTGAATTTCAACTTCATAATTCAGTTCCTGCATTTTTTCTGTGGAAATTTTTCCTTGTAATTCAGAAAGTAGCTTTTGGACTTCCGAATATTTTTCTAGAGTTTCTTGACGAATCACTATTCCTGCTTCATAATTGGGAAAATAGTTTTTATCGTCTTTCAGAACTTTTAAATTCAAATTTTTGACTTGTGCGTCAGTTGTAAAAACGTCAACTGCATTTATTTTACCTTCCTCAAATGCTTTATAACGAAGGTTAATATCCATCTCTTCCAATTTTTTAAACTGAAAAGGATACCTATTTTTCAAGCCTGGAAAAGCATCGCTTCTTTCAAAAAAATCGAATTCTGCACCAAAAGTATAGCCGCTACTTTTCAAAGCAAGTTCTGTATAAGTAAGGATATTATTTTTCTGAGAATCACTTTTACTGATTGCCAATCCATAGGTATTATTGAAACCTAAAAGTCCGAGCCATTTTAATTTGAACTGGTTTTCATAGGTTTTATTTAATTCTTTGAAATTGATTAGATGATTTTCAGGCAGGTCTTTCTGCAAAACATTCAGCCATGCGGTTCCCGTATATTCCACATAAACATCTAAATCTTTGGACAACATTGCCGGATGAATATTCGTAGTTCCACCACCAATTCCGAATTTTCGGACGACTTTAATATCGGTGTTATTCTCAATTTCCTGCGCAATAATTTCTCCTAAAATAAATTGTTCGCTTGTAGGTTTTGAAGCGACGACAATCGTTTTATCATTATTTGAATTCAATGGATTGAGATAGATAATTGCTGCAACCGACAATATTAAAACGCCAATTGTTGGGAAAATAATTCTGTTTTTCTGACGCTTTGTAGCATTTTTAGAAATGACGCGTAATAAACTTTCGTTTTTTTCAAACTGCCCGATCCATTGATCACCCAAAATCGCAAAGAGGGAAATTCCCAAGGAACCAGTGACAATTAAACCTGTATTCATCGTATTCAAACCTCGGAAAATAGCTTGTCCAAGTCCGCCTGCACCAATTAAAGCTGCTAAACCAGTTAAAGCCACAATCATGACAACGGTAATTCGTAAACCCGATAGAATAGAAGGTAAAGCCAGCGGAAAATAAATAGTTGCGAAAACCTGAAATGGTGTTGAACCTAAACCTTCAGCAGCTTCCACGAGTTGAAAAGGCACTTCTTTTAAACCGCTGTAAGTGCTTCTAACAACAGGAAGTAAACCATAAATAACTAATACGATCAAGGCATTTTTTAATCCAATTCCAACAAGCGGAATCAGCAAACCAAACATCGCAATGGACGGAATCGTGTATAGAAAGTTGATAAGCGGAAGAATAATTTTTCGGCTTTTAGACGAATAGAAAACAAAAATACCAATTAGAATTCCAAGAAAAGTTACTGCCAAAAGTGAACCTAAAGAGAGAAGCAAATGTTCCGCTAAAAGTTGAAGGTAATAAATGCGGCGCTCCCAAAAATCCATTTAAATAATTTGATACAAGATAAAAATTATATTTTTTGTGCGCAATATTAATTGGGAATCTACTACTCTATTTTATAGTTAATCTCATACAATTTTTATTTTCCGCTTATCTTCAATGCTTATTTCGGAACCAATTGCCAGAAAGACTGAAGTTGGCTCTAAGTCTTTTATAAAAGCGAATTCCTTTCCGTAAACTTCCTCAATATTTATCGCAGAATTATTGTTCGTCACTTCATATTGTTTCCATCTTGGATGCGTGACTTGATATTCAATCGTTTTATTTTCACTCACTTTATTATAGCCGAAATAATGTTCGGTGATGAATTCAGCTTCTGAATTCGGTTCAATTGCGACCGGATCTTTATCAGTTTCTACATGAATCGTATTCCAGTTATTATTGACTTTCCATTGATAGATGAATTCCCTTGAATTGTCATTCACTTTCAAAGTATGTTTCATGGGAAAAGTTTCATAGTGTTCGTTGTAGAAAGTATTTGCAACAAATGAGATCGCAAACTTTGGAACAATTTCACTAATGAAAACAGCTCCTCTTTTCCAAACTCGATTTTCAAAACGTCTGACATAAAATCTGAGATTAACTTCTTCAAAATCGGTATGAAATGGAATTTTTAATCCCAAAACTTTTACCTTTTCGAAAAGAAACCCAATAAAACTGACATAACATTTGCCTTCAAAAAAATCAAGTTCGGTTCCGGGTGGAACATATTTCTCCAGAATTTTTGGATCGACTACGTAATTGATCATGGCTAAATTATTCCATTCGGCGGTGAGGAAACTCATATTGGTATGCTAAAAAATTATATGTAAAAATAGACATTAAAAAAACCTTCAAACTTTTAAAAGTATTGAAGGTTTCTATTGTTATTAAGCTTTGACAAAGTAGAACTACATCGGCTCCATTTTAAAACTCATACTTTCAATCACTTTTAAAATCGCTTCTACCGTATCCATTGATGTCAAACAAGGAACGCCATTTTCTACCGAAGTTCGGCGGATTTGGAAACCGTCTCTTTCGGATTGCTTTCCTTTGGTCATGGTATTTACAATGTATTGAACTTTCCCGGTTTGAATTAAATCAATCAAATTTATTTCTGGGTTTTCTTCGATTTTATAACCTACTTTGGTACGAACGCCATGTTCTGTAAAGTAATTAGCAGTTCCTTCAGTTGCCCAAATTTTAAAGCCAATTTCCTGAAATCTTCTCGCTAATTCACAAGCTTCTTCTTTATGTTTATCGGCAACCGTAAATAAGATCGCGCCGTGCAATGGCATTTTTCTTCCCGCTCCAATCAATCCTTTATACAAAGCTTTTTCCAACGTCGTGTCTTTCCCCATCACTTCTCCAGTTGATTTCATTTCTGGTCCGAGCGAGATATCAACTCTCGTTAATTTTGAAAAAGAGAAGACAGGAACTTTTACGTAAACTCCGTCTTTTACTGGAGCCAAACCGTTTTTGTAACCCAGATCTTTTAACTTTTGTCCAAGGATTACTTTTGTTGCTAAATTCGCCATCGGGATTTCGGTGATTTTAGATAAGAAAGGAACGGTTCTACTCGATCTTGGATTCACCTCAATTACGTAAACACCACCTTGATACAAAACATATTGAATGTTCATTAATCCAATTACATTCAGACCTTTAGCCAGTCTTTCAGTGTAATCAACTAAAGTGGCAATTTGCTCATCATTGATATTTTGAGGCGGATAAACTGCGATCGAATCTCCGGAGTGAACTCCAGCTCTTTCGATATGTTCCATAATTCCCGGAATCACGACTGTTTCACCATCACAAATAGCATCAACTTCAACTTCCTTTCCGGTTAAATACCGGTCAATCAGAATTGGATGTTCTGAATTTTCCTTTACCGCATTCGTCATATAATGTGCGAGTTCCGTTTCATCGTAAACGATTTCCATCGCTCTTCCACCCAAGACATAACTCGGACGAACCAAAACCGGGAAACCGATTTCATTTGCGATAACCAACGCTTCTTCTTTCGTAAAACAGGTTTTTCCTAAAGGTTGTGGAATTCCCATTTCCTGAAGTGCGGCTTCAAATTTATTTCTATTTTCAGCACGATCTAAATCTTCCAGAGAAGTTCCTAAAATCTGAACGCCGTGAGCGGCTAATTTATCGGCTAAATTAATGGCTGTTTGTCCACCAAACTGTACGATGACGCCTTTTGGTTTTTCCAGTTCGATGATGTTCATTACATCTTCTTCCGTAATCGGTTCGAAATATAATTTATCGGAAATCGAGAAATCTGTAGAAACTGTTTCCGGGTTATTATTAATGATAATCGCTTCGTAACCCATTTCTTTAATCGCCCAAACCGAGTGAACCGTGGCGTAATCGAATTCTACACCTTGACCAATTCGAATCGGACCCGAACCAAGAACGATGATTTTTTCTTTATCAGAAGGAACACTTTCGTTTTCTTCTTCGTACGTTCCGTAGAAATAAGGGGTTTCACTTTCAAATTCTGCAGCGCAAGTATCGACCATTTTATAAACAGGCATTACTCCATTATTTTTTCGGAATTCAAAAATTTCTTTTTGAGTGGAATCCCATAATGTGGCAATACTCATATCTGAAAATCCTAATTTCTTAGCTTCCAATAAAGTTTCTGTATCAAATTTATTTTCAGCGATAACTTTTTCAAAATCGATGAGTTTTTTAATTTTCCAGATGAAGAATTTATCAATTTTACTCCACTCTACTATTTTTTCCCAATCGTAACCTCTTCTTAAAGCATCACCGATAATGAATAAACGTTCATCATCACAAACTCTGATTCTTCTTTCGATTTCTTCATCGGTTAAAGCAGCGGCATCTTTTGATTTAAGTCCAATATGTCTTAAACCAGTTTCTAAAGAACGGATGGCTTTCTGCAATGATTCCTCAAAATTACGTCCGATTGCCATCACTTCTCCTGTTGCTTTCATTTGAGTTGAAAGTCTTCTATCAGCAGTTTCAAATTTATCGAAAGGGAAACGTGGAAATTTCGTTACGACATAATCCAAAGCAGGTTCGAAGCATGCGTACGTCTTTCCAGTCACAGGATTCATGATTTCATCTAAGGTCAAACCAACCGCGATTTTAGCAGCAATCTTCGCAATCGGATAACCGGTTGCTTTACTCGCCAAAGCTGATGAACGCGAAACTCTTGGATTCACTTCGATGATATAATAATTGTAAGAATGCGGATCTAAAGCCAACTGAACATTACAGCCGCCTTCGATTCCTAAAGCGCGAATAATCTTTAAGGAAGAGTTTCGCAACATCTGATATTCCCGGTCAGAAAGCGTTTGCGAAGGCGCAACTACAATCGAATCACCAGTGTGAATTCCCACCGGATCGATGTTCTCCATATTACAAACCACGATCGCGTTGTCGTTTTTGTCACGCATTACTTCGTATTCGATTTCCTTATATCCAGCGATGGATCTTTCAACCAAACATTGGCGAACCGGACTGTATTTCAATCCAAAACTGGTTATTTCTTTTAATTCTTCAATAGTATGTGCAATTCCACCACCTGTTCCACCCATCGTAAAAGCTGGACGAACGATTAGCGGGAAGCCAATTTTTTCGGCGAATTTTAAAGCACCTTCGACATCATTTACAATATCAGAATCTGGAACTGGTTCGTTTAATTCGTGCATTAAATTGCGGAATAAATCCCGGTCTTCAGCTTGATTAATGGCTGAAAGTTTGGTTCCTAAAACCTCCACTTTACATTCATCTAAAATTCCAGAATTCTGTAATTCTACCGCCATATTTAATCCTGTTTGTCCACCGAGAGTCGGCAAAAGCGCATCTGGACGTTCTTTTCGGATAATATGACTTACAAACTCCAGAGAAATCGGTTCTATATATACTTTATCGGCAATTTCAACATCGGTCATGATGGTTGCCGGATTTGAATTGATGAGGATTACTTTGTAACCTTCTTCTCTTAAAGATAAACAGGCTTGAGTTCCGGCGTAATCGAATTCAGCGGCTTGTCCAATGATGATCGGACCGCTTCCTATTACTAAAATTGTTTTTATGTCTGTACGTTTTGCCATCTTTAATTCAATACTTTTTTAGATTTAAATTCCTCCATTAACTCAATAAATTCATCAAACAAATAGTTTGCATCTTCCGGACCTGGACTGGCTTCCGGGTGATATTGTACAGAAAAGCATGGATGAATTTTATGTTTTAAACCTTCGTTTGTTCGGTCGTTTAAAGCGATATGCGTTTCTTCTAAATCGGTATTATTTAAAGAGTCCTGATCGACGGCGTAACCGTGATTTTGAGAAGTAATCGCTACTTTATTTTTCTCTAAATCTAAAACAGGATGATTTCCTCCACGATGTCCGAATTTCAATTTAAAAGTTTTTGCGCCACACGCTAAACCAATCAACTGATGTCCTAAACAAATTCCAAAAATCGGGACTTTACCTAAGATATTCTGAATCATTTCAATCGCTCCCTTTACATCTTCAGGATCGCCTGGACCATTGGAAAGCATGACGCCGTCTGGATTGATGAGCAATATTTCTTCAGCTGTTGTATCTTGTGAAACTACGGTTACATCGCAATCTCGTTGGGTAAGTTCGCGTAAGATCCCTGATTTTGAACCGTAATCAACCAAGACAACTTTCAAACCTCTTCCCGGACTTGCGTAAGCCTTTTTTGTAGAAACTTGAGCGACTTGGTCTGTTGGAAAATCGGTCACTTTTAAACTTTCTATTACTGAATTTTCGTCTGCATCTTCAGAGACGATTTTTCCCTTGACAACTCCTGAATTTCGGAGAACTCTTGTTAATCTTCTGGTGTCGATCCCAGAAATTCCGGAGAGATTTCTCTTTTGAAAAAATTCATCCAGATCCATTTGAGTTCGGAAGTTGGAGGGGAAATCACAAACTTCTTTTACAATTAAACCTTTAATGGCAGGTTCGATACTTTCGTAATCGTCGCGGTTTATTCCATAATTTCCGATGAGCGGATAGGTCATACAAACGATTTGTCCGCAATAAGAAGGATCGGAAATCAACTCCTGATAACCAGTCATTCCCGTGCTGAAAACGACTTCGCCTTCAATGTCCTGATCGGCTCCAAAAGCTTTGCCGCGGAAGACTTCGCCGGATTCTAATACTAATTTCTTTTTCATTTTTACTTTTATTCTGCTTTTTCACCACTCCGTCAAAAACTCTTTCAATTTTTTTGACAATTACATGGCTCTTTTTACTTTTTACTTGGCTCTTTATATTTTATTCAAACTCAAAACCTTTTGCTTCCAAGGCTGTTTTTAAAATGGCCATTCTGGCGAAAACGCCGTTTTCCATTTGTTTGAAAATTCGGGAACGTTTGCATTCTACCAATTCATCATTGATCTCAACACCTCTATTTATTGGAGCTGGATGCATAATTATCGCGTTTTTTTTCATCGCTTTTTCACGCTCCTTTGTCAAGCCAAATTTGCGGTGGTATTTTTCAGGAGACAATTTTAATTGTTCATCATTTTCGTGTCTTTCGTGCTGAATTCTTAATAACATCAAAACATCAACTTCTTTCACTAGATCGTCGATGGCTAGATAGGTTCCATTAATAATTGCTCCTTCATCGAACCATTGTTCAGGTCCGGAGAAATAAACTTTAGCACCAAGTTTTCTTAGCACTTCTGCATTAGAGTTCGCTACTCTACTGTGTTTTACATCACCAACAATTCCTATTTTCAAGCCTTCAAATTTTCCAAATTCCTGTTGAATCGTCATTAGATCAAGCATGTTTTGGGAAGGATGATTTCCTGTTCCATCGCCACCATTAATAATAGAAATATCAATTCCCTTGAATTCATCATAAAATTTTTCTTTTTTATGACGAATTACGCAAAGATCGATGCCGATACTTTTTAAAGTTTTAACGGTATCATATAAAGATTCTCCTTTATTTACAGAGCTTGCAGTGATATCAAAGGGAACTACATTTAATCCCAATTTTCTTTCAGCAACATCAAAACTCGTTTTTGTTCGCGTGCTGTCTTCAAAAAAAAGATTGGCAACATAAATCTCAGTTTTAGCTTTAAGGACTTTGCCTTTTGAAAATTCGTTGGCTTCCTGAAGCAGTTTGTGGATTTTCTCAACGGATAGGTCAGATGTTCTAAGCATAATTTTAGTTTTTAAATAAAAAAAAACGAAGCCAAAACGGCTTCGTTATCAATAAATATCGTAATTATTGGCATTGCTGCCTTTATGTAAATCGTCTAATGGAAATATTCTTTTCATTAGGTGCAAAGATAGAATTTTATTTCAAAAGTCACAATATTTAGGAAAAAGTATATAGATTAATTTTTAAACTTTGCTAATTTACTATATATTTGCTAAAAAGATATAGTTATGCCAAATTCCTGTCCGAAATGTAAACAGAAAAATGTGGTTAAAAGCGGTATTATCAACGAACGACAAAGGTTTTTATGCAAAGACTGTAAGTACTACTTCACTGTAAAAAAATTAGGCAAGCAAATCGATGATTATGTCGTGACTAAAGCGCTTCAACTTTATCTGGAAGGATTAAGTTATCGGGAAATTGAACGAATCATCGGTGTTTCACACAACACGGTAAGTTCCTGGATCAAAAAGTACAATATCACGCGACCACCTCATTCAGATTTTCATCCGGTTTACAAAGTTTTCAAACAAAATGAGCTTATTGAATACATGTCCAAAGAAGATAATCTTAAAGGTTCCGGCCTTGTCATTACAGAGTTTGGAGATAAATACATGATGATCAAATGGGAAAGATTCAAGAAATGAAATAGTATTTTTCTTATTTATTTTAATATTATTTTCTAATAACTATACTCATTACACTGATATATATTAAATTTCTTCAATTAAATTTTTAGTTTCAATTTCGTTTCAACAAAAAAATAAACTAAAACTTATTGATCCATGAAGAAAACTACTGTTTTATTAGGAATTATTTCTTCCCTCTTCTTTTCGAAGTTTGCATTTGCCCAGGAAACTCCAACTAACGCAGATCTTTTAAAAAGAATCGAAGCGTTAGAAGCGGAAAAAAACAAGCCCAAAGAATGGGATGCTTCTTTTTACGGCTGGGTTCGTACAGAATATAACTTCGATAGCCGACAATCAGCCTATTCTCGGGAATTCAATTTAAATCTTTATCCGCTCGACGAAAAGTTAGATGCTAATGGAAAAGACATCAACGCTTCAGACGCAAGTAACTTTCTCTCTATTACTTCCAGAGTTGGAATTCGATTTAAAGGTCCTGATGTTTGGGGCGCCAAAGCCAGCGGAAATATAGAAGCTGACTTTTTTGGTAACACAGAGCTGAACAAAACTTCAGGAGGAAGCGGAAGTACAGGATTGATGCGACTTCGTCATGCTACTGCTACTTTAACCTGGCCGAAAACCGCAGTAACTTTCGGACAAACATGGTACCCTTCGTTTGTTGCCGATGTTTTCCCTGGCGTTGCCAATTTCAACACCGGAATTTTATTTAATCCATTTGGTTGGGCGGGTCAAATTAAAGTGGCGCAAAAACTGACTCCGGAATTAACTTTAAGTATTGTCGCTTACAAAGACCGCGAGTTTCAAACCGCAAATGCAACCGGAGCTTCTGTCAACAGTGCGACCTTCAATTCTGCAATCCCAACTTTCCACGGACAATTACAGTACAAAACAAAAACGATTACGACAGGTGTTGGTGCGGAATATCAATCTTTGAAACCGGTGATCGAATCGGCAGGTTTGGTTTCTAATGAAAAAGTAAATTCAGACATGTACTTCGCCTATTTCAAATATGCGAATGAAAAAATAATTACCAAATTTTACGGCATTACAGGTGGAAATCTTCATCATTTAGTCATGATCGGCGGTTTTGCCGGATACACAGAAGCGAACGGACAGGAATCTTACCACCCAACAAAAACTTCTGCAGCCTGGATCGATATTGCAAGTGCAAATCCGAAAATTGCTCCAGGTGTTTTCTTCGGTTATACTAAAAATTCTGGTGTTGATGCCGGATTCAAAAACCTTTACGTTCGGGGCGCTTCCGGAACCAGAATCTTAGATGATGTTTGGCGCGCTTCAGCGAGAGTTGATTTTAAACAAAATAAATTTGCGATTTCTCCGGAAATTGAATATACCGCTGCAAAATGGGGCGACGTGAATGCAAATGGAAGAGCGGAAAACAACATCAAAGAAGTTGGTAATTTTCGCGGAATGGTTCGAGTGATGTATTCTTTTTAAATAAAAAAACTAATTAATAAATAATTTATATGGATAATTCTGTACAAAAAAAGTCTTCGATATTCAGTGTAATCACTGCGTCGTCTGTAGGAACAATGATTGAGTGGTATGATTTCTACATTTTCGGAAGTTTGGCTACCATTATTTCAATGAAATTTTTTCCACCCGGAAATGAAACTGCTGCATTTTTATCAACCTTGGCTACGTTTGCTGCGGGGTTTGTGGTAAGACCTTTTGGTGCATTATTTTTTGGAAGACTCGGCGATCTCATCGGTCGGAAATTTACTTTTATGCTGACCTTAGTTTTAATGGGCGGTGCTACTTTTTTAATCGGATGTATTCCGTCTTATGAAACGATCGGCTTTATGGCGCCCGTTTTAATTTTAGTTTTAAGATTGTTACAAGGTCTCGCTTTAGGAGGAGAATATGGCGGTGCTGCAACTTATGTGGCGGAACATTCACCAAAAGGAAAAAGAGGTTTTATGACTTCATGGATTCAAACCACGGCAACTGTAGGTCTTTTTATCTCTTTAATTGTGATCATGCTTACAAAATCTTCTATGACCAAAGAAGCGTTCATGGATTGGGGATGGAGAGTTCCGTTCTGGGTTTCAATTATTATGATCATTATTTCTTTTATCATCAGAAGAAAAATGTCTGAATCACCGGTTTTTGCAAAAGCAAAAGAGGAAGGTAAAACTTCTAAAAATCCGCTTAAGGAATCTTTTGGTAATAAATATAACTTCAAATTTGTATTGCTGGCTTTGTTTGGAGCCGTAATGGGACAAGGAGTTGTTTGGTACACCGGACAATTTTACGCAATGAGTTTTCTGGAAAAAGTTCTTGGACTTACCGATCAGGTTGGACCAATCATGCTTTGGGGAATTGCTTTCGCCACACCGTTTTTTTTATTCTTTGGTTGGTTAAGTGATAAAATTGGCAGAAAATGGATCATGATGATCGGGATCTTCATCGCTATTATTTCTTACAGACCTATTTATGAAACGATGTACGAAGTAACCAATATCAAAAATAAAACAGAAGTTGCTGATCAAACAGTGAAGACTTCAGAACTCAAAGTTTTGACAGCAAGTATCAACGACAGCGTTTATGTAACTTCAAAGGTTTTCACAGATGGAACCACATGGAAAGAAACCAGAACATTTGTATTAGACAGCAATAATATGCCGGTTCTGAATGATAAAGGCGAGAAAAAAATGGATCTAAAAATAGATGCAACCGTGAATGACAGCGGAAAATGGACATTAATATTTTGGATATTCGTTCAGATATTTTTTGTGACGATGGTTTACGGTCCGATCGCAGCCTTTCTGGTAGAGATGTTCCCGGTAAGAATCCGTTACACTTCAATGTCGTTGCCTTATCATATTGGAAATGGAATTTTCGGCGGATTGTTACCCGCAATTGCAACGGCTTTAGTTTTAAATGCGAAACAGGCGAATAAAATTGCAGAAGCGGCAGGTTTAGGCGTCGTCTTCGATAAACCTTACCTTGAAGGACTTTGGTATCCAATAATCATTGGTGCGGTAAGTTTACTCATTGGTATTATTTACTTGAAAAACGGCCATAATACGACACACGATTAATCAATAAATTAAAAATTATGAACACGATAAAAAAGTTTTTAGGAATTATATGGATCTTAGTAGCTCTTTTTGCAGGCTATTATTTACTGGAAGAACAGTCAATCCCGAAATTTAAAACCGGTAAAACGGAAGATTTAATTCCGGCAATTATTTATACCTTTATTCTCTTGCCGATCATCGTCGGTGGGTTGGGAATTTTCGGATGGTATTCTTTCAAAGGAGAATATTCTGACGAAAATATGTAGATAAAGATCTTCAACTAAACTAACGGGAAATTCGTTTCCCGTTAGTTCCTTTTAATTATAAAAATGAAATCGGCAATTACACATTTCTAAAAAATTCAAAATGGCGATTGACGATTCCATATGACTTTTAAAATTGATAGAAACTACATATGAAAAAAAGACATCAACAAAAACTGGTTATTTTGAGTATAACATTGTTTATTTTATTCAATGCGCCGGTTTTGCTGTTGTTTAACAGTTCGCAAAAATTCATCGGCTTGCCGGTCATTTACGCTTATATTTTTTTCGTTTGGGCAGCTTCTTCAATAAGTTCTTTCATCATTTTTAAAAAGTTCAATGAATAGTTATTTGCTTTTTGCGCTGGTTGTTCTCTACCTCGGACTTTTGTTCTTTGTTGCTTATTATGCTGAAAAGAAAAGAAGCAGCTTTTGGGTGAACAATCCTTACGTTTACGCACTATCTCTGGCTGTTTATTGTTCCGCCTGGACGTATTATGGAAGTGTTGGAGTTGCAGCAAATCAAGGGTTAGAATACATGGCGATCTACATTGGACCCATCATTATTATTCCGTCCTGGATTTACATTAATTCTAAAATTATACGGATTTCAAGGGTGAATAAGATCAGTAGCATTGCGGATTTTATTTCTTTGAGGTATGGAAACAGCCGCTCCCTAAGTGCCTTAATTGCGTTGGTTTGTATGATTGCTATTGTTCCGTATATCGCTTTGCAGATCAAGGCGATTTCAGAAACTTTTCATTTGATCACAGAAACTGGTCAGTCCACAAATGTCTTTTATGACTCGGCGACTTATGTGGTTTTAATTATCGCACTATTTTCCGCATATTACGGAACAAAATACGTTGATGCCTCAGAGAAAAGACTCGGAATTATTTCTGCAGTAGCGCTGGAAAGTTTTCTGAAACTGATATTTTTTATGATTCTCGGAATTTTTGTGGTTTATGGAGTTTTTAATGGCTTTGAAGATATTTACAAGCAAGCTGAAAAACTTCCTGATTTTGCAACCAAAAATACTTTTAATGGTTTAGAAGGAAGTTTCAACTGGTTCTTAATGTCGATGCTTTCAATGTCGGCGATCTTTCTTTTGCCCAGACAATTTCACACCGCGATTATTGAGAACAGAAAAGAGAAGCATATCAAAACGGCGATCTGGTTGTTCCCTTTATATCTGTTAATATTTAATTTTTTCGTTTTCCCAATTGCTTGGGGCGGAAAGATTCTTTTCGCTGGCCAAGATGTGAATCCGGAATTTTACTCCATTCTTATTCCGCAAAAATTAGGAAATACACTCATTTCAACAATGGTTTTTTTTGGAGGTTTAAGCGCGTGTATCTCAATGATCATTATTTCAAGTATTTCGCTTTCGATCATGCTTTCCAACAACATTATTATTCCTTTTGGATGGTTAGATCGCTTTAAATCAAAATCCGATATAGATAATACGAAAAGCATTGTCAACATTAGAAAAGTAAGTATTTTCATCTTAATTTTGATCAGCTTTCTCTTCTACAAGTTTTGGATCTTAGAAAAAAGTTTATTCAGTATCGGCTTGGTTTCTTTTGTATTAATCGCGCAGTTAGGACCTTCATTTTTTGGGGCAATTTTTTGGCGCCGAGGAACTTACGCAGGTTCACTTTTCGGAATTGTAGCTGGAGTATTAATCTGTTATTTAGGATTGGTATTGCCAAGTTTTTCTGACGGTTTTAAGCAAAGTGTTTTCTACGATAACAGCTTTATTAATTTTTTTAGCATCCCATATCTGTCGCCAATTCCCCAGATTTTCTTTTGGAGTATTTTCGTCAATGCTGGGTTATTTGCCTTAATTTCTTCGAACACCGTTTCTAATTATCGGGAAAGAAATTACGCAGAATTGTATGTTGATATTAATGATTACATTCAAAATCACGAAAATGCCTACATCTGGAAAGGAACCGCAAACGTTTCTGATATCCAAAAGATTTTAGTAAAATTTCTTGGGGAGAAAAAGACTGAACAAGCTCTAAAGATTTTTAATCTGAAATATAAAATTACTGATGATAGTGACACGGCAGATTCCCGTTTCATCAAGTTTTCAGAAAATCTATTGAGCGGTAGAATCGGAACAGCTTCAGCAAAAATTTTAATTGAAGGCGTTACCAAAGAAGATAAGATTTCGCTTCCTGAAGTTTTGAAAATTTTGGAAGAATCAAAAGAAAATATTTCCATCAACAAACAACTGAGCGAACAATCTTCACAGTTACTGAAGCTTTCTGACGATCTGCAAAGTGCCAATAAAAATCTGATCGTAAAAGACAAACAGAAAGATGATTTCCTCGACAGTGTCGCACATGAACTTCGTACCCCGCTTACCGCAATTCGTGCCACGAGCGAAATTCTACTCGACGATGAAGAAATGCCGGCAGAATTAAAGAAGGATTTCCTCGAAAATATTATCTCCGAATCAGATCGTTTAAGTGAAATTATAAATGACATTCTTTATCTGGATAAACTGGAAACCGGAATTATTCCTTTAAATATTCAAGAAAATAATATCATTCAAACGTTCCATAGATCGGTGAAACCTTTACTTCATCTTTTCGAACAGAGAAGTCTGCACCATTCAGAAGTTAATCTTTTAGATCATGAAATTTTTGAATATGACGAACCGAGAATGATTCAGGTTTTTCAAAATATTCTAGGAAACGCCTTGAAATTCACGAATGAGCAGGGAATGATTCAAACGAAATTTCAAAATCAAGAAAATCAATTAAAAATTTCCATATTCAATACCGGAAAAATAATTCCGACAGAAGATCTGGAGTTTGTTTTTGAAAAGTTCTATCAGTCCAAAAATCAAAATTTGCAAAAACCAACAGGAAGTGGCTTAGGTTTAGCAATTTGTAAAAAAATAATGATCGCACATGGCGGCGATATTGTGGTGAAAAATAAAGAAATTGGGGTAACGTTTGAGATTTATATGGCGACAATTAAATCTAAAGAAAATGAAGAAATAATTATTGAAGATTAATTAATGAAGAAATACGCAACAATAAAGAACTCGAAGAGTTCAACAGAAATAACCGTATGTGAAACGTACGGAAAATGATCGAAAACAATAAAGAACTCGAAGAGTTCAACAACAATAACCGTATGTGAAACGTACGGAAAATGATCGAAAAGAATAATGAACCCGAAGGGTTCAACAACAATAACCGTATGTGAAACTTACGGTAAGAATAAAAAAACATGTCAACATATACCCAAATATACTACCACATCGTATTTTCTACAAAACACAGAAAACCAACCATCAATTCTGAACACGAAGAAGAATTGTATAAATATATTTGGGGAATTATTAAAAACAAAAAATGTAAATTATATAGAATCAATGGGATGCCAGATCACTTACATATTTTTACTCATGTACATCCAACGGTTTGTTTGAGTAACTTGGTAAAAGACATTAAAGTTGCAAGCAATCTTTGGATGAAACAAAGCGGATTATTTCCAGATTTTGAAGAATGGCAAGAAGGTTATGGCGCATTTACCAAGTCCACTAAAGGTAAAGAAATGATCATTAACTATATTAAAAATCAAAAAAAGCATCATTTAAAGGAAGATTTTGAAACGGAATATCGGAGGTTATTGTTGGAAAATGAAATTGAATTTGATGAAAAATATTTTTTATAAACCTTCTCCGTAAGTTTCACATACGGCAAAGAAATTCGACCGCTTCGCGGTCGCCCAAAAAAACACGAACGCGGAGCGTTTAACAACAATAACCGTAGGCGAAACCTACGGCAAAAAGATAGAAAAATGAAAAAAATATTAATCGCCGACGACGAACACAAGATAATCATGACCTTGGAATATGCCTTTCGCAAAGCGGGTTATGAAGTATTTATCGCAAGAGACGGTTCCGAAGTTTTAGAATTGTTGAAAACCGAAACTCCGGATATGATTCTGTTGGACATTATGATGCCCAACGTTGACGGATACGCAACGCTTACAGAAATTAAAAAAGATAAAAATATGGCCGGAATCAAGATCATTCTTCTCTCCGCAAAAACTGGAGAAGCCGATATTAAAAAAGGACTCGATCTCGGTGCAGACGATTATATCACCAAACCCTACTCCATTAAAAAATTGACAGAACGAGTTGAAGAACTTTTGGCTGATAAGTAATAAGTAATTTGCAATAAGCATTAAATTAAAATTTCGGGCTTCGTACTCTAGACTAATACCTGAAACCCAGTATCTAAAACCTAAATATCATGAAAGCAAATGAAATGTTCAAAGAAAGTATCGCTCACAAAGCAAAATTTTGGGCGGAACAAGCAGATAAAATCGAGTGGTTTAAAAAGCCAACACATATTCTAACCGACGATGGTGAAACTTATCCAACCTGGTTTGCAGACGGCGAATTGAACACTTGTTTTCTCGCGGTTGACAAACATGTCAATGATGGATTTGGCGATCAAACTGCGATCATCTACGATTCACCAGTAACGAACAGGATTTTTAAATATACTTACACCCAAGTTTTAGAACATGTTTCAAAATTTGCTGGAGGACTGAAAAAATTAGGTTTAGAAAAAGGTGATACTGCCATTATTTATATGCCGATGATTCCAGAATCTGTGTTTGCGCTGTTGGCTTGCGCAAGATTAGGCGTTACGCATTCCGTAGTTTTTGGCGGATTTGCACCACAAGAATTAGCGATTAGAATTGATGACTGTAATCCAAAAGCGATCATCACGGCAAGTTCTGGAATGGAAGTTTCCCGGAGAATTCCTTATTTACCTTTTGTAAAAGAAGCGATTACGATGTCGGAACATCAACCAAAACATATCGTGGCTTTTGATAGAAAATTACTTGGAAATCGGGTTGATTTTAAAAATGATTCTTCGCTTACCGATTTTGAAAATTTGATGACTGAATCAGAACCAACCGATTGCGTTTCTGTAGAATCTACGCATCCGCTCTATATTTTATACACTTCTGGAACGACCGGAAAACCGAAAGGAGTTGTTCGCGATAATGGCGGTCACGCCGTGGCGATGAAATTTTCAATGCAAAATATTTACGGTGTTAAAGAAGGGGAAACCTTTTGGGCGGCTTCCGATATTGGTTGGGCAGTTGGACACAGTTATTCTGTTTATGGCCCATTAATTAATAGAAATACAACTATTATTTTTGAAGGAAAACCAATTGGAACTCCGGATGCGGGAACATTTTGGAGAGTCATTGAAGAGCATAAAGTGGTGGCAATGTTTACAGCGCCAACTGCAATTAGAGCGATTAAGAAAGAAGATCCGGAAGGAAAATTGGTAAAGAAATATGATTTATCCTCTTTGAGAACGCAATTTCTCGCAGGGGAGAGGTGTGACGTTGCAACGCTCGATTGGTTTGATGAATTTGTTGGAGTTCCCGCGATTGATCATTGGTGGCAAACTGAATCTGGTTGGGCAATGTTAGGATTAATGCCTGGAGTTGAAGACGTTAAGATCAAAAGAGCCTCGGCTGGCAAACCGATTCCGGGTTATGATATTAAAATTTTCAGTGAAGAAGGTTATGAATTGGAAGCGCATCACGAAGGTTATTTGGTGATTAAATTACCGCTTGCACCTGGAGCAATGATGGGAATTTGGGGTGATCCGGAACGTTTTAAGTTTGGATATTTAACCAAATTTCCCGGCTATTATTTTTCGGGAGACGGCGCAATTAAAGATGAAGACGGTTATGTTTTCGTGACTGGCAGAGTTGACGATGTGATCAATGTTGCCGGACATCGACTTTCTACCGCAGAAATGGAAGAAGTTGTGGCAGCTCATAAAGAAGTTGCAGAATGTTGCGTGGTCGGAATTGATGATGATTTGAAAGGACAGATTCCTTTTGCGATTGCAGTTTTAAAATCAGGTTCGAAAGTGGATCAGAAGACTTTGGAAAAAGAACTCGTAGTATTGATCCGTGAAAAAATTGGACCAGTTGCAAGTATGAAAAATGCTTTGGTGGTGAATCGTTTACCAAAAACCCGTTCAGGGAAAATATTGAGGAAATTGATTAGAACGATGTTGGATGGGAAGGAATATCAAATGCCGTCGACGATTGATGATGAAAGTGTTGTGGAGGAATTGCAGTCGAAAATGGATGAGTATAAAAAGAAGTATTTGTAAATTGTTGGGTGATTAATAATGGAGTTTTCACGCAAAGACGCGAAGAATTTCTTTACAAATACAATACTTATGATGCTGCTTTTAAAGGCGCAAAGGCGTTTCACTCAGCAAAACTTAAAACTCCGTAGGTTATATAGCCACGAAGTGGCGAAATCAATAGCATAGGGTGTAGCCCTATGAATCTATGAATGAAAAAATGAAATTATATTTAAACCAAAATTGGCATAAAAAAAAGGGTCGTAACTAGCCCTGATAGAAGCGGTTACCCCGGAACAAGCGTTGGGCAAAGCCTTGGCGTGAGGAGTATGAGCGGATAGCAGGTTCTTGGCTCCTAATTAAAATTAGAATTAAAAAAAATTAAATATTATGAAAAATTACGTGATAGACGATTTGCCAGATTATTTCAAACAGTACAAAAAATCGATTAAAAACCCGAAGAAATTTTGGGATAAGGTTGCTGATGAGAATTTTGTATGGTACCAACGCTGGTCGAAAGTGGTTTCCTACGATATGGAAAATGCGAAGATTGAGTGGTTTAAAAATGCCAAACTGAATATTACGAAAAACTGTATCGATCGGCATTTGAATGAGCGTGGCGATAAAACGGCGATTATTTTTGAACCGAATGATCCGAAAGAAGAAGCGCAACATATTTCGTATCGAGAGTTGCGCGATCGTGTGTGTAAAATGGGCAATGTGCTGCGTGATCAAGGCGTAGAAAAAGGAGATCGTGTTTGTATTTATTTGCCCATGATTCCGGAATTAGCAGTAACAATGCTGGCTTGTGCACGATTGGGCGCAATACATTCTGTTATTTTTGCAGGTTTTTCGGCTCAAGCGGTAGAATCTCGAGTGAACGATTGTGGTGCGAAAATGATCATTTGTTCTGATGGAAGTTTCCGTGGTTCAAAATCGATTGATTTGAAGGGAATTATTGATGAAGCCGTCGAAAAATGTCCGACTGTGGAAAAAGTTTTAGTGGTAAAAAGAACCGGCAGCGAAGTGAAAATGAAGGAAGGAAGAGACCTTTGGTTAGCACCCCTTTATGATAAAGCGCCGGCAGATTTTATTTCTGTCATTATGGATGCGGAAGATCCGTTGTTTATTTTATATACGTCCGGCTCGACTGGAAAACCGAAAGGAATGTTGCACACAACTGCTGGTTTCATGGTTTTTACGGCTTACACTTTTAAGAATGTTTTCAATTATAAAGAGAACGACATTTATTGGTGTACCGCAGATATCGGTTGGATTACGGGACATTCTTATATTTTGTACGGCCCACTTGCAAATGGTGCGACGACCGTCATTTTTGAAGGAGTTCCAACTTATCCAGAACCGGATCGTTTTTGGGAAGTCATTGAAAAACATAAAGTGACTCAATTCTACACGGCTCCGACTGCGATTCGTGCCTTGGCAAAAGAATCTTACGAATGGGTTGAAAAGCATGATTTGTCTAGTTTAAGAGTGATTGGTTCCGTTGGTGAACCGATCAATGATGAAGCATGGCATTGGTACAACGATCACGTCGGAAAGAAAAAATGTCCGATTGTCGATACTTGGTGGCAGACAGAAACTGGAGGAATAATGATTTCACCATTGCCATTTATCACGCCAACAAAACCAACTTATGCGACTTTGCCATTACCGGGAATTCAGCCTGTTTTGATGGATGACAAAAGAAATGAAATTACCGGAAATCAAGTAGATGGAAATTTATGTATCCGTTTTCCATGGCCGGGAATTGCGAGAACAATTTGGGGTGATCATCAAAGATATAAAGAAACGTATTTCACAGCTTTTCCTGGAAAATATTTTACTGGAGATGGCGCTTTGAGAGATGAAGTTGGCTATTACAGAATCACCGGACGAGTTGATGATGTGATCATTGTTTCCGGACATAATTTGGGCACAGCACCGATTGAAGATAGTGTGAATTTACATCCAGCCGTGGCGGAATCCGCTATTGTCGGTTATCCACACGATGTGAAAGGTAGTGCGTTGTATGGTTTCGTGATGTTGAAAGATAGCGGCGAGCAACGTGATAAAGATAATTTGAGAAAAGAAATCAACAGCGTTATTTCCGATACGATCGGGCCAATTGCGAAACTGGATAAAATTCAGTTTGTTTCTGCCTTACCGAAAACCCGTTCCGGAAAAATCATGCGTCGTATTTTGCGTAAAATTGCGGAAGGTGATTTTGCTAATTTCGGTGATACTTCTACCCTTTTGAATCCGGAGATTGTGGAGGAGATTAAGAATGAGAAGATTTGATGTGTTGATTTGTTGATGATAACACAATACTTAATTATAATGAACCTTGCGGAAACGCGAGGTTTTTTATTTTGTGATAAATTGTATCTTTCCGTATATGAAATTTAAAAGATGAAATATATTTTTCTATTTTTTGGTATATTACTAATTGTATCGTGCGGGAAAAAAGATCTTACTGATAAGGAAATATTAGAAATCATTCATGCGGATGATAATTACCACGCTCTTCAATTACGATCTAATTTTTTATATGGTGAAAATTTCATTGACTCTATAAAATCTTTCAGAAAAATAATTGAGAATGAAAATCTAAAACGTATTTTTAAAGGGGATCTGAATGGTGACGAAAAACAGGATTATTTAGTCAACTTAGAATATCAAAAAGAAAGTTTGAATCAAGTAATTGTAAAACCTTTCTTTGATGAAGACTCGAAAAATTGTGTAATTTTATTAAGCACTTCGACTGGCTATAAAATTTTAAATGCAGGTAAGAAGAGAGTTTACGATATCTATGCTGCCAAAATTATAAATTACAAAGGTCAGAATTTGATTAAGGTGTTAAATTTCAAACCAAGATTTGATGACTTAAATAATATCCTGAAGTTTGATGCCTTGATGGTTAGAAATAATCAACTTACAGAATTTGTAAATGAAAGAAGTAACAATATTATTTCAGAAATTATATTCACCCAGTTTGGAGGTTATGCACCTGGAGTTTCCTACACGTTGACTTTACAAAAAGATTCGATCATTTTAAATTCAAAATTTTACAAAAAATTAGAAGGTAATTTCTTCGGAAATAATAAACACGATTTTCAAAATCTAGCATTGTATCTTAATAAGATTGATTTTAAAAATTTAAAAGACAAATATTTCATTGACTGTTATGACTGTTCTGCAATTGAAACAAAGATAATATATGACAACGGAAAAATAAAAATGATCTATGATTATGGCGAGAAAGGTTCTCTTGGTCTATTAAAGTTTTATGATTCGATTCACGCTATATTGGAAAAGCAGAAATGGCTTAAATAGAATAAAAAATTTTATACTCTTTCTAAAAAGGTTTATTTTAACTACCAAAACTTTTGTGACTTTGTAATTAATAGTAAACTATCATGATTCAAAAATAACTACATTTAAATAAAAAATTGAAGAATTCAAATTGCGATACCGAAGTCATCATCATTGGCGGAGGTTTAGCAGGTTTAACAAGCGCGATACACCTCACGAAAATGGGTCGTAAAGTCATTGTTATCGAGAAGAATTCTTATCCAAAACATAAAGTCTGCGGCGAATATATTTCCAACGAAGTCCTTCCCTATTTTGATTGGTTGCATGTGGACATCGAATCTTTAAATCCAACGCACATTTCTACACTGCAATTTTCCTCCGAGTCTGGACGGAAAATCGAAACTAAACTTCCGTTGGGTGGTTTTGGAATTAGCAGATTTACTTTAGATGAATTTTTGTACCAAAAAGCCTTATCTCAAAATTGCGAAATCATCGAAGATCAAGTAAATGAAGTTATTTTTAAGGATGATTTCTTTGAAATTCATTTGGCGTCAGGAAAAACTTTGACTTCGAAAGTAGTTTTGGGAGGATTTGGAAAAAGATCCAATTTAGATGTTAAAATGAAGCGAAATTTTCTTGAGAAAAAATCTCCGTGGTTGGCGGTGAAATCCCATTATGAAGGAGAATTTGAAAATGATGTGGTTGGTTTGCATAATTTTAGAGGCGGTTATTGTGGCGTTTCAAAAGTCGAAAACAATTTGCTCAACATCTGTTATTTAACGAATTTTAAATCGTTTAAGAAATACAAAAATATTGAAGAATTTCAAGAAAAAATAGTTTCGCAAAATCCACATTTAAAAAATATTCTAGAAAATTCTAGTTCTGTATTTGAGAAACCTTTGACCATCAGTCAGATTTGTTTTGAGAAGAAAAAAAATGTAGAAAACCATATTTTAATGATGGGCGACACTGCCGGATTAATTCATCCTTTATGTGGAAACGGAATGGCAATGGCGATTCACAGCGCTAAACTAGCTTCGGAACAAACCTTAGATTTTTTATCCAATAAAATTTCACGGGAACAAATGGAAAAAAATTATTCTTTGAAATGGAATAAAAATTTCAAAAAAAGATTACGGTATGGCCGAATTTTAGGTAGTACTTTTGAACATTCAAAACTTTCAGAAATTTTGACCACTTTAATTACTTACGTTCCCTTTCTGCTCCCTTTAATTATAAGAAAAACCCATGGTAAGGAAATTACCATCAATCAATAATGGCTTTAGAAACAACTTACAGAACAGATTTAGAAGAATCAATGGATGATTTTTCGATGGATAACGAAGGATTGGTAACTGCCCTAGACGATATTGCGCGAATAAATCAATTGCTTGGTGGAAATTCAGTGACTTTAGATGGCGTCAAAACCTTAATTAAAGATTTTCCGAAAGATAAATTAGTGACGATCATCGATTTTGGATGCGGTGGCGGCGATATGCTTCGAATGCTTTCTAAATATGGAACAAATAATAATTTAAATTTCAAATTAATTGGAATTGATGCTAATGAAGCTACGATTCGACACGCAGAAAAATGTTCTGCAGAATTTGAAAATATTTCCTACCTGGCAGAAGATATATTTTTATACGATTTTTCAAAAATTAGTATAGATATCGCCCTAATTACGCTTACTTTACATCACTTTAAAAATGACGGGATCATCAACATAATGAAAGTTATTTATGGTCTTGTTACCAAAGGAGTTGTGGTGAACGATCTGCAAAGAAGCAAAATTGCTTACCGACTTTTCCAGGTAATAATTTTTATTTTTAGGTTAGAAAAAATGACCGCGCATGACGGTCTAATTTCCATTTTGCGAGGTTTTAAGAGAGAAGATCTGAAGAGATTTTCCAAAGATTTAGGATTTAAAAAATTCAGCATTAGCTGGAAGTGGGCCTTCCGATACCAATGGATCATCGAAAAATAAAGATCGACAAAAAGATAATTTTAAAACCACATAGTCACAAAGATCATTGCGAAAATCTTGTGATTTCGTGGTTAAACATATTTAATTAATGAGTGTAAAAATAGTTACCGTTGCTAAGCAACTGCCCAAATATTCCCGAAAAACTTCAGAAGTTCTACCTTTTTTAGATCAATGGTTGGTTGATCAAGACAGCCGATTTGTCCGAAAAGTCAAAAAGATTTTTGAAGGTGCCGCGGTTGACGAAAGATATTCCATTATGGATCCAATTGAAGTTTTCACTGCAACATCGTTCGAAGATAAAAATGATATTTACGCCCGTGAAGTCGTTTTATTAGGCGAACAGGTTTTGGATAAATCTTTGAAAAAAGCCAATTGGGATCCGCAATCCTTAGATTATATTATCACCGTAAGTTGCACTGGGATTATGATTCCGTCGCTTGATGCTTATTTGATCAATAAATTAAATTTACGGCAAGACATCGTTAGATTACCAGTGACCGAAATGGGTTGCGCAGCCGGAGTTTCCGGAATTATTTATGCCAAGAACTTTCTTCAGGCAAATCCAGGAAAGCGTGCTGCAGTAATCGCAGTTGAAAGTCCGACCGCTACTTTTCAGTTAGAGGATTTCTCCATGGCAAATATTGTAAGCGCTGCAATCTTTGGCGACGGCGCTGCGTGTGTCCTTTTATCATCAGAAGAAAATGCAGAAGGTCCAAAAATCTTGGCGGAAGAAATGTATCATTTTTATGATAACGAACACATGATGGGTTTCAAATTAACGAACTCTGGGTTGCAAATGATTTTAGATATTGAAGTTCCAGATACGATTGGAGAACATTTTCCAAATATAATCCATCCGTTTTTAGCCAAACAAAATTTAGAAATTAAAGATGTAGATTATCTTATTTTTCATCCAGGTGGAAAAAAAATTGTTCAAATGGTAGAAGGTTTGTTTTCAGAATTGGGAAAGAATATTGATACAACGAAAGAAATTTTAAGATTGTACGGAAACATGTCGAGTGCGACCGTTCTTTACGTTTTAGAAGAAATCATGGATCAAAAACCGCAGAAAGGCGAGAAGGGCTTAATGCTAAGTTTCGGACCGGGATTTTCTGCACAACGGGTTTTATTGCAATGGTAAGAAGATTTGACAATACAAATTATTGGGCAGTCATTCTGGGCGGAAGTTCAGGATTAGGATTGGCTTCTGCAAAAAAATTAGCAAGTGAAGGAATGAATATTTTCATTATTCACCGAAACTCACGTGCTGAAATGGAATCGATTAACCAGGAATTTTCCTTTATTAAAAATGAAAAGATCCAATATTTAACTTTAAATATTAATATCTTAAATCCTATCATACAGCAAGATATAATATCACAACTAAAAAACACTTTAGGTCCAGACGGAAAGGTTCGGTGTCTCTTACACAGCATTGCTAAAGGAAATTTAAAACCAATGATCGGGAATGAAAACGAAAGTTTATCGACCGATGATTTCGCGATCACTCTCCAAGCGATGGCGACAAGTTTATACGATTGGACGAAGCTAATTCACAATGAAAATCTGTTTGCTGACGATGCAAGAATTCTAGCTTTTACCAGTGAAGGAAGTTCAAAACCCATCAATAACTACGGCGCAGTTTCCGCTGCAAAAGCTGCTTTGGAAGCAATTTCCAGAAACATTGCTTTGGAATTTGCATCATTTGGTTTACGATCAAATTGTATTCAAGCCGGCGTGACTGATACTCGGTCTCTACAAATGATTCCGGGAAGTGACGAAATAAAAGAACACACCAAAAAACGTAATCCATTTAAGAGATTAACCACGCCGGAAGATGTGGCAAATGTGGTCAGTTTGCTTTGCCAGGATGAAGCTGCTTGGATCAATGGTTGCGTTGTACCTGTTGATGGCGGCGAACATTTGAGTTAAAGTATTAAAAAAAGATCAGCGCTATGAACTGATCTTCTACTACTTTCGAAAAACTTTAATGTATTCTAAAAACTTCTATAGTTTGTCTTTGACTATTTTAAAGTATGATAATCAATATATCCTTTTGATCCGGGAGTATAGAAAGTATCTTTATCAAACTCGTTCAAAGGCGCATCAACTGCAAAACGCTGTACGAGATCCGGATTTCCAATAAATGGAATTCCAAATGAAACCAGATCTGCAAGATCATCCTCCAGTGCTTTATTGGCAGTTTCTTTTGTAAATCCACCGTTGATCATAAATGTTCCTTTATAAATCTTGCGGTAATGTTCCGCAGTTTCCAGAACAGTTTTCAAAGGATCATCGTCTTTCCCTGCAAATCCACTGAAGTGCAGATAAGACAAATCGTACTCATTTAATTTACTAACCAAATATTCGAACATTTCTGTCGTTTCATCATCTCTCTTCATTCCGAAAAGACCGTCGCAATCGGGGGAGAGCCGCAAACCAATTTTAGAAAAGGGAACTTTTTCTCCAACTGCATCTAAAACTTCGAATAAAAACCGACCTCTATTTTCAATTGATCCGCCGTAACTGTCTTCTCTTTTGTTGGAAGTCAATGCAAAAAACTGCTGAAACAAATAACCGTTTGCACCGTGAATTTCTACCCCGTCAAAACCTGCTTTAATTGCATTTTCTGCAGCATTAACAAAGTCTTTTACGGTTTGCTTGATATCTTCAGTGGTCATTTCCTTTGGCGTAACCGTATCTTTAAATCCGTTATAAGTGAACGATTGTGTATCCGGATTTACTGCAGACGGCGCTAAAGGAAGTTTTCCATCGTGAAAATCTGGATGTGAAACGCGGCCAACGTGCCACAGTTGAGCGAAAATTTTCCCACCATTTACATGCACGGCGGTAGTTACATTTTTCCATGATTCTGTTTGATTTTCGGTATAAAGACCTGGAACGTTGATGTATCCAACCGAATTTTTACTCACATTTACGCCTTCGGTTATGATCAAACCTGCAGTTGCTCTTTGTGCATAATAGTTTTGTATCAGGTCATTTGCAAGGTTTTCTTCATTATCTGCGCGACTTCTCGTCATTGGCGCCATCACAATTCTGTTTTCTAACTTTAAATTTTTTGATGTGTATTTTTCTAAGAGTTTCATTTAATTATTTTTTGTGATTGCAAAACTACCAACAATCCGGCCACAGTCTTCCTGACCTATGGTAAGATTTTGTTAAATTTATCGCGCATTTATTCTATTCGTTACTTTTACGTTTATCATGGGTTATAAATTCTCAATTTGAAACCATTTAAATATTAAGATGTGAATCTTTAAAATAATTAATTCAACCAAAGCTAGATTATCTATTTTTTTCGCATCTTCACGTACACGAATTTTTTAAAATGAAATCAGAAGAAATTGTAGATAAATTACCTTATTCAAAACCGTTTCTATTTGTTGATGAACTATTATCTGTTGATGAAAATGGCGCAAAGGGAGTTTTTACTTTTGATGAAAATTTAGATTTCTACAAAGGTCATTTTAAAGATCATCCAGTAACTCCGGGCGTTATTTTAACGGAAACTATGGCGCAAATCGGACTGGTTTGTTTAGGGATTTTTCTGGTTGGAAATGATCTGGATTCAGAAAGCCAAATTGGATTAACATCAACCGATATTGAATTTTTAAAACCCGTTTTTCCGGGTGAAAAAGTAACTGTGATTTCAGAAAAAATATACTTTAGATTTAATAAATTAAAATGCAAAGTCAAAATGCTGAATGAACAATCCGAAATCGTTTGTGAAGGAATGATTGCCGGCATTATCAAAGTGAATTAATATGGAAAGAAGAGTTGTCATCACAGGATTAGGAGTCGTCGCACCAAATGGTGTTGGACTGGATAATTTCAGATCTGCTTTAAAAAATGGACATTCCGGAATCCAGTTTGATCAACAGCTAGCCGACTTGCAATTCTCCTGTCAGGTTTCCGGAACTCCGCCTGTTGATAAAGATAATCTCAATCAATATTTTACGGATTTAGAAATGCGGAATTTCAATTCGACCGGAATCATGTTTGGTGTTATTGCAGGTTTAGATGCCTGGAAAGATGCCGGTCTAGAACCGTCAGAAGACGAAAATCCAGATTGGGAAAGCGGAACAATTTTCGGTGCTGGAACATCTGGAATTGAAAAATTTCGCGAAAGTATTTACAAAATCGACGCGCTGCAAACCAGAAAATTAGGAAGTACCGCCGTTTCTCAAACAATGAACAGTGGAATTAGCGCTTATTTGGGTGGAAAATTAGGTTTTGGAAATCAAGTCACCACCAATTCTTCTGCCTGTACAACCGGAACAGAAAGTATTTTAATGGCTTTTGACCGTATAAAAGCAGGAAAAGCAAAACGTATTTTAGCCGGAAGCACGAGTGATTCAGGCCCTTACATTTGGGCAGGTTTTGATGCAATAAAAGTTTGTAATTTTAAATCAAATGATGATCCCGAAGTTGCTTCCCGTCCGATGAGCGCTTCAGCAGCTGGTTTCGTTCCTGGAAGTGGCGCCGGAGCTTTGGTTATCGAAGATCTGGAATCTGCTTTAGCACGAAATGCGAAAATATATTGTGAAATTCTCGGTGGAAATCTCAACAGCGGCGGTCAACGTGGCGGCGGAAGTATGACTGCTCCAAACTCCACAGCGGTTCAAAAATGTGTGAAAGATGCCATTATCGATGCTGGAATTCAGGCAAACGACATCGATTACATTAGCGGACATTTAACCGCAACATCGAAAGACAGCACAGAAATTAAAAATTTAGCAGAAGCTTTAAATCGTTTCGGAAAATATTTCCCTTACATCAATTCTTTGAAATCTTTAACAGGCCATTGTCTTTCTGCGGCGGCAAGTATTGAATGTGTGGCGACGGTTTTGCAACTGTCTGAAAATTTTGTTGCACCCAATATTAATTGTGAAGATTTAAATCCAGAAATATCGGCAATCATCGATTTAGAATGCATTCCGCAACAGTTAATTGATAAGGAAATTAATATTGCGGCAAAAGTGAGTTTTGGTTTTGGCGACGTGAACGGATGTATTATCTTTAAAAAATATTCTTAATAAAAATTAATTCTCAATATGAACAAGGAAGAGGCTATTCAGAAACTGAAAGAAATTGTAAAACCTTATGTGAAGGATGAATCAGCATTGCAAAACATTAATGAAAACACAGACTTCATCAATGATTTAAATATTAATTCTGCTAATTTAGTTGATGTTATTTTAGATGTTGAAGAAGTTTTTGATATTGAGATCGATGCGGATTCTATGGAGAAAATGCGTGATGTGAAATCTGCGTTGGCTGTGATTGAGGAGAAACTTGGTGTGAAATAATTGATAAACAATTTCATTTTTAATTCTTCTTAAACTCAAATGGCACAAATAATTTCACGAATAACACGATTTGAATAAGAAATTCACCATTAAAATTATGTTTAAGAAACTCAGATGATTGGGTTATCTTCGGAAATTATTCATTTGCTTATGAGTACTTTTGGAAATAAGAAGAATTGAACTTATCATCAAAACGGCCTATGTGACTTATGAATTCAACATCTAAAAACTATTCGCCTTTTCTGAATGAAGTTTCTTTTTAAGATTGAAATCATTTTCTAATTGCACCCGAAAATATTACCTTTGCAAAAACAAAAAGTAATATGAAATTTTTTATCGACACTGCCAATCTTGCGCAAATTAAAGAAGCACAGGATTTAGGAATTTTAGATGGAGTTACCACCAATCCATCATTAATGGCGAAAGAAGGAATCAGCGGAAAAGAAGCTGTGATGAACCATTACAAAACCATTTGCGAAATTGTTGACGGAGATATCTCTGCAGAAGTTTTGAGCACGACTTATGAAGAAATGATTAAGGAAGGCGACGAATTAGCAGCAATTCACCCAAATATCGTCGTTAAAATTCCAATGATCAAAGACGGTATCAAAGCTTTAAAATATTTTTCAAACAAAGGAATTAAAACCAACTGTACTTTGATTTTCTCTGCCGGACAAGCTTTATTAGCTGCAAAAGCGGGAGCGAATTACGTTTCTCCTTTCTTGGGAAGATTAGATGATATTTCAGTAGATGGAATGAATCTAATTGAAGAGATCAGAATTATTTTTGATAATTATATGTTCGATACAGAAATCCTGGCAGCCTCGATCCGTTCACCAATGCATATTATTAACTGTGCGAAAATTGGTGCTGATGTAGTGACTTCGCCTTTAGATTCAATTTTGAATTTATTAAATCATCCATTAACGGACAAAGGCTTAGCGCAGTTTGTAGCTGATGCGAAGAAAATGGGATAAATAATCACTTTGCAAAATATTAAAACCGTCTGAGTAATCAAACGGTTTTTTTGGGATGAAAATTAAATGGAGCTTAAATTAAAATCGCTATTAAAAAAGCAAATTCTAATTCTTAATTAATTTCTTAGAAAAGATTTCTCCGTTTTTCATATTGATCTTGATGATATAATTTCCTTTTAAAAGATTCGTCGCATTAATATTTTTGAAGTTGCTGGCTTCCGAAATTTTCCGGCCTTCCATATTATAAATCTCGAAACTTTCAGCATTGTCTGCATACTTAATATTTAAAAAATCTTTAACCGGATTTTCAATTTCAATTTTATTGAGCGTATTATTTGAGGTTGAAAGAAGTTCATTTACCATTATAAACTTTTCAATTTTTAGGCGATTCATATTTTGATTTTCATCTGGAAGAATAGAATTTACTAAAATATAATTTTCCTTCATTTCAATTTCTTGACCAGACTGAAGATCAAAATCCTCACTGTTGTTAATAGCAAGAGGATTTCCAGTTGATAAGAAAGCTTTTAATGATTTCTGATTTGATTTTTGAGATAAGATTAAAAATGCATTATTAGAAAATCCGCTATCTAAAAACTGTTCATCATCTTCAGAAGTCACAAAGCCATTCCCGTTGAAATCAAGATTTAATTCCTCATTCTTCATCACTACTAATCTACTAAAATCCGGAGTTGGGTAATTCTGATATTCAAAAATTGAATAAACAATTCCGTCAGTGGTCATACGCGTAGAAAGGTTGGTCTTATTCTGTAAATAAACTCCGTTAAGATGGTGACAAGACTTATTATTTAAATTTAATACGGTATTTGTTGTTAAAGAATTCAAGTCAAAAAACGAATATACGGAGGAAGAGAGAGAACTAACATCGCAGGTTGCTATTTTTCCGTTTGAAGACTGGCCCAGCGGAAAATGATAATCATAAATAATTTCACCATTATTACCAAAAGAGGTTTGTAGCTGACCGTTCGCCGTATACTTTTTAGGATTTGTAGAATTGGAATTGGTTATTACTAAACTTTGATCTGCAAGAACCAAAACACTTAAAGATTGTGGATTTGCACTTTCAGTCACTTCATTTAGGATTCCATTATTACCAAATGTTTGATCTAATGTTCCATTACTATTGTATCGCAATATTTTTGAATCTTCGTAAGTGTTAAGATCTGTGGGTTTGGGTCCGAAATAAACAATGATCTTTTCACCTTGCAGAACCGCGTTTATAGCATTATTCTGCTCAAATTCTAATTTGCCATTAACGGCAAAGCTGGAATCTAGATTTCCGTTAGATTTCAATTTTAGAAGATAATCCTTCTCTGCACCATTAACGACATAGAGTATCGAACTATCCGATAAAATAAGCACGTTGCTGTTGAGAATTGTTTGGGTAGATGTAAGATTGGCCGTAAAGGCACCGTTATTTCCGAAAGAACTATCCTTAGCAATAGTAATCTGCGAAAATATCTGAATACCGCATAGGGCAATCAGAAAAAAATAGATTTTTTTCATTTCATTTGTGTGTACCCAAATATAAAAAATTTAAGCGAAACATTCCCATAAATAATTATGGCGCATTTTTTCGGTTGTTCAAGGGACTTAAAAATGCTTTTTCTGTAAAATCTGAAGAAATTTTGATATCGATTCGTTGTCATTAATAGTGATCGAGGAAACGAAATCAACGAAATGATGTGCGAATTATCAATTTATCAGACAGATCAATCTGATTTCTAAATGATTTTTTTGGAAGTTTCTATCTATTTATTTTGAAGATAATCTTAAAATCTATCGGTAAATTTAGTGATCACGGCTAAATTATTGCTTCTTTATTTGTACACTTAACTTTAAAATATAGACTAATATGTTAAAAGAAAAAGAGGTTGCACCCGATTTTACACTATTTGCAACGCCCGATCAAAAAATATCCTTATCAGAATTTAAAGGTAAAAATGTAATTCTTGCTTTTTATCCGGCAGACTGGAGTCCAGTTTGCAGTGATCAAATGGCATTATATAATGAAATGCTTAACTATTTTAAAAAATATGATGCAGAGATATTTGGAATATCTGTTGACAGCAAATGGAGTCATTTAGAATTTTCGAAAACAAGAAATTTACATTTTCCTTTATTAGCAGATTTTGAACCTAAGGGAGAAGTAGCCAAAAAGTACGGCGTTTACGATGAAGAAGAAGGACAATGCAACCGTGCGCTTTTTGTAATCAACAAAGAAGGGATTATCGAATGGAGTTATCTGTCTCCAACGGCGGTGAATCCTGGTGCAGACGGAATTTTAGAAGCATTAAAAAATCTTAAAACAAAATAATATGTCATTAAAAAAAGCGGTCAGCAGTTCTGACCATATCCAGGGAAATGACAATTCGGATCTAGAAATTGTAGAATATGCAGATTACCAATGTCCGGCTTGTGGCGCTGCTTATCCTGTTTTAAAGGAAATGATGAGGAAGTATGAAAATAATATAAAATTCGTTTTCAGAAATTTTCCTCTAGCAGAATCTCATCAATACGCACGTCCGGCGGCAATCGCAGCAGAAGCTGCTGCTTTGCAAAATAAATTCTGGGAAATGCACGATGCTATTTACGAAAACCAGCAAGATCTGAACGAAAACTTTTTGTTAGAGTTAGCAGGAAAATTAAATTTAGATGTCGACCAATTCAAAAATGATGTTCAAAAATCGGAATTAGCTGATAAAGTTGATGACGATTTCGAAAGCGGTATATTGAGCGGTGTCAACGGAACTCCGTCCTTTTTTGTAAATGGGAAAAAATTTGACGGTGGCGCAGAAGATCTGCTACAGTTGATCAGTGAAAATTCATAATAAGTTTTAGTCTTCATCTACCGATATATTTAGAATCTATAAACTCACAAGCCATCTTGAATGAATTCCAATGTAAAATCGGGAGAAACCGGAAGGCGGGAATAGCTGCTAAACGCTTTCAGCTGCTCATGAATTACTCATTAAATCGACGATCGAATTCTTCAAACCGTCTGAGAAATCAGATGGTTTTTTTTGAATCAATTAAATAAATAATATTTTTAGCAATTAAATTGCGCACAATATAACTGTTTCCTATATTTGCACTTCAAAATAGAATCAACACAAATTAAATATATGTCATTAATAGAAGATTTAAAATGGAGACACGCAGTAAAAGCGTACGACTCATCGAAAAAAGTATCTCAAGAGGATTTAACCAAGATTTTAGAAGTTGCCAGACTGGCGCCAACTTCTTCAGGATTGCAACCCTTCCGAGTGATCGTAGTAGAAAATCAGGAATTAAAAGAAAAAATGGTTCAGGGCGCATTGAACCCGGAAGTGATGAAAGACTGTTCACAGGTTTTGGTATTTGCAGCCTGGGATAGTTATTCAGACGCAAAAATCGACAAAGTTTACGATCATCACACCGATGTAAGAGATTTACCCAGAGGAAGATTCGGAAGTTATACCGATCAAATCAAAGAATTATACAACGGTCAAACCAAAGAGGAGCATTTTGCACACACTGCAAGACAAACCTACATCGCTTTAGGTTTAGCGATGGCGCAAGCCGCAGAATTAAAGATCGACAGTACTCCTGCAGAAGGTTTCAGCAACCAGATCGTAGATGAAATGTTGGGTTTAAAAGAATTGGGATTAAGAAGTGTAAGCCTACTCTACCTCGGTTACAGAGATGCCGAAAAAGATTATTTATCTCATATGAAAAAGGTGAGAATTCCAATGGAGGAATTTATCATCCGAAAATAATTGAGTTACTTAATTTTATAAATTTTGAATGATGGAAAATCAAGATACCCCAAAATTAAGCGAGCAATTGTGCTTTCCGTTTTATGTTATCGCTAAAGAAATTACTGGCTTGTATAGACCTTTTCTGGAGGAACTGGACATAACTTACTCCCAGTATTTAGTCATGATGGTACTTTGGGAATATGAGCGATTAACCGTAAAGCAAATCGGCGAAAAATTATATTTAGACAGTGGAACTTTGACGCCTTTGCTGAAAAGACTCGAAGCAAAATCATATATCATTCGGCACCGGAAGAAGGAAGATGAACGCGTGGTGGAAGTATTTCTGACAGAAGAAGGAAACCAACTTCAGAAAAAAGCATGTATCATCCCGGGAAAAATGCAGGAAAAACTTAACATAACGGAAGCTGATATTTTAGAAATGAAAGGAACAGTAACCAAATTGATGCAATTAATAGAAAAATAATAAAATGAAAACATTATACACAACAAGCGTTACCGCAACTGGCGGACGTGATGGAAAAGTTAAAAGTGAAAACGGAATTTTAGATTTAGAGGTTAAAACTCCGAAAGCGTTAGGCGGTGCAAGCGATGACTTTGCGAACCCGGAAATGCTTTTTGCTGCTGGATATTCAGCTTGTTTTGACAGTGCGTTAAACCTGATGATCAAAAGATCTAAAGTAGAAACCGGCGAAACTACGGTAAAAGCAAAAGTGAGCATCGGACAGATTGATAACGGAGGTTTTGGCTTAGCGGTAGAACTGGATGTAAATGTGCCCGGAGTTTCTTTGGAAGAAGCTCAGAAACTGACAGATCAGGCGCATCAGGTTTGTCCATACTCGAACGCAACCAGAAATAATATTGAAGTCAAACTTATGGTGACCAATAATTAATTCTCTTCGGTCGAATTTATATAGAAACACATCAATATATATAGAAGATTGAATCGATTAGAAGATTTGATCCAGATTTAAAACGGCAAGCTTATTTAAGTTTTGCCGTTTTTTACTTTAAAATTTTGCTTTAACAATATGAATTGTTTGATAGTAAATTAAATAGAAAAAAGGATAAAAAATTAATTTTATCCTTTTGTTGTGACCGCGGCAGGGTTCGAACCTGCAACCATCAGAGCCGAAATCTGATATTCTATCCAGTTGAACTACGCAGCCATTTCTTTATGAGTAATTGGCGATAAGTAATGAGCAATTTATGATTACTCATTATTTATTACTCATTGCTTATAACTAGAAAGTAATTTTCACACCGCCCAAAATCTGCGCTCCCAAAACTTTGTAACCTTTGTAAGTTTGATACTGGGTGTTGAGT
This sequence comes from Chryseobacterium sp. UYP7, assembly GCF_056279225.1. NCBI lineage: Bacteria > Pseudomonadati > Bacteroidota > Flavobacteriia > Flavobacteriales > Weeksellaceae > Chryseobacterium > Chryseobacterium sp. UYP7. The sequence goes on from NZ_JBWBQW010000003.1 coordinate 113,115, forward strand.
AAATTATTTCCGAGTGCAAAAATACTGAAATTTTTGTGAACTTTGTACTCTGCAGACAAATTTAAATCAGCAAATCCTCCAACTTTATCATTTCTGTCTTCTGATGAAGTAAAAACGTCCGGATTTATACCGCCATTATCAAACTGAAAAGAGTTCGTGGTTTGATCCGTCGCAAAAATTGCCTTCGCTCCTAAGTTTAATTTTTTATCTAACATCGAATATTTTGCGCCTAAACTGGCTTTCACCAAAGGCTTGTAGTAAATATTTTCATAATTATCCAGAATATATTTCTCGAAATTAAGTTCACCATCTAAAGCCAGATTTGCCAAAGGAAAATATTGAACGCTGGCTTTTGCTTCACTTATTGATCCATTGTCGTACACCGAGAAAAAAGTATTAGCAAAATCATACGATGGTCGGTTATAATCAACCGTTTTATTGAATAAATCACTGGCTCGGAAGAATAAAATATCATTTACTTTCCCAAATCCTGCGCTAAAATCGTACTTAATGTTTTGATCGATGTCACCTCGCAATCCAAAATAGAATTTATACTTTGTTTCTGTAGGACGCAATTCCTGATCTGAAACCAGATATGGATTTTCCTCCAGCAAATTTGCGTAAGTATTCAATTTTAAACCACCCGTAATTCCCGCATAAAACTTAAATTCATCGGCTGCCGCAAACTGTAATTCCGCTTTTGGAAACCAGTACGTTTTGTTCCATTTATCCTCCTGTGCAAATGTAAAATCATCTCCTCTCCACAAACTCGCGGTTTTCCCGTTAAGAAAAGAAAAATCGGAACCGATCATTAAGTAAGATTTCCCTTTAAAGAAAGTCATTTTCGGCGATAAAGTTCCGTTCAAATATTGAGAAGAATTTTCATTGAGCAATTTAAAATCCGTTTTCACAGTTTCTAAATTAAGCCCTAAATCAGCATTAAAATTCACATCATCAAAACTCGGCAACGCTACTCCATGCTTGGATAAATTGACTAAAATTTCTGCCTGATCTTCTTTCGCACCAAAATGATCACTTAAAAAAGATGATTTCACACGAACATCATTTAAGATATCATTCGAATAAAAATCATAGTATCCGTTTACTTTCATGCGGTCCGTCTTCTGCTTTAGATCGACATTATTTGAAGCCGGCGTTAAAGCATAAATTCCGTAATAATTATAATCGTTTAAACCGTAATCCGCGTTGATACTGAATTTCCCCTTTTCTCCGTAAGAATTTAAATACACTCCAGCGTTCCCGGAATTTTGTTTAGAATTCCAGTCATAAACTTTTCGCAAACCATTTGTAGAAAGGAAATGTACATCGCCGCCTACTTCCATTCCGTTTTCTAATTTGGTAGAAATATTTCCGTCGGCAAGAATTTTACCGTAATTCCCCATTCCGATCTGGAAATAATTATTCTGATGATCCGCATCAAACTTCGGCGAAATATCTTCTCCTTGAATTAACGAAGTTTTAAAATCTGAAGATGCCGGAACATTCGTAATATCGTAAGTCGGCGGATTTGCAGATTTTTCTTCAGGCGGATAGTTCTTTTCTGCTTCGATGGAAGTTTTCTTCTTCTCGATTTTCTTCACTTCCGGTTCACGCTTTCGATCCAGAATCAATTTTTCTTCTTTGATCTGAGAAAAAACTGCGGTTGAGCCAAATAGTAAACCGATAAAAAATATATGTTGAATGGTCTTATTCATTTATTCTTGTATTAATTTGAAAAGTCTGATGTACAATGTATTTTAAATTTGTTAAAGATACTTTGCATGCTGTCGTTTGGACAAGTCTCGACTTGTCCCTACTTTTTAATTTGCTTTTTTAAATCTTTAGCTTCTGAAACAATTTCCGGGAAATCACCGTAATTAGCGATGATCTGATCAGCCGTGTAACTTGCCTGATAATTATCTTTCAATCCAATATAATTTCTCACCATTAAGACTAAAGATTTTGCACCCCAATATTCTTCGGATGCATAATTATTAGCCAGTTTAAAAATGGTTTCGTTAGAAGATTTAAAGGCTTTTCCTTTGTTTTGATAAAAGGCTTTTGCATATAAAGCTTCGGCCGCAACTTCGGTATTTGAAGATTTTTCTAAAGTTGTGTACGCAGTTTTCGCCTCGTTGTCTTTTCCATTGTTCATCAAGCTTCTGGCTTTGATGACTTTCGCCAGTTCATTTACCGAAGTTGAATTTTTAGGATTTTGTAAAACCAGATCAGCTAACATTTCTGCTTTTTGGAAATCTTTTTCGTCAGCGTAAATTTTCATTAATTCTACATTCGCGAAGTTTTTCACATTCACGTTCGTGGAGTTTGAAAGCGACACCAAATATTTTTTCGCTTCATTGGTGTTGTTCTGTGCTAAATAAATCTGAGCAATTCTGGTTTGCGCATCTTCTTGATAATCGTTTTGCACCTGAGCAACATCCTGTAAAACCAATAATGATTTCGTCGGATTATTGGTCTGAAAATAACTTTCGCCCAATTCATATTGCGCCTGATACAAACCTTCTCCGGTTGGATTCTGTGTTAAATATTTTTCAAAAAGAGGAATGGCATTTTTATAATCTTTACTTGCATAGAAAGTCTTCGCACTATTCAAATTAATTTCATCAATTTCGGAAGCATCGATTCTTACGCCTAAACTTTGAGCGAAATTCTGGTAACCCGAAACATCATTATTTTTAATAAAGATCGGTCTTGCCGCCTGAACAATTTTACTTGCAAACGCCGTATTTTTATATTGATTTCCAAGCGACTTTAATTCAGTTAAAGCGCTGGAATCTTCACCTTGATCGATGTAATTTTGAGCACGGTAAATCTGAGAATTTGCTACCAGATCTTTATCACTGCTTGTTTTGATGACTTGCGTAAAATAATCATTTGAGCTTTTGAAATCATCATTCGCCGCGTAAGCTGTTCCGATCTCATATTGTGCATCGTCGAAATATTCTGAATTTTTATATTGAGTCAGCAACTTCTTCAATTCCGTAATTTTCGCAACCGTATCACCTTTGAAGCCTAAAGCCATTGCTTTTTGGAACATGGTGTAATCATCAGCACTTTCTGATTTATCGTAAATGGCGATCGCTTCGTTCAGGTCATTATTCGCATAATAAGTATCTGCCAAACGAAGTTCTGCGTCGTTTTTAAATTCCGGTTTCGGATCTTTTAAATAAGCCATAAAATATTCTTTGGCTTTGTCGAATTTCTTTGATTTGAAATAAGCGTAACCCAGATCGTAATTCAGCTGTTGTTTCTCTAAAAAGTTTTCACTCTTCAATTTTTCAAAACGCGTAATTGCGGACGGGTAATTTGCTTTTTGATAATAGGTTTGCGCCAACCAATAGGTTGCTCTTGTATTAAATTCTTTATTGATATTGAATTCTAAACTTCTCAGAAAATATTTTTCAGCAACATCTAAATTTCCTTTATTGAATTCTTCAGTTCCAATTAAAAAAGAAACTTCCTGATCAACTTTATCGGTTTCTGGAGTGGAATTCGGCATCTTATCAATCGCCGCCAAAGTTCCTTTATAATCGCCCGAATACAAATACGATTTCACCAAAAGTGATTTCATTTCCTTCGTATCTGGACTGTTTGGATATTTAGAGATATAGCTTTGAATAACCGTTGAAGCAGATTCAAACGGATTCCCTAATTCATAACTCAACTTCGCATATTGTAAATGAGCGAGCTGCTGAACCTTCGGATCATACGTCATTTGATAAGCCGACCGAAACGCAGAAAGCGCTTCCTGTTTTTTACCAACTTCTAAATAAGCGTTTCCTAATTGATAGTAAGCGTTTTGAGATGTCGCAGAATTGCTGTTCAATAATTGATTGTAATAAGAAACTGCTTCGTCATATTTTTTTAAATGAGCGGAAACAAATCCCATTTCATATAAATCACTTTCCGACGGTGTTCCTTTGCTATCAAGATAAATTTTTAAATGTGGATAAGCCGAATTGTAATCGCCTTTCATGAAATAACTTTCACCGATCATTTTATGAACTTCGGCTTTATAATCTGTAGAAATATTTTCGTTGAGCAAAGCGTTTCCTTCTACAATCGCTTTGTCGTAATCTTTATCATTGAAATAGAGCTGCACATAATACGGTTTTACAACGCGTGCATATTTTTCATTATCTTTTATCTGATCGAAATAAGTGAAGGCTTTATCATTTTGTCCATCTGCGTAGTACAAATGTCCCAACATGTAGGCAATATCATTTTTATCAGAACCATCCGTCGTTTTATACGCTTCTTCTAAAGCATCGATCGCACCCTGAGAATCGCCGGTCATGAATTTCGCATAACCGAGTTTCATGATGTACTGCGTATTTTCTTCTTTTGAAAGTTGGTATTGATTCACGTTTTTTAAAGTCTCCAACGCTTTATCAAAATTCTTCTGCGCCAGATAGAAATCTGCCAAAGGTAAATTGGCCTGCGCAAAATACGCGGAGTTTGGATATTCTTTGATGAAGGCATCTAAACCCTGTTCTGCATGATTTTTTCGTAAAATAACGCCGATGACATTATCGAAAAACTGTGCTGCTTCTTTTTTTGAATTTGAAAGATTCTCGTTGTAGAAATACTGTCGCGCATATTCAAACTGAGAAGCATTATAAATTTTATTCTGGTAAAGATTTTCGGCGAGGTTGAAACGGTAGTTTTCGCGGTCGCTGAAATATTGAGATTGTTGTGCCTCGGATAAGCCGAAATAGAAGATCGCCGTTGCGATTAAGATTTTTTTTGAATTCATTTAATCCTGATTTTCGGAAAGTTTTAGAATTAACAGTATGGATAATCAAAGCTTTAAAAGCTAAGAATGATTTCCACATTTAATCAACGAAAATAAAGAAAAGTTATTGCTTACACAAGTTTATTTGATGGTTGTGGATATGTGGATAACTCTGATTCAGGTGCGAGATTCAAGTCACGAGTTACAAGATTCAAAATCCAAAATCAAAAATATTATCTCTCTAATTCCTGTTTTTCAACAAGATCCAGCCTTGTCGCTGCTCCGTTTTTTGCGTAACCGAATCATACCAGGAAACTAAATACCAATAAGAAGAAGTTGGTAATGGACGGCCATTCTGCTTACCGTCCCAATCCGTTTTCTTAGGATTTGTTGACTCGAAAACTTTAGTTCCAGCCCGGTTTACAATCACAAGCGAAACACGCTCCATTTTATCTAAATTTTCGATCTTCCAGACATCATTAATTCCATCTGAATTTGGGGTGAAGGCGTTGTTGATCTTAATAAAATAAACTGTTTTCGGCGGACCGAAACATCCTGTCGCCGACTCAACCTGAATTTCATAAGAAGAAGCCGTTGGATTTTGTAGAATATTAGAATTCTGTGGAATTCCATTAAAATAATACCTGTATGGTTTTACACCACCATTTGCAATGACTTCAATGGAAGTATTGGTTTGATTGATAACTTCGATTTTAGGTTGATTTTCATCAGAAATAATAAAAGAATGCGTGTAGAAACATCCATCAGCGTTAGTAAGTACAACGGAATAATTTCCAGCTTTCGTAAAATCAACGGTTTGCGTAGTTTCACCTGTACTCCATTTCCAGCTTACATTTTCAGGACCGGCATCAACGGTAATCGTTTCGCCGTAGCAGATAAAATATTTATCTAAAAGCGTCGAAGATTTTGAAGGAATATTGACTTTCAGGTTGATTTCTCCTGTTGACGGACAAAATCCAGGAAGTGTGATTCTGACATAAACTTTCTGCGCAAAAGCAGTTTCATTCGTGTAATTTGAAGTGATCAATTGAGTAAATCCTGCATCTTTAAAATATTCGAAGGTTGCCGCAGGATCTGCTGTAAAAGTCGTTTTTACATCATCCAAATTAAAAGAAATTTTACCGTCGAAATCGGTATCACATTTCTCCATATCTGCGGAAGTATTGAGCAAAACGGAATTTCCTCCTTTTGCAAAAGTTAGGGTTTGAACATCTGAAAGACATCCGGTAGTATTATCCTTAATTAAAAATCGTATTGTTTTCGGCAATATCGAAACATCAAAACTGTTTGGAAGTGGATTTCCTGCATCATCGGTAAATGTATAATTTGCCGGATTACTGATGACTGAATTCTGGAAATTCTGTAAGGAGTAATTCAATTCTGCACAAATTAAGATTTGCGCAGTTTTCGCAACTGGTTTCGGATTATAGGATAAATTGAAAGTAATAGTATCGCTACAGGTCGTGTTGTAAATCACTTTGATAGTAGGACTTACTCCAAAAGTATTTGCATCGTAATTACTGATTTGACTCGCCGTTAAAAAAGTTCCATTCGTTGAATAATACTCCAGTGTTACCGTTACTGGTGCAACTGCATCTGTTAATAAATTAAGATTTTGCGTTAAATTAAAAATAGAATTTCCGGCACAGTTTGCTTTACTAATGATACTATTGATCACATTAGGTTTGCTATAAACCAAAAGTGTGATCGTTGGATGATCCGGAGAAACGCAACCAGTTACATTATTAACAACACGAATGTACAAATTGGTAGAACCCGATCCACTTCTAAAATTATTATTTACTGCATTATTTCCGTTTTCTGCATCGGCAGGATTAGTGTGAAAAGTTACGGTAACATTAGGATCAGAATTAATTTCGGGAATTAAGGATGCCAGATTAAAAGTTTGCGTTGAACTTGCACATTGAGGGGCTAATTGCGTTATAGGAGCATTCGCCAGGACTTTAAAATCTTCTGTAAAAATAAGGGTAGAGATTGCGGAACATGTGGTATTGGCAGGATTCTTTGGAGTTATTTTTACCCAAATTTTTGAAAATTGTTTTGGATTGATCACCGAATTGGTGGAATAAGTCGTACCATTCGTGGAAAACTGATAATCAAAAATCGAAAAATTAACTCCCGCTAAATCCTGAAGATATTGTGAAACATCTACGGAAGTTTCTCCAAAACAAAATTTCTTTGGCAAATTATTGATCACCGTTGGAAGCGAATCAAAACGAATTGCAAAATTTTGATTGATCGAACAACCCGACGCTGGATCGTTTACAGAAATATTTATGTTTCGGATCGTATTTGCCGAAATAATAAAATTGGCAGGATCTGTAATTGCATTTCCACCCTCCGAAAAAATTAAACTGTAAGTAGATCCTTGCGGATAATAATCGTATAAATTAATTGTTCTGGATGCAGAAGCTGAATTATCACAATAATCAAAAGTGACATTATTCACATTAAATCCGGGGATTGTTGAATTTAAATTGACTGGAACAGCATCAGCATCTACGAAACAAACGGGCAAAGTTTTCCTGGAAGAGCGTACAAAATAACTACCGGTTTGATTGGCGTAAAAAGTATTTCCAGATCCTAAAACAGCTGTATTTCCCACACGAAACCATTGGAAATTAAGATCCGGATCATTTGGAACACTTAACGTCACTCCACTTACACAACCGCCGCCACTGTTTGAAGAAATAGTAGGTTTAGCAATGTTTTTAAAGGTAACCTGATCTGTAACCGCATTTCCACTTTGTACACCGCTGGAATCAAAATATCGGACTTCAACTTTAAGAATATCACCATTATTCGGTGCGAAGCCGGATAAAGTGTTCGTAGTTTCTCCTAACAAAGTTGCGTTTCGAAACCATTTAAATTGAGGGGTCAGATTTTCATTCGGTTTAAAAATCCAGGCGACTCCTTCATCTTTCCAAGGTCCGTTATTATAATCCGACGTCAGCGGACTGCTATGGGCAGGAACTTTAAACTTTGAAGCATCATCGTTTTGAATGCCTAAAATTGCGTTGTAGGTATTTTCCGTTTTATTGTTAACATACACGATAATTCTACCATCTTCTACCAATAGAATACTGCTGTTATAGCTAACGCTGGAAAAACCACCTGTTCCGTTCGTCCAAATTTGTTTTTGGTAGGAAATTAAAAGAGCATTAAATCCGCCAACAGTAACACTTTTATAAAGGTAAGTAATACTGTTATTTTGGGGGCGCGAGATCAAATCCGTGTAACCGAAAAAGATCTGCGCCAAATTAAGTTCCTGTGATGGATTACTTTTATACACTTTATTATAATCGGTTGAAGGTAATTTAGAATAGGTATTATAGTTTGCAACACCGCTAAAAGTACGGTCTTTATAAATATTGATATCGTTAAGATTATCTAACTCTGAGCTGTTTGTAAAAACCAACCTTCCATTACTTCCCGCGACTACCTTAGTGTATGTTTTACCATAAAAACTAAAATTAAAACCAATCGGAATGGCATTGCTAAATTTATTAGTGTCGGTAGCGGCAAAATTAATTGCAGTTCCACCTGGAGTAAGCGGATAGTTGGATGGCGGATCTTTAATGATTGCATAATCTCCGGTTGAAGAAGCTACAGCATCGACTTTTAAATTGAAAGTTTCTGTACCACAAAAATACAGTTGCGCTGGATAGGCAACATTATCTGCAGGATTAAAAAGATTTACCGATTGAGCAAATCCGGAAAGGAAGGAAAAGAGAAAAAGTAAAACAGAGAAATTCCGCATTCAATATAAATTTTTAGCAAAAATAAGCCATTATTTATAACCCGCATTACCTCTATTTTAGTATATCGATCCTAAAAAAAATTAAATTTTATCAAATTTTCTTTTACATTTGTGTAAATTAAAATTAATATGAATCAGCTATTCCGAAGAAAGAACTATAATAAAAATGATCATCCATCCGGTTTATTACGTGTTTTAGGCGTTTGGGATATCGTGTTTTTTGGAATTGCAGCAATTATTGGCGCCGGAAGTTTTAGCAGTTTGGGAGAAGCCGTTTTTCGCGGTGGTCCCGGCGTTATTATTTTATATATCATCTGTGGATTTGCCTGTGGTTTTACAGCACTTTGTTATGCAGAGTTTGCAAGCAGAATTCCCACCGCAGGTTCGGCTTATACCTATGCCTACGCGAGTTTCGGAGAATTAATCGCCTGGATAATCGGTTGGGCTTTGATCATGGAATATTCTTTTGGAAATATTTATGTTGCCTTTTCCTGGAGTGATTATTTCACCAGTTTTATGGGAAGGATCGGTGTTTTTATTCCAGAATATTTAACCTGCAGCTATCCGGAAGCTCATAAAGCAGTTTTAAATGGCTCTAAAAATTTAGAACTTCTTAATGCCTGGAAAAATGCTCCAATTATTGGAAATTTAAGAATTATTCTTGATGTTCCCGCTTTGGTGATCAACGGACTAATTACCTGGCTGGTTTATCGTGGCGTTCGTGAGAGTAAAAATTTCAATAACATTTTAGTGCTCATGAAACTGGCTGTTATTATTCTGATCATTTTAGTCGGTATTGCATATATCAATGTAGATAACTGGGCACCGATCAATCCAGAAACAAATATTTCTTCCTTTATGCCAAATGGTTTTGCCGGAGTAATGAGCGCGGTTTCCGGAGTATTTTTCGCCTATATCGGTTTTGATGCTTTAAGTGTTTTATCAGAGGAAACAAAAGATCCTCAAAAAAACTTACCGCGTGGAATGATCATATCCCTGGTTTTATGTACCGTAATTTATATTATTTTAACGCTGGTTCTTACCGGAATGGTCGATTATAGAAAATTTGACGGTGTGGGAGATCCTCTTTCATTTATATTCGAAAAATCCAACGCTAACCTTCCCTGGATGGAATTAACAGTTTCTTTTGTAGCAATTATTGCTATTACTACCGTATTGTTGGTGTTCCAGATGGGACAACCCAGAATTTGGTACGCAATGAGTCGGGATGGTTTAATGCCGAAAAAATTCATGACCATTCATCCGAAATTCAATACACCGTCTTATGCAACGATCGCAACTGGAATTGTGGTTGGAGTTCCAATATTGTTTACAGACAAATCCTTCATTCTGGATTTCACAAGTATCGGAACTATTTTCGCCTTTGTCTTGGTTTGTGGTGGAGTTTTACTACTTCCCGCAAAGGAAAAATTACCCGGAAGATTTCACATGCCTTACGTTAACTCAAAAATTATTTTTCCATTTATTTTTCTGGGTGGATTAGCATTCTTCTATTGGTGGCAGCCGGAATTTTTCCAGACTTTGCTGGATTGGAATCATCCTACGGAAGGCGAATTTAGAATTTCCATGGTCTTTTTCATTATTATTAATTTAGGACTCTGTGTTTTAACGATCCTGAAAAATTTGTCCCTCATCCCTTTAATGGGTTTAAGTTCCTGCCTCTATTTACTAACAGGAATGAGCCATAACAACTGGTTCTGGTTCCTGGTTTGGTTCGGAATTGGAATGGTGATCTATTTTTCTTATGGCTACAGAAACAGCAAGTTAAACAGTGATCTGAATGGAGATCTAAATTAGATCAGTATAAAAAACCAATTGATAAATTTCAATTTTTGAAATTGGAAATCAAAAATTTAAAACATAAAAAAAGCCCGAAATTAATTTCGGGCTTTACTATTTTGTGAAAATTTATTTAAAAACATCTCGTTCCACTACGATCGCTTTATCTACGGACTTCTTAATTTTGCCCATTGCAATTTCAAAGTTAGGTGGCGTATTCCATTTTCTTTTGATGATTGAAGTTTGCAAATTATCATTCGCGAAGTAAAGAGAATTGTCGGTTAAATTAACTACGTTGTTACTCAAATACGCATAGCCAGATCTTCCTGTTTCGATCATGCTGTAATAACTAATGATCAATCCCCAGTTTAAATTTACAAAAACTACGTCATCAACTCCATATTTATCCTTTAAATTTCGCAGATCATAATTGTAATATTTTTTGCCTTCAACTTTGTCACCTTTAAATTTAACTGCAGTTTTAGCTTCGAAATTTTCGTCTATTATGACCACTTCTTTTCCTTTTGCTTTTAAGGTTTCTGAATAAATATTGATTAATTCCTGCTTTGGATCAATATTCATTTTTGCCAAATCCAAAAGAGGTTGATATTTATCTCCGGAAGTCACTGCCAGGTCTAATAATCCCTGAGAACCTTCACGGTATTTTTGCGGATCGGTCACATTTACGAAAATTCCGACTTTGGAGGGCTTTTGTATGTATTCAGCATTCATAGGAACATTAACTGCGCAAGAAGTTAGAACTGAAGAGAGCGCAATCAGCGCGAAAAAATTGATTTTTCTCATAATTGTTTTTTGCGAAAATATGTTATTTTTTTCTGTATCAATGCTGATTCAAGAAGAATATAAACAGTTTATGGCAAATAAAAAAACCAACTCCGAAAAGTTGGTATATAAATATCTAAACGTAAAAATATTACTTTACATCATCCATTTTTTGAGTTGCTGCCATCGAAACCATTAAATCATTTAACATTGAATTGGCTGCATTAGGCGAATTTGGCAATAAGACCAAACTGCTTTTGTTCGTTGCACCAATTGCCTGAAGCGTGTCATAATGCTGTGTTACCACAATTAACGCTGAGGCTTCCTGTGCGTTAATGTTTGCTTCGTTCAACATCTTCACAGATTCTACCAAACCAGCGGCGATTTCACGACGTTGATCGGCGATACCTTGACCTTGCAATTTCTTGGATTCTGCTTCTGCTTTTGCAACAGCTACAATTCTAATTTTTTGCGCTTCAGATTCGTATTCTGCCGCCGTTTTTTCCCGTTCTGCCGCATTAATCCTGTTCATCGCATGCTTCACCTGCTCATCTGGATCAATGTCGGTAACCAATGCTTTAATGATATCGTAACCATAACTTTGCATGGCTTCCTGAAGTTCACCTTTCACCGCGATCGCGACGTCATCTTTCCGAACAAAAACATCATCCAGTTTCAATTTTGGAACTTCTGCTCTTACGACATCAAAAACATAAGAGGTAATTTGATTTTCCGGGTTTTCTAATCGGTAAAATGAATCTGCAACCTGCGAAGCGATTACCTGGTACTGTACAGAAACTTTCATTCTGATAAAAACGTTATCTAAAGTTTTGGTATCGATGATTACATCTAACTGTTGAATTCTCAGATTCATACGTTTTGCAACCTGATCGATAAACGGAATTTTTAAATGAAGTCCTGATTGGCGAACGACGTGAAATTTCCCTAAACGCTCAACGATCGCTGCAGTTGCCTGTTTCACTGTAAAGAATGAAGCAAACAAAACAATAAGTCCGAAGAAGATTATAGCTCCTAAAAATGCCATGTTTTAATTTTTATATGGTTATTAAATTTGATCAGCCAGTTATTGTACTGATTTGTTATAAAGATAAATAAAAAAACGAGACATGCAATTTTAAAAGGTTAAAACACCTTATCTACAGAGGGAAAATACTGTTTTTAAAGGGGTTATGATTAGGAACTGCATTAATATTATAATTTTGAGAGACAATCGATCCGACAGGTAAATTTGTGTTCAAAATCATTTTCCATCTTCATGTTCAGTACAGAATTTTTGCTGAATAATTTCAACATTTAATTACATCGTCATTCCAATATCAATTCCTTTAATTTTCCGGTAAAGATCAGTAGCGAAATTATCGGTCATGCCGGAAACGAAATCAATAACGCCTAAAACCTTTTGGTAATCGCTTCCATCTTCATAAATAAACTGTTGCGGCAATAATTTTAAGGCCATTCTATCATAAGATTTTCGAGTAGATTTCTCTTTTAAAATGGGCGGAATAAAATGATCGAGCAATTCATTCATTACATTATATCCCGCATTTTCGATCTCGATGACGGCTTTGTGACCGTAGATCTTTTCGATAGAGAAGCTTTCGATCTCCTGCAGAGATTTATTTTCGGACTTATAAATATCGAGTAAAGCTTTGTCTAGATTTCCAGCTAAAATTTTAGTGAAATTAGTTTGATAAAGTTCAATAGATTTATTGATCAAAGCATTGATCACTTTTGCTCTTAAATAAGAAATTCTTTCGTTCGCATTCGTAAGATTAACCAATTTCTCCTCTACCCTTTTCGTGTTTGAATTTTCTGATTTGATGAGTTCGAAGAAAAGATTTTCACAATCAGAAGTCGATACGATTCCCAATCGATGCGCATCTTCCATATCAATAATATTATAGCAAATATCATCGGCAGCTTCTACCAACCAAACAAAAGGATGTCTTTTAAAGATAGTCGGTTCCGCGCTTTCCTGCGCCAGATTCACTGATTTTGCAATGTCAAGAAAAGTCTCTTTTTCATTCTGAAAAAATCCGAATTTCTTGCGATGAATAATTCTTTTCTTTTTAGCAATCGCTTCACAGGGATATTTTGCAATACTTGCTAACGTCGTATAAGTAAGCTGAGTTCCGCCTTCATCTTTGCCATTCTGCTGATGGGTCAAAACTCTTATTGCGTTGGCATTTCCTTCGAAATTAACCAGATCTGCCCATTCTTTTTCGGAAAATTTATGCTTTAAATCTTTTTCATTCTTTTCGAAATAACTGGCAATCGCATCTTCGCCGGAATGTCCAAAAGCGGGATTGCCCACATCGTGACAAAGACAGGCAGCGGCAATTACATTTTGAAGTTGATGCTTGTAAAAGTCTTTTGCATTTTCATCTAATTCATTTTCGTAATTTTTGAAAATAAATTCACCGATAACACTTCCTAAACTTCGACCCACAGAGGAAACCTCCAAAGAATGCGTTAAACGGTTGTGCACAAAAACACTACCGGGAAGCGGAAAAACCTGCGTTTTATTTTGCAAACGACGAAAAGCCGCAGAAAAAATAATGCGATCAAAATCCCGCTGAAAATCTGTTCTCGAAGCTGCAGTTGCGGCGTTTTGACCGGTACGTTGATTGGTGAAAAGTTGGTTGAGCATCATTAGCCAAAAATAAAGAAAAATAAAACAAAAAAATTGGTACAAAAAAAACAATTAATTCTATTGAAGACAGATTAAAATTAATTGTTTATAATTGTAAAAATTATTTTATGAAGAACTTATATTTTTTAGCTGCAGCACTATTCTGCGCCACCATTTCCGCACAAAATGTGATCTCCTTTGAAACTTCTGAAGGGTATCAACTTGGCGATATTAGAGATCAAAATTCCTGGCAGGTTACCGACGATGGTAACGGAAATTTCATCACCAATCAAGTAATATCAAATGAAAAATTCAGCGCGGGAATCTATTCCTTTAAAAATTCGTACGAAGTGGATTACGAGCCCCAGTTTTTTCCGATAATAGGAGCACAAAAATCGTTTACACAATCTTTAGATTATCAAGATGCCACTGTCTCTTTTGATGCATTGGTGACAGAAACTGATGGTTCAAATTTCGAAATGGCTTCTTACGGAATTACAAACGATCAAGAGTTTTCTCCGGTTTTTGATTTAGCTTTCGATCATTCCGGAAATTTATTCGCCCTCGCGAGCAGTGATTTCGACATGGAAGATACTGGTTTTTCCTGGCAACCAAATCAATGGTATAAGGTGACCATGAAGATTTCTGCAACAGAAATCAAATATTTTATCAACGATGCAATTATATATACTACGCCCAACTTTTCCCAATTAGATTTGGTTGGATTAAATTTTCTGCATGACAATTATAGTGGAGATGCGTATATTGATAATATCAAATTGAACGAGGCAAATATGGCCGTAAGTTCTGTTACCAAAGGAAAAATCGCTGTATATCCGAACCCTGTAAAAAATATTCTGAATTTCAGTCTTCCAGCTGGTGAAAAAATTTCTCATGTTACTATTCACAATATTGCGGGACAAACTGTTTTAGATAAAGATTTGACAGACGCACTTATTAATTTGGAAAATTTAAAAACAGGAACTTATCTCGTAACTGTAACGAATACGAATGGAGTTTCTTATTCTACTAAGTTTATTAAAGAGTAAAAATCAGTCCATTAATTTGTGACAAAAAAATCCCAAACTTCGATTTGGGATTTTTTTTGATTTAAATCTTTTTAGATAAATCATATAATAACTATTTAGTATATTTAGTAGATAATAAAGGATTATATTTATCAGGCAAATCATGCTGAAATTGGGTGTATTTGTGTGACTCTGTAGGACATATTTACAAGTTAGCAGAAATGCTAGAAAGACCTCGTACAAATTCAAGAGTTTAAAATTTATTATTAACTTTGATTCAAATATTTTATAATGAATTTGGAAACTAGAAAATTAAATTTGATCACATATCTTGCTCAATTGCAGGATGAAATTTTCTTTGAGAAAATTGAAAATTATATTCTGAAAAGGTTTGAAAACGAAGATCATTCCGAATTCAGACCTTTTACTTCTGAGGAATTAATTAATAGGATAGAAAAATCAGAACAAGATTTTAGATCTGGAAAATTTAAATCACAAGAAGACCTCGAAAAATTATCTGCAAATTGGTAGAGATGAAAATAATATGGACAGATTTTGCTATTGAAAATTTGAAAAGTATTTTTGATTTCTATTCCAAAAAAGCAAATAAGAAAGTAGCGCATAAAATTCGCAAAGAAATTCTCGATTCAGCAAAACAACTGCTTGAAAATCCAAGGTCCGGGCAAATTGAATTTAATTTACAAAAACTAAATCAGAATCATAGATATTTAGTTTGTGGAAATTATAAAGTCATATATAGAACTGAAGATGAACTTATTATCATAAGTGATATTTTTGATGGAAGACAAAATCCAATCAAAATTAATGATGATAAAAGACAAATAAAGTAGAAGCACTTCTGCTAACATCATATTGGCAATAGTGCGGATGAATCGTAAGTTTAACCTTTTTAGATATAGCGAAGACTAATTTATAATAAGAAAGTTTTCGTATTAAAGCCACACCAACGCCAATACGCAAACCGTTAAATGTAAAAACAATTAATAAAAAGAAACCAGAAATTTTTCAAGCACAAAAAAATCCCCTTCAAAAATGAAGGGGATTGCTATTTTTATAAAAGTTCTAAATTAATCCATATAACTTTCAATCGGAGCACACGTACAAACCAGATTACGGTCGCCATACGCTTCATCTACCCGCGAAACGGTTGCAAAGAACTTGTGTTCCCGAACCCAATCTAAAGGATAAGCAGCTTTTTCCCGGCTGTAAGGTCTGTCCCAGGAATCAGAAATAACAACCTGTTCGGTATGCGGTGCATTTTTTAAAACATTATTTGTCTCATCTGCGTCACCGTTGGCGATCTCATCAATTTCTTTTTTAATAGAGATCATTGCTTCCGCAAAACGGTCTAATTCGCGCTTACTTTCAGATTCTGTAGGCTCGATCATCATGGTTCCGGCAACAGGAAAACTCACTGTTGGTGCGTGGAAACCATAATCCATTAATCTTTTCGCAACGTCTGCAACTTCAATTCCGATTGATTTAAACTGTCGGAAATCGATGATACATTCATGTGCCACTCTGTTATTGGCGTTAGCGTATAAAATTGGATAATGTGGAGCCAAAACTTCTTTTAAATAATTGGCGTTTAAGATCGCGTGAGCGGTTGCTTTCATCAACCCCGAAGTTCCGAGCATTTTGATGTATGCGTAAGAAATATTGAGAACCAAACTGGAACCATAAGGCGCTCCGGAAATTGCCTCAATGGATTCTTTTGTTCCAATTTTGATATTTGGATTGGTTGGTAAAAATTTAACCAAATGTTCTGCAACGCAGATAGGACCAACTCCAGGACCGCCGCCACCATGAGGAATAGCGAAGGTTTTGTGTAAGTTAAGGTGACAAACATCGGCTCCAATATTCCCGGGACTTGTGTAACCAACCTGGGCATTCATATTCGCCCCATCCATATAAACCTGACCTCCGTGTTCGTGAATGAGTTTCGTAATTTCTTTAATATTTACATCAAATAAACCATAAGTTGACGGATAGGTAATCATGATCGCAGAAAGATTATCGCTGTGCAGTTCTGCTTTTTCTTTTAAATCTGCGAAATCAATTTCGCCATTTTCCAGATTTTTTACAACCACAACTTTCATTCCCGCAATTACTGCGGAAGCTGGATTTGTTCCATGTGCAGATTGTGGGATCAGTGCAATATTTCGATGTCCTTCTCCGCGGGATTTATGATACTCGCGAATCACCATTAAACCAGCATATTCTCCCTGCGCGCCAGAATTTGGCTGCAAAGAAGTTCCGGCAAATCCGGTAATTTCTGCTAAATCTTTTTCTAATTCTTTAATCAAAATTTGATATCCTCCCGCTTGTTCAGTAGGAACATAAGGATGAACACTGCCCCATTCTGCCCAGGAAAGCGGCAACATTTGAGTCGCTGCATTTAATTTCATGGTACAGGATCCGAGAGAGATCATGGAATGTGTTAAGGACAGATCTTTTCTTTCTAAGCGTTTAATGTAACGCATCAATTCTGTTTCAGTGTGGTATTTATTGAAAACATCATCCGTCAAAATAGCATCGGTTCGCAACGATTCCGTTGGGATCTGGATTTCCTCTTTAATGACTAATTTGAAACTTTGCTTGTCTTTAAACTGCGCAAAAGCATCAAATAAAACCTGTAGTTTTGTCATTGTAGAAGTTTCGTTTAAAGAAATACTTACAAAACCTTCAGAATAATAATTCAGATTAATACGGTGATCACGCATCAAGCGCATCAAGGAATTCTTCTCTTCTTCATGAATTCTAAACTTGATAGTATCAAAAATGGGTTCATCAACAATATCGTAACCTAACATTTTTAAACCATCGTGCAAAGCATTTGCTTTGAAATGAATTTGATCAGCGATAAAATTTAAACCTTTCGGTCCGTGATAAACCGCGTACATTCCAGCCATTACAGCCAAAAGAACCTGAGCAGTACAAATATTTGAAGTTGCTTTTTCTCTTTTAATGTGTTGCTCGCGAGTCTGCAAAGCCATTCTCAAAGCACGCTTTCCGTAAATATCCTGGGAAACACCTATAATTCTCCCCGGAAGATCTCTTTTATAATCATCTTTACAGGCAAAAAAAGCAGCGTGAGGACCACCGTAACCCATTGGAATTCCAAAACGCTGTGTTGTCCCAACCGCGCAGTCAGCGCCCATATCTGCAGGAGATTTTAATTTCACCAAAGCCATTGGATCACAAGCAACAACGACCTGTAGATCGTGTTCTTTATAGTAAACAATATTTTCGGTGTAATCGATGATGATCCCGTTTTTACCCGGATATTGTAATAAAACGCCGAAATAAGAATCGTTAAACTGGTGGTTCTTGTAGTTACCAATAATGATATCGATCCCTAAACCTTCGGCTTTTGTTTTTAAAACTGCAATTGTTTGAGGTAAAACCAAGTCGGAAACGAAAAATTTCTGAGCACCAGATTTTTTCTGTGGTTTTGTACGGCTTTCAAAAAACATATGCATGGCTTCTGCCGCTGCTGTAGATTCATCTAACAAAGAGGCATTGGCTAATTTAAAACCTGTTAAATCGCAAACTACGGTTTGAAAATTCAGCAAAGCTTCTAACCTTCCCTGTGCGATTTCTGCCTGATAAGGCGTGTAAGCGGTATACCATGAAGGATTTTCGAGAATATTACGCTGAATTGCACTTGGTAAAATAACATTGTTGTAGCCAAATCCAATATAATTATCGAACATTATATTCTTAGAAGCCAAATCCTTAGAATGCGCCAACATTTCATACTCTGAAAGCGCGGGAGAAATGTCTAAATCTTTTTCTAATCGAATTGAATCAGGAATGGTTTGAGCGATTAATTCATCCATATCCGCAACGCCAACTTTCTCTAACATTGCCTGTATATCGGCTTCATTTAAAGAAATATGGCGGTTAACAAATTGTGTGGTGTCCATATATTTTTACTAGATTTTATTTTGAAATAGAGGTTCGTAAAAATACACCTTTTTACCAAAATTCCAATTGATATATCTCACCTAAATCGATAGATTTTATCGCTTTCTTAATTTGAGATGGTTACATTGAATCCATATTTTAAATCTTAATCAAACCATCGTGCCTTTAATGTGGAATACTTTATCACATTTTCTGAAAAAAAAAGAAAGTTATAATGTAGTAAATAGAATTGCTTCAATAATAAAAAATTAACTGAAATCTTCCCAGACTTTTAAATTAATCTCAAGTAGAATTCTTTCTCTAACTTAATTTGAAAACGCTTTCACCAAAAGTAAAATGGCAACAACAACAAAAATAAGCGCCAAAAGCAGCTGCAGAGATTTCGATTGTCTGCCCGGATTTGTTCTGGAAGGTTTTTGCGGTTTAAATAAATCTTCAACCTCATTTCGAAATTTTTCTTTGTCGTTATCGAAAACTTCGGTAATAGTGATGCCGCGAACCACGGTTTTATTGAGGAGCGAATTGGTGGCGTGAAGTAATATGTTGAATTTACCGTCTTTAAATTCATTAATTTTGAAGGTTCTTTCGCCGTAACCTTTTTCCAGCCCAAAAGGCAGGATCTTCACAATGTCAGCATTATTTGTTTGCCACGTGACAATCACTTCCTCTCCATTCTTTACCCGAATCCTGCTGGCTGAAAAAGTTTTGATAAAAGGGGGCGAAGCTGGTCTGTAACTTCGTTGTTGATGTCCTAAATTATCGTCGTAAATCCTGCGTTTCTCCGCATCGCCCAACATTTCGTAGGCTTCGTGAATTTCCATAAAACGATGAGCGAAAAAATCGTCGTTCTCATTTTTATCGGGATGATATTTTAAGGATAATTTTCGGTAGGCTTTTTTAATGTCTTCATCTGAAGCATCTTCTTTTACGCCGAGAAAATAATAGTAGTTCTTCATTCTTAAAGCCGAAAAACAAAAATAAGTATTTTAAAATTTCTGCAAAATAAAAACGGAAAGAATAAATCTTTCCGCTCAAAAATAACTTAGTTACCTGGAAGAAGTTTATGCTTCTGCTTTTTCTTCTTTCCAAACTCTTTTGCAGCATCGGTTTGAGGCAAATTTTTCTTTGATCCTGCCTTTTAATTCTGCATACTTTTCATCATCGAGTTCTCTAATTTTGTCAGCAAATGCAAAAGGAGTTCTACCTTTGATGTCGTATTCTGCGAGTATTGCTTTCATGGCTTTTTTTCTTTCTGCCATTTTTTTAACTGCCAAAGCAACTCCTACAACTGCTAATGCACTGAATGCACCTTTTAAACTTGAATTTTTCATTTTTTTAAATTTTACTTTTTAATATTCTTTTTATGATAGACGAGTCGATCTCGTTTTTACTTTAAATATATTTTTTTTGTATTGAAGAACGATTTCTTTTTATAGAGACGACTCAACTTCTGTTTTACTTTAAAGTCGGTTGGTAATTACCATATCTTTTTACAGGAAGACGAATCTTTTTCAATTTTACTTTAAAGAAAACAGTCACGATAATTATTTTTCAAGTTTTAATCAAACTAATTTTCAAGCATAAAAAAAACGGACAAAAGCCCGTTTCCATTATTTGTAACAATAGTTTTATTTAACATTTATCCCGAAAGAAACCGCGTTCACACCGTTGTTTCCATGCTGCTTTAAATTTTTCTTTTTGTTCATCCGACATTCCGTTCATTCTTTCTTCCTTAAATTTCCGAAATTTTTCACTTCCGAAACCTTTCCGTCCACTAAATCCGCCGAAGAGAATTTTAGACAAAACTAAAATTCCAACCGCCTGCCAGTACGTGATTGCCTTTACGCCTAAAATATCCGGCAGCAGACAGTTCCAAAGTTCCATTACAACCGCCGAAACTGCAAAAAACATCGCAATCGCGAGCAATGCGAACAGCGCCATTTTACCTTTGAAGTTATTTTTCATTTTCTTTTTTTTATTCGTTTAAATCTTCGTACAAAATCGTCATTCTTTTTCTCAAATGTTTCACCGCATAGTTCTTTCTACTGATGATCGTTTTGATGTTTTCTCCCTGTTCATCTGCAATTTCCTGTAGCTTTTTTCCTTCAATCTCACTCTCCATAAAGGCGAGACGCTGTTTCTGTGGAAGTTCATCCAGCGCGGAAAATAATTCCTGCCAAACTTCTTCCCGGAAAGCCAGCAGCTCCGGGTTTTCAGAATCATCTAAAAGCAGAATATCTTTGATGGAGAAGCTTCCGTCTTCATTTTCATAAACGAAATCCTCCAGATTCTCCGTCTTTTTCTTACGATAACTGTCAGTGATCTTGTTTCTCGAAACCGTGTAAAGCCAACCACTTATATTTATAATTTCGGAAATATTGGTCAGGTTGCTGAACTGATACCAGACTTCCTGCAAAATATCTTCAGCATCTTCGGCATTATTCACTTTCGGACGAATAAAAGACAGCAGTTTACCACCATAATTTTTTACGGTTTTTGCAATGAGACTGTCTTTTTCACGTTGTGACATATCGATAACTTCCACGTCCATAATGTTGAAGACGAAGGAAGATTTGTTTTACTTTAAATAGGTTTAAAATTATTTTAGAAATTTGAAAAGCTGCTTTCGAGAAGAAATTTAATTCAAATAAATTCCAAATAACAAAGTCCAGAATATAAGAATGATCTGCATGGGAACTCGCTCTGTGTAAAGATATTTCATTCCCGGACACGTGAAATCTCCTTTGTAAATATTGATTTTTCTTCGGGATGAATTAATGTTCGCAAAAAATATCAGAATAAAAAATAGAATCAGTAAAATCGCTGTAATTTCCCGCAAAGGCGCGATCATTAAACCAATTGCTGCACCTATTTCGAGCGTTCCAGTAAGGTAGACCAGAAATATTTTGGCAGGAAAAAAATCTGGAATCATCATTGCCATTCCTTTTTTGAAATTTGAAATGCGCGAATCCTGTAAAAAGCAGAAATACTGACATTCCTAAATTACCGGCAAAGAGAAAATTCCAGTTTCCTTCAAATAGCTTTGTTGCCAAAAGAGTGAGACCAAATGTGAAAGCAATGATGAAAAGTAATTTCATGAAAATTCAGGAATTTTCTGCTAAATCTTTAATAAGTTCAAAACCTTTATTGAAACCCGTATTTATATAATCGATGGCATTTTTCTCAACGTGTGTAATGGCGCGAAGTTCTGTAGTATTCTCATCGATAGCTCTCAAAAAATATTTTTCTTCCATACCGCTCCATTCTTTTATGGCCTGACTTTTAGTATCTTCTACTCCATCTTTAACCATTCCCAAATGACTGAAAACAATTTCAAAAGGTTCATTTAAACTTTTTATGGTGGAAACCATTCCGTCGCCTTTCGCATCGACGAAATAAGTTTTGCCGTTAATTTTCCAGTCCGTTTTTAACTGGGAGTCCTGCATAAAGAATTGCGTCCACTCTTTGTAAGTTTCCTGATTCCAAAGCAGATCCCAAACTTTTTGAATGGGTGCGTGAATTACTTTTTCGTAATTTAAAGTTTCCATAACGATTTTAATTTTATTTATTTTTCAGCTGAGCACTAAGCATTTTCCAAATCAACGATCACGATCTTTTTCATGTTCATCATGGCTTGCATGACCTTAATTCCTTTCGTCCGGTCTTCGCCATTCATCAATTGCAATAATTTTTTGGGTACAATTTGCCAACTCACTCCAAATTTATCTTTAAGCCAGCCACACATCGATCCTCTGCCACCATCGGCAGTTAAGGAATTCCATAAATGATCGGTTTCCTCCTGGTCATCGGTCATTACAACGAGGGAAATTCCTTCGGTAAAATCAAACTGATGATTGAAAGAACTATCCATACAATTAAAAGTATAGCCATTAATGCTGAAATCTGCGTGCTGAATATTTTCAGGGACCTCCTTCGATTCGTTTCCGACGCCATCGCCATATTTCAAAATGCCATTAATCTTCGAACCGGGGAAAATTTTGGTGTACAATTCCATCGCTTCCAGGGCTTTTCCATTATTTTCGTGGATAAACATGAGCGAAGGAACTATTTTTTGATCGCCTGAATTTTCGCCCAGGTAAACTTGCCAGGTTACGCCGAATTTATCGCGCACCCAGCCATATTTCTTACTCCAGGGATAAACGTCAAGATCCATTAAAACAAGACCGTCGGATGCGAGACTATTCCAGTATTTTTGAACTTCTTCCTCAGTGTCACATAAAACCATAAATGAAATGGAGGCATTTTTCCTGAAGTGTGGTCCGCCGTTAAGAATCATGATCTGCTGACCAAATAGATCCACATTTACAACTGCCGGAGTGTCTGCTGTAATTTTTCCACCAAAAGTCTGAGCATAAAAATTTGCAGCCTCACTTCCGTTTCCATCAAACCAAAGACAGGGAAATATGTTATTATTCATTTTGAAATTTTTTGAGGAAAGGAAGTATTTTCGGATGCAATAAAGAAATTAATTATTCTCTACATATTTATGAAAACGGTCTAAAATTGCGTACCAACCAGTGCGCTGCATTTCCCGTGAATATTGAGGTTCGGGCTGAAAGATCTGGGTAACTTCTGTCGTATTTTCATCAATAATGCGAAAATGTACTTCGATCAACCTGCCATCATCAAAGTGGCTTTTTACATAGTCATGATCTTTAATTTCGTCGATGATGCCAGAAAAATTATATCCAAAACTCTTATCTCTGCACTCCAAACGGTAATCAAACCGACCACCTTCGCGGAAATCGATGACCGCTTTTGGACAATGCCAATTGGGTGTAGTAAAATTCCATTTTACGATGTGTTTCGCATTATAAAAATAATCCCAGCATTTTTCCAGTGGTTTTAAAATTGTAATGTTGATCGTTATCGGTTCCATATTTAGTTATTTTTCTAAAAATACGGATAAATTATTAAACGGATTTTCTGCAAGTCCTATTAATGCTAATTATTTTCGACATACTTGTGAAAATTATTCAGGATTCCGTACCAACCTTCCCGTTGCATTTGAGGTGGCTGTTCCGGATCTGGTTCAAAATTTTCGGTAACTTTTGTAGTATCGGAGTCAATACTTTCGAAAATCACTTCTACTTTTCTGCCGTCATCCAAATGATATTTGATTTTCTGCAAGGGAATAATTTCATCATAAATGCCCGTATAATCAAAACCGAAACTTCCGTCTTTAGTTTCCATACGATAGTTGAATGCTCCACCAACCTCTAGGTTATTTTCGGCGTCTGGAGAGATCCATTCATCGGTTGCAAAGTTCCATTGGGTAATGTGGTCGGGTTTTGTAAAATAATCCCACACTTTATCTACGGCTTTTAAGATGGTAATTTCAATTTTTATAAGATCCATATTTTTTTATTTAAAAGTAGAGAAAAAAATTGATTCTGAAAATTTCACTTTTAAAATCAATTTTGAATCTTTGTTTTAATTTTCCTTAAGTAACTTTTAAGATTAACATCTTTCCCGCAAGAACTATTTCATAGAATGTAACCCAAAATTATTGCCTTCTGTATCGGTAACGATCGTACAGAATCCGAATTCACCAAGGGAAGTTTTAGGCTGACAAATTTTTCCGCCGGCATCGCTCACTCTGCCCTCTTCCGTGCTGCAGTCTTCGCACCCAAAATAAACCATGGTTCCACTGCCGCCACTTTTCATTCCTTCCATCTGCACCAACGCGCCGGAAACTCCAAAGTTAAAATCTGCACTTGGGAATCCTTTCATAGAAACAGATTGATCTGTGGGATTCGACATATCGTGAAATTTTATTTTCAGCACTTCTTCATAAAACTTCGTGGCACGATCCATATCTTCGACATAGATTTCGAACCATACTACTGGATTAAATCTTTGATTTTCCATATTTTTAGTTTTTCAAATTATTATATTGTTTTTAGTATTTTAAGTTCTTATCAATATCATAAGTTAATCCTTTCAGATCGAGCATTTTTCGCATTAAACCAATTTGGCCTAAAAGATAATCTTCTCTACCGATGCACATTCCGATGATATTGAGAATGTTTTCTTTTACAAACGGAACATTCATATTAATAGGAGAAGAAGTCTCCAAAAGTTCATCCGAGGCAGTTAAAAGCTTTCGATAAACTTTTGGGGAAATGTCTGCAAAATTTTGTTTCAGTATTTCTAATGTGGGATATTTCAGACTTTCATCTAAGGTTCTGCCTTTTGTAAATAAAGTTTCGTTGGGATCTTTGTCGTCCAGACCGAGCAAAGTTCCCATCCAGTAGCGGCAGTTCACTAAATTTCCGGTCATCCAGATCACATGATTGGTTTTCTTTTCTATTCTTTTTGAAGCGTCTTCTTCCGAGATTCCAGACAATGCATTGTTAAAACTTTGAGAGTGCATTCTGTAGGCGGGAATAATAATTTCTAATTTTTGAGATTTTGGTTCGTCCATGATTTGATTTTTAAGATTAAACCAAAGTTAGATTCAAAAGATCAAAATCAACTTGCCATAAGACAAGAAATTCAAAAATCACCCGAAGTTCCAACAAAATTATGGACTTCGATTTTCTGATTAATATCCTCACAACTTTCGTCGCGTTGTTTTTGAAACTCTAAAAAAGAAGGAATATTCAATAACTCTTTCTGAATATTTTCATTGGCGTATTTCGAAATATGAACGAAGGTTTGCCCATCTTCTTTCAGCAAAACCCGATAACTGAAATTGCTTTGATCCCAATTACTAAAATCTTCTAAGAACCGATCAATATTTTGTTGGTTGGTATTTAGAAAGCCTTTAGAAATGGTATAAGAAACGATTACGTTGATCATAATGATTTATTTAGATTTAAAAAAGTGGAATCACTTCCTTTCTACAATGTCTTTTCGAATTCTGCTTAAAGAAGTATCGGTAATTCCAAGATAAGTTGCGATCTGTTTTAATGGCGCAAACTGAACGATTTGCGGTTTTTCTTTCAAAAGTTTCAAATATCTTTCGGAAGCAGATTGAGTGATCATCTCTAAAGAACGTTGCTTCACGCTGAAAAGCTGATACGAAAACCAGACTCTGCCCCACTCCCGAAAACCTTCAATCTCATGAAATAATTTTTGAAAATCTTCATAATCGATTTTCCATAAAACTACATCGGTCAAGGTTTGGACATTTTCCAGAGAAGGGATCTTTTGAAAAAGTGAAGAAGGAATGATGACAATTTCATTTTCAGTGAAGAATTCTGTAGTAAATTCATTATTGTCGAAATCGTTCACAAAAGCACGAACCAAACCTTTCTCTACAATATAATATTCGTTGGCTATTTCATTTTCTTCTAAGAGAAATTCCCCTTTTAAAATATTAATTTCGGAATGAGCATCGAAAATTTTTTCCAGATCTGCATCCGAAAATAAAGGATGTTGGTAAATATGTCTAAGGGCTTTATTCAAAATTTAAAGTCTTTAGTTTTAAAATAAGGAGAGTTGAATTCCTTTTTGTCCTTTAGGTTTTTCGGCATCGCCAAAAACGGTTTTACCGCCGTATTTCCAGGAATTTGTACGTTCTTCTTCCATCACGGCATTGATATCAAAGTCGGGCTGAAAGTTTTCTTCGGCGCGGGCAATTATTTGATGCAGCTTTTCTACCGATTTTAACTGATCGGAATTCCCCAGCTTGGATTTCTCAATGCCTTTTTGAAGAATAGAAATCGTCTCATCGTAAATTTTAAGAGGAACAGGAAACGGATGACCATCTTTGCCGCCGTGTGCAAAAGAAAATCTCGCAGGATCCTGAAATCGTGAAGGCGCACCGTGAATCACTTCGCTTACTAAAGCTAAACTTTGAAGTGTTCGAGGACCAACACCTTTTAATAATAGAAGTTCCTCAAAATTTTCGGGCTGGGTTTCGCGGGTCACATAAAGTAAAGCACCCAAACGTTTTAAATCAACATCGGACGCCTGAACATCGTGATGAGCGGGTAAAATTAAGCGTGCAAAATCCGACATTATTTTTTCGGAATTGGTGTGCGATATTTCTAAAATCCCGGATCGGTTTTCTTTCGCATTTTGGGATGTTAGGTTTAAGATCTTTCCCTGATTCACTCCTTCGATTCCGGTGTGTGGTTCTTCAATAAAAGATTTTAAATTTTCGGAATGCCAGTGATAGCGCCGTGCGGTTTTATCTTTAACATTCATCCCTTGCTGAATCACCGCCCACTTTCCTTCATCTGTCAACATAAAATTGTGCGTGTACAATTGATAACCATCCTGAACAGCTGTATTATCTACTTTTGCCGAAAGCTTGCTGGCTCGTACCAGTTCAGCTCCATTCAAACCCGTGCTTTCAGAAATTTTGATCAATTCGGCGGGAGTTGCGAGTGATTGCTTTCCCTTTCCGCCTGCAATATAAATTCCGAGAGCTTTAGCGTTGGGATTTATGACCCTTTTTAAAGCGCCCATGACCGAAGTTGTAACACCGGAAGAATGCCAATCCATTCCCATGACGGCACCGAAACACTGGAACCAAAAAGGATCACTCATGCGGCGAATGACTTCATCTTTACCGTAATCACTTAATAAAACTTCGATTACGGAAAGTCCGAGTTTAGACATTCGTTCATAAAGCCAGTCGGGAACATAGCCATAGTGAAGAGGCAGATCTGCAGAGCCGGAGCGTTTCATTCCTTATTGTATAAGAGGTCTAATTTAATTTCAAAAAAAAACCTGTCGAGTTTTTAACTACTGACAAGTTTAAAAACTATTTTTATTCAAGTTTATTTTAATGCATTTAAGGCTTTTTCGTAATCGGGTTCCTGGGCAATTTCCGGAACCTGTTCTGTGTAAACAACTTTTCCATTTTCATCGGTCACGATCACGGCGCGGCTTAAAAGTCCGTGCATTGGTGAATCAGTCATTATAACTCCGAAATCTTCGCCAAAAGTTCCGCGGAAATCGGATAAATTTACAACGTTATCTAAACCTTCGGTAGCACAAAAACGTTTCATAGCGAAAGGCAGATCTTTGGAAATATTTAGAACCACTGTATTTTCCAGCCCTGAAGCTTTTTCATTGAATTTTCTTGCTGCAGCTGCACAAACGCCTGTATCGACACTTGGGAAGATATTGAGGATCATTTTTTTATTTGCAAAATCTTTGTTTGTTTTGAACTTTAAGTCTCCATCAACTAAATTGAAATCTCTGATGGTGCTGCCAACTTCTGGTAAATGTCCGATTGTTTCTACGGGATCGCCGTGTAATAAGATATGAGCCATAATTTTAATTATTTTATTAACTCAAATTTAATGAAATTATAAGCATTCAGGGAAGATGCAACGTTAAAATAATCTTAATTCATTTCTTTGAATAGCGATTTGGAAGGTTCTTTTTTTGGTTTGATTAGAATCCTTTCTATAATGAAAGCAAAATCCTGCAATAGGGATCGCAACGGAAATCCCGCAGACTCGGGTCGTCGAATGACGAGCCGAGACGGGGAATTGCAGTGAAGAGCCCGGACCGGCCAAATTTTTAACGCTGGAAAAGGCCGCGGGAAAATCTTGGGCGGGATTGCCCATTAAAATTAAATTTTGAGTAAATTTGTGATTCTTAAATTCTAAACAAAAATTAAAAATAATGTCAGAAAATTCAAAGATCGTCTACACTTTGACGGACGAAGCGCCGATGTTGGCCACTCATTCTTTTTTACCGATCGTAAAAGCGTTCACCAAAATGGCAGCGATCGAAATTTTACCGAAAGACATTTCCTTAGCCTCAAGAATTTTAGCCAATTTCCCGGAATTTTTAAATGAAGATCAAAAAGTGGAAGATGCTTTGGCAGAACTTGGAGAAATGGCAACAAAGCCTGATACGAACATTATTAAATTACCCAATATTTCCGCATCTGCTCCACAATTAGATGCAGCGATCGCAGAGTTGCAGAAAAATGGTTTCGCAGTGCCAAATTATCCGGCGGAACCGAAGAACGCAGAGGAAGAAGCCATAAAAGCAAAATATGCAAAAGTTTTGGGAAGTGCGGTGAATCCGGTACTTCGTGAAGGAAATTCTGACAGAAGAGCGCCGAAAGCTGTAAAAAATTACGCAAAAGCCAACCCACACCGAATGGGAGTCTGGAGTGCGGATTCTAAAACGAAAGTGTTGCACATGACCGAAGGCGATTTTTACGGAACTGAAAAATCGGTTACGGTTGAAAAAGATGCTCAGTTTAAAATTGAATTTTTCGGAAATGACGGTTCTGTAAAAGAACTAAAAGGTCTGGCCCCATTGAAAGCTTTAGAAATTATCGATTCTTCGGTGATGAGTATTTCTGCCTTGAAAAGTTTTGTTGCTAAATCGATGGAAGAAACCAAAGCTGCAAACGTTTTGCTTTCGGGACATTTAAAAGCGACGATGATGAAGGTTTCTGACCCGATCATTTTTGGAGCAATGGTTCAGGTTTATTTTAAAGAGGTTTATGAAAAATATGCCGACCTGTTTAAAGAGTTGGATATTAATCCAAACAACGGACTTCAGGACTTATTTGAAAAAATAAAAGGAGATCCGAAAGAGGAAGAAATTAAAACAGCAGTTGCAAAAGCAATGGAAAACGGACCTGCCGTTGCAATGGTTAATTCCGATAAAGGAATCACCAATTTCCATGTTCCTTCCGATATTATTGTTGATGCTTCTATGGCGGCATTGATTAGAGGTGGCGGAAAAATGTGGAATAAAGCCGGTGAGGAAGAAGATACGATTGCAATGATCCCGGATCGGAATTATGCAGGTTTTTATCAGGCGGCGATCGATGATATGAAAAAATACGGTGCGCTGGATGTAACCACGATCGGTTCCGTTCCGAATGTTGGGTTAATGGCGCAACAGGCTGAAGAATACGGTTCGCACAATAAAACATTCCAGATCTCTGCAGATGGAAAGGTAAAAGTTTCTGATGCGGATGGACATGTATTCCTTGAACAGGATGTTCAGAAAGGCGATATTTTCAGAATGTGCCAAACGAAAGATGCTCCAATTCAGGACTGGGTAAAACTGGCGGTGAACAGAGCGAGACTTTCGGATACTCCCGCAATTTTCTGGTTAGATGATCAAAGAGCACACGACCGCGAAATGATCAAAAAAGTAGAAAAATATTTGAAAGATTATGATACTGATGGTCTGGATATTCAGATCTTAAATATTGAAGATGCGATGCATTTTACATTAGATCGAATCAGAAAAGGTTTAGACACGATTTCAGTTTCCGGTAATGTGTTGAGAGATTATTTAACAGATCTTTTCCCTATTCTGGAACTAGGAACATCGGCAAAAATGCTGTCCATTGTTCCATTGATGAACGGTGGTGGATTATTTGAAACCGGAGCCGGAGGTTCTGCACCAAAACACATCGAACAGTTTATCCACGAAGGTTATCTGCGTTGGGATTCTTTAGGTGAATTTATGGCGTTACAAGCGAGTTTGGAGCATTTAGCACAAACGCAGCACAACGATAAAGCTCAGATTTTAGCCGATGCTTTAGATGTAGCTAATGAGAAGTTTTTAGCGAACGATAAATCACCCTCCAGAAAAGTTGGATCCATTGATAACAGAGGTTCCCACTTTTATTTGGCGATGTACTGGGCAGAAGCTTTAGCAGAGCAAACCAAAGATGCAGAACTTTCTCAAAAATTCGGACCTGTCGCAAAAGCAATGGCAGAAAACGAAGCGAAAATTAATTCAGAATTAATTGGAGCACAAGGCAAGCCTCAGGATATTGGCGGCTATTACCAGCCGAATTTTGACAAAACTGATGAAGCGATGAGACCTTCAGCTACATTAAATGCAATTGTAGAAGGAATGTAAATCTCTGATACTCCTCATAAAATATTCATGAAACTTCCCGGATCCGGGAAGTTTTTTTTGCTTTAAATATGAATTCACTTGTGCATTAAAACCTTTATCTAATTCTCTATTAATTATGAAATTCAAATGTTTGCAAAAAATCGATTTATTTGACTTTGAGAGGTGATGGAATTACGTAAGAAGAATTAAAAACAGCGATGGATGAACTGAATATTTCGAACTTAAAATAAAAATTAAGCGTAAACCATTTAAAAAGAAAGCTTCCCGAAATTTTCGGGAAGCTCTGTTCTATATTGAAATTACAATTAATATCAGAGGGAATTATTTTAAGTCGGCTACAACGCGGTTGATCTGCTGAATATATTTGCCATAATATTTCTGGAACCACCATTTTCCAACAAAATAAAGAAGAAACAACATTACCAAACAACTTCCTAAAAACCAAAAGATAAAATGCATTCCAGCTATTTCTTTAAACGTTGGGACAAATTCGAATATGAGAAGCATTTCGCAAACTACGAACGGGACAAAAGAAATATAAAACGACAGGTAATATTGCTCGTTAAGTTTAAATTCATATCGTAGATCTCTCAAACTTTCTGTAGTATTCAACGCGACTGAAGTGATATTTTTGTAGAGATTAAAAAACTTAAAAAAGTAAAAAGCTGTAATCAACATTTGAGCAGAAACGAGGGTAACGACGTACACTTTGAATTTAAAAAGGTACATATCTTTCAAAATGAAGAAAAGTAAGATGATTACAAAAAGTACGACAGTAAAATAAAATTCCATGCGCATGTTTTTCCGAATTCTTTCTAAAGGCAAATGGATTTCTTTCTGCTTTTCTAAAGAAATTTCCGGCGTTTGACTATTGCTTTCTTTGTTCCAGAGTTCTTTTATCTGATCAATTTCCATGACTTTATGATTTTAATTTTGAATAAGTTGTTTCAATTTATCTTTTGCACGACCCAGCTTTACTCTTGCATTCACTTCTGTAATTCCCATATTTGCGGCAATTTCTCTCCCTGAATAATCTTCTAAATAGTAGAAAATAAGTGCTTTATCAATTTTGTTAAGTTGCTGAATTGCGCTGTACATTTTCGAAAATTTTTGCTCCTCAACATCATCATGATGATCAACAGCCATCATTAAATTTTCTATTTCATCATTTTTAATGAAACTGCGTCTCTTTTCAGATTTTAAAAATATAATGGCAGTATTCAAGGCCACTCGGTACAACCAGGTTGAAAACTGACTTTTCCCTTCAAAAGACGGATAGGCTTTCCAAACCTGAAAAGTAATTTCCTGAAAGAGATCTTTTTGATCCTCATAATTATCCATATACATCTTAGAAATTTTGAAAATCACGCCTTTGTGTTTTTCAATTTTTTCTAAAAATTCTTTTTCTAACGACATATTCGGAGTTCTGGGAAGTAAGTAACGAAAATAATTATTTGTTACATCATTCCATAAAAAAACCTCCGAGTAAATCTCAGAGGTTTGTATATTTATGAAAATAAATTGATGATTTACATCATTTTCAAATTATTAACTTCCAATTCAGACAAGATTCGCCAATGTCCACGTTTGATATTTTTCTTTGTTAATCCTGCAAACATTACACGATCTAGCAATTCAACTTCATAACCTAATCTATTGAAAATTCTACGAACTACTCTGTTCCAACCAATATGGATCTCGATGCCTACTTCATTTTTCGGTTTGCCTTCGATGTAAGAAATACTGTCGACTTCGGCAACACCTTCTTCTAAGCGAATCCCTTCTGCAATTGCATTTAAATCAGCCCTGTCTAACTTTCGATCCAACGTGACATGATATATTTTTTTCATGTTGAAAGACGGATGCGTTAGTTTTTTGGTCATGTGACCATCATTCGTTAATAAAATAACACCAGTTGTAGAACGGTCTAATCTACCAACGGGAAAAACCCGGTATGGAGATGCATTTGCAACCAGATCCATAACTGTTTTGCGTGCTTTTTCATCTTTGGTCGTAGAGATATATCCTTTAGGTTTATTTAAAAGAACATAGACCGGTTTTTCTGGAGTAATTCCCTGTCCGTCGAAAATTACTTTGTCGGTTTTTTGAACCTGATATCCCATTTCAGTTACCACTGCTCCATTTACAACCACTAAACCCTGGTTGATCAATTGGTCGGCTTCTCTTCGGGAACAAATTCCGGAATTGGCGATATATTTATTTAAACGGATCGTTTCTTTTGGAACTTCTTTCGCTAGTTTGTCAAATCTTCTTTTCTGTACAAAAGAACGGGTTTTCTCGCCCTCATCCTGTGGTCTCTCGTAATTTTTGAACAATTTTGTGGTGCGGGTTTTGCCCTCTCCTTTTTCGAATTTTGGTCCACCACCAAAAGATTTTCCTGTTCTTTTACCAGTTGGTTTAGAATGTCTTTCGTATGATTTGTCGTAGCTTTTCGCTTCGGCCTGAGACATTAAGCGAGGTTCTCTGGGCGCTTTCGGTTCTTTGGGCGCTTTACTTTCTTCTGATCTTTCAGTTCGTGGTTTTGCAGATTTTTGGGTACGAGGTTTGGAAGAACTTCCAGAATTGGAAATTTTGCTTATTCGCTGCGGTTTACTCTTACTATTTTTATCTCTGCTCATGTTCTGAAAAATTTATCTGCAAAGATAAGATATTTTTGGAAGTATCAATACGCTTGGAAATAGAAGTAATTCTTTTATGTATTAAATTTTGAAATTGAACTGGAGAACCAAAGTTGATCAAGTAATTTAGAATCTAATGATAATCCCATCGAGTAACATCGCAAGAATACCACAGAAAACCCAAACCCGAAGAATATTCAGGGCGAAAAAGTTATGCTTTTTTTGATTGCCTAAAATTAAATAGAGTGTAGCAACAAGAACGAATAAGCCTGAAGCAAAGTATAAATTCATAATATTGTGAATCCCTTCTTCTCTTACAATTAACATGGAAATCAGCATTAGAACGATCGTCAGAAAACTCAGTATTATTTTTGAGAAGGAGTTGCCCCAGAAGTTAGCAATCGTTACATAACCAAATATTTTATCGGCATTTTTGGTTAAAAGATCCTTCACAATATCGATCATCAGCAAAATGACGAAAAGAAAAATAGCCATCAAAAATATTTTTGCAGAAAAGGTTTTATAATAAACCCACATTCCGAAAAAGGGATAAACCGTTAAACTGACAAAAGTTAAGTTATTAACAAGGAGAATTTTGCTCAATTTGTGACTGTAAAACCACATTAAAAACTGATACGTTAAAAAGAAAAAGAAAACGCGCGGAGAAATAAGAAAGGCAATGCCGAGCGATACAATGTTTAAGGTTATATACGCGTAAAGGAAATATTTCTGTTTCAAAAACTTCTGAATTCGCGTACGGAAAGGTTTCACCAGTTGATCCTTTTCCCGATCATAGAACTGATTGATGATTCCACCCGCTAAAATACTTAAAACGGTACAGAAAATAATTCCGTGAACCCGAAAATCAAAGACAAAATTCCGGACACTTTCTTCTCTGTTAAAAAGAAAAAATGTAGAAACGTACAATGCAAAAGTGAGTAATAAAGTAACGAAAACCCTTGCTCCTAAAAGGAAACCTACGAATTGCGAAATTCTGTAAAAGATAGGATTATTCATAAAAACAGGTCGAATAAATGTAAAATAGATTGCAAATTTTCCGACTTACTTTTTAAAATCTGTAGATGACTTCTTTGTGAAATCCGTCGAGCATTTTTTCTGCTTTTTCGTAGTCTTTGGTGAATCCTAAGATATAACCGCCACCGCCGCTTCCGCAGAGTTTTAGATAATACGCATTGGTATCCAGACCATTTTTCCAGGCTTTGTAGATACTTTCAGGGATCATTGGTTTGAAATGTTCGTATGCCCAAACCGAAAGACTTTTTAAATTACGGAAGAGTGGAGTCATTTCTTTTTTCAAAAAAGCTTCAATACAAGCATTGTTGTAGCGAATAAATTCTTCCTTCATTGTTTTGCGGAAACCTTCAGTTTTCATTTTTTCAAAGAAGATCTGAACCATTGGTCCCGTTTCGCCCGTCATTCCAGAATCGATGAGGAAAATAGCACCTTTGCCTTCTTCACTTGCCGGAATAGAA
Organism: Chryseobacterium sp. UYP7; assembly: GCF_056279225.1. Lineage (NCBI taxonomy): Bacteria > Pseudomonadati > Bacteroidota > Flavobacteriia > Flavobacteriales > Weeksellaceae > Chryseobacterium > Chryseobacterium sp. UYP7. Next base: position 147,852 of record NZ_JBWBQW010000003.1, read on the forward strand.
ACTTTGTTCACATTTTCGCGGTTTTCAATTAAAATCGGAAGATTCATGTAGCAGATCAAAGGATCGATACCCGAACTTTTTCCGTGGAAATAGCTTTCCATTTCACCAAAGATCTTTTTTAAATCTTTCAATTCGTCTTTTGATATATGCTCGGGAAGAAAAGTTTTAATGGAATATCTTTCAAAAATAGCAGCAACCAAAGCACCTGAACTGCCAACACCATACCCTTGCGGAATATTAGAATCGAAGAAAAGCCCTTTGCGAATGTCTTTTTGTAATTTAGAATTATCAATTTGATAAGATTCGGGAAGTTTTAAATCTTTCAAATAATCGGCATAGCGCTGAAGAGAAATATTAGATTCTTTCTCGAAATCATTTTCCAGCTCAGAAAATTTCAAAGCACCTTTATAAAAACTGTACGGCAAGGTAAGTCCCTGTGAATCTTCGATAATGCCGTATTCACCGAACAAAAGTATTTTAGCGTAAAATAAAGGATTGGTCATTGATTTTTTATCTGTTTTCCTCTGCAAATATACAACATTTCTGATTATCAGTAAATTACTTGTTAGAATGATTAATTTGCATCTATTTATGATTTATGAGATTTTAGTTCTAAGAATCTAATTAAAATCAGGCCAATAGCAAAAAAGAAAGACATTCCTATAAATGCATAATGCATATTGTGAAATTTCTGAATGACAACACCAAAAATTAGTGATCCTAAGATAATGGCCAGCTTCTCTAAAACATCGTAGAAACTGAAGTAAGTGGTATTATCCATGGAATCTTCCGGTAATAATTTGGAATATGTTGAACGGGACATTGCCTGTAAACCACCCATTACCAAACCGATAAAAGCTGCTAAAACATAAAACTGTTTTTCGACATTTGGATTTTCTTTGTTTAAAAAATACGCAGAGAGACAACATACGATCCAAATTGCGACGGCAATACTGATCACATTTTTATTCCCTATCGACTTTGATAATCGGGAAAATGCCAATGCTCCGAATATTGCGACAATCTGAATAACCAAAATGGTAATGATCAATTTGTACTGATCTTCTTCTTTTGTAAAAATTTCTGAAGTTCCAAATAAGGTCGCCATCAAAAAAATCGTCTGCATTCCAATGCTGTAAAAGAAAAAGGAGGATAGAAAAAACTTTAGATTTCTGTCTTTAAATAATTCCCGACCCACTTTAAATAATTCGCGGAAGCTTTCTTTGGCGATATCTTTATAAAACGCTAAATTATCTTTAATCACCTCGAATATTCCGCCGTGCTCCTCGTGTTTTTCGAAGATGTTTTTATAGTTTAAGAGTACCAGATCTTTAGGCAACTTATCCTGCACCATGCCAAATTGAGGCAAATGTTTGAAGGTATATTGCGAAAATCCAAACCACCACGCTCCGGTAATTAAAAAGGTGATCCTGGTATAAATTTTAGTTTCTTCCGGTGTTTTTGCAACCACCTGAATTAAAAGTAAACAAAGAATTAGTAAAATTACAGAACCTATATATCCGTAAACGTAACCTCTTGCTGACAGCGCATCTTGTTTGTCGGGTGTTGCAATATCTGGAAGGAAGGAATTATAAAAGACCAAACTCCCCCAAAATCCAACACTTGCCGTTACACTGAAAAGTAATCCCAGAAAAATATTGTTCATGCTTGTAAACATGGCTAAACCCATACAGGACGTAGCTCCCAGATAACAGAAAAATTGCAGAAAAGATTTTTTATTTCCGATCGTATCTGCCAAAGAAGATAAAATTGGAGAAATAATTACGACGATCAAAAATGATAAGGTCAAAGAAAAACTGAAAATCGCCGTTGGTTCATAACCCGTGCCCAAAATGTCGATCATGTGCGGAACAGGAACTTCTTTCCATTCGCCGGAACCTTCTATAAAAACCTTTTTCTTGTATGCCGTGGTGATAATAGAATAATAGATCGGAAAGATGGTGGAAGTAATAACCAAAGAATAAACGGAATTTGCCCAATCATAGTAAGCCCAGGCTTTCATAATGGTAGGATCATTCTTGATGTTGCGAGGAGGCAAATTTGCGTTTTCAGCCATTTTTAAAAAAAATTAATTGAACAAAAATAAAAAAACCATTAAGAACTAATGAAAAAAATCACTAATAATTCTTAATGGCTTCATTATGAGCATAATAAAGTTTAAAGGTTCTCAATAACGATGGCAGTCGCTCCACCGCCGCCGTTGCAGATCGCTGCTGCACCGTACTTTCCGTTGTTTTGTTTAAGAACGTTGATCAAAGTAACAATAATTCTGGAACCTGAACTCCCAAGTGGATGACCCAGAGAAACTGCTCCACCATTAACGTTCACTTTGGCAGCATCTAAGCCTAAAATTTTATTGTTCGCTAAACCTACTACAGAAAAAGCTTCGTTAAATTCGAAAAAGTCGATATCCGAAATTTCTAAGCCGGCTTTCTTTAAAGCCACTGGTAAAGCTTTTGCAGGAGAAGTGGTGAAACGCTCCGGCGATTGTGCTGCATCTGCGTACGCAATGATTTTCGCTAAAGGTTTCAATCCTAACTCTTCCATTTTTTCTTTAGACATTAAAATTAAAGCCGAAGCTCCATCATTTAAAGTGGATGCATTTGCTGCGGTAACGGTCCCATTCTCTTTTTGGAAAACAGTTGGCAAACCTGGAATTTTATCAAACTTAACGGCTTTAAATTCTTCATCTTCAGAAAAAATAATAGGATCACCTTTTCTCTGTGGAATTTCTACGGAAACGACTTCATCTTTAAATTTCCCTTCGCTCCACGCTTTTGCGGAACGTTCGTAAGATTCTACAGCAAAACGGTCTTGATCTTCTCTGGAAAAACCGTATTCACTTGCACACTGTTCTGCACAAACTCCCATGTGAACATTACCGTAAACATCGGTTAAGCCATCTAGGAGCAAACCGTCTTTCATTTTTACGTCACCAAGTTTAGTGGCATTTCTAGCATTGTAGTAATGCGGAACTGAAGACATATTTTCCATTCCACCTGCTACAATAATATCCTGGTCGCCCGCTTTAATCGCTTGAGCCGCCATGGTAACCGCTTTCATCCCTGAAGCGCAAACTTTATTTACGGTGGTACATGCCGTTTCGTTTGTTAAACCTGCACCCATAGATGCCTGCCGAGCCGGAGCCTGACCTTCACCTGCCTGTAAAACATTACCCATATACACTTCCTGAACCAGTTTTGGATCGAGATTAATTTTATCTAAAGCACCTTTTATGGCGATAGAACCTAATTTTGTAGCCGGAACAGTCGTTAAACTTCCTAGGAAACTTCCCATTGGAGTTCTTACTGCGGATACGATGAATACTTCTTTCATTACCTTTAATTTAAATTTTTTTTAAGTACGCCAAATTACAAAAAAAAACACACTTTCGGAAAAGTGTGTTTTGTCTTATTTTAAAGGCGATGATTAAATCTTTGCTGCTGCAATTTCTTCCGGATCATGTTTGTGTTTAAACATTATTGCGAACATTACCGCAATTACTAAAGCATAACCCGCAAAAACGAGCCAGATCTCATGCCACATTTTATCACCGTTCGGCATTGTAAAATATTTCTGAATAAGAAATCCACTTACTAAGCTTCCGGCTATTGCACCAAAACCATTCGTCATCATCATAAATAAACCCTGAGCTGATGAGCGGATCTTATAATCGGTAGTTGTTTCTACGAATAATGATCCCGAAATATTAAAGAAATCGAAAGCCATCCCGTATACGATACAAGAAAGTACGATTAAACCCAAACCGAAACCTACAGGAACGCCGTAAGCAAATAAACCAAAACGTAAAACCCAGGCAAACATAGAGATGAGCATTACATTTTTAATTCCGTATTTCTTCAAAAAGAAGGGAATTGCAAGAATGAAAAGCGTTTCTGAAATCTGGGAGATCGACATAATGATCGTCGAGCGTTTAACAACAAAACTTTCAGCATACTCGGGAATTTTTCCAAAATCAGACAGGAAAATATCTCCATACATATTCGTCAACTGTAGAGCTGCCCCTAAAAACATTGAGAAAAAGAAGAAAAGTGCCATTTTATAATCCTTAAATAAGGAAAAAGCATTCAATCCTAATTTTTCAGATAATGAAGCATTCGCCGGAATTAAATTCTGAGGCGGACATTTCGGTAAAGTAAAAGCGTAAATTCCTAAAACGATCGCGATCACCGCGGCAATGTAAAATTGATTTCCAGAACCCTTATTGCCCGTAAGATTGGTGATCCACATGGCAGCTATAAATCCAATTGTTCCCCAAACACGAATGGGTGGGAAGACTTTAACAACATCGTAATTATTATTTTTCAGAATGTAGTACGCAATTGAATTGGAAAGGGAGATCGTTGGCATGTAGAACATCATGGCGATAAGCATGACCCAGAAAAAATTATCCGGCGTGGTGACAGATGGTAAAAAAAACAACGTAATTCCATACAAAATATGAAGAATTCCAAATAATTTCTCTGCATTCATCCAGCGATCGGCAATAATTCCTGTTAATGCAGGCATAATTATCGAAGCGATTCCTAAGGTAGCAAAAACTTTCCCGAATTCTTCTCCGCCCCATTGTTTTGTACCGAACCAGTAAACGCCGATGGTGATGAGCCAGGCTCCCCAAACAAAAAACTGCAGGAAAGACAATATGGTAAGTCTTAATTTTAAATTCATCATTTATTTATAAAATTTTAGTCAATTTTTTTATTTCTTCTTTTTATTTCCTGTTGCAGCTCCAAAGCAGCATCAAAATCCTCATCTCTCACCGCATCTTCTAATAATTTATGCAGATCTTCTAAAGGGAAGGCGGATAAATTACCCTCGGAGGTAAGTGGAGAAAAGTTTTCCTCCGGTGCTGCCGGATCATCTAATTCCAGTAGGATCCCGGCTTCACTTAAAACCTGTTGCGTGGTATAAATGGGTACCTCAAAACGAACCGCCATTGCTACAGCGTCCGACGTTCGGGCATCTAAGATAAGTTCCTCGTTGTTCGCGTTATTTTTGAAATTAATATTTGAAAAAAATACGCCGTCGATGATCTGATAAATAATTACAGAAGTTAAGGTGTAATTTGCAGAAGTAACAAATTTGGAAAATAGATCGTGTGTTAAAGGGCGCGGCGGATGAATGTCTTTTTCTAAACCTAAAGAAATCGACTGCGCTTCGAAGTTTCCTATCACTACGGGTAATTTTACGTTCGTTTCTTCGTGTTCCAAAAGGAGTGCATAAGCTCCGGACTGTGTTTGGCTGTAAGAAATACCGCGTATAATTAGTCTTTTATAATCCATAGCTACAAATATAATTGATTTTTTAGATTCGGGATTTAATTTCAATAATTTTATTGAAATCTTTTTAGAATTGAAACCTCCGGCTAATTTCTATGAATCTTATTAACATTGATAGTTACCGTATTAGCAGTTCCATTCTGATTGCTTTCTCTGTTCATAACGGCCTCTAAAAAAGTAACCCGCGTATCGATATTACTCAAACCAATTCCTTTCGACAAACCGTTCAGTTTAAAACCTTTACCATTATCATTTACCAAAAGCGTAATAATTGGATAAACGCTTTTGATTTCAACGCGCGCCGCAGTAGCTTCTGAATGTTTTACAACATTGTTCACCAGTTCCTGAATAATCCTGTAAATATGAGTTTCTGTTGTAATTCCTACATCAATCATTTCACCGCAAGAAATAAAATCAACTTTTATATTGTAAATTTTTTCGACTTTCTTGCAATAATTTTCCACTGCTTGTAAAAGTCCGTGATTGGTTATGGATGATGGGGAAAGGTTATGCGAAATTTCTCTGATCTGAATACAGGATCTATCGATGATCTGGGATATTTCCTGCACAATGCCTGTACTGCGCAATGTTTGATCCTCCTTATTTAAATAGGCAATATTGTATTTTATTGCAGATAAATCGCCCGCAATTCCATCATGTAGTTCTGCGGCGATCCGTTTTCTTTCTCTTTCCTCGCCTTCCAGCAAACCTTTTAACTTGCTGATCTGTTGCTGATGTTTGTGTTTCGTAACCAGATTTCGAATTCTGTTCTTTTCATCATTGATCAGTTTAATTTTATAAGCCAGACCAAGACTGAAAAAGATCGTTTCAATTACAATTCCAATATAGAAATAAGTAATTGGGTTCCTCATATGTAAGGCTGGAATAAAGGTTCCTGTAAACGCGACAAGTGCGCAAAATACGTAAGCACAGACTCCAAAAAGAAAATAATCTTTGTGTTTTCCGGAATATTTTAAGGCCTTTAATGCGCTTATAAAAAAAACGCCCAGCATCACAGGTAAAAATAGAAAGGTGTAAAAAAGGATATACAGATCAGAATTTTTCAGGAAGAAACAGACGACCGCTAGAAGGAAAAAAAGAGCGGTTAACGTTCGAAGGATCAAGATAAGATGATCGAAATACTTTCTGATTCTCTTGTCTAAGTCCAGAAAATATAGGGCAAAAATGCTGTAAAACATATAGAAGATGACCTGAATAAAAAAATTGAGGATCTGCGTAAAAATTTCTCCATTGGTAATCCCAATAAAATTCGAAATTAAATGTTGAAAATTATTGTAGTTTTCATCACTGCGACTCAATAAATAAAGGATCATGCAAATATTATAAAGCGCATAATATTTGAAACTTTTTTCCCGGAGATAAATAAAAATGACCCCACTTATAATAATAAAAAGCAGTTGGAACGAAATTGCCATGTTCCATATAAACATCTCCATAGGGAAAACTATTAATTGATCACAAGGTTCTTAGTAAAATTAATCTTTTTTTTTAATAGTTCGATAAATATTTTTTTTGAGGATCATGGGTGAAATCAAGAAGTTCTCACAAAAAAAACGCCGGATTTCTCCAGCGTTTTATAATTATTTAAAAGGATTTTATCCTTTCAATGCTTTAATTTTCTCCGTTAATTCCGGCACAATTTTAAAAGCATCTCCTACTACTCCATAATCCGCAGATTTAAAGAAAGGTGCTTCGGGATCACTGTTAATGACCACAATTGTTTTAGAAGAGTTAACTCCAGCCAAATGCTGAATTGCTCCTGAAATTCCGATCGCAACATAAAGATTTGGTGAAATCGCTTTCCCGGTTTGTCCAACATGTTCGGAATGAGGTCTCCATCCTATGTCTGAAACTGGCTTTGAACAGGCTGTTGCTGCTCCTAAAAGATTGGCTAAATCTTCCACCATTCCCCAGTTTTCCGGACCTTTCATTCCACGACCTGCAGAAACTACTATTTCAGCTTCTTTTAAGTCTAATTTCCCGGAGCTTTGCTCGTGAGAAAGAACTTTGGTATCTTCATTAGCGATCGATAATTCTTTTACTTCTTCGGAACCTGAAACTGCATTTTCCTTAACGCCATAAGCGTTTTGAGAAACCGTTACGATCACTCCGGCTGCATCGGCTTTTGCGTGCATAAATCCTTTTCCGGAAAAAGCTCTTCTCTTCACCTGAAAAGGAGAAAGACTTTCCGGCGCTTCTAAAGCGTTGGTTATTAAGGAAAAACCATTCATAATCGCCAACATTGGTGCGATAGAAGAAGCATCTGTAGTATGAGGAAAAACGATGGTATTTCCGGTCGCCACTTCATTTACCGCTTCTGCATAAGCTTTTGCGCTAAAGTTCTTTAAACCTTCATCTTTAATATTGATGACGTTTGTAGCCCCATATTTATACAATAGATCTGAAGAATCTGTAGGATTTACCGTAATCGCAGTCACAGTATCGCTGGCTTGATCTGCAATTGCTTTTGCATAAGAAACCGCTTCGAAGGCTGCTTTTTTGTAAATTCCGTTTATATTTTCTGCATATACGAATATTGCCATTTTCTTGAATTTTAAATTTGAATATTAACTTAAATTACTTTTGCTTCTTCGTGGAGTAATCTTACCAATTCGGCAAGATCATCTGCGGAAACCATTTTTACTGCAGCTCTTTGTGGAACCGAATCGTAAGAAACACCTTCAACTTTCACTTCCGTCGCAGTTGCTTCCTGTACAACAAGAGGTTTTGATCTTGCAGACATAATTCCTCTCATATTTGGGATAATTAGATCTTTTTCGTCGACCATTCCTTTCTGTCCTGCGATCACTGCCGGAAGTTTTACAGAAATAGTTTCTTTTCCGCCTTCGATTTCCCGAACAGCAGTCGCTTCTGCACCATTAACATCTAAACCAACGCAGGCATTTACGAACGGTTGATTAAGTAATTGCGCAACCATTCCGGGAACAGAACCACCATTATAATCGATGGATTCTTTACCGCAAAGGATCATATCGTAACCGCCGTTTTGTGCAACATTTGCAATTTCTTTGGCGACAGAAAAACTGTCTTTAGGCTCGGTATTTACTCTTACAGCGTCGTTTGCTCCAATCGCTAAGGCTTTTCTGATCACAGGTTCTGTGGTGACTTCTCCAACATTTACAACAGTAACTGTCGCTCCCTGAGATTCCTGTAATTTAATTGCTTTTGTTAAGGCAAATTCATCTAATGGATTAATTACCCACTGAATACCGGTCTTGTCGAAAGCCGTTTTGTCTGCCGTAAAATTAATTTTTGAAGTAGTATCTGGAACACTACTGATACACACTAATATTTTCATGAACTAATATTTATTGTTTTACTGTTTGCTAAGATAAATAAAAATATATTATGCATGCATAGTATATTTGAAGTTTTCATATTTAATACATAATTTAACCCTTTGGTTTTAAAGGTCTAATCTCAATTTTACTTGGTAAAGTTCGTGGATTCATTTTCAGAATATCTATGATTAACTGGCCAATATCTTCAGGTTGAATTTTCCATCCGTCTTTTTCGGAAAGTTCGTGATTATTGAAATTACTCGCTACCGAACCCGGCATTATAGTTGAAACCTTGATATTGTATTTTCTTAGATCGAGCATCGCTGCTTGCGTAAAACCAACAGCTCCAAATTTTGAAGCGTTATATCCGGAGCCATTTTCGAAAAAGTTCGTTCCGGCCAAACTTGAGATAGAAATAAAATAACCTTCTGATTTTTTAAGTTCCTCTACGGAAGCTTTCATGGTGTGAAAAAGACCGGTAAGATTGGTTTCGATCATATCATTCCAGTCTTCTACCGTAAGTTCATCAACCGATTTGAAAACTCCTACACCGGCGTTTGCAATTACAAAATCTAATTGTCCGAAGTGGTTTTTTATTTCTGAAACCGCCTTCTCCTCATCTGCGATATTCCTAACATTGGAAACTACACCCAAAACTTTTGAAGAATCGGAAGAGATCTCAGCAACTGCTTTATCAACATCTTCCTGTTTTCTGCCACTCACCGCAACTCTGATTCCGTGCTCAGCAAGAATTTTTGCAATTCCTAATCCAATCCCTTTTGTTCCACCTGTAATATAAGCTACTTTATTTTCGAACATAATCTTTGTTTTAATTCTTAAATATAAAAAAAACGCCTCAAATAGAGGCGCTTTTTAACAAACATTATATGTTTAATTATTTCTTAATGAATTTTTCTGTCTGTGTACCGTTTTCAGTTTCAAACTTAACTAGGTAAACTCCTTTTGCAAGATTTCTTACATCTACCTGGCTGTTTACTGCTTTCGCTACAGATACATTTCTTCCAACCGCATCAAAAATCTGAATTGATTTTACTTGACCGTTAAAGTTTAAGTAATCTGTAGTTGGGTTTGGATATAAAGATATTACAGAATTTGCAATTTGTCCTACTGTTGCAGTTCCCAATGTTGCTGCATTTATTGCTTCTACACTATAGTTGTCATAAGAAGCCGTTGTCGAAGCAACGTTTCCTGTGTTAATTTGACTAAGCATGTTAAACTGCGTTCCATCTAAATTTTTTGTAATCGTGTAACCAGCGATAGAAAGTGAACTAGTAACCCCGTTAATGGTGTACGTAATTGCTCCGTTCACTTTATCGTAAGTACACCCAACAGTCACCCAAGTATTTGCAGGAAAAGTTACTGCGCTAATACCTGTAATATTAAAGAAACCTGTTGCGTTTGTAGTATTATTTGTTAGATTCGCCTGACCCGAAAACAGTTTGGTTGTTGAATTATATCTTAAACCGACCAGTCCACCTGTAGCATTCGTAATGTTAATTCCAGTTGATACATTGCCAGTTGAGCTTCCTGTATAAAAATCATAGGTAACTTTTACTACGTCGTTTCCAGCAGTTCTTGCTGTCCAGGCTGGGCCGAACCCTAACTTAACAACCTGTCTGTTGTCTGCAGGCAATGCAGTAGCACCAGAAGTAAGTTGCAGCGATTTACCATGAGTTACATCTACGGTAACAATTTGGTAATCCGGTGCTGAACCTCCATTTAAATACATGCCACCCTGACCTGCTGCTCCAAATGCAAAATTAGTTCCTACATCTCCTAATGTGTAAGAATTATAGTTATCAGATTCAATAACCTGAGCTGATAAAAAAGTTGCTGAAAGTACAACTGCACTAAATAGATAGAATTTTTTCATAAGAAAGATTTTGTTTTAATTGAGCACGAAAGTATCAAAAAAAAATTGATTAACATCATGTTAATCAATTTTTACTGTAATATTTTTTGATATTACCCTAGTCTTTAGAGTAATTCTCAAAGAAAAGTGGAATACTTTCAATTCCTTTATAGAAATTATAGAGACCGTAATGTTCGTTTGGAGAGTGAATCGCATCTGAATCAAGACCAAATCCCATTAGAACAGATTTTGCGCCTAACACCTTCTCGAAAAGTGAGGTAATTGGAATACTTCCACCACTTCTATACGGTAAAACTTCTTTCCCAAATGCTGTTTCCATGGCTTTTTTAGCCGCTCTGAATTCTTTGGTATCGCTCGGTAAAACGTACGGCATTCCACCATGATGTGGCGTAACCTTCACTTTTACATTATCTGGTGCGATTTTTTCAAAGTACTTCGTGAATTTCTCTGTGATCTCTTCCGGAGTTTGATAAGGTACCAAACGCATAGAAATCTTCGCAAAAGCCTTCGATGGAATTACCGTTTTCGCGCCTTCACCAATATAACCACCCCAAATCCCGTTGCAGTCTAAGGTTGGTCGGATGGATGTTCTTTCTAAAGTAGTGTAGCCTTTTTCACCTTCTACTCCATTTAAACCAATTGATTTTTTGAAATTTTCAGGATCATCTTTCAGTTTGTTCATTTCTACTCTTTCTGCATCAGAAACTTCTTCAACATTATCGTAAAAACCATCAATAGTGATATGTCCGTTTTCATCAATCAAATTCGCGATCATTCGGGAAAGTACGTGTATCGGATTTGGAACTGCGCCACCGTATAAACCGGAATGCAGATCTCTGTTTGGTCCCTCTACAGAAACTTCTACATAACTTAAACCACGCAAACCTGTAGTAACAGTAGGTTGTTCATTAGAATAAATATGAGTGTCGGAAATTAAAATCGCGTCACAGGAAAGTTTTTCTTTCTCCTCATTCACAAAAGCTTCTAAACTTTTTGAACCGACTTCTTCTTCCCCTTCTAAAATAAATTTAACGTTACAAGGCAAACTATTGGTTTTCATCATGGCCTCAAAAGCTTTGATGTGCATAAAAAACTGACCTTTATCGTCGGCTGCACCTCTTGCGAAGACTGCTCCTTCAGGATGAATTTCTGTTTTTTCGATATACGGTTCGAAAGGTGGTTTCGTCCATAATTCTAATGGATCTGGCGGTTGAACATCGTAATGACCATAAACCAAAACGGTCGGTAATTTTGGATCTATAATTTTTTGTCCAAAAACGATGGGATATCCTTTGGTCTTGCAAACTTCAACATCATCGGCACCGGCATTTTTCAAATGTTTCGCTACTTCATCTGCACATTTTAAAACTTCATCTTTATAAGCTGGATCGGCAGAAATCGACGCAATTTTCAACAATTCGAAAAGTTCATCGACATAACGCTGTTTATTATCCTGAATGTAATTTAAGGTTTCTTTCATTTTATTATTTTAAAATTTATAAGTTCGTAATCTTGTAAAAATAAAAAAAATGTTTTGGTAGCGCAAGAATTCCTCTGCTTATATTTTTATAAACCATAATATCATCACACGAATTTTTTAATTAAAAAGTAGATTTCTGCTATTAAAAATCTTCATTAAAACATTGTGCAGAAGGTATTTTGTTATTTAGCTTTTCTCCTTTTAAATTATACCAGGTATATTGTCCGTTCTTTTTGCCAAAGACTTTTCCATTGCATGTTGATAATGAAGTATCTTCGTATTCTAAAGGAATGATGACTTTTCCAGTCGCGTCTATGACACCATATTTATCCTTATTTCTAACCTGGATTACATCATTGTAATGATAAATATAATCGTAAATTAAGGGAACAACCAGTTCTCCATTTCCATTAATTAATCCATTTTTGCCCCCTTTTTCCACATGCGATAAACCGTTGGAAAATTTAGTAACGCTTTCATATTCCTTAGAGAGAAATTTTATTGTTTCATTTTTCTTGTTGATGATTTTCCAACCATCGGTATCTAAAACCGTGGCTATTCCCACATCGAATTTTGAACAGGACTTGTATTGTAAGGGAATTAAAACGCTGCCGTTTGGATTAAGGTAGCCGCAAGAAGGATTATAAATTCCACCAATTTCTAATTTGCGGTCCAGTTTTGAAACTACAAATATACTATCTGCAAAGTCTACATTCTCGTAATCTGGTGGGATCACTTCTTTTCCATTACTATTCAAAGCGCCTCGACCTTCCCCATTTTGTCTCTCGATACAAATAAAAGTTTCACTTTCTGGATTCGTTTCATCAGAATAAGTTCCACAAATACTGTAGATGCACTCTGTTATTTTGTTGCCTTTTCTGTCGTAAAAGCCACTCATTTCATACTGATCTGTATTGTATTTTGAAACGGTGATCCAGTCAAATGGACCTTCAAAATTACCAATATTTGAAAATTCTATAGGAACAAAGATTTTTCCCTTATTATCGATGACCCCCATATTTTGGGTTTTTTGATCTCTAACAATCGTATAACCCTCTTCAGGAGAACTTCTTACGATGACACAGTTTTTCGGCAGAATATTATTTCCCTGCGTATTGATTAAATAATTTTCGCAAATGCCGTAATCATCAAATTGTCTGCAGTTTTTAGAAACTATTGCAACGCCATTCGAAAAATCGCCGTCGGAAGAATTATTCCAATTCGATTGAAAGGCTATTTTTCCAGCTTTATTAATATAATTTAATTTTCCATGAATGGTTGTTTTTGCTAAACCGTCATGAAAATCCCCAGAATATTCATCGTAAATCTGTGGAATTACAATATCTCCTTTTTCATTGATGTAGCCACAACTGTTCTCTTTTTCGATAAGACAGATCTTTGCCAAACCTTCACTAAAATTATGGACATCGATTGTGTTTTCGGCAAATTTTGGCTTGATGATCCACTCATTACTGAGATTAATAAATCCCCACTTTCCATCTTTTAACGCTTTAATTTTTTTATCGCTGATGAAATCCAAATTATCATAAGAATTCGGAATAATTACTTTCCCGCTCACTGTCGCATAACCAAATTTTCTATTTTCGGTAATTCTGCAGGTATCATTTTTACAAAAAATATCGTCATACTTCAAAGGAAAAATCCATTTACCGTGATAATCCATCAAACCAAATTTTTCATTTTTCTTTAGGAGAAACGCTTTGGTTTTGGTCCAGTCATCTTCATACAGATCAACGATCGAATCAAAATTAGTTTCGGTTTTTAAAAGACCTTCGGAATCAACTAACCCTTTTTCTTTATTATTTTGATGGATATACAAACGGTCCTGAGAAAATATAAATGTAAACTGGAACAAAAAAAGCAGCGTTAAAAAATATTTTTGATTCATACCAATTTTTTTTATTTAGTAATTCTTAAACTTTCAGGAATATATTACTCGTTTCAAATTTAATTTAAATTTCAGTTTACGACAAAAAAAAAGTCCCGCCGAAGCAGGACATTTCATAATTTATATAGGGCAAATTTTTATTTACTCTCTGTCGTAACAGGTCCAGATGCTGGCATAACTGCTTTCGCGCTGTCTATTTTAACAGGAGCAGCCTGCATTCCGGTAGCTTTTGTGCTATCCATAGGAGTCATTCCGGTTACGGTTTGTGCAGCAGTTGCTTTTACCGGCATCGCTTTATCGGTCATTACATCATCGCTGTATCTTCCCGCGTTTACTTCGGCTTTCAGAACTCCTTTATTTCCACCTGCCTGAATTTTTTGACAACTCATTGCTAAACCTGCGATGGCAACACCTAAAATTACTTTTTTCATATCTACTTTATGATTATTATGAATCTTTAAATTTTCACTGCCCCAAAAGTAAGAAATATTGGCACTTTCTACAAGGAAATTATTGAGATTTTAAAATAATCTTTCCTTTCTGGGTTTGAGTGAAAATTAAATAGGAACTTCCCCCATCTAAAATTTTATATTTTTTCTTGATATCGTCTGGTGTTAAAGGATAATTTTTCGAGATAATATTGTATTTCTCCCCTTTCATAATATTTTTAGAATCAATCATTTCAACTTTTAATCTTCTTCCCGGAAAACTCTCTAAAAGATCCTCAGAAGTATACAAATGCGTGTTCGGATGAAGTTTAGCCACTTTAAATTTTTGAGAGATCAAATTAAAAGCGCCGGATTTTAAAACTGCATTATTGGGAATATAAAGAAATTGCTGCGGTTCAGACAAGGTCGAAACAGATTTTTTTTCTTCTCTGAAACTAAACATAAAATCGCAATCCTCACTTTCCAAATTGATGCAGGAAATTTGAACATCAGTAGTTTGACTTTCCAGATCTAGGAAAACCAACAATTCTTTTACTTCATTCCTAACAGCGATGATCTCGATTTTTGAAATATTTTTCAAGACGGAAATCAAGTAGGAAATATCAATAAGCGGCGAAAGTTTGATGATGATCTGACTTGAAATCCTCGTAAGCTGATCCTGAATTTCCAGAAGATTTGGTGTAAGATCTTCGAGGAGGAATTTTTTGTTCTTAAAATCGTCTCTGCGTGCCGGATCCAAATAAACAACATCAAATTTTTCTATGTTATCTGCGAGGAAATTTTCTAGTTTTTCATTGATGAAATTGGCTTCCTTTCCCAGAATTTTCCAGTTGTTTTGTATGATCTCTAAAAGTTCGGTGTTCTGCTCAATCAGAGTAACATTTCTAAAGTTTTGAGAAAGAAAATAGGCATCAATACCAAATCCGCAGGTAAGATCCAGAAATTTTGAGCCACTTAAATCCTTTGCTTTAAATTCCGCCGTAGATTGCGATGAAGCCTGCTCCAGATTAAGATTTGGCGGAAAAATTATATTTTCTTTCAACAGAAATGGAAACTTTTTTTGAGCCACTTTTTTTCCTTTGATCTGTTGCACGATTTCCTGCATCGTAACTCCGGGAAAAGGCGATTTTTTCAATAACAAAGAATGCAAATCTGTTGTAAGATTTGCATTGATGAATTTTTGGGTTTCTGCTTCCAAGATTTTATTGATCATCCTCTACTGTTATAATTATGGCACGAATACACGAATATAATGAGCATCAAACTTAAATTACTACTTGGGAAAATATGTAATTATACAATTCGGGAATTCGTGGCAAAGGTCATTCAAACATTTCAGCCAGCCGAACTGCTTTAATTTCATTCTGAGTGTACATTTCTTCAGCCGATTTCTTCTTTTCTAATTTGGGATAAAGATTCACGCCTATGATTTTTGTCTTACCTTCTTCTACCCAGATCTGTTCCTTCAAGGCTTGTTCGTAAATTCTGTTTTGAAGGTTGCCTGTTTTCAAAAGTTCGCAATAACCGCCTTCTTCCTCGAATTCTAAAAATAGATTCCAGGATTTCTCAGCGAACTGCTGCGTAAGATTTTCAATATAATAACTTCCATTTCCGGCATCATCAAAAACATTAATTATACTTTCGTAAGCCAAAACAATTTGCTGTTTGAAAGATATTTCCTCAGAAAGCGAAGTAGAATTTTCGATTTTATAATCATTGCTGAATACCGCATCTGCTCCACCGATCATTCCGGCAGAAAGTTCGAGTGTAGAACGGATCAGATTATTTTCAGCATCGTTAATTGATTTATTTCTGAGCGAAGTTTCTGCAAAAATATAGGGCACATCATCCAACCCAAATTCTTTCGAAAATTGATTGATCAGGAGTTTTAAAGCACGAATTTTGGCGATCTCAAAAAAATAATTACCACCGATCGCTACTTTAAAAATTATTTTATTTAAAATTTCGGAACCGAAAACCTCCGTTAGTTCTTTTGTTTTTGCGAGTGCGATCGCCAGCTGTTGAATAATCGATGCGCCTGCGTTTTGATGGAGAGAAATATCAACACAAATATTTCGTTCAAAATCTTTGGCTACTAATTCCTTCACTAACTGTTCGTTCAGTTTCCCTCTGATGTCCTCCGAGAAAACGTCGATCAGGGAAAAATACCGGTTTGATTCATCTAAAGTAATGTGTTCTGCGAAATCTTTGTCATTCACAAATATCACTTTCTCCACCAGATCTTCAACATTTTGATTCAACAGAAAAGCAAAAATATTTTCTTCGGAACTTTCGTGGTACGGCGAAACAAGATGCGTTGATTCCTCAATTTTTGGCAGATTATGCAAAGGTTTAGTAACGGAATCATAATAGGTTTTTACCTCTATACCTTCTAGATTTTCCTTTGATAAAATAGCGTAAATATCTTCTGTCTTTAGTTGTTTTTGAACTAAAGCTTCCCAATCTTTAAGCGTTGTTTTTGTGAACATATTTTAGTTTTTAGCAGCTGAAATTATTTCTTGGCGGATTTTAAATTTGTAGAATCTACAACCAGGATGAAAATTTCTTCGTTGGGTTTTTTCATGAAATAATTTTCGCGTGCAAATTTTTCCTTCTCGGATTTATTATTCATTAATTTTTTGTAGAAATCATCGTTTTTCTTGTACTCTTCTTTATAGTAAGCCAGCTGTTCTTCGTACTTATTAATCTCTCCATTTAATTCATTCACGACCAAAAATGAAGTATTATCGAAGAAAACCATCCATATTAAAAACAGAAATATGGTCACGAAATATTTGGTCAAAACATATTTCTGAAGGAACTTAACAGTTGGCGTTTTCGGTTTTATTTCTTTAATTAATTCTTTCATTGTAGTAGAATTTTCGTCTAAAAAGATCGTTACATTTTCATTATAAATTTAATGAGTTTTCTTCAAAGTATTGTTAATTACGGTAGAAAGAAAATCAATGGCAACCGTATTTTGCTTCATATTCGGAACGATCAGATCCGCTTCATTTTTCGACGGTTCTATAAATTCCTGATGCATAGGTTTTAAAGTTGTTTGGTAGCGGTGCAAAACTTCCTGCAAATCACGGCCTCTTTCCTGCGTATCACGGCGAATCCTGCGGATCAATCTTTCGTCGGAATCAGCATGAACAAACACTTTAAGGTCATATTCTTTCAAAAGTTCTTTGTTGGTTAAAACTAGAATTCCCTCAACGATCAATACATTTTTCGGATCAATTAAAACATGATCACCTGTTCGCGAATGCGTTACAAAAGAATAAATTGGCTGCTCGATCGGCACTCCATTTTTAAGGTCTTTTACATGTTTGATAAGCAGATCAAAATCAATGGATTTTGGATGGTCGTAGTTCAAAACTTCTCTTTCGGAAAGCGTAAGATTTTGATTATCATGATAATAATTATCCTGCGAAAGCACGTTAACTCCCTCTGCATTAAGTTGTTGAAGGATTTTGTTAACAACGGTGGTTTTTCCTGAACCTGTTCCGCCTGCAATTCCGATGACGAGCATATAATTTTATTTTTACAAATATAGGATTTTGTGCGAATTTTGGGGAGATTATCAGGAATGAATTTTATGAATTTTCCTTATACAGAAGCTTTGCTCTCGATTCCCAAAATATAAAAAATCACCGCATAAACTCTTGCTAAAAATTCCCGGGATTGATTTCTGTAGTAACTTTGATTGCTTAAAACGTCCTGTGCATCGAAACCCAGTGCATTCATATCGTTATTTCGGGCATAAAAAAGTGCTCGAAGATTATGAAATCCCTGTGACACAATAATCACATTATTCTGCTTATAAATATTCTTGCAATTACTAATACTGGACTGCGTTTTGAAACCTTTCGGATCTTCGATAATAATATTTTCGGGAACGCCTTCCTGATAAACCAAATAGTTTTTCATTGCCGAAGGTTCATCATAACCTTTGCTCTTTTCCCCACTCACAATAATTTTTTTAATTTTCCCGTGATGGTAAAGCAAAGCAGTCGCATCCATACGAGATGTGAAATACGGATTGGAAATTCCGGATTTCATTTTGGGAGATGTTCCTAAAACAAGAGCAGTTTCCCGCGGCGGAATCTTAGAAATTTTGGTAAAAGTTCGTCCGTTGGTCAAGGCAAAAACCCAGATATTTGCTAATATCATTAGCAAAACTCCTATCTCCACCAAGGTGAAAAATGATTTTAATATGTCTAAAATTTTTTTCAAAATATCATATCAGATCAAAATTAACTTTTATTCGTTTACTTAAAACCACCGACATGCAGGCTAAAATTTTCCCCTTATTTTCTTCGCTCTCCGTTAAATATTCGTTCTCTAAAAGCTCTACTTCTCCTTCTTCTAAAATACATTCGCAACTGCCACAAATTCCGGATTTACAGGAGTAAGGTACCGGAAATCCTTCAATTAAGAGCTGTTGCAACAGTTTTATCTTATTGTCTTTTAGCGTTGTTGTATAATTGTTATTGAAAAGTTTAAAATCAATTTCAATGTTTTCGATCAAAGGAAAATCTTTTTCGACGGGATAAATATCCTCATTATATTGCTCAAAAAGCTCGAAATGAATATTTTTTTTCTGAATTCCATTATTGTAACACGCGTTGGCAATTCCTTTTATCATTTCTCCTTTGCCGCAAATTAACACTTCATCTACGGCATCCCAGATTGTGCTTTCTTCGTCGGTCTCATCCAGATGCAGTATTTGATTGATGATGAGCCTCACTTTTTTTTCATCTAACCTGCCATAAAATAAATTGTCAGACGGCTTTTCCTTCGAGAAAAAATAGAAAATCTGCAACCTGTCGTTGTACTTCTTCGCCAGCGCATCGAGTTCATTTCTGAAGGCAATTTCTTCTGATTTTCGGTTTCCATAAAAAAGAAAAAGTCGCGTACGAGGTTCTGTGTGAAGTAAATTTTTAAAATGACTGATCAAAGGAGTAATTCCAATTCCGCCCGCAAAACCAATGATAGTACGAAATTCGTGGGGTTTAGAAACGATTGTAAATCTACCTTTTGGCTCGGAAACTTCAACTTCGTCCCCAATTTCAAAATCCGCAAATAAATCCCGGGTAGAACTATTCTCGTAACTGATCTTAATTCCTAAGGTGATCTTTTCTTCAAAAGGTGCGGAAGTCATTGAGAAATCGTTTTGATAAACTTCGCCGTTCGAAAGGTATTTTAGCGTGACATATTGCCCGGCTTGAAACTGATAATTAGGCTTCAGCAAATCGGGAATTTCAAATTCCAAAGCGAAGATGTTTTTGGTCAACTGTTGTTTTTTCGCTAATTTTAGCCAGTGAAATTCAGTTTGCTTCGCTTTAGGTAAGAGTTTTTCCATAATTAATAATGATTCAAAAATAATAAAAATATAATGAAAAAAGTAATTTTAAGTTTGCTGGTTCTCGCAACGGTGGCATCTTGTAAGAAAGAAACCAATGTTGCAGAAAATGCAGAAAACAAAACTTCAGATTCTGTAACTGTTTCAGAATCAAATGAAACTACAGAAGCAGTAATTCCTTTTAAGAGAGTTGAACTGTCTCCTGCTGAAGCTTCAATATTTTTAGGCAAACAAAACAACGATACCTTATACGTTAACAACTTTTTTGCAACCTGGTGTGGTCCATGTATGCAGGAAATTCCTCATTTTAAAAAGAAAATGGAGGAAATGAAAGGCCAGCCTGTAAAATTTACTTTCGTTGACCTGGACCAAAAAGAAGATTGGGATACGAAGGTGAAAAAATTTGCAGAGGAATGGGGTTTATCTAATCATGTTGTTCTTTTAGATGGTTCCAAACTGACTCCGGAGTTTTTCCCGGCGAATTTTAAAAAGTGGGACGGCGGCGCGATTCCTTTTACTTACATGAGAAAAGGCGATAAAACGGACGAAACTTTAGGTTCAATGAGCGAAGAAATGTTGACAGAGAAGTTAAATTCTTTCAAATAAGCAAATCATTTTAATCTACAGAAAACATCTTTTCAGAAGGTGTTTTCTTTTTTTTTTAAATTCATCCGCAAAGTTTCCTAATGACGAAAAATTTCAAGATCACCACAATTTTAATCCTCACCGCAATCGTAATTTCGATCGTCGTGAATTTAAATATTGGTTTTTTAGAACTTACTTTCTCAGACTTTTTTTCGTCGACTTCTGAAAATTCTCAGATCGCTCAATTGCGGATCAACCGAATATTAGTCATGCTTTTGGCGGGAATTTCGATTCCAACTTCAGGTTTTCTTTTGCAGGAATATTTTCAAAATCCTTTGGCCGGACCATCGGTTTTAGGAATAACTTCTATAGCGAGTTTAAGTGTAGCTTTTTATATTTTTTTTTCACAAGATCTTATTCTTCCAGAGTTTCTGCAAAATAGTTTTTTAAGCATTACTGCAATCGGCGGAAGTATAATATTGATGCTGATTCTAATCCTGTTTTCCGGAAGATTTCAGGATAAATCATTTCTTATCATTTTTGGATTTTTGATTTCTGCTTTAGCCGGAGCGGTAGTTTCAATTCTACAGTTCTATGCGGAAAATCAAAGTTTGAAAAATTATATCCTGTGGAGTTTTGGCGCGAACAATCAGGTTTCTACAAATCAAATCTGGGTGCTTTCCATTATCGTGGTGATTGGATTACTACTGACTTTTAAAACGATAAAACCATTGATCGGAAACTCCCTGGGAACGGCTTATGCGCAAAGTTTGGGCGTGAATCTGACGCAGCTTAAGTTTTTTGTGATCATCGCATCGTCACTGCTAGCGGCATCTGTCACGGCATTTCTTGGACCCATTTTATTTATAGGAATTGTTGTTCCGCACTTTTGCAGAATGTTATTTAATCCTGCGAAGCTTTGGCAACAGTGGATTTTAAATATGATCCTGGGAATTTTGATCATGGAAGTTTTTTCTATCATTTCAGAAACAACGCAGTTTCCTTTGAATGTGATTACGTCTTTGTTTGGAATACCGGTAATTTTAATGATGATGTTGAAGGGGAGAAAAGCTTGATGTTTTTTTAACGCAAAGACGCAAAAAATTTTAATCACTAATGATGCTTTAAGGCGCGAATCATCTTAAGATGATGATGGGAAATTCTAAAATTAGATTTAACTTTAGATTTAATACACGTTAAAATGACCGAAAACGAATTATCTAGAATCGTATTTGAATTGGGAATGAAAATTCATCGAAAACTGGGAGCGGGATTATTCGAGAGCGTATATAAAGAATGAATTTTTTATGAATTGCGGAAAGCGGGTTTAAAAGTAGAAAAGCAAAAGACTTTACCTATTATTTACGAAGAATTAAAAATTGAGAATGCTTTCAGGTTAGATTTGATCGTTGAAGACAAATTAATTTTAGAAATTAAAACCGTCGAGTTTATCAATGAAGTTTACACTGCTCAACTTTTAACATATCTAAAAATGACAAATTGTAAATTAGGACTTATTTTAAATTTCAAAACCGCAGTTTTTAAAGATGGTGTCAAAAGAGTTGTGAATGGTCTATAATGTCAGATACAATCAATATTTGAGCTCATTACACGCATCAAATCGAAAATCTTTGGTTTTCTTTCGTCTTATAGTCACAACCAAAATAAGTAATTTTTGCACCTTTGCGTTAAAAAAGTATTCTTCCAAATAAATGTTTTTAGAATTAAAAAATACAACAATCGGTTACCAAGCTCCTTTAATTAAAGGCGTTAAAACATCTTTGGAGTTGGGTGATATTTGTTTATTGATCGGAAATAACGGCGTTGGAAAAACAACTTTAATTAAAAGTATTCTCCATCAAATATCAACTTTGGAAGGCGAAATTATCCTTAATGATAAAAATATCAAAACGCTTTCTAATAAAGAGATTGCAGGGCAGATCGCGGTTGTATTTTCTAAGGCGCCAATTGCTGCAAATTACACATTAACCGATTTAATTTCGCTCGGGAAATACATTCATTATCCGTATTATTTTGAATTGAATAATGCTGATAAACAAGAAGTTGAAGAGATTATCGAAACTTTAAACTTAACGCAATACAGAGACTTTACTTTAAAGCAACTATCAGACGGAAATCTACAGAAAGCTTTTATTGGAAGAGCTTTAGCCCAGAATTCACCGATGATAATTTTAGATGAGCCAACGACGCATTTAGACGAAGAAAACAAAATTATCATTCTAAAACTGCTGAGAAATCTAGCAAAGACACAGAACAAACTTATCCTGTTTTCATCGCACGACTGGCGACTTTCAAAAGAATTTGCAGATAAAATGTGGATCATTCATAACGAAAAATTGGATGCTGGAGTTACAGAAGATATTTTATTGAAACATAATGAACTTCTAAATCCACAACTTTTTAATATTAACGAAGAATTTTCTCCGCCTCAAATTTCAGCTCCAGATTTAGAGAAGGAAATGCTCTACTCTTTCCTTCAAAAAAACTTCAAAAAAAATCTTTCCTCTTATAAATTTGAATGGCAAGATACTATTTGGGTAATTTCCAGTCATAATTTTCAACAAAAATGCAATTCATTTGCGGATATTTTAGAATTGTTTAAAAACCTTTCTTAAATCCTTATTCCAAAGGCTTTCACGAAATACTATGCATGCATAGTATTATGTAAATCATATCTTTTAAGTCGTTGATTCTTAGCTTTTAACAAAATATTAACATTTATAAAGTACTATGCATGCATAATATTTTTTATATTTGACATAACCACTTATCAAGATTATTATGAAAGAAAAAACACCGGAAAAAGTTGAGAATGTAGATCTCATTTTGAAATCCACCTGGCTTGCCGTTTCTAAAATGTATTCCGAATTAGCGCAAGATCACGATGCAACAGCAGTTCAGGCCTTAACGCTTTTAAAAATTGATCCTAAAGAAGGAACCCGAAGTACGAATCTCGGACCAAAAATGGCTATCGAACCGACTTCTTTAACAAGGATTATTAAACTTTTAGAAGACAACGGCTATATCTACAAGGAAAAAACCACAAACGACAAACGTGAGGTCATTATTAAATTAACCGATAAAGGATTGAACAGCAGAAACTTATCAAAAGAAGTTGTTGTGAATTTCAATAAAAGAGTGATTGACAAAATCCCTTCGGAAAAGATGGAGATTTTTAAAGAAGTCATGCACGACATCTTAAAAATTGCGACCGAATTAAATAATAAAAAATAAATAAAATGAACAGAAGAATCAAACATGTTACGGTTTTAGGTTCAGGAATTATGGGTTCCGGTATCGCAGCGCACTTCGCCAACATTGGTGTACAAGTGCTTTTGCTCGATATTGTCCCTTTTGAATTGACCGAAGCTGAACAGAAAAAAGGATTAACGAAAGAAGATAAAATCGTTAGAAACAGAATCGCGGCGGAGAATTTTGTGAAATTACAGAAATCAAGTCCGGCACTTTTATATTCACCGAAATTCTCAGACAGGATCACCGTTGGAAACTTCGATGATGATTTAGAAAAGATCAAAAAAACCGACTGGATCATTGAGGTTGTTGTTGAAAGACTCGACATTAAAAAATCGGTTTACGAAAAGATAGAGCAGTTTAGAAAACCTGGTACTTTGGTTTCATCCAACACTTCCGGAATTCCAATTCATTTCTTAATTGAAGGACGAAGTGATGATTTCAAAAAATATTTTGCGGGAACGCATTTCTTTAATCCGGTTAGATATTTACCCCTTTTAGAAGTTATTCCAACTCCGGAAACCGATCCAGAGATTATCCAATTTTATATGAATTATGGCGCAAAGTTTCTAGGCAAAACAACCGTTTTAGCCAAAGATACTCCCGCGTTTATTGCAAACAGAGTTGGCGTTTTCTCGATGATGAATTTGCTTCATGAGATCAAAGGTTTAGGCTTAAATGTATCTGATATTGATAAATTAACAGGTCCAATTATCGGCCGTCCAAAATCTGCGACTTTCAGAACTGCCGATGTTGTTGGGCTGGATACTTTGGTGATGGTTGCTGACGGCGTTCGAAACAGTAAAATGGAAGCCAACGATTTTAACGATGTTTTCAAATTGCCGGATTACGTTCAGAAAATGGTAGAAAACAAATGGTTGGGTTCAAAATCTGAGCAAGGTTTCTACAAGAAGATCAAAAATACGGAAGGTAAATCTGAAATTCACGGGTTGAATTTAGATACCATGGAATATGAACTTCAAGGGAAAACTGAATTTCCTACGCTTGCATTAACGAAAGCGATTGACAAACCAATCGATCGTTTTAAAGTTTTAATTGGTGGAAAAGACAAGGCCGGAGAATTATATAGAAAATCTTTTGGTGCTCTATTCGCTTATGTTTCTCATAAAGTTCCCGAAATTTCTGACGAAGTTTACAAAATTGATGACGCAATGAGAGCAGGTTTTGGTTGGGAAAATGGACCTTTCGAAATTTGGGATGCAGTTGGTGTTCAAAAAGGAATTGAACTGGCGAAAGACGCCGGTTATGAAGTTTCTGATTGGGTGAAAAATGTAGAAAGTTTCTATAAAGTTAACGACGAAGGTCAAAGCATCTACTTCGATAAAAATTCAGGAAATTACAACAGTATTCCGGGACAGGAAGCCTTTATTATTCTTGATAATATTAGAAAAAACAAAACCCTTTGGAGCAATTCAGGATCTTCAATTCAGGATTTGGGAGATGGAATTATCAACTTTGAAATTCATTCAAAAATGAATTCTTTGGGTGGTGAAGTTTTAGATGGTTTGAACAGAGCCATTGACTTAGCCGAAAAAGATTATGATGGATTAGTTGTTGGCAATCAAGGTGCAAATTTCTCTGTCGGAGCAAATTTAGCCATGATCTTAATGATGGCGATCGATCAGGATTGGGATGATTTGAATATGGCAATTGCTTATTTCCAAAAATCGATGATGCGCGTTCGGTACTCTTCCATTCCTGTTATTGTCGCTCCTCACGGAATGACTTTAGGCGGTGGTTGTGAAATGACGATGCACGCCGACCGAGTTGTTGCTGCGGCAGAAACTTATATCGGATTGGTAGAAACTGGTGTCGGTGTAATTCCTGGCGGTGGTGGAACTAAAGAAATGGCTTTGAGAGTTTCTCGTGAATTCCATTCTGATGATGTTAAAAATAACAGACTTCGAGATATGTTTATGAATATCGCGATGGGAAAAGTGGCAACTTCTGCTTACGAAGCCTATGATATGGGGATTTTAGAAAACCATAAGGACATTGTGGTGGTGAATAAAAATCGCCAGATCAAGACTGCAAAAATGTTAGCTTTAAGTTTAGCGGAACATGGTTACACGCAACCGATTGAGCAAAAAGTAAAAGTTTTAGGACGTGACGCACTCGGAATGTTCTTAGTTGGAACCGATCAAATGTTAACCGGAAAATATATTTCTGAACACGATAAACTGATCGCTGATAAATTAGCCAACGTTTTGGTAGGTGGGAATCTTTCTGAACCAACAATCGTTACAGAACAATATTTATTGAATCTGGAAAGAGAAACTTTCTTGCAATTATGTGGAGAAAGAAAAACTTTGGAAAGAATTCAGTTTATGTTAACGAAAGGGAAACCGCTTCGTAATTAGACTTGAGACGGAGAGACTTGAGACTAAAAGACTCTTCAACTTGAGAATTAAGAAGAATATAATGCCAAATTAAATCTATTCATAATGCATAACATTAAAAAATTAAAAATCTGGAACGATTCAATTGATTTGTGTGTTGATGTTTATCAAGCATTGGCAAATATGCCAAATGATGAAAAATATGGACTTTCGTCACAGATCAAAAGATCAGCTG
Organism: Chryseobacterium sp. UYP7; assembly: GCF_056279225.1. Taxonomy (NCBI): domain Bacteria; kingdom Pseudomonadati; phylum Bacteroidota; class Flavobacteriia; order Flavobacteriales; family Weeksellaceae; genus Chryseobacterium; species Chryseobacterium sp. UYP7. The sequence goes on from NZ_JBWBQW010000003.1 coordinate 174,049, forward strand.
TTTCAATTCCTTCCAACATTGCGGAAGGCGCTGGAAGAGATACATATCCACAGTTTTCTCATTTTTTAAATATTGCATATGGGTCTTCTTATGAACTTCAAACACAATTAATTATTTCTGAAAGGTTAAATTTTATTTCATCTGAAGTTAATGAATCTTTATTGCAGAAGTTAAATGAAGTTCAAAAAATGGTTTACGTTGTTAAAGAAAATATTAATAAATAATTTAAACGATAGGAGTCTCAAATCTCTTGTCTAAAAATCTCTAATCTAAAATGAAACAAGCATATATAATTAAAGGATTCAGGACCGCAGTAGGAAAAGCACCCAAAGGATCACTTCGCTTCACACGTCCCGACGTCATGGCAGCGACCGTTATCGAAAAGTTAATGGCCGCTGTTCCCCAATTAGATAAAAACAGAATCGACGATCTGATTGTTGGTAATGCAATGCCAGAAGCAGAACAAGGTTTGAACGTGGCGCGTTTAATTTCCTTAATGGGATTAAAAACTGATCAAGTTCCAGGTGTAACAGTAAACAGATATTGCGCCTCCGGAAGTGAAGCGATTGCAATTGCCTCTGCGAAAATTCAGGCTGGAATGGCTGACTGTATCATCGCAGGTGGAACAGAATCCATGTCTTACATTCCGATGGGTGGTTATAAACCGGTTCCGGAAAGCGATATGGCAAAATCTAATCCTGATTATTATTGGGGAATGGGTTATACCGCAGAAGAAGTGGCGAAACAATTCAATATTTCCCGTGAAGAGCAAGATGCCTTTTCTTTTGACTCTCATAACAAAGCTTTAAAAGCGAATGAGACCGGGAGATTCAAAGACCAGATTGTTCCCATTCCAGTAGAATACAATTACCTGGATGAGAATCAAAAAATGCAAACCAAGAAATATGATTTCTCTGTAGATGAAGGTCCACGTGTTGGAACGAGTTTAGAAGGTTTGGCAAAATTACGTCCAGTGTTTGCAAATGGCGGATCTGTAACGGCTGGAAACTCTTCTCAAATGAGTGACGGTGCGGCTTTCGTAATTGTAATGTCGGAAGAAATGGTGAAAGAATTAGGATTAGAACCACAAGCAAGATTAGTTGCTTATGCAGCAGCAGGTTTAGAACCGAGAATTATGGGAATGGGTCCATTATATGCCGTTCCAAAAGCCTTAAAACAAGCAGGTTTAGAATTAAAAGACATCGATTTAATTGAACTGAATGAAGCCTTTGCTTCTCAATCAGTTGCTTTGAAAAAAGAACTGAATCTAAATCCAGATATCTTAAACGTCAACGGTGGAGCAATCGCACTCGGACATCCACTAGGTTGTACCGGAACAAAACTAACCGTTCAACTTCTCGACGAAATGAAAAAACGCGGCAACATGAAATACGGAATGGTAACAATGTGCGTAGGAACTGGACAGGGAGCGGCTTCGATATTTGAACTGCTTTAAAAGACGAAGATATAATAGACGGATAGATGATAGACGGATAGATGATAGATTTGGTTAGGAATAATTTCAATTACTAAACTTTAATGATGAGTGATTTTAAGAGACATAATTTTAAGAAACTCAAAATTTGGCAAATGGGGATGGATATCGCAAAAGATATTTCAGACATTACTACATCCTTTCCTTCATTTGAAAATTTTGGTATGCGAGGTCAAATGGATAGATGCTCTGTCTCAATTCCATCAAATATTGCAGAAGGTTCCAGTAGAACCAATAAATCTTTCAGTCATTATTTAGATATTTCCTTAGGTTCTTCCTTCGAGTTACAAACTCAACTGTTACTGGCAAATTATAAAAAATATGTTTCAGATGAAAATACTACTGTAATTGAGTCTAAAATAGAAGAATTTCAAAGAGCAACAATGGTATTTCAAAACACATTAAAAGACTAAAAGATAATAGACTAAGAGATAATAGACTAGAAGATCAAAGACAATATGAAACAGTTAGCATCTATTATCTATTCGTCTATCATCTATTCGTCAATTCAACACAACAAATTTTAAATTAATAGCAATGAGCGATACAAAAACAACATTAAAAGGCGGTGAATTCATAATCAAAGATATCCCTGCAGCAGAACTGTACAGTTTAGAAGAACTGACAGAAGAACAAAAAATGCTTCGTGGATCTATTCATGAATTTATAGAGAGAGACGTTATTCCGCACAGAGAGCGTTTTGAAAACAAAGATTACGCATTAACAGAAGAAACCATGCGCAAGTTAGGTGAAATGGGAATTCTGGGAATTGCTGTTCCTGAAAATTATGGCGGATTGGGAATGGGATTTGTGAGCACCATGTTAGCTTGTGATATTGTTTCCGGCGCGAATGGTTCACTGGCAACCGCTTATGGAGCACATACGGGGATTGGAACGCTTCCTATTTTATTATACGGAACAGAAGCACAGAAGCAAAAATATCTTCCGGCTTTGGCAGCAGGAGAAAAATTCGGAGCGTATTGCTTAACTGAACCTGGAGCAGGATCTGATGCAAATTCAGGTAAAACCAAAGCAGTCCTTTCTGAAGATGGAAAATATTACACCATCACCGGACAAAAAATGTGGATCTCCAATGCAGGTTTTGCAGAAACTTTTACGCTTTTTGCAAGAATTGCAGACGATAAAAATATCACGGCATTTGTCTTTAACAAATCAGAACTCGAAGATCCGGCAAGTTTTACAATGGGTGCAGAAGAACACAAATTAGGAATTCGCTCCTCTTCTACCCGTCAGGTTTTCTTTAACGACATGAAAATTCCGGCAGAAAATCTTTTAGGAGAAAGAAACAACGGTTTTAAAATCGCATTAAATGCTTTAAATGCAGGGCGAATTAAATTGGCAGCCGCAAATATTGATGGTCAGAGAAGAATTACCTCTTTATGCATCAAATATGCGAATGAAAGAAAACAGTTTGATGTGGCCATATCCTCTTTCGGTGCGATCCGTAAAAAATTGGCAGAAATGTCTACCGGAATTTTCGTTTCGGAAGCAGGTTCTTACAGAGCAGCAAAAAATGTAGAAGATAAAATAGAGGAACTCGCTGCAGGTGGGATGTCACATGCAGATGCAGAATTGAATGCATTGGCAGAATACGCTGTCGAATGTTCTATTCTTAAAGTGTATGTTTCAGATCTTACGCAACATATCGCTGATGAAGGAATTCAGATCTATGGTGGAATGGGATTCTCCGAAGATGCACCAATGGAAGCCGCCTGGAGAGATTCGAGAATCGGTAGAATTTACGAAGGAACGAATGAAATTAATAGACTTCTTGCTGTAGGAATGTTGATCAAGAAAACCATGAAAGGTGAACTTGATCTCTTAAAACCAGCCATGGCGATCGGAAAAGAACTGATGGGAATTCCATCTTTTGAAACTCCTGATTATTCAGAATATATGTCTGAAGAGAAAAACCTTCTTCACAACTTGAAGAAAGTATTCTTAATGGTAGCTGGAGCAGCGCTTCAGAAATACATGATGGAGATCGAAAAACACCAGCATCTTTTATTAAATGCTTCTGAAATTCTGAACCAGATCTATATGGCAGAATCTGTGGTTTTAAGAGCAGAGAAACACTTCGATACTGATTCTGTGCAGGCAGCAATGGCTCGCTTAAATCTTTACAAAGCGGTAGAAGCAATTACCACCGCCGCGAAAGAAGGAATCGTATCCTTTGCAGAAGGCGACGAACAGCGAATGATGCTTTCTGGACTAAGAAGATTTACAAAATACACCAATATGCCAAATGTAGTTGCCTTGACTGAAAAAGTTGCAGCCCATTTTGTGGAAAAAGGATCTTACTAGAAATAGTTTGATATGTGGTTTGAACGCTCTGAGAAATCGGGGCGTTCTTTTTTTTAGGATTGTAACCATGGATTGCAAATCCGCTCTATCGGGCGTTCTTTTTTAAATTTGTGCTCAAAGTCAGTTGCTTTTACGCAAAAGCAAAAAAAAATCACTTTTGAAAAGCATTACCTATATTTGGAATTATAATGTTGAATGTAAATAAAGAAATTATGAAAAATAAATTACTAATATTTTCCCTATTAACTACTAGTGTCCTAAATGCACAAATTACAGTTGGAGAAATTCAGAGAAAAACTGTAAAGAACTATGATGTGATAATGAATATGCCTGATGTTGAAATGATTCCAGAACCAGATTTAGCGAATATAAATTTAGATGATTTAAGTTTAGTGATACCAAATAAATTGACATACAAATCAGATCTGAAAAAGGAACAATTATTTACTAGAATTTTAAATATATTAAATTCAAATATTGACGTATTAAAAACGACCAAAGTGACTTTTGATGACGTAAACAATTTAGTGATAGAAAGGAGAACAAAAATTATGTTTTATTATTTTTATGCTACTCAAAACTACAATAAGGAAATAAATTTGACATATAAAATCAGAGTAAAAGATAAAAGTTTTCAATTTGAAATAATTAGATATAGCGTAAGTCTACAAGATGGATTTCCAGATAATATTTTTTCCATAATTAGAACTGCAAAAAATACTAATAATGAGTTCACGCGGAGAATTGCTCAACAAGACTATAATGAGAGCATTAAGGCGATTGTAGATGAAGTGGATAAATTTGCTGAAAAAGTTAATGAGAAAGGAGGTTTTTAAAGAATTATAGTTTCGATTGAAAAAACTTGCTTAGCAAAAGATGTTTTTTGGAAACTCAACGTATATTTCGGCAAATTACACAATATGAGATTTAAAATTTATGGTATTGAATGGATGAGTAGAATTTTAAATACTGAAGCAGATGTTTTTTATTTAACAGTAAATAATAAAACAATATGGATTTATGAAATACTTGAAAGAAATGGAAATATTACAGAAAGACTTTGTTCTTATAAAACTTTTAAAAAAAGCTTAAAAGAAAAAACTTCAGATTTTAAAAGAAAAACAATTTTATGAGAATTAAAATATCCGATGCCGCGGATTTGCAATCCGTGACAACGCTGCAACAAATTATCAACTTCAATCACTCCATAAAAACACAAAAACATCCAAAGGACTATCTAAATAAGCATAATTTATCGCACTGCTGAAATAATAATTCTCAGCTTCCGACACAATTTTTCCTTGACAGGATTTTGTTAATGATTATTTTTTCGCTTTCTTTTCCGTTTTTTGGGTAAAAGATTTTCAATTAACATTCTGATATAACCAAAAAAGCAGAGCGCAAGAAAAATTCCTAATCCCGATAAAAGTATTGCAGAATTTCTGCTGGTATATCTCTTATTTTGAAAAAAATACTCAAACCCGATATTTAAAAACAGATAAATAAAAATTACAAAAGCAAGGGGAAAAATAATATAACCAAACAGAATCATCGCAACCATCCCGAATAGTTCAAAATTTTGTGTTTTTGCATAATTATAAAAAAGGTAGTAAAAAAGAAAAAGAAAACACAACATTAAAATATTCACTGCAATTGTAAAATTCTTGATACCCGATATCATTCTTACTTCGTCATTTTCTCTAATAATTTCTACGTTTTCGCCAATTGCTAATTTATTATTGGCACTGAAAGACACATCTCCAAAAGCTCTTTTTAATGTGCCATTTAGGTTCCTGTATTCGAGTAAAGGTTTGTAAAATGTATTTGTTCGGCTTCGTGAACTGCTTCCGCTTTTAGACGTTGATTTACTTATAAATTTTTGATATTCGATGATCTTTGCAGATTGTTTGTCCGGATTAAAATTATCCTTCACAATACTGTATGAAAATTGCAGAACTCCGAAGAAAAATATAGCAAAAAAATAGCACCCGAAAGCAAGAACCACCGCAATAATCGCACGTTTCAAAACCTTGAAACGGTTTGAATTATAAAGCCACGTTCCAACAATAAAAAGAGAAAGAAGAATCGAAATTATTTTGAATAATAAATCGTCACTGGCGTGAAATGTTACGGAGTACGGGTGCATATTTTTCTACTTGAATTTATTTTCGGACGATTCCTTTCACAGCAGTAAAATATGATATTTGTAATTGATTTTCAGTTCAACATTTACTTTTCAAAAATTAATTTTTATTTGCAGTATGCGAGTATCATTATGTCTATTTGCTACACCATCTCTGTAAAAAATCCGAAGCGTTTCGATATATTCGCCGCTATTACAAACCTCTTCATTGGGGTCCATCAATTAAAATGCAAACCTCGCAACCCTAAAATTTAACCTAATTAACCCGCTGCGAAAAGTCTCCCGACTTTGAATAACAATATTCTAATTCAATACATTCATTAATTTCTAAAAACTTTTTTCCTAACAATAACTGTGTCATGGTTTAGAATCTTGACACGATTCATCGAAAAACTATTTCAAATCTAATAAGCATTTCGCCTATCCTTTTCGATACCAATGAAATATGATCGAGCCCATAATTGGCATGAGAATACATATAAAAAGCCACATTAATTTTCTGGGTGTTGAATAAGGACTTTTAATAATTTCTACAATGCTAAAAATTAGGATTGGAATGAAAATTATTAAAAATACGTAATAGTAGGATTGAGCACTCATCTTAAATTTTTGTCTTCTCTCTTTTTGTTTAAAAACAGCAGGATCAAGAAGACTTTTTTATCCGACTATTCAAAATAAAATCTTGTGAAATTTTCTTTTTTGTAATTAGTACTACTCAAAATTACGAATTTCATAATATTTTATGGTATTAAAAACGATTTTTATTTTACATATTTCATATAGGCTCCTTCTAATTTGATATTGATTTAAAATTTTCCGCAATTTTTTTCTCGTTTAAGATTTTGATATCTCGCACCAAATTTTCGATGATAGAATGACAAGCGTCTCCCTTTGAAATTTCTCGTAAATCTCCTTACCTTTATCGTCATCAAAAAAAGGACTTTCAATAGCTAACAAATTGAAAACTTCTCCGTTAAAAAATTCATCACATGAAAAATATTTTTATATTCCTAATAACAACGCTTACCATCATGATTCAAGCTCAAAGTACAACAGCGCCTATTCTCACCGGAAAAATGGCAGTTAAAATAATACAGGCCGCATTTGACCAGGCCGAAAAAGACGGACTGTTTGTTACCATTACGGTCGTTGATCAATCGGGTCAGACTCTAGCCGTTCTTCGTCACAACAACGCTGGCGTTCACACCATTCGTGCGAGTTATAAAAAAGCCTACACTGCCTGTTCTCAAAAACGAGAAACAGCAGTGATCGCAAAAGGAATTAAAGACGGATCTATCCCGGAAGACATTCGCTATCTTGATGAAAATATTTTAATCATGGATGGTGGAATACCAATTATGATCGAAGGAAAAGTAGTGGGAGGAATTGGCGTCGGTGGCGCTCATGGCAGTCAGGATGTTCTTATTGCAAAAGCTGGTTTAACGGCTTTAAATTAAAGTATTTTTTCTATTCTAAAATTGAAAACTATTTTTGATAATCTCATCAATTACTAAAAAAAACTTTTTCCTCTTATGGAAAAAGTTTTTTTTTCGTTGATAAAATTTGATGTGATTCAACCTCCTTATTCATCTATTTATTTGGAAAATGTTCTTCTTCCTGTTGCGATTCTGGAACGCTAAAATTTGATAATTCTGGTCAAAAGAATACCAATCAAAATAAGAGCATCAATAAGAAAACAGCATGAATATCCTTTCCTGGCAAACGATAACATAACGATAACTAATAAAATTTATTGATCTAATAGTCAGATTTTTAGAAGATTAAATTTTCAAAATTCATGCATTTTACAACACGAAATACAGCACGTAGCTTCTTTTTATATAAATTTGATTTCAGAATAAATTAAAAAAATATTATGAAAAAAATCTTTATCAGTTTAATGCTTGCGACATGCGCTATTTTCGTAGATGCACAATCCGGATCTTTAGATCCCTCTTTTCGTAACGGAGGTATCCTAACAGGAAATTACACCAATGGTAATAATTCTGCAAACGCCATGGCTATTCAATCCGATGGTAAAATTGTAGTTGGTGGCTCAACAGGGAATAACCCTAATATTAATGTTGGAGTAAGCCGATTTAATACAGACGGGAGCATCGACACTACTTTTGGGATCGATGGCAAAATAAATTTCTCTTCCGGCTGGATCAAATCTTACATCTACGATATGCATATACAGACCGATGGAAAGATCGTGTTGGCAGGCTATAGATGGAATAACAGTACCGGCGATTTTTTAATGGCTCGGTTAAATGTTGACGGAAGTTTAGATAACACGTTCGGAACAAACGGCATTGTAGTGATTGATGGTGGAACAACTGAAGTAGCAGAGACCTTCGCCATTTTGCAAGACGGTAGTTTTATCATCTCCGGTTATGTTAATGATGACTATGCGATGGCTAAAGTTAAAAGCAATGGAACTTTGGATCAGACTTTTGGTACCAATGGTTGGGTTTATACCGCAGTCGCCGGTATATCAACTTACAGTAAAGATATCAGCATTAATGCAGCAGGAAGAATTGTTATTGCAGGATTTGCAATAGATGGCAATTATAATCAATATGAATATATTGTGATCGCTTATAATCCAAACGGAACTTTAGATACAACCTTTGGAAACAACGGTCTTGTAACTTTTCATGTTGGAAATAACAATGATTTTGGATTAAGAGTCATTCAATTACAAGATGGTAAAATATTAGTCGGTGGTCATTCTTATTTCGGTACTGCGCCTCTGCGTTATGAATTGGCTGTTGCTAAACTGAATGCAAATGGAACGTTTGATACCACTTATGGCGAAAATGGAATTTTCAAAACAAGGTTTATTGATGGTGGCTTAAATTATTTACAGGATATGGCCCTTCAGGAAGATGGCAAATTAGTCATTACCGGTACTGCAAACATAGGATCAACTGAGAATTTCGGTGTAGCTCGCGTGACTGCAAACGGACAATTAGATACAAGCTTCGGGATTGGAGGCAAAGTAACCACCAGTATCGAAGCAAACTACAGCATATCTTATAACATAGCGTTGCAAACCGACGGAAAAATAGTGGTTTCGGGTGATGCCGTTCCATTTAACGGCGGTAAAGCACAGTTCTTTATTGCCCGTTATTTAAATCCAGTTTTAGCAGTGCAGAATGTTAATAACTCGACCGCTGCTCTATATCCAAATCCTGCGTCAGATCAAATCACTTTGGAATGGAAAGGTTCTGGCAGAGAATATCAGGCAGAAATCTACAACATGGTTGGTCAAAAAGTAATAACTGCTAAAGTATCCAGCAAATCTACGATCAACATTTCTTCTCTTGAGAAAGGAAGTTACTTCGTAAGATTAAACGACGGCGGAAAATTAACTACGCTTCAATTCATCAAAAAATAAAAGTTAAATATTTGATTGTAAAAACCAATGAGCGATCATTGGTTTTTTTTTGAATAATTCTCTGCTCTTAAAATATTTTATAAAGTAAAAATTGATTTCATACTTAATTATCCTATTTGCAGATCTTCTAATGAAGCAGTTTCAAAAATTTCAAACTAAAAATGGTAGTTTTGTGATCACGAGTAAATATCATGGAAAAACAGAATTATAAAATACACATCGTCGGCGCCGGAATAAGCGGATTAATAGCAGCACAAACCCTCGAAAAGCACGGCTTCTCTCCCACTCTTATCGAATCCACCGATTCTGTTGGAGGTCGCGTAAAAACAGATATCGTCGAAGGTTATCAACTTGATCATGGTTTTCAGGTTTTGTTAACTTCCTATCCGGTTGCACAAAAATTTCTGGATTATAAGGCTTTAGAATTACAAAACTTTCTGCCAGGAGCTGCAATTTTTAACAACGGAAAAGAAAATCAAATCGGAGATCCATTGCGGGATCTTTCGCTGTTGTTTCCGACGGTATTTTCCAGCATTATTCCATTCAGCGATAAAATTAAAATTCTTCAGCTCAATCTTAAATTGAAGAAGAAGGAAATCATCGCCATATTTGAAGCGGGAGAAAAAACCACTTTAGACTATTTAAAAGATTTTGGTTTTTCCGACGAAGTTATTACTCAGTTTTTCAAACCCTTTTTCAGTGGAATTTTTTTGGAAACAAATCTGGAAACTTCGAGCCGGATGTTTGAGTTTGTTTATAAAATGTTTGGGACCGGAAATGCCGCTTTACCGAAAGCTGGGATTCAAGCCATTCCAAATCAGCTTTTAGCAAAATTAAAAACGACAAAAATCCTGTTTAATACCAAAGTAAATTCTATAAAAGATGGAGCGATAACTTTAGAAAACGGCGAAATTCTGGGAAGTGATTTCACTATCATCGCAACCGATTCTACCAATTTATTGTCTCGGTCGAATCAAAAACCTCTGAAATGGAAATCCTGCTTCACCCTTTATTTTGAAACAGAGAAACGCGTCATCGAAAAACCTTTGATCGGACTTTTACCGAAAGAAAATGCCCTCGTCAATAATCTATTTTATCACACCAGTTTAGAAACCTCCGTGAATGGGGGTAAAGAATTACTTTCAGTAACGGTGGTGGACAATCAAAATTTGAAAGGTGATAAATTATCTGACAAAGTAAAAAGCGAATTGAAACATCATTTCAATATCGACGTTATTCGTCTGCTAAAAATCTACGAGATTCCGAAAGCTTTACCGGATCTAAAAAATACAAAATACAGTCTTAGTCCGGCTGAAACACTTTACTCATCTCAAATTTTTCTTGCTGGTGACACTTTGGTCAATGGTTCCTTAAATGCAGCCATGCTTTCTGGTGAAAGTGCAGCGCTTGCATTAATTGAAGCTTTCAAAAATTAACTGACTTCTAAATTTTTCAATTATAGAGTTTTTATTCAAAATTGAAATAGATGTTGGTATCCATTAAAAATTGAAAAATAAGTCATTATGAAAAATAATATTAATATTTTATACAGAAATACCTTCTTTATTGAGACTATTTTAATTTTTAGGGAACCACTTTTTAAGAAAAAATTTTTTTGTCACTTCGATCAGTTTCAATAAATAATCATTAATTTTGAGTAGATCTGAACAATAGATTAAATTCAATTTAAAACAAATAAAATGCAGGTAGCAGTTTGGGACACCTATGTAACGAAAAAAGACGGCAGTGTAATGCATTTCGACATTATTGCACCTTCCGCGATCAAGGATGAAGCCATTATTCAGACCTATGGAAAACATTATCTTAAATTAAAAGAACAGCCGGAGCAATTGCTAACTTCGAAGGAATGCAGTTTCTGCCATATCGAAACGCTGCAACCAGAGTTTGAAAAAGAGATTATGGAAAATGGCTTCTATATTATCGAGATGGAGAATTGCAACTGACCATTCAATTATTATCAAAACATTCTTCGCTTTATTCTGTAGAAGCAAAATAATTTGGAAGGATATTCGTAAAAAATTAGACCAATTTTTAAGCTCGAAGATTTTTCTGAAACATTCGCCTTCAAGACTGTAATTATCCAAATTTTATAATGGCTCAAAGATCAATTTCTTTCCGAAACTTTCTCAATAATAAAATAAAATATGGAAGATCATAATAAAAATCAAGTCATCGTTTTAGCTGAAAGACCAACTGGAATTCCAAACCGAGAGACTTTCGAAATTAAAAATATCGATTTTCCAGCTGTTTTAGAGGGCGAAGTTTTGCTCAAGACTTTATATGTTTCTGTAGATCCCGGGATGCGCGGTTTTATGAAAAAAGGAACCGACGACAGCATCGGCAGTAAATTTGAAATCGGAAAACCCATCACCAGCCGAACGGTCGCTCAGGTCATTGAAAGCAAAAGCGAGCATCTGAAAAAAGGCACCATCGTTTATGCGCGTCTTTCCTGGCAAAAGTACCAAACCATTTCGGCAGAAAAAGTAGAAGAAGTAAATCCGGATTTCGGGGCAATTTCTACCGCAGTGAGCGTTCTGGGCGTTCCGGGTTTGGCAGCTTATTTCGGTCTGATAAAAATTGGTAAAATTAAGAAAGGCGAAACGGTTTTAGTTTCCGGTGCCGCAGGCGGCGTTGGAAGTGTGGCCGTACAGATCGCAAAAATAAAAGGCTGCCGCGTCATCGGAATTGCAGGCTCCGCAGAAAAGATCAGCTATTTAACCGAAGACTTACAAATTGATGCCGCCATTAATTACAAGGAAACCGATGATCTGGAGAAAGAAATAGCAAAGGCTTGTCCGGAGGGAATTGATGTCTTTTTCGACAATGTTGGCGGAAAAACTTTCGACGCTATTCTACCTTCCATCAATAAACATTGCAGACTGGTAATTTGCGGAGAGATCGCCGATTACAATGAAGAAAATCCGCCGAAAGGTATTCGTCCAAATCACCTTTTAATTCAACAAAGTGCGAAAATGGAAGGTTTTGTAGTTTTTGATTTTCAGGATGAATTTGAAAGTGCAAAAAAGGAAATAAGCACCTGGCTTAAAGAGGGGAAATTGAAATACCGCGAAAATCTAACGATGGGATTTGAAAATATTCCGACTGCTTTTATCGGACTTTTTAAAGGAGAAAATATCGGCAAACAAATGGTAAAAGTTGCCGATCCGGAGTAGAATAATTCCTCAATAAAAATAAAAATGGCTGAGATTAAAACTCAGCTATTTTTTTATGATCCGGAAAAATATTGTCGTCCGAGTGATGATCAAGCCGAACAACTTTCAAGACATTTAAATTAATCTGCTGGTAATATCATTTTTTTTGAGTTCCTCCTGCAATGTTCTAATGTAGCTGATGATCTCATTTTCGGATTCAGGCATCAGACTCACTTTCGTTGAAAATAAAAAGTTTCGACTTGGTTTTCCGTCCTTCGTGATCACCTGTATTCTTCCTTTGTAGCCATTTTTCCTGAAAGGAAATCCGATTACTGTGAAATTGATCTCCCGAATATCAGAAATATTATACTTGGTGAATAAAAAATTCGTGATGATGAGTTGACCGTTTTTAATGAGAAAAGGAGCAATCCGTTTCTTTCTAAAAAAGTAGAGAATAATAAGCATAACACCTACAAAAACGGCGATCATTTTATACAAGATCTGAATATCCCGGTCCGGATATTCCGTTACTGCAGTAAAGATGATTTTGTGATCCGGCGAAATGATTTTTTTTGACTGTTGAAGCTCCCGAATATCATCTGTACGCAAGTTGGGTGAATTGACGAGCATTTCGAATGTTTTTTCATCTTTAATCTCATAGATCGCAGATGGCATTAACTGTGAACTTCCCAGGTCATCAAAGTATAAAAAGCGGTTTTTTGCTTTCCAGATGGTGCCGTAGCTTAATCCAGGAGCAGAAACGCTCTGCAAATCACTAAAGTTAATTTTTTTCAGTTGTGCCATCGCGGTGCTTCTGCCACGTAATCCTCTCTTGCGACTCCAATTTTCTGAGGGCAACAAATAATAGATCGCATTTCCACTGCGGAAAATATCGGGAGCGAGCTCTTCAAACTGATTTCCGGGAAAAGGATTGTCGCCGGCACGTTCAATTTCTTTTTTTTCGGCATTGTAAAAGTAAACCCCTTCTTTGCCTGCAAACAAAGCCTGATTGGCATGCTCCAGATTTTGACTGAGCAATCGGTACGGAGCTTTGGCAGGATCAAAAGAATGCCCATCAACAAAAACATTTCCTGTAGTGGGATTGATAAGATAATAATTCCTGGAAGGAAGATCTCCCTCAATCCCGACTTCGTACATTCGCGGATCGTAAGCAGCAGATAAAAGTTGATCTTCGTAATACACTCTTTTGCCATCAGTAAAATAGCAAAAACTCTCGCGATCCGCTCCTTTCTCATATTTAATGGGCAGGCTTTCAATATTTCGCGGATCAGATTTTGCCAGGGGTAAACCTTTGAAAAAAGCCTGACTTTTATTAACCGCAATACCAAAATCTGTTACCGAGCGGTACTCCTTATTTTTTGGAAGTTCGACAGAGGAATACCAATAATCCTGTGGTTTTTCTGTCCAGCCGATCTCGTGACCAATGAGTTGAAACAGGAAAGCGATCGTACCAAGAGATTCATTTCTTTCACTGTTTCTGTTACAGTAATACGTTGTTTCGCCATTGGTATAATAATTATTCCCAAGTGCTCGTAAGCCTTGAGGTTTTAAGCCTTTCAAAATCATATTCCCGGCATAAACATGCTGATCATCGAAACCAATATGAGCATCGTTGAAAGTATCCGGAAAAACTGCAAATGTTTGTGGGTTTGCATCCTTAACCTCGAAGTAGCCATTGCTCGGAACTGCAGCATAGACTTTATTTTCTTTAATGTAAAAAATACCATTTAACTTTTTTGCATTTCTTTCGAAATCACTGGTGCTTTCGCTAGAACTTAAAGCAACGTAAAACAGTCCGAAACAGAAGGCAAACAGCAATCCCAGAAAACCATAGATTAAAAAGCGGAAGTTATAAAACATTAATAGCGTATTTTTAAATTGAAACAGGTTGTTTAGTAAATTTCACCGGATTGACTTCGGTAATCCATAAATATTTGCTGAAACGCTTTTAAAGTTGCGCTGCCAGATTTAATTATTTTACCACCCTCATAAATATGGTATTTATTTTTTGGACTGTTTTGTTTGAAGTCTAAAATAATTCCGTTTTTTATTTTTCCGGCTTCATCTGTTTTGAAAGACCCAATCATTTCAGGCATAAATTTTTCAGCATAATTACCGTAAAAAATCTTGAGTAAAGCATCTTCCTGAATGAAAAAATCGCCGAGATAATTGAAAATTGAATCCGATGTATCGAGATTGCCGGGAATTTCGAGACGGTAAAATAACTTCATGCTTTTATCATCTAATCTGCCGGAATAACTTTCCAGTGTTGAAATAATAGCATACGCAGTGACCAGATCGTTTTGACTGGAAATCGAAACGTTCCTGTTTTTTGGTAAATTTTGAAGATCAAAATCAATCATTTCAATAGCGATCAAAGGCTTATTGTTCTGCAGAAAAGTTTTGATCTGCTTTTTATTTTTCACTTCAATTTTGATGACTGCATTCTCATCATTGCCGTTTTTTATAAAAATTACCTCCTCTTTTCGGGAAAACAATAAGGCATTCCCATAATTCACGGCATACATCCCAACGATAATGCTGTCGAGTTTTCCATTTTTCATTTTGGTGTAGGTAGCGCCGCCTTCGATCTTTGTTTCGGTAAAACCTTCTATATTTAAATCCTGACCTGATGCAAAAAAGCAGGCGAATAAAATCCCGAGAACGGCTAATGGTTTTTTCATTTTGAATTTTGTTATTGTCTAATTTATTTTTTTTTAAAAGAGGCGAAAGAGAAACCAATTTTTGTTTTAGCCCCGGTTGCAGCGGCATCCCCCGAGAATTCGGGGATATAGCGAAAAACGGGTTGGATCTTCGAAGAAGTTTACGGGTTTCGGGCTCCTAAAAAAGATTGATTTTTACCACTTTATAAGTCAATCCTCAATTACCAGCCGCCGCCTCCACCGCCTCCACCGCCACCGCCGGAAGATCCTCCACCGGATGAACCGCTGGAACTGGAGCCACCGGAATAAGAGGAGGAACTGGAAGACCGCGAAGAGGAGGAGGAAGACGATGACGATGAGGAACTATAGCTGATTGGTGTAGAAGTAGTTGCCAAAACGGTTGACAGTGATCGCGCAAAATCGTCGGTAAAGCGGTGATCCGTAAAATATCGGTCTTCTGCATAAAGAGTTTCTCTCAGTTTTTCTCTAAATTTTTTTCCCCAAATTCCTTCTACTCCAAAAACGATCGCGTACGGCAAGAATTTTTCGTAAACCTCGGGCGTCATTTCAGGTGGATTGAAAAACTGAAGATGGTTGACTTCCGCTGTTCCCAGATACATTTTGAAACCTTCAATCTCAGCCTCCATATCTACTTTTTCCTGACTCGGTTTATTAATAAGATGCTGAAAAATAACCCATGAGATAATAGCTAAAATCGCGAACTTGAAACAGTCTGACTCAAAAGAACTTATATTGGCTCCAGACGGAAAGGCGAGGAAATACAAAGGAATCATAAAAGGAAGTGTAAAAAAAGATGTTACATAAAAAGCAATTCTGCTCTTTTCCTTCCACAAATAAACAAGAAAATAGACAATAATACAGTCGATCACGACAAGAATCCCAAAAAACATTCCTGCAAGATTTTGGGTGATGATCGCACTAATGAACAAAGCAGCAAACAGAGCGATCAGAATAATTTTTGCAGCCTTGCGAACAACAGGATCATTTGCTTCCGTTTTAATCCATTTTTTGGTGTTTTTTTCTACAACCCTTTCCACTTCGTACACGGCATTTTTAACTTTCGAATTGTATTTCCCGGAAATTTCTACTTCGGATGATTTTAAAAATAGCTGAGATAAAAGAATTTCTTCATCAGGCTGCAGATCTTCTGATTTTTTCGTCAGTCTTTTTATTACATAATTTAGAGGGCCGGCTTTCTTTACAGGAGCTTTTACTTCGTCAATCGTCAAATATCCTTTCCCGGCGAGATCGATCAAATTTGCCGTTGCAAAACCGATGTTAAACCGGCCATTCTCCAGATACCCAATCGAGGCAGGTGAAAGATTATTAGGTGCCTTAAACTGGGGAATAACCGTAGGTTTTTGAGGATCTTTGCCGTATTTTTTCCAGTTAACAAAATAAAAATTAGCCAGGTAAAAACTCGGAAACAATAAAAAGAAGGAAGGCCAGTTTCTCTTCAACCATTTCATAAAAGGAGAAGGTTCCTTTAAAACTCCGGCTTTGAATCCAACCGCAACCGTTAAATTTTCTTTTTCCTTCAAGCCATCAGCGCTAAATTCTATAACCGTATCACCCAGTTTGGTGCTAACACAATTTTGTGCAGTACTGCCGCTCGCTCCGGTATAACAAGAATTCTGGAGAATCGATGCGCCATTTGGAAGCGTGATTTTAGCCTGAATATTTTCGATAGGAAAAGCCCAGTCTGTGCCATTCACATTCCAGTACAATTCGTCGAAATTTTTAAAATGGGCAATTTGATCCTGCGTTTTATAAACAATTTCGTAAGTGTACAAACCAGGATTCAGAATTACATCTTTATTTCCAATGTAAATATTAAAAACCTTATTTTTTGTTTCGGTATGGTAATCCTCTTCAACTGCGTCTTTCTTGATAGAAACGAGTAGATATTTGATCTTCATCTGCCCCTTCTTCGTATTACGGATCATCGGAAGTGCGCGAAAAAGTCCACGTTTGATTTCGTCTCCGGTCGCATAAACTTCGATGGTTTCAGTCACGGTTACATCAGCATTTTCAGCAACCTGAATATCTGATTTAAAAAGGATAATCCGCTCTTTTTCAGGAGTTTCATAAACGGTACTGTCTGTTTCGTAATCATATTCCTGCGCCGGAGCGACAACGGTAGTTTGCTGCGACGGAATCCATAAAAAGAAACTGAGAAAAATTAAAGCATAAAGCTGTTTCATTCGCAATGTTTTGGGCGTAATCCTATTTTTACGAATATAAGATTTGTTTTTCAATTGAAAACCGATTCTACTAAAAAGGATTTGATCCGGAAAAAAGCATTATTTATTTTTGGGCAATCTCCTCTTTTTTTTGATAAAAAAACAGGAGCCGGGCTGTACACTCTATCTTTTCTTTGCCAGCGCTTATTTCATTTTCGGCTTACTTTCCCACTTAAAAAGAAAAGGATGCCGTTTCCATCCCTATTGCAAAAGGGTTGTTTTCATTAAAAGATAAAGAAGGATGCTGAAATATTAATTCCGGTTCTTCAGTAAGATCCACCCACTTTTTTGCACCATCTGCTCCGAAAAAGGATCTAACCAGGAGACCTGGTACCAGTAAGAAGCACTTGGCGCAGTTGCCTGTCTGTAATTTGCCTTCCATATTGTATTGGTTGTCGTTCCGCGGAATATTTCGTTTCCATACCGGTCAATTATTACAGCGCTGAAATCTTTGTACTTGCTTACTCCGGAAAAATCAACCTCATCATTAATTCCGTCCGAATTGGGTGTAATAACATTGCTGATGTAAAAGGTAAAAAAATCTTTAACAACAAAACAGGGAGTGTCGGGAATTCTTACTGCAACACCGTAATTTAGATTTGGTAGAATATTGGTGAAGACATTCCCGTTTTGCCAGGTCACCCCAGAATTCACAGAGTATTCCAAAACTGTTGGCGCTGGCTGTGTAACATTAATTGTAAGCTTATTTCTATCATAAGAAACAGTATCGATCATCGGAACAGCAATATAAGTGGCAGTTGCAGAGAAAGTCTCGGAGCAGAAACCATTATCGATCGTCACGGTGTAAATCCCTTCTTTATCAACAGAGATCTCTTGAGTCGTTGCTCCGGTATTCCACAAATAGGTATAATTTGTTCCGGCTCCGGCGTCTAAGATTACACTCGAACCTTCGCAGAATTCGATATCCTCCAAAGTGGAAGTGATTCCAGGATTCACAGTAATTGTAATGCTCGTTGTATTTCCTGCGCAACCATTTTCGCCCGCACCTGTTACGGTGTAAGTGGTGGTGACTGTTGGGGAAACTGTTTGCGTATTCCCAGTACCAACGAGACCGGAAAAATTGTAGGTTTTAGCGCCACTTGCTGTAAGAATTATAGAGTCTCCGTCGCAGATTGTCGTTTTCGGCGCTGTTACACTAATGATGGGATCTGGTGGGATTTTTATTTCAATTTGTGCAGTTCCGGGACATGTTGAATTAGGTAACAAAATCTCCACTTTATAGATTCCGGGTTGAGCAGCGTTGTAGGTAGAAGAAGTTGCACCGGTAATTAAGTTCCCATTAATAAACCACTGGTAAGTTGCACCGGGCGTCGTTACCGATGCATTAAGCAGTTGAGAAGTTCCTTCGCAAATACTCATTACTTCAGGCAAGGCATTTCCACCTGAATCATTAATTTGTACTCCAATATTAAAAGAACCTGCTTTCAAAAATACACCACTATCAAAAAGCCGGTCGCCATTATCGGCCAAAACCATTTTAAAGTGATAAGTTGCGCCCGGAATCACTGTTGCAGTTGCTGTGAGCGGTTTGGTTCTACCATAAAAATTTATTTCCTTTTCTCCACTGTGATCCACTTCATAGTATTCAAGATTGATCGCACTACAATTTGGATACTCGGGATGAATGTTGGTCACACTCACAGCTCCCTGGCCATTGGGTAAAACTGCAAGATTAATGTAGCTGGGATCACCTTGCTTTTTCATTAACAAAGCAAACGCGTCAGTATAAGTACAGGCGTAATCATTCACATATTCTGCCGAAGCAAATAGATAGGTAAAACTAAGCTGATTATTGGCTGGTATAAAATCAAACTCAATGTAAGTGGCATCGAAAAGATTTTGTTCCTGAAGTCCGATGGCTTCTGCTAAATCTTTATCTCCATTGGTCGATAATTTTCCGCTTAAAAATCCATTCTGATTGTTTCCTGCAGTTCTTGCATAGCCTGTCATTAAAATAATTCCCTCGTCAAAAGGAAAGTTGGTGGTTCCCTTATTAAAGTAACCGTAAGATCTTCTGGAATCGGTTAAAGAGATTTTCGGCGACACTTTAACATTAAAAACATTTCCCGCACAACTGGATGCACCACTGATCAAAACATTTTTAACCAACTGCTCTTCTGTGAAACTACTCTGCGGATAATCAGGGGTATTAATATCGATAAAAATTCCTGCTTTCTGATTTTGGCTGGAAGGTTCAGAATATTTAACAGCATCAACGGATCGCTGCGCATTATTTGAAATAAAAATTAAGAGATAAAAAAGTAAAAGCGTTTTTTTCATAAAAGTTTTTGCAGTTGTCATAGTTCAAATTCAGATCTCTAAATTGATAAAATGGTATGATTTAAATTATAAAAATGGGTGTTTTTCTTTTTACAATTTATATAAAATATGGAGTTTTTAATTGATCGAAAGCCCTGTTATTAATTCCTGTTCTTCAGTAAGATCCAACCGCTTTTTTGTACCACTTGCGCCGTAACAGGATCTAACCAGGAAACCTGATACCAGTAAGAAGCACTTGGGGCGCTTGCCTGCCGATTATTTGGTTTCCACATTGCGTCTGTAGCTGTTCCCCGAAAAACTTCTTTTCCGTAACGATCGATAACTACAGCACTGAAATCTTTGTATTTGCTTACTCCGGAAAAATCCGTATAATCGTTAATTCCATCAGCATTTGGGCTGAGGACATTGTTTACAAAAAAAGTGAAAAATTCAGCGATAGCAGAACATAAATCACCCGGAACGCGAACATATATTTCATAACTGGTGTTGGGTAGAATATTGGTAAATACGTTGGAGCTTTGCCAGCTAATGCCCTTATTGATAGAATACTCTAAGTTCGGCTGCGCATCTTTTACTTTTACGGTTAGTGTATTTTTATCGTACACAATTTCCTCAATTAGGGGAACCGGAATGTAGGAAACGGTCACCGAAAATTTTTCGGAACATGGACCATTTTTGATCGTTACGGTATATACGCCATCTTTCACTACTGCTATTTTTTGAGTTGTTTCGCCGGTACTCCAGAGATAGGTGTAATTTGGTCCGGCTCCAGCATCTAAAATTGCGGTGGAACCTTTACAGAATTCGATGTCGGCAAGGGCTGAGGTAGGTTTCGGAACTACAGTTATTGTTATTGAAGCGGTATTTCCTTGACAGCCGTAGGAGCTCACGCCGGTTACAGTATAAGTCGTCGTAACTTTTGGAAACACGATTTGTATGCTCCCGGATCCGGGCAAGCCAGCGAAACTGTATATTTTTGCACCACTGGCGAGAAGATACACCTCATCTCCCTCACAAATGGTCGTATTTGCAGCGGTTACTGAAATTATAGGATTCGGAGCAATATCAACCTCTACCTGTACTATTAAAGGACAGTTTACATTGGGTACCAAAACCTCCAGCCTGTAGGTGCCGGACTGCGTTGCCGTGTATGTTGAGGATGTAGCACCTGCGATGCTGTTACCGTTAAAAAACCACTGATAGGTGGAACCAGGAGTTTGTACTCCTGCATTTAAAATCTGGGTGTCACCGGAACATAAATTAATTACATCCGGTAATGTATTTCCGTTTTCATCGCTTAAATGAACACCTATATTAAAAGAACCTGCTTTTAAAAATACCGCGGAATCCAGAAGCGTATCCATAAAATCTGCTATTACCATTTTAAAGTGATACGTTTGCCCCGGAATTACAACAGCAGTTGCAGTGAGTGGAATCGTTCGACCGGCAAAATTTGTTTCTATTTCAAGCTCATTGTCGCCTTCGTAATATTGCGGATTTTGTGCTGCGCAATCCTCCGTGTCGAAATGAATATTGGTAACGTTAACCGGGATTAAGCTTTCTGGTAATACTGCAAGATTCGTATAATCTTCATCACCATCTTTTTTTATAAGAAAAGCAAATCCATCGGAATAACTGCAAGCAAATCCACCATATTCTTCAGAAGCGAAAATATAGCTAAAAGTTACCCGATTTGTTACCGGCACAAAATCAAATTTTATGTAAGTTGCATCGTGTAGCAAAGGGTTGTAGATTTCGATCGCTTTAGCAAGATCAACGTCGCCTGCCGTGTAAAGTTTTCCCTTTAATGGTGGATAGGAAAAAAAATTACCTGCATATTTAGCTTGCCCGGTCATTAAAACAATCCCTTCATCAAAAGGAAAATTGGTGGTCCCTTTGTTAAAATAACCGTAGGATCTTATTCCATTGCTTGGGGAATAATAGGGTCGTACTTTAACTTCAGAGACACTGCCTGAACAACTTGTTATTCCACTGATCAAAACATTCTTAATAAGTTCCTCTACAGTGAAATTACTCTGTGGATATTCTGGCCTGTTCACATTGATAAAAGCTCCCCTCTTAAAACTCTCGCTTGATGGTGTGGACTGTTTCTCAACTTCAGGCCTTCCATTTTGGGCATGCAAAAAAACCATCTGAAAAAAAAAGAGAAGAAAGAGAAGTTTTTTCATAGCAATTTTTAATGGAGCGGCTGTGTAAAATTCAGACATTGAAGATAATCAATTTATTGGTATTTTATGTTTAAAGCCTCAATCGCCCAACACAATCCCAAATTTTTAAAGAAAGGAACCCGTCAAATTTGACGTTTACATTGCACAAAAAAAGAGCGATAAAATATCACTCTTTCTGTTTTCTTATTTTGAAATTATTACTTGGAACTTGACTTCTCGTTGCATTTTAATGCATACTGTTCCTTTTCATATTTCAAACACTTTTCTCCCATTTCTTCGGGCACCACATTACGGAAAGGATGCACATCTTTCGGAATGATCTCCACCATGGCATCGATCATTATTTGCGGATCCAGTTGATTATCTAATAATTTCTTAGCAGCCTTCTCTATGGTTTCTTTCTTCGTGAAACAGTCCGCTTCATCATACCACTGCTCGTAAGTATCGTACATTCTGTCATTGAAACCTGTTTCGAAAGGTCCCGGATTAATCGTTGCAACCTCTACACCAAATTCATGAAGTTCGTCCCGAAGACTTTGAGCCACAGATTCCAGAGCATGTTTAGAAGCATTGTAGGCGCCTAAATAAGGCGAAGTAGTAAGTCCGGCGATCGAGGAAACGAAAATGATTTTTCCTTTTCCTTTTTCCACCATTTTTTTAATGATGGGTTGAGTAAATTCTAAAGTGGAAAAAACGTTGGTTTCCATTACTTCACGCAATAATCCAACAGGCATTTCACCAACAGGACCGGAATGACCCATACCTGCATTATTTACCAAAATATCAATGTCGTAAGATTGTGCGTGCTGACAATCGATTTCGTCAAAAAGATCCAGTTTGATGATTTTTAGATTGTTTTCCAGTTTTTCTTCTTTAATAATTTTGAGCAAGTCAGATTTTTGTTCCCAAACGTGAACTGCTGCAATTACCTGGTGTCCTTTTTTTGCTAATCCTATGGCGGTTCCTTTTCCTAAGCCGGATCCGGCGCCTGTTACTAATATTGTTTTCATGATTTTAACAATTCAAAAATTAAACCATCAAAATATAAACTTTGTTAAAAATTGGGACAGGGATTCTAATCCGCCTATTTTTGCCGGAATGAAAAAGTTTTTTCCACTGAAAACAATTTTTAAAACAGCCGGCGTTCTGATCCTTATCTTAGTACTGGCTTTTTCTTCATGCGGAATAAAACAATCTGTACAACAGATCTTTGATATTCAGAATCTTACTTCCAATACCATTAAATCCGGCTCTTCCTGTCAATACATCCAACTTACTGACAAGACAATAACGAAACAGATTTCAGTTATTAGAGAAAATTTTGAAAGTTCTGGTATTGATTTTACTATGCAGGATTTGATTTCGGCACCCTCTACAAAAGGTTTTAGAAAAGCCGGATCTGTTCCACTCTACATTCTTTATCAACAATTACGTACCTCTTTAGTTTAGTATTTCTTAAATTAATGACTATGCATTCTGAATTAGAATGCCATTTTCTAATACTTACTAACGAAATATGTTATGAATACTAAAACAAAAAAAACAATGAAACAAGTTTTCAATATTGCTCTAATCGGCCTTTTTCTCTCGATGATATTTGTGCCCGAAGTTAAAGCAACCATGCAGCAGGGTTTAATGCAACTGGGATTTTTCAATCCTGATCTGGCAGAAATTCCCTCCACAAAAAATGCGGACGGTTCAAATAATGAAAATGCTGAAAATGCACCTTACATTATGAACATGCTTGATCAAAAAGGAAATAAAGTTTCTTTGCAGGATCTGAAGGGAAAAGTGGTTTTCATTAATTTCTGGGCAACCTGGTGTGGACCGTGTATCGCCGAGATGCCTTCCATTCAGAAGCTCCACGATAAATTCAAAAATAATTCCGACGTTGTTTTCGTAATTTTAGAAGCGGAAGGAAATAAAGCCAAGGCCACCAAATTTATGGAAGGTAGAAAATTAAATTTACCGCTCTATTTTCCAGCGGGAGATATTCCAGCCGAGTTTTTCCGCGGAAGCTTACCCACTACAGTAATTTTAGACCGGGAAGGAAATATCGCTCACATCACAGAAGGAATGGCAGATTATTCCGGACAGGATGTTGAAGATTTTATGAATAAAATTTTGGCAATGCATCCTTAACAGCATTTCGATTCAAATTAAAACCAAGTTCACAAGCTTGGTTTTTTTTGGTTTGAATTGATGTAGAAAATTTGTAAATATTTAAATACAATAGATACTGTGTTAATTTTTTAATTCAGTGAAAAAAGTTCATCTCAAGTTTTTAAATCTTCTGCTTATCAGTTATTATCGTTCTACTTTTTAACGATTCGTGGAATATCTGCCGAAAGTCTCGTCAACAGCTCATAGTTTAAAAGGTTTGCATAATCGCTGAAAGAAGAAACCGACAACTGTTTATCTGCCTGATTACCGATCAATACCACTTCGTCACCGCGTTTAATATTTTCCAGAAAAGTAACTTCAACGACCATCATATTCATATTGATACTCCCGATCACGACACAGCGTTCCCCGTTGATCAGAACGCGGCCAATATTACTCAAATTCCGACTGTAACCATGTGCATATCCGACAGGAACACAGGCGATCTTCATGTTTTCATCGGCCATGAAACTGGTGCCATAACCCACAAATTCGCCTCGTTTCACTTTCTTTACACTCATTACGCTGCTCTTCCAACTTATTAAGCGTTTCAACGGATCTTCTCTCCTTCTTTTGGTGTTGTAATAATTCACCAACACTTCCGGACTGGGCCAAAATCCATACTGCATAATTCCGATCCTCACCATATCCATCTGGGTTTCCGGATACATCATCGCGGCGGCGGAACAGGCGGCATGTCGCTGTTTTGGTTTGAGATCTTTTTCACAGAACTGACGATAAATATCATCATACCTTTCGATCTGTTTTTTGATACGATAATAATTGGCAATACTTTCCGCACCTGCAAAATGGGTACAAAGTCCTTTAAATTCTATAAAATCGGAATGCTTTTTCAAAAAATCCTGCACCCATTTTAATTCACTGGCATTAAATCCAGTTCTGTTCATTCCCGTTTCTACTTCGATGTGAACGACGGCTTTTTTACCTGTCTTTTTTGCCACTGCTAGAGCGGAAGTTAAACGGCTCTTCTCAAAAACAAAGAATTCAACTTCATTTAAAATGATCCAGTTCAGGTCTTCCTCATTGCTTAACCAACCCATGATCATCACCGTCGCCTGATCTCCGACAACCGCTTTCACGCGCCTCGCTTCATGACTATCGAAAACTGAGAAATGTTTTACTTTCTCATCCAGCGCTATTTCAACGAAACTTTCAATGGAATGTCCGTAAGCGTTGCCTTTTACGACAGAAGAGAAAATCACATCTTTATGAAAATGTTTCCTTAAAAAATCAATATTGGTTTTGTAGGCTTTGGCGTCGAGTTCCAGGTATGAATTATTGTGCATCTATTAATTGGCTTATTTTGTAAAAAATTTCGGCGCCGGTATCTGTAATTTCATCGGGCCAGTCGTAATCTGGATTATGAAGATTAGGCGTGTTTTTCCCACTTCCTAAACCAAACATTGCGCCTTTGTAATGTTCTGTAAAAATTCCGAAATCTTCGCCCCACTGAAACGGAACTTCTCTTTCTATTAAATTGAAATTACAGTCTTTCGCGGCTTGTCGCACAAAATCCATCGTTTCCGGATCATTTTCATTCGCGCTGAATCGTTGCGTCCAGCTTATTTCCGGCTTCAAATTATATTTCTCGGCAGCTTTAATAGCGATGTTTTTCAATTCCTCTTCGAGTTCTTTCATTTCATCATTGGCAGCACGCCGGAAGGTGTAGTGAACTTCGCCATACCCGGCAGAAATACCATAATCTTCCGTTCCCATTGTTAAATAGATCGGTGTTAGAACGGTAAATTTTTCTTTTTTCGGATCGGGTTGAATTTTCTTATTGAATTCATTGATGATCTCCGCAATTGCCAAAGCTGGATTATCGCCATTTTCAGGTTCACCCGCATGCGCAGTTTTGCCCTGAAGTTTAATAATGATCGAATTCACGGCACAGGTAAAAGTGTGATTTTTCACCACAATATCGTGATGATCGTAACCCGGAAGATTATGCAAAGCGAAAACTTTATCCGGATCTAATTTTTTAAAACGCGCATCATTATAAATGGCAAGCGCTCCTTCCCCATTCTCTTCTGAGGGTTGAAAGAGCAAAATAATTTTGGTGTGCTTCATTTTTATTGAAGCTAACTTTTTCGCAAATGCACACATAATTGTCATGTGACCATCGTGACCACATTTGTGAGAAACTTCTTTCGTAAGCGATTGATGATCGAAATCATTAATTTCCTGAATCGGCAAAGCATCGAGTTCGCACCGAAACATGACCGTTTGTTTCACCTCATTTTTGGGGTGATAAACTGCGATGATTCCGGTGCCATTCCCTAAACCTTCGTGTAAATCATCGGGCGAATAATTTTTCAAAAAAGAGGCAATCGTTTTGGCTGTTTCCAGTTCAAAACCTGATAGTTCTGGATTTTGATGCAGGTGCTTGCGAAGCGTAATAATATCGTTCATTGAAGATTTTATTTAAGAATTTTAAAATAAGACTAAATCTTATGGCTTTAAAATAAGGATTTTTTTTTAAAAAGATTTCAGAACCTAATAAAACTAAACTCGAAACCTTTTCAATAATTTGTTTTATGCTCAATTTCCGGAGAAAGATCCAGATATTTTGTAACCTTTTGAAAGTTCAGCAACTCTATAGTTAAAGAAGGGAAAGAAATAAATTTCAAAATTGAAATGAAAATAACATTAATACTAATTTTAAAAATTACAAAATGAGAACGCTAAAAAATCTAGCATTATCCGGAACATTGCTTTTATCTGCATTGTTAGTTTCCACAACCATTTCCGCACAGGAACAAAAAACGCCACAACTTACTGATCCCGAAATTGCATCTGTAGCCGTGACTGCCAATCAAATCGACGTTGAATATGCCGAAATTGCTTTGAAAAAATCCAGCAATAAAGAAGTGATCAACTTTGCCACAACCATGAAAGCGGATCATAACGCTGTAATTAAAATGGCTGTAGATCTGGTTACCAAACTAAAAGTAACTCCAAAAACAAATGACGTATCAAAATCCTTATTAGCCGGAGCAGTTAAGGAAAGAGCGATATTGAACGCTAAAAAAGGAAAAGCTTTCGACAAAGCTTATGTTGACAATGAAGTAGCCTACCACGAATACGCAATTGATGCAGTAGAAAACATGTTAATCCCGCAATCTAAAAATGCGGAGTTGAAAGCGCTGCTTCAAAAAGCCTTACCCATTTTTAAAACCCATCTGGGACATGCAAAAATGCTTCAAAAAGAACTTAATCCCACCAAATAATCATGTTTAATAAAAGGTATCGTTTGGGGATTTTAAATTTAATACTTGGATTTCTGTTAATCATGAACATTTGCAACTCCAGCTCAAAAGACATGATTCCTGTAGAAAATCAAAATTCTGATACGATCAAAACTACTTTTAATTCGGATAAAGACTTTAGCGCAGGTGGAATAAAAGCAGATTCTGCAACTGCACTAAAATCTCCTCCGACAGAACTTTCTGAAAAAAAAGCAGCAATTCATATCGTGACCATCGAAAATATGAAATTTAATCCTGCAATGATCACGGTTAAAAAAGGTGATAAGATCACGTTCATCAATAATGATATTGTGGCACACAATGCTACAGAAAAAAACAAGGCCTGGGCTTCTCCGCTCTTGGCAAATGGAAAATCATGGACTTTCTCGCCGCAGAAAACTTCGGCTTATTATTGCACGGTTCATGTCGTAATGAAAGGGAAAATTATAGTCAACTGAAAAATTTCCATACTCTATCAGAAATAGTTCGATCTTAATTAAACCAACTTATTTTAGTTGGTTTTTTACTTTTAAAATTACAACCATTTCAAGTGAAAAAAGATTGGTTGCTTCTAAAAAATTTAATTTTTAGTTCTCACTCATTTTTTGGCATTATTATTAGCACTAAAAATTAATTCAAATATAATTCAAACCTAAAAAAATGTTATTATGAAAAAAGTACTGATGATTTTAACGTCACATGCGGATCTTGTAAACACAGAAGACAAAACTGGTCTTTGGATCGGAGAATTTACAGATCCTTACTATGAATTTATAGATAAAGGTTACGAGGTTACTTTGGCCAGTCCGAAAGGTGGAAAACCGCCCATTGATCCCATGAGCGCGCTCACCGAAAATATTACTGGTTCTAACCGGAGATTTCAGGACGATGAGGTGGCG
Organism: Chryseobacterium sp. UYP7; assembly: GCF_056279225.1. Classification (NCBI taxonomy): domain Bacteria; kingdom Pseudomonadati; phylum Bacteroidota; class Flavobacteriia; order Flavobacteriales; family Weeksellaceae; genus Chryseobacterium; species Chryseobacterium sp. UYP7. The sequence continues at coordinate 202,357 of NZ_JBWBQW010000003.1, forward strand.
AAAGACGCTTTTAATAACACGCACAAATTAGAGGAGATTTCCGCTAAAGATTACGACGGAGTTTTCTTTCCGGGTGGTCACGGTCCCATCTTCGATCTGGCGACAAACGAGTTAAGCGGTCAACTAATTCTGGATTTTTTAAACAGTGGAAAACCAGTCGCAGCTGTTTGTCACGGACCTGCAGCATTGCTTAAAGCTGCCGAATTAGATCCTTCTGTTTTAAAAGGAAAGCGTGTTACCGGATTTTCAAATACAGAAGAGAAACTTGCGTTGCGTGCTAACAAAATTCCGTATCAGTTAGAAGATCGTTTAAAAGAGTTGGGCGGCGATTATCACAACGCGCTTTTACCATTTACTTCTCATGTCGAAAAAGATGGATTATTAATTACCGGACAAAATCCATTATCGGCCGGACCGACCGCAGAAGCACTTATCGAGTTTTGGGCGTAAATTCATTTCTCCTTAAAAATTAAAGTCAAAGAAATTTGACTTTTTTTATTGCGAAAAATTAAGAAATATAGCTTGGTTAACAAGTGGTGTTTTTTAGAATGTATCTCACATCTTATTTCACTTTTTAAGGTTTTATTTATTTACGTATTTTTGCACCTTTGAAAAAATTTGAAGAATTCAAAATATTTTTCTCTTTGTTCTTCATTGATAATGTTACTTTAAGACCTTAACATTCTCTTCAAGTTTAATATTGTGTCAACTTATGAAACAAACGCTCAACCTCTTTGATTTTTCCCAGAAAGTAAATTACCGAAACGAAATATTAGCCGGATTAACCGTTGCAATGACGATGATTCCGGAATCGTTATCATTTGCAATTTTAGCCGGATTTCCTCCACTCGTTGGATTGTATGCTGCTTTTATTGCCGGATTGATCACGGCAGTTTTTGGGGGCAGACCCGGAATGGTTTCTGGTGGAGCCGGCGCGACGGTCGTTGTTCTTATTGCCTTAATGCGTTCGAACGGAATTGAATACGTTTTCGCCGCAGTCGCCCTTGCGGGAGTAATTCAAATTTTAATAGGTCTTTTCAAACTCAGCAAATTCATAAGACTGGTGCCGCAACCTGTGATGTATGGATTTGTTAACGGTCTGGCCATCATCATTTTCATGTCTCAACTCACGCAGTTCAAAGTTCTTGCGAATGGGCAATTATCCTGGATTCAAGGAAAACCTTTAATGATCATGCTCGGTTTGGTTGCTCTTACCGTTGCAATTGTGGCCTTATTTCCGAAGGTTACGAAGAAAATTCCCGCCTCTTTAGTTGCGATCATTGTTGTATTTGCACTGGTTGTAGGGTTTGGAATTAACACGAAAACAGTTCAGGATATCGCTTCCGTTGAAGGTGGTTTCCCGCCATTTCATATTCCCGGAATTCCTTTCACGCTGGAAGCCTTTAAAATTATACTTCCCTATTCTTTGATCTTTGCAGCAGTTGGATTAACAGAAGGTCTTTTAACTTTAAATCTGGTGGATGAAATGACCGGAACGAAAGGAAACGGAAACCGCGAATGTATCGCACAAGGTGGGTCAAATATCGCAAACGGCTTTTTCTTCGGAATGGGAGGTTGTCCGATGATCGCGCAGACTTTGGTGAATCTTTCCGCGGGCTCAAGAGCACGATTGTCCGGAATTATCGCATCTATCACCATTTTATTCATCATTCTTTTTGGAGCTCCAATTATCGGCAAATTACCAATGGCAGCTTTGGTTGGCGTAATGATCATGGTGGCTCTGGGAACTTTTGAATGGGCAAGTTTTCGAATTATTACCAAAATGCCAAAACATGATATTTTCATTGGGATTCTTGTAGCCGCAATTACGGTTTATCTGCATAATTTAGCTTTGGCAGTCTTGATCGGAGTTATTATTTCTGCCCTGGTTTTTGCGTGGGAAAGTGCAAAAAGAATTCGCGCCAGAACCCGTATGGATGATGAAGGGGTAAAACATTATGATATTTACGGTCCCTTATTTTTCGGATCTGTGATGGCTTTTTCAGAAAAGTTTAAGATTGCCGATGATCCAAATGAAATCATCATCAATTTTAAAGAATCAAGGGTAACGGACATGTCTGCGATCGAAGCCCTCAACTCCATTACTAAAAAATACAGTGAGGCTGGAAAAACCGTTCACCTTCAAAATTTAAGTGCAGATTGCATCAGACTTTTAGATAATGCGGAAACGGTGATCGATGTGAATATAATTAAAGATCCGGAATATCTGGTGGCAATTGAGAAGTAGGAATTCAAAATTTAGCTGGAGGAAAGATCGTTTTATTGAGTTGAATATCTCAGCTTTACTAAGAAATTAATTCCAGAAATAAGTCGAAAGAAAACTAACGAGTCGGTTCATATCCTGACGCATGGAGAAAGCCAGCAGATATTTTAACTGAAAAAGAACAGGTTCTAGCCCATTTGCTAATTTCAGAAATTCCCGTTCCGGAATAATACCGTAACATTTGCCCTGATGCATAATGTTGAGCGCATGATCACCTAAAGACACGGTCATACTTCCTATTTTTTTATAAAAGGTATAATCGCTGATTTTCACAAAGCCGTCTTCCAGCATTTCTGAAATTAATTTATTAAAGAGTTTTTGTCCTTCCGGAGATAAATTCATGATGAAAAATAATAAAGGTAAAAATAGGAAAAAACAAATAAAAAAAACGATCTCTTTAAATCAGAAATCAGATCGGCCAGTAAGACAGGATTGATTTTTAAGCCTTTCTCTTCAAAAATGCCTTAAAGTTGCGAAAATTCTCTTAAAATAGATAAAAGCATTTGTTAACACCCAACTATATTTAAAAATAGCATCATTCACCTAAAATAATAAATACAAAGTTTTACAAACTGATTTATCTTTGTTGACTAATTAATTGATCAATGCCAGACAAAGAAAGACAGGTATTTCAAACGAACGATGCAAAACGTTATAAAGTCACACAATGGACGATGCGCACAATCGGTTCAATTCTTATTTTCATTGTGATTATTGTAGGGATCGCTGTTATAAGAGGAAAAAATCCCTCAATGCCTCAAATGAATTCTATCCGGAAATCATTCGAATCAAAAATCAATCCCGACAATAAATTCACCCTCGCGACTCCGCTCAATAAAAAATTTAAGGGTTTTAAAGACTTTCTACAAAAGAAAATTCTGGCAGAGAAATCGAAAAGCAATTTGGTCGACGCAAAACTTATTCGTGGTGCATTTTATGTTCCGTGGTCGCCGCTTTCTCTTTACAATCTTCGTACAAATGGTGATAAACTGAACACCATTTATCCGGAATGGTTTTTCATTAATCCCAAAACTTTTCAACTAGATTCCAGAATCGATAAGGAAGCGCTTTCTGTCATGAAACATCATGGCTTAAGCATACAGCCAATCCTCAACAATTTTATTTCTGTTCCGGGAAAAGAGGGGAATTTTAATGGCGATTTGCTTCACTCGATTCTTCATGATCAGAAACTTCAGAATCAGTTAATCGGTCAAATCATAACGACTTTAAAAACAAATCAGCTGCAGGGAATCAATATCGATTTCGAGGAAATGAAAGAGAATTCAGATGAATATTTGAATGCCTTTATGAAAAATCTCTACACGCAGTTTAAACAAAACGGTTTGATTGTGTCCATCGATATTATGGCAGATAATTCCGATTACAATCACAATTACTTAAAAGATTACACCGATTATTTCATCGTGATGGCGTATGATGAATTCAACGACAGTTCCCAGTCCGGACCCGTAAGTGATCAAAAATGGATTGAAAAACAACTGGATCAGATCGCTAAAGATATTCCCTCCGAAAAACTTATTTTGGGTCTCGGAGCCTATGGCAGACGATGGATCACGGATGAAAATGGAACCCGGACGGAAGATCTTACTTACAGTCAGGTAATCGATCGCGCCAAGATTTCTAAATCTGCCATTAACTTTGACGAAAATTCTTACAACCTTCATTACGCCTATAATTTTTCTGGTAGTGAAGATGAACCCGCTTCCAAAAACAGTGTCTGGTTTACAGATGCTGCAACCGCATACAATATTTTAAGATTTTCTGATGATTACCGGAATGCCGGAACAGCGCTTTGGCGGTTAGGAAGTGAAGATCCACGGATCTGGTCGTTCTACGCCCGGGATTTAAGTACCGAAAGTTTAAAGAAAAATCCTTACAACTACACGCTTTTAGAAATGATGCCGCCAAATTTCAATACGAAACCTACGGCAATTGGAAGTGGAGAAATCATCAATATTTTATATTCTCCGGAACAGGGACGAACAAAAATAGAGGCCGATAAGAATGAAAATTTAATTTCTTCTGAAAATTACGCGCAGTTACCCTCCGGATTTTTATACGAGAAATTTGCGGAAGACAGTAGCAGAATCGGTCCCGGACATAAAATCATACTGACCTTCGATGATGGGCCCAGCGCGGAATTCACGCCCAAAATTTTGAAGATTTTAGAAAAGGAAAAAGTTCCGGCTACATTCTTTTTAATTGGAGAAAACGCAGAAGCGAACATTCCTCTGGTTCAAAGAATCAGCCGTGATGGTTTTGAAATTGGTAATCACACTTTTACTCACGGGAATTTAGCAAAGATGTCTCCGGAAAGAGCCGCTTTAGAATTGAAAACCACCCGTTCCTTGATCGAATGCATCACCGGGAAATCTACCGTACTTTTTCGTGCGCCTTACAATGCCGATTCCGAACCGCAGACTTATGAAGAACTGGAGCCTTTAGTTCAAAGTAAAAAAGATAATTATATTGCAATTGGCGAAAGCATCGATCCAAACGACTGGGATCCCAGAATGAATGCCGACTCCATTGTGAACCGCACGATCCGTTTTGCAACTCAAAATAACGCGAGTATTATTCTGCTTCACGATTCTGGTGGTGACACAAGACAGCCGACGGTTGATGCGCTGCCGAGGATCATTAAATATTTTAAGGATAAAGGATGCGTTTTTACGACGGTTGCAGATTTGATGAAAGTGCCGGAATCGGAATTAATGCCGCCTGTACAAAGAAGCTGGAAAAATGATCTGAATTTCTTTTTCGCTTCCTCGAGTTACTGGATGGGTCAATTAATTTATGCGCTTTTCTTAATTGGGATTATTCTTTCCATTAGTCGAATGATTTTTATGGGAGTTCTGGCTTATATCCAAACGAAAAGAGAGAAAAAACTACGTGAAAAATTTAAGGGAATTCCAGCCGGATTGAAAGTCAGTATTATCGTTCCCGCTTACAACGAAGAAGTAAATGCCATCAGAACAGTCGAATCATTATTGAATCAGGATTATCCGGATATTGATATTGTTTTCGTGGATGACGGCAGCAAAGATCAGACTTTTGACAACGTTAGAAAAGCCTTCGAAGGAAATTTAAAAGTCAAAGTTTTCACAAAATCGAACGGTGGAAAAGCGTCTGCTTTAAATTATGGAATCTCAAAAACAGAATCAGAATTTATCGTTTGTATTGATGCAGACACGCAGTTAAAAACTGATGCGATTTCCCAGTTGATGAATACTTTTTACCTGGCAGGAAAACCAGAGGAAGTCGGTGCTGTTGCTGGGAATGTAAAGGTCGGGAACGAGATCAACATGATCACCAAATGGCAAAGTATTGAATACATTACGTCCCAAAATTTTGACCGCCGCGCCTTTTCTTTATTGAATTGTATCACCGTAATTCCGGGAGCTTTAGGAGCATTCCGAAGAAAAGCAGTTGTAGAAGCTGGCGGATTTACGACCGATACTTTAGCCGAAGATTGCGACTTAACCATGCGATTGCACAAATTGGGGTATATAATCGAGCAGTGCAACGAAGCGATCTCTTACACGGAAGCTCCGGAAACGATCGGGCAATTTTTGAAACAGCGATTTCGCTGGAGTTTTGGGATTTTACAAAGCTTTTGGAAACACAGAGACGCGATCTTCCGGAAAAAATATAAAAACTTTGGCAGAGTCGCATTACCCCATATTTTGCTCTATCAAATTTTGTTACCCTTTCTGGCGCCACTCGCAGATCTACTCTTGGTGGTTAGTTTAATTCTGTCTGGATTAGGATTAATTGTCGCGGATCCTTATCACATTATTTTATACTATCTTATTTTCTCTTTGGTCGATATTGTTGGAGCGGCGATCGCTTTTACCTTCGAAAAAGAAAAGTTCAGCAAGCTTATCTGGATGATTCCGCAACGGCTGATCTACCGACAATTAATGTATTACATTTTGTTTAAATCGTTCCGCAAAGCGATAAAAGGGGAAATTCAAAATTGGGGTGTTTTAAAAAGAACAGGTAATGTTAAAACTGCTTAATTTTTTTTAATTGTTCTACCTTGTTGAAATATAAAAAATTAGCGCCGCTTTTTCTGGTTCAGTTTTTCACGTGGTTGGGATTATTTTCTCTGTGGATCTATGCAACTCCAGCCATTACTAAATATTTTTCCAACTCAGGTAATATTGAAGGCTTAGATTTTGAAAACGGTACAAAATGGGTCGGAATCTGTTTCGCATCATACAGTATTTTAGGAGCAAGCTTAACGTTTGCATTGCACAAAATTTTAAGGAAAAATTCAAAATATGCAGTTCATGTTGTCGCTCTTTTTTGTGGTGCAGTGGGTTTATTGTCGATGTCTTTTATCCATTCCAAATATTTGTTGCCCGTTTCATTTGTTTTTATTGGGATCGCCTGGAGCAGCATCAGCACAACGCCTTATTTATTAGTGGGAGAAATTGCGCCGGATGAGGAAAACGAAAAGTACTACTCTATTTTTAATTTCTCTACGGTAATTCCTCAAGCGGTCGTTGCATTTCTTTTCGCTTTTATGACGAAAAAACACTTTCACGGTGAAATGATAAACACTATTTTCACCGGTGGAATCTTTATGCTGACCGGTTCAGCAATTTCGCGCCTGATTTAGTTTAAAGAACCAAAAAATACAGAAAAAATTGATGATTAAAAATAGTGTCCTTTCTTTGAAAAAAACTTTTGCAAAAGTCCGGTGGCAGGAAATTCTCGCTGTATTAATTCTATTTCTCGCCTTTGTATTTTTCCGGAGCGAAAGAAAAGAAATGTCTTCTATTCTACCCCAACTTCATCAGGCAAAACCATTTTGGATCGCTGCCGGAATCATGCTCACAGGAGTTTATGTTTTACTGCAGGCACTAATGTACATAACGAGTTTCCGGGCGGTTGGCGTTCAACTTAAACTTTCCGATGCTGTTGAATTATTTTTAAAGAGAAATTTTTTGAGCGTTTTTCTGCCTGCAGGTGGAATAAGTTCACTGGCTTACACGCCACGCCAGCTTCAGCGCAAAAATTATGATAAAAACAATATTCACAAAGCAAGTGCTATATACGGTTTTGTAGGTATTGTTACGGTTTTTCTTGTGGGAATTCCTGCGGTTGCATACGCTGCATTTGCCAACAAAAATTTCGGAAATTCCTGGGCCTGGTTATTAGGTGTCGGAATTTTTATCGCGCTGGTTTTTTGGCTCGTGAATTCTCTTCGCACAAAAGGATATTTCTATCGATTTGTGGAGAAACATTTCCCCAAACAGATCAATAATATCGATGAACTTTTCGGGGGAGAAATTCATAAAAAAGATTTTTATTTAACGGTTTTCATTTCAATTTTAGTAGAATTTTGCGGGATCTTCCATTTACTCATTGCGATGTTTGCATTTGGTGCGGTCGGCTCTTTTTCGGCGGCTGCAGTTGGCTACACGATCTCTGTTTTATTGATGCTTGTTTCTCCGTTTCTTCGGGGTTTGGGTGCAGTCGAATTCACTTTGATCTATATTTTGGCGAATTTTGGATTTTCTCACAGTCAGGGTTTAGGAATTACGCTGCTTTACCGGGTTTTCGAATTTTGGCTTCCGCTTCTTTTGGGACTTGTTGCATTTGTCTGGAACGGAAGAAAGATCATCGCACGCATTCTGCCGGCACTTGCCATTTTTATTTTGGGTTTGATCAATATTATCTCTGTGATTACGCCACCACTGAAAGACCGGCTTAGAATGGGAAAAATTTACCTTTCCGAAGACGCGATTCATATCTCTAAAATACTGACTTTAATTGCGGGAATTCTTTTGGTCGTAACTGCTGCTTATCTGTTGCGGGGATTAAAACGAGGTTGGTATTTTGCGCTGATTCTAGCCGTGATCTCTTTCTTTGGAAACATGTTTAAAGCTCTTGATTACGAGGAAGCCATGGTTTCTTTAGTCATTATTCTCATGCTCATTATGAGCCGGAAGGAATATGTTTTAAAAACGAACAGAAAATATTTGCGATTAGGTTTCTCCTGGCTACTCGGACTTTTTGCGGCTGTAATTCTTTTTAATTTCCTGAGTTTTTACTTTATCGATAAGCGGCATTTCGGAATTGATTTTACATGGAGCGAATCGCTGTACTACACGCTTCACAGTTTTTTACTTTTTCAGGATAGTGGTCTGGTCCCAAAAACTGGATTTGCGCGCGATTTCGAATACATCAATTTTTTTCTCGGAATTGTTTCCTGGCTTTTACTCATTTTTTCCGTTTTTAATATTCGGAAACTAGTGAATGGCGAAGAGACTTCTAGCGATTTTGAGGAAGCCCAGAACCTGCTGAAAATGTATGGAACTTCCCCACTCGATTTCTTTAAAACTGGTAAAGACAAACAATTTTATTTCTCTGAAGAAGTGGAAGGTTTTGTTTCTTACCGACTTGCGAATCAGTTTGCATTTGCTTTGGATGAACCTGTTTGTGCCGAAGAAAATAAAGAAAAGATGATCCTGGAGTTTGAAGATTACTGTAAGAAAAACGGCTTAAAATCTGTGTATTATAGAATCGATGAGCAAAGTTTGTTTCTCTTCAAATCCTTTAAAAAGCAGAAATTGTTTGTTGGTCAGGAAGCAATTATGAATACCGAAACCTTCAAATTAGAAGGAAAAGACAGAAAAACATTAAGAAACGGTTTAAATTCTTTAGCCAAAAAAGGATACACCTCGGCAATTCTTTACAGTCCACAACCCGAAGAAATTCTAAACGAAATTCAGCGTATTTCTGATGAATGGCTGAAAGAATTCGACAAGGAGGAAATGGTTTTCTCACAAGGAATGTTTGATCGCGATGAAATTGAAAAACAAGATCTTATCGTAATTAAAGATCAAGAGGGAAAAATCGAGGCATTTCTGAATATTATACCAGATTTTGCGCCAGAAGAATGCACCTACGATCTTATTCGGAAAACAGTAAATGCACCAAATGGAAGTATGGATGCCATGATCGTAAAATTAGCAGAATATGCGAAAACAAAGAATCTGCAGTACATTAATCTCGGATTAACGCCTTTGGGAGGCATAAAGCAACCCGATAATACTGCGGAAGAAATTCTAAAATTCGTTTACAACAGGATCGGAAGCTTTAAACATTACCAAAGTCTGCGGGATTTTAAAGAAAAATATGCGGATCAGTGGGAAAATAAATACCTGATCTATGGCAATGATTTTGATCTGTTGCAAATTCCGGCTGCTTTAAATAAAATCACAAAACCAAAATGAAAAAGTTCATTCAGTTCCTTAGTATAACATCTTTGTTGCTTTTTATTTCCTGCAAAGATTCGATGGCTTTTCCGGTTTCTGTCTGGAACAGCAACAGCGACAAACCTGTGATCTTTTATTTGAGTGGTGATGCGGGATTCAACACTTTTTCTAAAACATTTGCGCAGGAACTTCACCGTTATGGTTATGATGTTTTCGCGCTGAATACGAAGAAATATTTTTGGCATAAAAAGACACCTGATCAAGCGTCCAGAGATACTGAAACGTTTCTGAAACAAGTCATCAAAAATCGAAAAAACAAGAAAATAATCATCATTGGATATTCGTACGGTGCAGATGCCGCTCCTTTTATTTATAACCGTTTCGACAGTGATTTCCAAAAAAATATTCAGGATCTGATCATTATAGGACCATCACAGGTTAACGATTTCGAAATTCATCTTAAAGAGTACATCACGGGGGATATGGAATACGGTTACAGCGTGATCGCCGAAATTAACCGGATCAAAAATGTGCCTTTTACTTTAGTTCTAAGTGATTTTGAGGAGAAATATTTTCCAAAAAATGAGATCACGCTGAAAAAATATCAATTACATCACATTAAAGGTAACCATCATTTCGGCGGAAATACCAAAATGCTTGCGGATTCGGTTGTAAAATACTTTTAAAAAAAACTGTAAATGTCTAATAAAACTTCACAACATATCCTGCCGACTGCAGCCAATTTGCTGGGATTCTGTCTCATCGTCATCACGTCACTGCATTTAAGTTCTGCCACTTCAAATTCGATCATCGACGAAGTGGCAAGTATTGTTTCGGTTCTGCTTTGCATTTCGGTGATGATGTCTTTTGCTTCAATAAAAACCAGCAATATTTTATGGACAAAGCGATGGGAAAGAGTTGCAGAAATCTTATTTGGAATTGCTATTACGGGAATTGGTTTAATTGTACTGGTTCTTATGAAAAAATTCTGGCTTCAATAAAATTGTCAATTAAAAAATCATCCTGCAAAAACTTTTAATGATGAAAAATAAAAAATATGTTCTGGACCTTTTAAAAAGTGAAGATGACCAACTTCACAAAATGAACGAAATCATTAAGAAAGCCATAACGGAGGAAACACTGATTACCACCACCATTCAGGAAACTGATGAAGAGCGGACTTATGGCGAAAAGCTTTCTGATAAAGTTGCCAAATTTGGCGGAAGCTGGAGGTTCATCATTATCTTCGGTGTCATCCTGATGCTCTGGATCATTTACAATACAATGATCATGGTCAACAAAAGTTTTGATCCCTATCCTTATATTTTACTGAATTTAATTCTGTCCTGTATTGCGGCAATTCAGGCGCCAATTATAATGATGAGCCAGAATAGAAAGGAAGTAAAAGACCGCAAAAGATCCATCAACGATTATATGATCAATCTGAAATCTGAGATTGAAATCCGGAACCTTCACGAAAAAGTAGATCTATCGGTCATTGATCAGTATAAGCATCTTTGCGACATACAGCAAAAACAACTGGAATTGCTGGAGGAGCTTAATAAGAAAGTAAAACTGCTTTCGAAACCACTCTAAAATTTTCTCAGAATTTTATTTTCCACCACCTTATATTTCAAAAAATCATCTTATATTTCCGTCGGAATATTTCTTTAATAAACTCGATCATGACAAAAAACGAACTGTTAAACAAAGCCATTAGAATTGCTCAAAAAGCCCATAAAGGACAAACCGATAAATTCGGAACGCCTTATATCGGACACGTGATGAGGGTAATGAATGCAGGCAAAACGTACGATGAAAAGATTGTCGGAGTCCTGCACGATGTAATCGAAGACTGCCCCGAAATTTCTTTAGATTATCTGTTGCAGGAGGGATTTTCGAATGATATTGTTTTTGCGATAGAATGTCTGACCAAAACGCCGGCGGATCAGGATTACACAGAATTTGTTCATCAAACCGAAAAATCACCGCTTGCGGTTGCTGTAAAAATGAATGATCTGCAGGATAATATGGATCTAAAAAGATTTACACAACCGCTTACTGATCGGGATTTTAAACGGATGAATAAATATTTAACGGCTTATCTTTATCTAAAAGAGAAATACTAAATTTTTTTTAAATTACATTTTCACCGCCAGGATTAACCTTAATAATCTTTCAAAATTAAAAGTTTTTTTAACAATTAAGATTTTCTCTGAAAGTTAATCACAACGCTTTTTTGCTCTTTTAAATAACTTATAAAAAACAAAACTTTGGTGAATTTTGTGGTTTAAAACTACTAATTAACCGTCTTATCGGAATCACTTAGAAGTTGTCGCAGCTCCTTCATTTCAGTCTCCGTTAGATCGCGCCATTTTCCGACGGGCAGATCCAGCTTAATATTCATTATCCGGATGCGTTTGAGCTTCTTCACTTCATACTCACAAAACTCGCACATTCTGCGGATCTGGCGGTTTAAACCTTGCGTTAAAACAATCCGGAAAGATAAGTTATCGATCTGCTCTACTACACATTTATTCGTCATGGTTCCCAAAATCGGAATTCCACCACGCATTTGCATTAGAAATTTTGGAGAGATCGGCTTATCCACTCTTACGATGTATTCTTTTTCGTGATTGTTTCGGGCACGTAAAATTTTATTTACAATATCACCGTCGGAAGTCAGAAGAATCAAACCTTCACTTGGTTTATCTAACCGTCCGATGGGAAAAATTCTTTTTGGATGGTTGATGTATTCGATTATATTATCCAGTTCTCTTTTGGTATCGGTCGTACAAACAATTCCTACAGGTTTATTAAAGGCGATGTAAACATTATCTTCCTCTGATTTTTTAATAGAAACTCCATCCACGAAGATCTCATCTTCTTCAGAAACTTTCGTACCCATTTCCGGAACGGCACCGTTGATGGTGATTCTGCCTTGTTCTAACAAACGGTCGGCTTCTCTGCGCGAACAGTATCCTACTTCTGAAAGGTATTTATTGATCCTAGTCTTTTCCATACTTATTAAAGTTTTTATTACTGAACAAAGTTATACCATAAAAAACGCCTACAAAAACAGTTCCTGTATTTCCGAGTTGCTGTCCTTCAAAATAAAATCCGGCCTGCTGACTCAATCTTTTGCTGAAAGAAATTAAGGTTCCTGCTTTTATTCCCCAAAAATCAGCATTATCGACTACAGATTTATTCAACTGGAAACCATATGTCAGATCAATAAAATAAGGATCATCATCCAGATTAAACAATATTTTAGGTTGAATGATCCCATACACGATGTGAAAATTATCTGCAGTGTACGTATATTTCAATCCACCACCTAAAGAAAGGTTTGGAATAAAATTATAACCTGCAACTGCAGAAATTCCGTAGGAGAAATCGTTTGGATAATCATTGTTGTAAAGGTAATTTGGATCGGTTTCTTTGTCGCGATTGCTTTTGATGATGTTTGAAAGATTAAATCCAGCACTAATCTCCGGACTGAAATAGAATCCTTGAATTGGTCTCTTTTCCTTTTGCTCCTGGCTAAAAGCAAGTACGGAAGTAAATAAAAGCAGAAAGTATAGTTTTTTCATGTATTGAAATTGAATGTTTTTATTTTAACTATGCACAAATAGTACAATTGATCGTACAATTTATACTTTTTGAATGAACTTTAAAATCTTTTATTGAGGATTGAAATTTTCAAATTTATATTCATTTTCCAGATAATCTGAACTTGCATTTTCTATAGTGAAATCTCCGATCTTTGTCCGGCGAAGATTGGTAAGATAGGCACCAACGCCTAATTCCTGTCCGATATCGTGTGCTAAACTTCGAATATAGGTTCCCTTGGAACAACCAATCGTAAATTTCACGAAAGGTAATTCGATCTGAATATCTATAATATAGTTGATGGTTGTTTTGCGGGTTTTCATCTCGACTTCCTTTCCGGCTCTTGCTAAATCATAAGCGCGGTTTCCCTCAATTTTAATGGCGGAAAAAATGGGCGGTTTCTGATCGATTTCGCCCAAAAATTTATGGAGTGTTTCTTTGATCTGTTCCTCTGTGATCGCCGAAATATCTTGCTGCAGGATCTCGGGTTTTTCGGTGTCGTAGGATTCTGTTTGAACGCCGATCTTTATTTCCGTCAAATATTCTTTTGGCGCATCTTGAATGGCAGGAATTGTTTTAGTGAATTTTCCAGTACACACAATGAGTAAACCGGTTGCGCGTGGATCTAAAGTTCCGGCATGACCAATTTTAAATTTTTTTGGAAGATTAAATTCGCGCTTGAGTTTATACTTCAGTTTGTTAACCGCCTGAAAACTGGTCCAGTCGAGCGGTTTATCAAGTAGAATAATTTGTCCTTCTAAAAAATCGGTATCGGTCATTTTTGAAAACTAAATTTGGTAAATATTTCCCAGTTGCAGCCCGACCTGAGTGGAGCTCTTTTGTATTGTTGTCGGAGCGTAGACGAAGACAACAATACAAAAAGCGGGAACAGAGGACGGAAAAAGCTGCCCAAAAAAAATTATTGAAACTGTGTAAAATAAATCAGCAAGCCTATTCCCACAATGATCCGGTACCAACCCCAAGGCTTGAAACCGTATTTATTAAGCAATCCTATAAATGATTTAATCGCGATCAGCGCCACTATAAATGCAACAACATTTCCGACCACGAACGCGGTAATATTTTCGGAGGAGGATAAAATCATTTCATATCCCTTCATAGGGTTTGGAGTTCCTTTGCCCCAGGTTTTTACGAAAATAGAATAAACGGTAACGGCCAACATCGTAGGAACAGCCAGAAAAAATGAAAATTCTGCAGCGGCTTTTCGGGTTAATCCCTGCGTCATTCCACCTATTATTGAGGCGGCACTTCTGCTCGTTCCAGGCATCATCGCCAGACACTGCCAAAATCCGATGATCACGGCTTTTTTAATGGACATATCTTTTTCGTCTTTGATCGTAGGGTTTTTGAACCAGGAATCTGCGAATAGTAAAACGATCCCACCAATAACCAATACGGCCGAAATGGCGACCTGATTTCCTAAAAGTTCTTCGATCTTATCATCAAACAAGTAGCCCAGAACTAAGGCTGGGATCACGGCAAAAGCCAATTTATAGTAAAATTTAAAATTCTGGAAATCAAAAAACTTTTTCCAGTAAGCAGCAACTACGGCTAAAATGGCCCCGAACTGAATGGAAACCTGAAACATTTTTAGGAATTCTGTTTCTTCCATACCCATTAATGCGGCAGTAAAACCCATGTGCGCGGTAGATGAAATAGGCAAAAATTCGGTAAGTCCTTCGATGATCGCAATGATGATCGTTTTGATTAAATCCATCCTCTGATAGTAAAATTAAATGTTAGTAGTTTTTGGATCATGATTCTTCGACAAATTGAGAAGAAACAGTTTAAAAAAAATTTGTCAAAGATGATGAACTTTGACAAATTGGTATATGTGTTTTTGGGTGAACTAAGCTTTTGGTCTTTTTAAGATCGCGAAAACTTCTACTACGAAACCTGCGATGACCAAAAACGGCGCAATTCTAATTCTGCGGATGGAGAAAATCCCTTCATTCCAGACATTAGGATCGTATTTTCCGTCTACCGTATTGGCGTCGGGTCCCATCATTAAAAGGAAGCCAACCACGATCAAAGCCAAACCAATAAGCATAAGCTTATAATTTTCTTTACCGAAATAGAAATGATTTTCTACCGGAGTTACGATTTCCTTCTTTCCGATCGAATCGGCGGAGAAATTTTTATATTTTTTTGCCATTTGTTAAGAGTAATAAAGGTCATCAACATTTGATCTCAGGAATCTCCACGTTGCGAAGATCGTACTGAAAACCGTGATAAAAACACCGAGCAAGAAGATGCCAATCACCAAAATTATAAGCTGGTTATCATCCTGAACAAATGGAGTTCCGATCTGGGTGATAAAATAATACCAGGCTCCGAAGAGAACGCCCAAACCGAGTAAAGCTCCGACGACTCCTAAAATGATCGCTTCTTTAATAAAAGGTTTTAGAATGAAGCGGCGTTTTGCGCCAACCAGCTGCATGGTCTTTATAATAAATCGTTTGGAGAAAATTTTGAGTCGAATTGAATTGTTAATTAAAATGATGGCTAACAATAAGAACAGAACCGAAAATCCAAGGATCCATTTTAGAATCCGGTTTAGATTGTTGTAAACTTCCACCATCAGCGTGCTGTTATTTTTCACATCGGTGATTCCGGGAATGGATTTTATCTGCTTTATGGCTTCGTCGATTTTTGCGGGATCAACGTATTCCGGTTTTAGAGCAACTTCAACGGAAGAAGGGAAAATATTTTCCTCGAAAAGAGCGCTGGTTTCGATACCCATACTTTTTCTTGCTTCTTCAGCTGCCATTTCGCGGGTAATGTAAGTAGCGCGTTTTACGGGCGTAAGTTTTTGAATCTTCTGGAAAGCGTCTGATTCCTGTTTTACTATTTTGGCAGAATCCTTCACATCGAAATTCTCATCAAAATAGGCGTTCACCACCAATTGTTCCTTGATATAGTCGGAATATTTTTGAGCGTTAATAAGGATCAAACCCATTAAACCCAATAAAAATAAAACCAACGCAATACTAATCACTACCGTGATATTGCTGGAGCGAAGCCGTCTTTTGTTAAAATCTTCAACTGTCTTAGCCATTAAATAAAAAATTTCTGCTAAAATAGAAAAAATCTTCCGTAATTTGCCGAGAAACCCAGAAAATCCGTGTTAAAAAAAATACAACTAAATTTTTTTTAACATTTTATTTTCCCTTTGAATATTGAATTTATGAGCGTAAAAGCAAAAAAATATCTCGGCCAACATTTTCTTACCGACGAAAACATCGCCAAAAACATCGTAGATGCGCTCGGTTATGATCAGTATAAAAAAGTGCTGGAAGTGGGTCCCGGAATGGGCGTTCTTACCAAATATCTTTTGGAGAAAGACGCGGAGATCTACGTCGCAGAAATAGATAAAGAGTCTGTAGAATATCTTCAAAAGCATTATAATAAACTCGACGATGCGCATATTATCGGTGATTTTTTGAAATTAAATATTGCTGAAACTTTTGAAGATCAAGTTGCCGTGATCGGGAATTTCCCGTACAATATTTCCTCACAGATCTTATTCAAGATCATTGATTTTTACGACAAGGTTCCGGAAATGGTTGGTATGTTTCAGAAGGAAGTTGCAGAAAGAACGGCGGCAGTGCCAAGAACAAAAGCCTATGGAATATTGTCGGTTTTAGTTCAGGCTTTGTATGATGTTGAATATTTATTTACCGTTCACGAAAACGTTTTCAATCCACCGCCGAAAGTAAAATCCGGAGTCATTAAATTAACCAGAAATCCGAAGGAAGGTTTGGTTGGAAATGAGGTTTTATTTAAACAGATCGTTAAAGCAGGATTTGGACAGCGCCGTAAAAAATTATCGAATTCTTTGAAAGCTCTGGAAATTCCGGAAGCTCTGCAAACGCATGTATTTATGGATAAACGTGCGGAAGAATTATCGATCCAGGATTTTATTTCGTTCACCCAGGAATGGAGAGAGGCGTTGCCAAAGTAATTTTTTTCTTTTTTGAGATGCTTCGATAATCTCAACATGACCTTGACTATTTAATTGGAGATTTGATTTACTGAATGTTTGAATTATTAAATATTTGAGTTATTGAATGATTGAGTTATTGAATTATCGAATTGTTGAATTGTTGAATTGTTGAATTGTTGAGTTAAAATATTCGATTTTATTATATCTTCAATACATCAAAATTTTACTCTTTTTCCTGATCGGTTTTAAGATCCTGAAGCTGCGCCTGAAGTTGCGCAATAACTTCCCGCATTTCGCGAATGTCACTTTTGTTAGAGGAAACGTTGCTTTTTAACATCACATTTCTGGCGCGTTCGTTATGATCTTCATCATCTTCGTCTTCGGCAATATCTTCGATATCTTCCTGAATATCATCAATGTCGACACTAATCTCTTCGATGTCTTCGCTTATTTCCTCAATATCTTCGCTGATCTCTTCGATATCGTCCTGAATTTCCTCAATGTCTTCGCGGATGTCTTCAATATGTTCCTGACTTCTATTCACCGACATTTGAATAAAAATTGCCAGATAAATCGCTTCTAAAGATAAAACGGTGGTCAGCACCAATAACATTTTATCGACTGCAACCAGACCGAAAACCGGTAATAAAAAAGCCGTTAGAAAAACGATCGAATGCACGATGAGCGACGGAATAGAGCCGATCCACCACATGACCCAATCGGTCACTTTGGTAAGGAACTGTATTTTTTTTTCGTGACTTTCTTCTTTACTCATCGTTGCCTAATTTTGCGCAAATTTACTCAAAAATCTTTCGAAACACCTAAACCAAAAAGCGCAAAATCGTACAAAGCCGGATCTTCGGGATTAAATTTTCTTAATATTAAATCCATTTCTTCAACGGTTTTCCAGTCATTCTGTTTTCTTTGGATGAGATCGATTTTTCGGGAAACATTTCCGGTGTGAACATCTAAAGGAACAGATAAATAGCGCTGATCGATATTTTGCCAGATTCCGAAATCGACGCCTTTTCGGTCTTTCCGAACCATCCAGCGCAAGAACATGATCAATCTTTTTGCAGAAGAATTTTTATACGTTGAACTCACATGTTTTTTACTTCGATGCATATTTTCTCCCACAAACTGCTCCCGAAATCGGTGCAAAGCGTGGTAGAAATTTTGTTCATCGTTTTGGATTAAGAAGAGATCTTCCAGCGTGTCGTTTTGGGAGTAAAGCCGTTTTAAATTTAGAAGAAATTCTTTAAAATCTTCACCAATAAAAGTCCTGTGAATAGGCAATTTTTCCAAGGGCTTCAACTCTTTTTCTGAAACATTTTTGATAAAATCATAGGGAGAATTCTCCATAAAATTCAGCATTTTTTCAGCGTCGTTGATGATTGATTTTCGGTTTCCCCAGGAAATGGTTGCGGTCAAAAACCCAACGATTTCAATATCCTGTTTTAGAGAAAAACGATGCGGAATAGAAATGGGATCGTCGGCGATGAAAGAAGGATTATTATAGAAATCTGCTTTTTCGTCGAGGAAATCTTTGAGTTCGGAGAAGGTCATTTTTAATTTGAATAGTTAATTTCTAAAGCAATTATATGATTAAATTATTACTTTATTTTTAATGTTTGTGGATCTTCACTTCCGTGGCGAAAAGTCAAAACATATAAAATATCGTCGACAATTTCATAATAAAGTAAATATTTATGAACAACTTTAATACGAACATTTTCAATATCAGTTGATCGCGCGATCTTTGGAAATTCCGAAATTAAGTTGATTTGTTCTTCAACTAATTTATTGAGCTTAAGACTATAACGATTCGATTTATTTCGGTCATTCCAATAGCTAAGAATTTCCATTAATTCCCGTTTGGCTTTTTGAGTCCAAATTATTTTTTTAACCATTGCTTAATTTCGTTTTGAACCTCTTCATTAGTCAAAACTTTTCCTTCTGCAATTTCTGCTCTAGCTTCAGAAACGGCATTTCTTTCCTCTTCATTTGTGAGGTAGAGAGATTCTTCGTTCTGAAATTTAAGTAGTTGCATCAACTCCTTGAGTTTAACCTGATCTGTTAAACCTGCAATTTGACTAATTATGTCTATTTTTAATTCAGATGTACTCATAATTATGAATTTAAAATTTGCTGTTATAAAATTATAAATTTTTTCACTGCTATCATCCACAATTAAATAAACAAATTTTTAATATTGTCATCTCACATATGAATACGCCAAAATTTTCACACGCAAATGATCCATCATCCAATCTTCACGGCTTCCAAAGCTTTTGGTAAAAAACTGTTCGGGAAAACTTCGCGGGCTTCGTCGGTGAAGACGCTTAGATCGCCGTAACGATTGGAGAAATGTCCGAGAATTAATTTTCCTACGTTGGCTTTTCGGGCAATTCTGGCGGCTTCTAAAGCGGTAGTATGTCCGGTATAATCTGCCATTTCTTTTAAGTCGTGCAGAAATGTAGATTCGTGATAAAGAACATCTACATTTTCGATTAAGGGAATTACATCTTCTAAATATCTGGTGTCGCTACAGAAGGCGTAGGAAACAGATTTGGAAGGTTCAGTCGTTAGAACTTCATTCTTTAAAACATATCCATCACTCAGAATAAAATCTTTTCCGAGTTTTAAATTATGATAGTCGCATGTTTCTATTTCGGTATATTTTGAAATTTCCTGCATATTAAGATGCCGTTCTTTCGGTTTCTCGCGGAAGAGATAACCGTTGCAGTAAATACGGTGATCTAAGGGAATGGTGAAGACCTCTATCCTATTGTCTTCATATATTTTTTCTGATGTTTTGCTGCGAAGTTCGTGATAAATAACTTCGAAACCACGGTGCGTTTCGGTGAGACGGAAAATCGTTTCCATCATTTCTTTGATGCCTTTCGGTCCGTAAACGTTGAGCGGCATATCACGACCTAAAAGCCGGAAAGAGGCTATTAATCCAGGCAAACCAAAACAGTGATCGCCATGAAGATGCGAAATAAAAATATGATTGATTTTCGAAAATCTGGCTTTGGCTTTCCGAAGCTGAACCTGCGTTCCTTCGCCACAATCGATGAGAAAGGCACGCTCTTCCATCTCTAGAAACTGCGCCGTAGGAGATGACGTTATGGTTGGTATTGCCGAATTAAAACCGAGAATGGTAAGATAGGTGCTCAAATCTTTTATTGATGAAAGTTAAGTGATAAATGATCGTTGCTATTTGATTTGTTTAAAACCGTCGCAGCAGAAACCATTCTTTAATGTTAATCACAAATTTAATGTTTATTTAGGAATTGTGTGGAAGAAAAAAGCTATTGTTATTATAGCCCCCGATTGAACGGCGTGTTTGAGCTCTCCCGACCCATCGGGAAGCGAGTAGTGAAAGCGGGTAGGATTTTGGAAATAGGAAATAATCTTCGCGCTCCTTACTGATTTTCAATCTATTTTAAGCAAAAAAAACCCGAAAATTAATTTCGGGAATTTATAATTGATCTGATCGATTATTTTTTTAAAGCTCTAAATCTTATGTAAGAAACTATGGAAAGTAATGCCATTCCGCCTAAGCCGATGAAAACCCAAGCTGGAACGGGAACAGGATCTCCTGCAGCGTAAGAGTGCAATCCGCTCAGGTAATAATTTACTCCGAAATACGTCATCACCATAGAGCAAAATGCGAACATTACTGCAACGTGGAACGACCATCTGCCGCGTAAACCCGGAACTAACCTCATGTGCAAAACGAAGGCATAAACCATAATGGAAATAAAAGCCCAGGTTTCTTTCGGATCCCAGCTCCAGTATCTTCCCCAAGATTCATTGGCCCAAATTCCACCCAGGAAATTCCCAACTGTTAAAGTAAAAAGTCCCATGGTTAAAGACATTTCTGAAACGATCGTTAATTCTTTTAAAGTTGAATCGTGATGAAAGTGGTATAATTCTTTAGTTGAAATAATATAAAATACTAAGGTGATCACCGCAATGATCATCGATAATGCGAAGAAACCGTAACTTGATGTAATAATCGCCACGTGAATAATAAGCCAGTATGATTTAAGTACAGGAACAAGCGGCGTGATCTGCGGGTCCAAAGCGGAACCACCGTGCGCAAATCCCATCATAATTACAGCAACCATAAAACCGGCTGCAGGAATTAAGGCGTTTGAAACATTATTTCTGTTTATTTTTAAATTTAGATCTTTCTTACGGTTGAAGTTAGGTTTTCCAAAACCGAAATAGAACATTAGTCCTGCAGAAATTCCAACCCAGCTGATGAATATAATGGCTTCGTAACCGTTACTCCAGGGAGCATGTCCGGATAAATACCATCGGGAAACTAAACCAAGGAAATGGGCGATATATCCTACGATTCCAATCGCGATAATTCCTTTGATGACTTTATTTAAAGTTTTATTCGGTCTGAATAATTCGACAAAACCTAAGATCAAAAGTAAACCTCCAATTATCGTGTAGAAAATAAGGAGTTTAAAGTTCAGGTTCAATTTATTCATGAACACCTCCAACTTCACTTTTGATTGAGAAGGAACTACATTTTTACCCCAGGTACTTTGGTACTCCTCTAATTTTTTGAGTTCTACCCCTGCTTTATTCCAATCGCCATTTTTCTGTGCATCCAAAACGCTGGAAAAATAAGGCCCCATTACTTTTTGAGAAGCTTCGTCTGGTTCGAAATTCTGGTCTAACCAGGAATGCCAGGTATTATTGGGATCATTTTGAACAGGAACAATTCGCATTAACTGACCACTGAAAAATTCATTAAATACCTGAACTCTATCGTTTACGGCAATAACTTCTTTGTCATAATTCGTTTGGTCGGCCGGTTTTTTCCGGAAGGCTGCATTATAATCATCCTCCAAAACATAATGCAACTGACCATTTTGATCGGCAGGAAACATTTGCATCAACGAAGTATAACCTTCTTCATTAGCTCTTGTTTTCTTTTTTAATTCTTCGCCCCCTTTTGCGCCAATTTTAATTAAGGGAACCATTGTCCAGCTAGCCGTATCGGTATTTACAGAGAGAAACCATTGATTGGCGTCGAGTGAATTTCCAGAGATTCCTTTAAAAGAATCTTTTTTGTATAATTTTCGCAAAACATCTAAAGCCTGCGTATTTATAGGAACGATTCGCCCATCGTAATTTTGAACTAATAAATAACCAAACAGATCTGCGTGCTCTTGCGAAATCTTATTTCTGCTGATAATTTCGTCTGCGGTAATCACTTTCGGTGATCTAAGCGCTAAAGTATTCTGTGCTTTTTTACCAACCTGCTCTTCGGGTGCAAATGCGTCGGCACTACCGTGGTCATGACCATCTGTTGCGGAATGCGCCTGCTCTACAGAACCATCATTCCCGTGAGTATCGATATATTGAGCGTTAAAACTCATACTCAGCAACAATAAGATTACGGTTGCAGCTCTTTTATGATTCACAGATTTTAAATTTTTGTTTAGTTTCCAGAAATGAGATCCTTTCCAGAAGAAAGTGACAAACATTCCTAAAAACAAGAAGGTGTAACCGAAATAAGTAATAATAGTTCCTATAAAATCGTGATTTACAGAAAGAACGGTTCCTTTTCTGTCTGGATCAAAACTCGCCTGAAAAAATCGGTAACCTCCATGATTCAAAACGTGATTCATGAAAATTTTATAAGGCGTCTCTTTTCCCTGATCAATTATTTTCACATGACTTTCATACGCACTTGGCGCCGAACTTCCGGGATAGGTTTCCATGACGAATTTTTCTAATTTCAACGAGAATGGCGTATTATACACTTTCGGTCCGAAACCTAAAATAATATTCAGTCCATCTAAAGTAACTTGTTTAAAGGCGTTGGGATTTCCCTTTTCTACAGGAAGATCAACGAGCATTTTCGTTTTCGGTCCCTGAACTTCTACCGTTAACTGATCAGAAACGTCTTTATCTTTTTTACGATCGCCTTCACAAGCGATGAGTTTTCCTTTTTTCAAACCTTCAGGAACTACCAGCTTTAAATCATTGATGGTGTATAAACTTCTCAATACTAAAGGTTGATATTCATCTTTTTTCGTTGTTCCGGTAGCCTGAGTTGCCATCGTCATAAAACTACCGTCAACCGGAGTTTTTATGAGCATAGTGCCGTTGGTATTGTTGAATTCCACCGCTCCTTCAATAGCTTTGTTGAAGGAAACCAAAGTTCCGTTCACCAATTTCGAATCGCCGGGTTTAACATAAATATTTTCTCGTCCGGTTTGACCTGTGGAAACCAAATGAAGATATTCTGCACCGGAATTATCCAAAACAAGACTGTCTTTTTTACGCTGAATAAATTTCATTTGCTTCACTGTGATCTGTTTCCCATGGTAATCGTATCCGGCTTTAAAATCTCTTGCAGTTAGTTTTGCAATCAATTTATTTTCGCGGGCATCATCGGGAATCATTGTAAAAGGAACATCCTCATAATTGAGAACATCTCCTTTTTCCTCGATCTGAATTTTGAAGAAATTTTTGTCGGTTACTACCTCATTAGAAGTTGCACCTTCGCGAATGTGCATTATCCCTTCATAACTTACATATCGGGTAACTGCACCACCAATGAAAATTAGGATAAAGGAAAGGTGAAAAACCAAAGTTGGCCATTTTTCCCGTCGCCAAAGTCGGTAACGTGAAATGTTTCCAATAAAATTTAAAATGAGGAGCAACATGACCGCCTCGAACCATTTGGCTTCGTAAATCAGCGCTTTTGCGGTGGGCGTTCCGTAATCGTTTTCGAGGAAAGTTGCATATGCCATTGCGAAAGCAAAAATTAGCAACAAAACAGCCATTGTTCGGGTTGAAATAAAAAGACTCTGAAGTTTTTTCATGAGAATATAAAACTTTAATTACAACTGAAAGAAAAGGTATTATTATATTTCAGTTTTATTAATCTAAATTATAATTGGGCAAGTGCAAAAATACAATCAATAAAATGAATGAACTAATTTGAAAGGTGATTTTTGTTAGGATTACAATAAAAGTATTTATCGAAAAAATCGATGAAATGGGACTAAATTTATAGTCGGTTTTGCATTTCGATTTTTCGGAGCGGTAATTCCCCTCCTTTGGAGGGGTGGTAAAAATTTTAATTTTTGACGGGGTGGTTTCTATAATTGAGAATTATAAATTGCTCTAGATCTTTCAGCACTTTAGAACGATTATTTTTCATATCAAAATCGCTGATTCTGAAAACTTTTAATTCTAAAGATTCCAAAAATAACTGACAATTTTTATCACATCCTTCTTTATCATTTAAATGATCAATCTCAACAACCAATCCTAAAGTTTTCACATAAAAATCGACAATATAATTTCCTATAATTCTTTGTCTGTCGAAATCAATATTATGAAATTTCCCTGCTCTAACTTCATTCCAAAAAAGAACTTCACTTAAAATACCGGCTTTCCTTTTTTCAGATAAATATTTCTTTAAGTATGGATTATAAGGAAGATTCTCCACAAAATTTCTGCGAATTTCAGTACCATTAATTTGAGTTAGTATTAGTGTCATCTTTCATTAATTAAAAACCACCCTGTCAAAAATTTAATTTAAATTCTTGACACCCCTCCAAGGGAGGGGAATTTAGCGATTACAACAAATCAGATTTTAAACTAAATAAATTACAAAGACTCTAGTAATTGCTATAATTAATGATTTGTATTATTCAGCATCGGAACAAATTTGTAGGCGCCAAATTCTTCTTTTTCAAATTCCTTTTCAGATTTTTTTGTAAATCTTGTCAGAATTTGTTCATCGGTCTTGCCTAAGGGAATTACCATCATTCCACCAATTTTTAACTGATGAAGAAGTTCTGTTGGTAAAACTTCGGCACCGCAAGTCACCAGAATTTTATCGAAGGGCGCAAAAGTCGGAAGTCCCGCAAAACCATCGCCAAAACTTTGAAATTTCGGGCGAAGATGAAGTTCACGCAATTTTTTTTGAGAAAAATCATGCAGATCTTTTTGTCTTTCTACCGTATAAACAAAAATATTCATCGCCACTAAAACGGCGGTTTGGTAGCCACATCCTGTTCCGATCTCTAAAACTTTTTCTTTTTCCTCGAGATCCAGAAGTTCCGTTTGTTCCGCAACGGTTGACGGATGGGAAATAGTTTGCTTTGCTAAAATCGGAAAGGCACGGTCTTCATAAGCGAAATCTTCAAAAATACTTTCCAGAAAAAGATGCCGCGGAACTTCATTCATGGCTTTCAACACTTTCTCGTCGGAGATTCCAATTTTCTCCCGAAGATAATCAACCAAAATTTTTCTTTTTCCTTTATGTACAAATGAATCCTGCATACGTGTTCCGTGTTTCGAGATACGTGATCTCTGTTTAAATCTTGCCAAAAACAAAACTAACCTATTTAATCGAATTTTACAAAAACCGATATTGTTTTTAACAACCCGAAACGCACATCTCACACCAATTTCTTATCTTTACAAAAATTAAGTTTCTATGCTAAAAGCAGGTTTGGTTGGCGCAGGTCATTTAGGAAAAATACATTTAAAATTACTTCAGCAGTCAGAAAAGTACGATTTGGTTGGCTTTCACGATGCTGATTTAGAAAATGGTAAAAAACTGGAAAGTGAATTTGGCTACAAATATTTTGAACGTTTCGAAGATTTGCTGAACGAAATCGAAATGCTGGATATTGTAACTCCAACACTTTATCACTACGATTACGCAATTAAAGCGATCGAAAAAAGAATTCATTTTTTCATTGAAAAACCGATCACTCAAACATTAAAACAGGCAGAAGAAATTCTTTACAAATGCCGTGAATTTGGGATCAAAGCACAGGTTGGACATGTTGAAAGATATAATCCTGCATTTATAGGTTCCCGGGAATTTATTAAGAACCCAATGTTCATTGAAATTCACCGATTGGCAGAATTTAATCCGCGTGGTACCGATGTATCCGTCGTTTTGGATTTGATGATCCATGATCTGGATATTTTACTCTCTTTGGTCAAATCAAAAGTAAAAGCCATTCATGCGAGTGGAGTTTCTGTGGTTTCTAAATCTCCGGATATTTGCAATGCCAGAATTGAGTTTGAAAATGGTTGTGTCGCCAATTTAACCACTTCCAGAATATCGATGAAAGCGATGCGTAAATCACGTTTCTTTCAAAAAGACGCTTATATTTCTGTAGATTTTTTAGAGAAAAAAGCAGAAGTCATCCGTATGAAAACAGCGCCCAAAAATCCGACGGATTATGATATGATCATCGAAAATGCAGAAGGCGAAAAAAACCAGATCATTTTTGAATATCCGAATATTCAGCCGAACAATGCAATTTTGGATGAACTGGAAAGTTTTGCTGATGCGATCACCGAAAATAAAAACGTTGAAGTTTCTTTGGAAGACGGAACCGAAGCTTTGAAAGTGGCGCTGGAAATTGTGAGGTTGATTTCTTAGTCGGAAGAAGTTGTATGAATTAATTGAATTTCACTGATGAAAAAACTTCTGATCATAATTGTTTTATTTTCATTTTTAGCCTGCAAAACTAAAGTTGCGACTGAAAATCATGGAAATAATTACTCACTTTCGTCGAAAATATATACCGATCTTTCTCGCAATCGTACCATTCCTGTTGCGATTTATCAACCCATTGATAAGAAAATTTCCAATAAAATTCCAATTATTTTTAGTCATGGATATGGCGGAAACAAAGGCGATGATTATGTAAAGCATTACACTTATCTGCTTGAAAAGCTTGCTGAAAATGGATATTTTGTGATCAGCATTCAGCATGAATTAAAAACTGACGAACTTCTCGCAATGGAGGAGCCTCTTAAAACGACCAGAATGCCCAATTGGAAAAGTGGGGCCGAAAATATTGGTTTTGTTTTGGATAAAATGAAAGAAGAATTCCCTACTTTAAATTTTGGTAAACTCGCACTGATTGGCCATTCTAACGGTGGCGATATGTCTGTTCTATTTGCTCACCAACACCCCGAATTGATTGATAAATTAATCTCGATGGATAACAGAAGAATGGATTTACCCAGAACTGTTAAACCAAAGATCTACACATTACGATCCAACGATTACCCAGCAGATGCAGGAGTTTTGCCCACGGACGAAGAACAGAAAAAACTTGGTATAACTGTTCAATTCACGAATATAAATCACAGTAATATGGACAATGACGCCAATGAAGAGGAAAGAAAATTCCTTACATCAAAAATTTTAAATTATCTGAGTGAAAAATAAATTAATGGCGAAAACAATTATAATACTGCTTTTATTTTTTCAAACATTTCTCTTTTCCCAGCAGAAATGGAATCTTACTTTCTATAATGAAATTAAAAATCGCGAGATCTCAATTTTTGCCGATAATGCGGAACCAATGCCAATGTCGGCACAGTTCGATTTCAAACTGAATAATTTATCTTCTACTCTACAGAATAATAGGATCGTAGTCATTCCGGCGAAAACTAAAAAATTCTTAATTGCAGAACTCAAAGAAATTAAGCCTAATGCGGCGAATCAATTTTCTTACACCGTGACCTCTAATTTTGGGAACGCGTTGCAACTTGGTTTCGATGCAGATTATATTTACTCTCTGCCATTCGAAAAAGGAAGAACGCAGTCTATTTATCAAGGTTACAATGGGAAATTCTCCCATCAAAATGAGTTTTCCTTAGATTTCGATTTAAAATTGAACAGTCCAGTTTTAGCCGCCCGCGAAGGAATTGTGATCGAAGTAGAAAATACCCACAATAAAAACTGCCCCAATCTTTCCTGTGCAAAATACAATAACAAAATCATCATTATGCACAGCGACGGGACTTTTGCAGATTATGCACATTTAAAATATCAGGGAACCGTGGTGAAGAAAGGAGATTTTGTTGAAAGGGATCAGCTCATTGGATACAGTGGAAACACAGGATTTTCGAGTGGTCCACATTTGCATTTTTCAGTCTTCATTAACCGGATCGACGGATCAAGAACTTTTATTGAAACGAAATTTAAAACCGCGGGCAGCGCGGCTACTTTTTTAGAAGAAGGAAAAAATTACACCAAAAATTATTAAAAATGAAAGGAACTCAAAAATTATTTACGCTTCTTATGCTCTTCTTTTCTGTGCTTTCTTTTGCGCAGAAATCAATTTTGAAAAATGATATCTCTAAAATAATCAGCGGGAAAAAGGCTACGGTCGGAGTTTCTGTTTTGGGCTTTGAAGATCCTTTTCAATTCAATATAAATGGAAATAAACACTTGCCGATGTTGAGCGTTTTTAAATTTCATATTGCGTTGGCGGTTTTAGATCAAGTAGATAAAGATAAAGTAGATCTAAACGAAAATATTTTCATTAAAAAATCAGATCTTTTAGATAATACGTGGAGTCCTATTCGAGAGAAATATCCAAATGGAGATATCGAAATGCCCTTGAGCGAACTTATCAAATATACCGTTGCCCAAAGCGACAATAACGGTTGTGATATTTTACTAAGTTTGATCGGCGGAACAGAAATCGTACAGAATTTTATGAATTCAAAAGGCATTAAAAACTTCCAGATTAAAGCCAATGAGGCAGAGATGCATCAAAGTTATAAGGCGATGTATTCGAACTTCACGACTACAAATTCTGCGAATGACCTGCTCAAAAAGTTTTATAATGGTCAGATTCTGTCTAAAAATTCTACCGATTTTCTGATGAAAGTGATGATCGAAACTACGACCGGAACCAATAAGATCATGGCGCAACTCCCGAAAGGAACGCCCGTTGCGCACAAAACCGGATCTTCCGGGAAAGATGATAAAGGTTTAACAATTGCAGAAAACGATATCGCAATTATTACGCTTCCGAACGGAAATAAGTATGCGATCAGTATTTTCGTTTCGGATTCTATGGAAAGTGCTGACACTAATACAAAGATGATCGCAGATATTTCTAAAATTGTTTTTGATTATTTTAGCAAATAAGATCATAGAGAAAAATATCGCTGATTTATTAGTAAGAACTGAAAAACACAGCCTCAGTCAAATTCAAAAAAAGTAAAATTGAAAATAAAAAAATATGAAAAACATAGTAGTAATCGGTGCCGGAACAATGGGAAACGGAATTGCACATACTTTTGCGCAAAAAGGATTTAAGGTAAGTCTGGTAGATGTGAGACAGGAGAGTTTAGATAAAGCATTACAGACCATTACAAAAAATCTGGACCGGATTATCGCTAAAGGTAATTTGTCGGAAGAAGAAAAAGAAAGCACGCTTAACCAAATTTCTACTTTTACGCAATTAGAAGATTGTGCAAAAAACGCAGATTTGATCGTGGAAGCAGCTACTGAAAATTTAGATCTGAAATTAAAGATCTTTAAACAGATGGATGATTTAGCACCCACAAACTGTATTCTTGCAACCAATACTTCTTCCATTTCAATCACTAAAATTGCCTCGGTAACAAACCGTCCGGAAAAAGTGATCGGCATGCATTTTATGAATCCTGTTCCCATCATGAAACTTGTGGAGATTATTAAAGGCTATTCTACTTCTAAAGAAACGTTTGACGAAATTTTTGAGATGAGTAAAACTTTAGGTAAAGTTCCGACAGAAGTGAACGATTATCCGGGATTTGTCGCCAACAGAATTTTGATGCCGATGATCAACGAAGCCATCGAAACTTTGTACAACGGCGTTGCGGTAGTTGAGGAAATTGACACCGTAATGAAACTGGGAATGGCACATCCGATGGGACCTTTACAACTGGCAGATTTTATCGGATTAGACGTTTGTCTGGCGATTTTGAATGTAATGTACGACGGCTTTAAAAATCCAAAATATGCTCCAAATCCACTTTTGGTTAATATGGTGACCGCCGGCAAAATGGGTATAAAATCCGGGGAAGGTTTTTATGATTATTCGGAAAGCAGAAAAGCGGAAAAAGTTTCAAAGATGTTCTTAAAATAAAGGAATGAAAGCGCTCAAATTATTTTTACTTATTTCTCCTGCGATTTTATTCGCTCAAAATCAAATAGTTAAAGGCGATTTTGACGGTGATAAAATCCAGGACAAAGTTTATATTGAACGGGGAGTGGATATTTTAGTTTATGAACTCTCTTCTCAAAATTTTAAGAAGGTAAAGACCGATGAATTCGTTGACAGTGGAACAATTTCGCTTACACCAAAAAAAGACGGATTTGAAGTGAACATATCGCAAATGCGCGCCGGAAATTCTTATCAGTTCCGATTTGAAAAAGAGACCAAAAAGATGCGGCTGATCGGAATGTGGCGCACCGAATTTGGTCCTGCGAATAACGACGGAAGCGGCGAATCAAGCGTAAACCTACTGACCAACACCTATATCGGCGAATGGAATTATTTCGACGTAGAAAAAAACGAACTCATTAAAATTCCTTCCATCAAAAAGAAAATGGTTTTACCGAAAACTTATTCCGATGATAGGGGCGACGTTTTTAATACCTACATGGATCAAGATGTTAAATATTATGAAGCTGAGAAAAAAAGACTTTATCACGATTAAAGAATAAATGCGCAGAAAATTACTCGAAAATTATATTCAAATAGCGCTGATCATTACAACTTTTGTGATGATCATTATTCGTTTTCTCCTCAATGAAAAAGGACGCACAAACCCAGATTCTATCCGATTTATGCGATCCGCAAACGTGTTTCCTGTGATCGATAATACGGTGACGCCGTTGGGTTATCCGCTAAGTTTAAAGTTTTTTACGCTTTTCGGATTGGATGAGTTTTGGGCAAGCAAACTCGTCGGTATTTTAGCCTATCTGTTCCTCGTCTATTTTGCCTGGAAAAAGAAATTTTATTTGAAGGAGATCATCATGATCGGCGGACTTTTCAGTTTCCTTTCTATATTTTCTTACACCATGAGCGAAGCGCTGATCTTGCCCTTCGTTTTCGTCTTTCTCTATGTAGCACGGCAAATTATTATTGAGGAATTTAGAGGTTTTAAAGCATTTTTGTATTTAAGTTTACTTTTGATCATCCTTTATAATATCCGTTATCCGGCATTATTTATCATGTTTGGAACAGGACTTTTTGGTGTGCTGAAATTCAGAAAATCTTATGGCAAAATTTTTATCTGTTCAGGATTGTTGGGATTGATCTTTGTGATCCTTTACAAAGTTCTTTTCATTGATTATTTTAATGAAAAGTATATTCAGACCTTTTTAGAAATAGCTCTTCATCCAACTTCACAACTTGTGGTCGAGCTTTTTCAGGGTTTGACCACGACTTTTAATCCCTTCATTCATATTGCAAATCCTGGGGGCGGAATCATTAATTATGCGATTTATGGAATCGGTTTAGTGAATATATTATTGATGATGTTTCTCTTCATAAAAAATAAACTCTCAGAAACGCAATCTTTCCTAGTATTTATCGGAGTTGTTGGAATTATCTGCTCCTATTTTATTCAGTATTTCTACTCTGTAAATCCGATTGATTACCGATTAATGGCGCCCTTTTCTTTACCGATCTGGATGGTTTACTTCAAAAAACTCTATCAGGTTTTCGGCAGACTGACTTATTCAATTGCTATTTTAAGTTTGATGACTGGCTTTATTTTCACCTGGCTTTCGAAAGGAAATTATTTGGAAAACCGAAAAGAAATTACCCGATTTTTAAACGATGAAAACCTTCAAAATGTACCTTTGAAATTTTATTTAGAAAACGAAAAGGAACTCGATAAAACACAGATCGCAGAACTCATCAGCACCGTTAATCCTAATGTTTCGATTACTTTTAAAGCAAAAGACACCTTGCAAAAAACAACATTAACGCAATATAAAGTTTTACAAAAAATAAAGATCGACACGAACCAATTTCAATAATTTTCACTATTTTTGAAGAGTTAAATTAATTATTATGAAATTACCAAAGTTTTTATTAGCCGACAATTCAGATTTCCCTGAAGATCTATTTGTGGTTCACACAGAATACCCAAGATTTGTCCTTAATGTAGAGGAAGAAGAGGTTGAATGGTTCGATGATTTAGAAGGTGACGATGAAGAAACAATGGCCGACGAAGCCACCAAAGTTGTAGAAGCAGCCTTTAAATGGTGCGATGAAGAACTAGCAAAATATGATGAAGAAGACGAAGAATAGATAAAAATTAAAAGGAACTCAATATTGAGTTCCTTTTTTTTGTCTGCTATTTTAGAGGAATTTTACTGCTTATTGAATTTCATTAACAAAAGATTTCCTTTGTACAATTCTAAAGTGCTCCCG
This sequence comes from Chryseobacterium sp. UYP7, assembly GCF_056279225.1. Taxonomy (NCBI): domain Bacteria; kingdom Pseudomonadati; phylum Bacteroidota; class Flavobacteriia; order Flavobacteriales; family Weeksellaceae; genus Chryseobacterium; species Chryseobacterium sp. UYP7. The sequence continues at coordinate 234,727 of NZ_JBWBQW010000003.1, forward strand.
TTCACCACATATTTATCAGCTTCGTTGAGCATTTGTAAAAAATGACCTTCCACTTCTAAATTATCGCACGCCATTTTTGTAGCTCCTACGTTCTTAACCATAAAATTTCCGGCAGTTGGATCTAAAGAAAGAGTTCCGAAATAATTATTGCAACCTGCATTACCGGTGATCTTTCCTGATTCTACATTTAAAGTTGGCGTTTTTCCCTTTACATTATCTGCTAAAGTCCAGTGCGTATCTGCAATATTTACCTGTGACCGTCCAACTTTTGACGTGTTCATCGTTGAACACGAAGCAATTGTTGCAACTGTAAACAAGGCTAAAATAATATTTTTCATTTTCTTTTTATTTTCTCAAATTTAAGAAATTATATCGGAATTCATAGGATCATCATCGATCTGGAAAAAGAAAAAAGCATTTCGGGATGAAATGCTTTTAATAAGTAAAATAGTTTCGTTTAAGATCTTAACTCCGCTGCAAACTCTTTCTGGAAAGTCTTGATCAAGGAATTCATTACCTCTGTGATATCTTTTTCTTCCAAGGTTTTTTCTTCATTCAGAAGTTCGAAACTTAAAGCGTAAGATTTCTTGCCTTCCGGAAGATTTTTTCCTTCATAAACATCGAAAAGATTGACGTTCTTCAGATACTTTGATGGATTCTTCTTTGCTGTTTTATACAGTTCTGCGTAAGTCACATTCTTGTCCAGCAATAAAGCCAGATCACGTCTGATCTTATTAAATTTCGGAATATCAACGAATTTCAAATTCTCTTTTGAACGAAGTTGCTGACAGTTTTCCAATTCGATTTCTGCATAGAAACAATCTTGCTCAATATCGGCATCTTTTAATAATTCCGGAGAAACTTTTCCTAATCTTGCGATCGTTTTTCCTTCCGAAATAAACTCTAAAGCATCAGAGAAACGCTCATCTTCTAAGTACTTTTCCTCAATTTTAAAATTGAGTTTATCCAAAAGAATCTTTACGTAAGATTTTAAATAATAGAAATCGGTAGCAGATTTCGGTTGTAACCAGTTTTCAGAATTATTTCTGCCAGAAACTAAAAGCGCTAACTGTTTTCTTTCTTCGTACTTCTCTTTCTTATGGTAAATCTTTCCAAGTTCAAAAAACTTGATATCCTGATTTTTTCTTTTGATATTATAATCAGCATTTTCTAAAAGTCCTTCTAACAAAGACTTTCTCATAAATGCAAGATCGCCGCTTAAAGGATTTAAAAGCTTTACTGCGTTCATTTCGTCCTTTACAGAAGTAAGCGAATTATTCATTACTTCATTAAAGCCGTTGCTTTGTAAAGTCAGCGCCCAGGAATTTTCTAAAGCATCCTGATCATCAAAACTTAATTTCACCGGGCTGAAAGAAAATTTTTGTGGCGAATCAATTTTATTATAACCGTAGATGCGAAGGATTTCTTCAATCACATCAATTTCTCGGGTTACATCGGCTCTGTATGCCGGAACAGACAATTCTAAACCATTCTGAATTTCATTAAGAACTACAATTTCCAATGATTTTAAAATTTCTTTTATCTTTTCTCTGTGAATTTTCGTTCCGAGAATCTGTTCGACTTTCGAGAATCTTAAAATCACATAATGATCTTCTAATTTCTTCGGATAATGCTCTAAAAGCGGTCCGGCTAATTTTCCTCCTGTCAGATCTTCGATCATCGAAATTGCGTGAGTCAAAGCTATTCTCGTACTGTTAGGATCTACTCCACGTTCGAAACGGAAAGAAGCATCAGTATTTAAACCGTGTGCTTTGGCCGCTTTTCTAACGGCAATTGGATTAAAATAAGCACTTTCTAAAAAGATGGTTTTTGTATTTTCAGAAACGCCGGAAGTTTGTCCACCGAAAACTCCTGCAATGCACATCGGCTGATCGTCGCCATCTTTGATCATAATTTCAGAACCGTTCAAAGTTCTTTCAATATTGTCTAAAGTTGTGAATTTAGTTCCGGCTGCATTGACTCCAATTTTTACTTTTTTTCCGGCAATTTTATCTGCATCAAAAGCATGAAGCGGCTGACCGAAACCATGCAAAATATAGTTCGTAATGTCTACAATATTATTGATAGGGCTCAAACCGATCGCTTTCAAACGGTCTTTTAACCAGGCCGGAGAATCTGCAACTGTAACGTTTTCTATTACGGCTCCAATATATCTCGGACATAATTCTGAATCTTCAACTTCTAATTGAAAATCGGTATTTCCTTCAATATTTAATGTTTTCGACGCAGATTTTTCGAAGTCAGATTTCATTTGATTGGAAACCAAAAAGGCATTCAAATCACGTGCGACACCGTAATGTGACATCGCATCTGTTCTGTTTGGCGTTAAACCGATTTCGTAAACTTCGTCATTAGAAAGATCAAAATAATCTGCAAAATTTTTGCCGACCTCAAATTTATTTTCATCTAAGATCATAATTCCGCCGTGATCTTCGCTCAAGCCCATTTCGTCTTCGGCACAGATCATTCCCTGCGAAACTTCGCCCCGAATTTTGGCTTCTTTAATCGGAAAAGAATCAGAACCCTTGTGAATAATTGTTCCAACAACTGCAACGGGAACAGTTTGTCCGGCAGCAACATTCGGTGCGCCACAAACGATGTTCAATATTTTTCCGTTGCCGATATCAACTGTCGTGATCTTTAATTTATCTGCATTTGGATGTTGTTCGCAAGTCAAAACTTTACCGACAACAATTCCCTCCAGACTTCCTTTTACGGATTCATATCGATCGATACCTTCCACTTCAAGACCAATATCGGTTAGATATTCTCCGATCTTATCGGATTTTAAATCTGTTTTAATAAAGTCTTTAAGCCAGTTATTAGAGATTTTCATTTTTGATGTTCATTTCTGATGTTAGATTTCAAAATAAGAAACGCTCGCTTCAAATTTAGAATGTTGCAAATATCGTGATTTCGAAGGTTAAAAAAAAATTGAGATTCAAATAATTTGAATCTCAATTGGTATTTTATAATGTGATGTTCCTTTTTACATTCCGATGACCGGCATCGAAAGCATTAAGATTTTCTCTTCATCTTCTAATCCGTCAACAGGCTCGATAATTCCCGGTCTGTTGGGTTGGGACATCTTCATCGTAATATCATCTGAACTTAATACAGACAACATTTCAGTTAAGAATTTTGAACTGAAACCAATATTGATGTCTTCGCCATTGTAATCGCAAGGAATCTGCATGTCTGCTTTGTTCGCATATTCTGTATCTTCTGCATGAAGGTGAAGAATATTACCAGACAATTTAAAACGCACCTGATTCGTAGATTTGTTAGACATGATCGAAGCTCTTCTGATCGAACTCAACAATAGATTTCTATTAATGGTTAGAACGTTTGGATTTTCTTTCGGAATAACTGCCGTGTAATTTGGATATTTTCCGTCGATCAAACGACAGATCCAGGTATTGTTTCCAAAGGTGAATTTCGCCATATTCTCGTTAAATTCAATATGAACTTCTTCATTAGAATTTGCTAAAATATTTTTGAAAATTGCCAAAGGTTTTTTCGGCATAATAAATTCGATCGGTTCTGCATTTACCAGATCCGTTCTTTTATAAACAACCAAACGGTGAGAATCTGTAGAAACAAAGTTAGTCTCGTCTTCTTTAAATTGAAATAAAACTCCCGTCATTACAGGCCTTAAAGAATCATTGCTTGTTGCGAATAAAGTATTGGATAAAGCTTCAGATAAAACTCCGGCAGCAATTTTTACACTTTGGGAAGCATCAAATTCGGGAAGTTCCGGGTAATCTTCAGCATTATCCAGCGCAACTGCAAAATTATCTTTCTCGTCTAAAATCTCTAATAAGCTTCCGTTTCCGTCGGCAGAATCTTTTACCGATAAAGTTAGCGGCTGCTCATTGTATGTTTTTACAAAATCCTGAAATATTTTCGCAGGAACTGCAAATTTTCCGCTATCATCAGATTTCACTTCCAGGGTTGTCACCAAAGTTGTTTCCCCATCGGAAGCTGTTATTTTTAGATTGTTTTGATCAAGCTCAAAGAGGTAATTTTCGAGAATAGGTCTCGATTGAGAACTGGAAATCACACCACTCACTGTGTTCAATGCCTTCTGTAATTCTCCACTTGTAACAATAAATTTCATTCTTTAATTTTTATTTTTTTTTAAAGTCCACTGAAACGCCGTTGTTTCCTATAAAAAAATATTTTGACAAATATAGGAATTTGAAGCAAAATAAGGAAACAAACCAACAAATTAAAGTTTTAATTTAAGAAAAGTTATCAACACCTAATCTGCGCCCGGAAAATGATAATGCTTATCGTCGGAACCATCGATGGTAATGTTCAGAGCCAAATATAAAAAATGCAAATTTTTATTTCCCGATTTTCCAAATTCGCGCTGCCAAAGATAACCGGAAGCAATTCCAAAATTTTCATCAATTTGATAACCTAAACCGCCGTAAACTCTATTTCTTGCGAACAGAGGATTTTCAGTAACAATAAAAAAAACTTCATCGTAAACGTTGGCGAATAAAGTTCCAGGTTTTACAGATTCTGCATTCAGCGGAACGGAAATATTTAGGCGGTATCTTAAACGGATCCGATCGGAATTCAGATCTTTTTGAGGTTCGTAAAACCAGCTTTTCTCGGCGCGGACTCGATTTTCAAATTTAAATTTTCCTGCTTTTAAATCAACGACATCCTGCAACCAGATCCGGAATTCCTCCTTGTCCATCAAGTGATTTTTGTAATTTCCGTACCGCCCAATTCCTATGAAAGGTTTGTGATTCTTAGTTAAATTATAACCAATTCCTCCTTTTATTTCGTAGTAATCCGGATAGGAATAATCTTCAATGCCACGGAGTTGACCTTCCGCAAAAAGAAAAAATTTCGGGTGAAATTTATAGGTAACAGAAATCGTACTGAAACTTGATACATGTTCCCGCTGCGACCAGCCTTTACAAAAGAGTAGAACTATAAAAAGCGCAGTGATCCTTTTTTTCATGTTGCGAAAATAATAAAATGCATCGAATAAAACATCGTTTTTATTTTCGCTCTTTAAAGTCCAATTTTATACGTAAATCCTACATGAAACCAACGTTTAGGCATTGGAACTCCAAAAGTTTCCGTGTAGTCGGAGTTGGTGATATTGTTGACTAAAACGTATAAATTCAAATTTTTGAAATCATAACTCAGTTTTTCATCCAGAAGCTGATAACTTCCCGTTGTTACTCGCTCATTATATCTGTAAACCAATTGATTCGTAAATTTTTTGAAAAAGGTATTTTCCAGTTTAGCCACGAACTGATGTTTCAGATTTTCCATGACGTATCTGGAAATTAAATTCGTCGGTTCTAAAGCTTTGCTATCCAAATAAGTATAACCCACAGAATAGGATTTTAGGAAGGAATTGAAATTCTGTCCGAACTCCACTTCAATCCCTTTCGTTTCGATGTTACCAATATTTTCAGCTTTCCAGACCGCGTCTGCATTTTCTTTGACCCAGTCGATCGAGTTCTCAGAATTACGAAGGAAACCGCTGATCTTTGCCAGAAAATTACTTTTCTGAAAACGATAACCAAGTTCGGCAGATAAAGCATCTTCCGGCAATAAATTTGGATTTCCGGCTTCTGTTTTACTCACATAATACAGATCTGTAAAAGTTGGAATTCTACTCACTTTTGCAATGTTTCCGTAGATTTTGTGATGGTCGTTCAAATCAAAGCCAACATCTAAACCTGGATAGAAAAAATCGCCTTCCTGATCATAATTTGCCCAGGAAATTCCGGGAGATATATTAAACTTGTTTTGAAAAAAAGAGAAATGATGTTCCAGAAAAACCTGCGTTACCAATCTTTCCCGAGAACTTAAATTGTTGCTCGCCAGAAATTCTTTCCGCAATTCGACCCCAACTCCAGTTATTCCTAAACTGGAATTGTAAGATCCGCTAATTTCGCCGCCGATATTATTTCCGATGTGCATGTTGCGGTAAATTTCGGGTTTTTCTCTGTTAAATAAATACAGATCCTGCCCGCGTCGCCAGTAAATATTTGAATTGATATTGAACTTACTGTACTTTTTATTAAGACCCAAACTCACTATGGAAGCCTGCGTTTCTTCATATTGATCAATTGCCTTTGGTGAAGAATAAAAACCGTTTGCGCCAAATTTTTTCTCCTGAATTCCCGCCTGAAATTTCACCGAGCCATTTTCTAACTGATATTGGTTTTGGTAAAAAATATTGTTGATCTTGTAATCAGTATTATAACGATATCCACTTGAATTTGAAGAACTGGCCTGTACAAAATTCGCAAATTTCTCGTTCCCAAAATTAGCTCCAATCCCTAGAGAATAGGTTTCAAAATCGCCGCCACTTCCAGAAATAATTACGTTTTCATCTGAACTGGGTTTTGTAATAATATTCACGACGCCGGCATAAGAATTTTGTCCAAAACGTCTTGCTGCAGGACCTTTCACTATTTCTATTTTTTCTACGGAAGCCAGATCAAACGGAAGACTCATGGTATTATGACCTGTTTGCGAATCATTCATTCGAACGCCGTTCACCAGAATTAAAACCTGTTCGAAACTGCTTCCACGCAAAGAAATATCTGCCTGAACACCATTTCCACCACGTCTGCGAATATCGAAGCCTGTAATTTGAGCAAGAAGTTCTTCAACACTTTTAGATGGTGAGTTTTGAATTTCCTCTTTAGAAATAACGGTGATATTTTCGTTGACTTTTTTCAGCGGCATTTCCAGTAATTTTCCCGAAACGGTGACTTCCGAGATATTACTTTCTTTTTCCTGCGCAGAAAAATTTACAAGTGTTCCTAAAAACAAAACTCCAACAATTCCCTTTCTCATTTTTCTATTTTTAAATAATAATTCCGACGGACTAAAGGTTTCCTTTAAAATCAGCGGCAAAAATAGTTTAGAAATAACCAATTAACAAAGGATTTTCTCTCAGAATTTTTTAATATGAAAAACAAAAAAATGCAACTTTGTGGAGTTGCATCTTAATTAAATGTTAGCATTTAAAATTTTATCTTTTTCTCATCAAATGTGTAATCAAATCATTGAATAGTTTTTTCATGATATTATTACTTATTTGTTGTACAAATATTAAAAAAAAATCAATACAATCCAAATTTTATTGTGAATAATATTAAAAATTTTCTTTTAAAAAATCTGTATTTTTGTAAGTCTCAATATTACCCATGCCTACAATGACCGAAATCGATATAAAGAAACAACTTTTCGTAAAGAACGCGCACCTTAACAATCTGAAACACATTGATGTACTTCTGCCGAAGAACAAACTCATTGTGATCACAGGAGTGTCGGGAAGCGGAAAATCATCCCTCGCATTTGATACGATTTACGCCGAAGGACAGCGAAGATATGTAGAAAGTCTGAGTTCTTATGCGCGGCAATTTCTCGGAAAATTAGAAAAACCTAAAGTAGATGATATCAAAGGTTTAGCGCCTTCGATCGCGATTCAGCAGAAAGTGATTTCGTCCAATCCCCGTTCTACCGTTGGAACTTCTACAGAGGTTTACGATTATTTAAAATTATTTTTCGCCAGAGTTGGCCGAACTTATTCCCCGGTTTCCGGACAGGAAGTAAAAAAAGATTCAGTTACCGACGTTATTAACTTCATCAAGAAAAATGAAAATCAGACTTTTCTATTGAGAAGTCCTTTGAATTTTGAAGTGGCTCAGTTTTCTGAACTTCTAAAAACGTTGAAGGTTTCTGGTTTTACAAGATTAGAAGTTAATCAAAATGTGGCAGGAATTGAAGATCTGGAGAGTTTCGGTTTCGTGCCGGAAAAGGACATGCAAATTCAGTTGGTTATAGACCGTTTCAGTTATGAAGAAAACGAAAGTTTTCTGCAAAGACTGGCAGATTCTATTCAAATGGCTTTTTATGAAGGTCACGGTTACTGCTCTTTAAAAAATATTGAAAGCAATAAAATCACAGAATTCTCTAATAAATTTGAGCTCGACGGTATTGAATTTATGGAGCCGAATGTTCACTTTTTCAGTTTTAATAATCCTTACGGCGCTTGTCCGGAATGTGAAGGTTATGGAAAAGTAATTGGAATTGATGAAGATCTGGTGATCCCAAATAAAAATCTTTCTGTTTTCGAAGATGCTGTGGCAAGCTGGCGCGGTGAAAGTATGAGCGAATGGAAGAAAGATTTCATCAAGAAAAATAAAAATTTCCCGATTCACAAACCTTATTTTCAACTGACAAAAGAGCAAAAAAATTATTTATGGAAAGGCGATGAAACAAAAAGTTTTCCTTCGATCAATAATTTCTTCAAAATGCTGGAGGGAAATTTATATAAAATTCAGTACCGCGTTATGCTTTCCAGGTATCGCGGGAAAACCTTGTGTCACACTTGCGAAGGGTTGCGTTTGCGCGAAGAAACGAAATGGGTGAAGATCGATGGACACAATATTCAGTCCATGATCGAACTTCCGCTCGATGAATTTTTACCACTCGTAAAATCCTTAAAACTGAACAAACATGATGCGGAAATTGCAAAACGTTTGCTTTACGAAATCACCACTCGTCTAGCATTTTTAGAGAAAGTGGGATTGGGATATTTAACCGTCAACCGAACGTCGAACACGCTTTCCGGTGGCGAAAGTCAGCGAATTAATCTGGCGACAAGTTTAGGAAGTTCTTTGGTTGGATCTATTTATATTTTAGATGAACCTTCGATCGGTCTGCATTCCAAAGACACTGAAAACTTAATTGAAGTATTGAAAAATCTGCGCGATCTGGGAAATACCGTTATCGTGGTCGAACATGATGAAGATGTGATGAAAGCTGCAGATTATATTGTTGATATTGGTCCCGAAGCTGGTTATTTAGGCGGCGACCTGGTTTTTGCCGGTCATTTTAAGGAACTGAAAGATTCAGATTCTTTAACGGCGCAGTATTTAACCGGAAAATTAGAAATAAAAGTTCCGGAAAGCCGCAGAAAACCGAAAGAATGGATTCATATTAAAGGCGCCCGCCAAAACAACTTACAAAATATTGATGTTGATATTCCGCTGGAATGTCTCGTTGTTATTTCAGGAGTTTCAGGAAGCGGAAAATCAACTTTAATGAAAGAGATCCTGACCAATGAAATTCAGATTCAACTGGGAATGGGCGGTAAAAAAGGAGATTACGATTCTGTTGAATTTCCAGCGAAACTCATTAAAAATATCGAACTCATCGATCAAAATCCGATCGGGAAATCATCCCGTTCGAATCCGGTAACTTACTTGAAAGCCTACGATGATATTCGCGATCTATATTCGAAACAGAAATTAGCAAAAATTCAAAATTTAAAGCCAAAACATTTCTCTTTTAATGTGGACGGCGGAAGATGCGACGATTGCAAAGGAGAAGGTGTAATCACCGTATCCATGCAGTTTATGGCAGATATTGAACTCGAATGTGAAACCTGTCGCGGAACGCGTTTTAAAGAAGAAATCCTCGAAATTAGATTCGACGAGAAAAATATTTCGGATATTCTTCACATGACGGTAGATGAAGCTCTGGAGTTCTTTAAAGAAAATAAACAGGATAAAATTGTTACAAAGCTGAAACCTTTGCAGGAAGTTGGTTTGGGTTATCTTCAGTTGGGGCAAAGCTCCTCTACCCTTTCCGGCGGTGAAGCGCAACGAGTTAAACTGGCGTCGTTTTTAGTGAAAGGCGTAACGACGGATAAATCACTATTTATTTTTGATGAACCTTCAACAGGACTGCATTTTCATGATATTAATAAATTGCTGAAATCTTTACAGGCCTTAATCGAACTGGGACATTCGGTGATCGTAATTGAACATCAACCCGACATTATTAAAACGGCAGATTATATTATCGATATTGGTCCGGGAGCCGGAAAACATGGGGGAGAAATCGTTTTCACTGGAACTCCGGAAGATCTGATAAAAAATAAAACCTCCTTTACTGCACAATATTTGAAGGAGAAATTGATGTGATTTTCGATTCAATACGTAAGACTTTAAGCCAACTTTTCGGAGTTGGCTTTTTAATTAAGTCTAATAACTCTTGGGAATTTTGAAGTTTTTTGCAAATGAATATTTTCCAATATTGAATTTGAAGCGATAATTTTATTACATTAGTTTATTCATATTCAAAACATTATAAAAAACATCTACTCATATCTATTCTATTTATTATTTCTGAATTTCGGACCAAATTTCTATGGTCAAAACTATAATCTCACCAATACTTTCAGCACCAAAGACGGTTTACCAAGCAATCTGGTTTATGAAGTTATTCAGGATTACAATGGATTTCTCTGGGTTGCTACGGATAATGGAATCGCTAGGTTTGATGGTAAGAGATTTATTAATTATACCACAAAAGATGGCTTACCTTCTAATGATGTAATTCACGTATTTAAGCAGAATGACGGCACCATTTGGGTGAATTGTTATAAGCAGGCGCCGAGTTATTTTGATGAAAAACTAAATCGGTTTATCTGTTTAGAAAATGACAAACATGTCGCGGAGGTAAGCAACGCAATTTTCACTGTCGCTTATCCCATTCGGGAAAATGATTTATTTTTTCAGAACTATATTGGATCATTCGTCTTTAGCAAAGGGAAAATCATTAACAAAGTAAAAACCAGCGAGCAGGAAAGGATACAGAGTTTTTCACAACTTTATTTGAATAATCGATTGGTGACTGTAAAAAATGAAATTCAACCTGTTGGAAATAGGAATTATGCAGCAATCAGGTTTTTTCAGAATTCTAAAAATTTAGGAGCAATAAAATTTGGGGATTATGAAACCTCCTATTTACAATACAGTAACAATAGTAGTTTATATCGTTTTGCGGAAAAGGGAGTATCAAAGATTAAATTTAATAATCTGGATCCGCTTCATTATGAAATGCTGCAGATTGATGTTCCGGAAGTCATTAAATGGTTTAAGTTTTCCGGAGATAAAATGAGCGTAATTTCTAATACTGGTACCATTTACATTTACGATGAAGAAACCCTGAATCTGCGCGCTGTAATTAAAAGCGAATTTAATGTTAACACGGCCTTTATTGATAAAAAGAACAACGTTTGGGTATCCACTGTAAATAATGGTTTGGTCTATTATTCTAATCAAACCATTAAAAAAGAGTCGTACTCAAAAACTGCAATTACTAATTTTTTATCTGCAAAACTTTCTGAAACCGGCGAACTCTATGCCGGAAATTATCAGGGCGAGATCTATGTGAAGAAGGGTAAATCGGAGGCGAAATATAACTTCGGAGAAAGAAAAGATAATAAAGTCTGGATCAGAAACATTCATTTTTTTTCCGGTAAAACGCTTGTGATTTCTGACCTGGCAGTTCTGATTGATTTTAAGAAGAAAATAAGATTCTACACTAATAAAGGCAATTTGTTAAGTCTAAAATCATCAACCAAACTAAATCCACGGGAACTAATATTAGGGACGACAAGTGGGTTGATCAAATATAATGTGCAGACGGATCAATATGAGATTCTTAATTTTACTAAGGAAAGGATCTTAGATGTAAAAAAGATCGATGACCAATCCTTTTATTTTTCGGCCAATGACGGATTGTACCACTTCGATGTAACGACTAATAAACCTCGGTTAGCAGTGCCCAACAGTTTATTTGCTAATGATAAGATCCAGCATTTTGAACCGCTTTCTGCTTCTAAAATTTGGATTAGTACTTACAAGGGAGATCTCTTTTTAGTTGAAGATCAAAAAATCCAACAAAAATATTTGAGCGATAAAAGAATTCCTACTAATATCTCTAACCTCTTAAATATTGATCAGCAACTTTGGATGGCTTCCAAATCGGGAGTTTACATTTTAAATTATAAAGATCGGGGGAAAACTTCTATTTCAAAATTGACCACCTCGGATGGACTAACTTCTAATGTGGTCAACTTTTTAGATCTTAAAAACGATACCATTTATGCAGCAACTGATAATGGAGTTTCCAAAATTCCTTTTCGAAATATTATTTCCAGCCAAAAAATAAAAGCTCATTTAGTATCCGTTAAGATCAATGAGAAAACCGTTGCTTTGGATTCAATTTATCAGTTGAAAAGTGATCAAAATAATATTTCTCTGGAACTGGCGGGAGTTGACATCACTGGCCATTTTAAAAACTTCCAGTACTCCATCAACAGTAATAATTTCAATGATATTGAAGGTAATTTTCTAACACTTCAACTCAATAATGGCCTGAATAAAATACAGATCCGCACCGTTGACCAAAATAATAAAATAAATGAGCAGCTCCTGAAAATATCATTTGATATTGCAACCCCTTTTTACAAAGCGATCTGGTTTTGGATCATCCTCTCTTTCCTTACTTCAGCAATTTTATTCTACTCCATTAACCGGACAAAATCGCTTCGTCAAACGAGAAAATTAAATCACGAAAAAGATCTGCAGAACCAAAGAGAGAAAATCACCGCAGACCTGCATGATGACGTTGGTTCATCTTTGAGCAGTTTACAGATCAACAGTGCGGTAGCCCAAAAGTTATTTGATAAAAATCCCTCGGAAACAAAGGTAATTTTAAAGAAAATAGAATTACAGGCAAAAAATATTTCCGAAAATATGGGCGATATCGTCTGGAGTTTAAAACCTGCGAAAGACGAATTCATGACGCTGAGCACGCGCATCAAAAAAATAACGAGCGAAATTTTAGGAAGTTCAGATATTCATTATGAAATTTTGATCAACAGCGCCATCGATGCTCAGATCACAGATTTTTCAGTAAGAAAAAATATCATTCTCATTTGTAAAGAAGCACTGAATAATATTTTAAAACACAGTCAGGCGAAAGAAGCATGCGTGGTGCTGCAAAAAACTCACGACCATTATATCTTAGAAATTGAAGATGATGGAGTTGGATTTTCGACCCTGGAAACAAAAGGAAATGGAGTTTCGAACATGAAGCGCAGAGCTGAAGAACTGGGCGGAACTTTGAAAATTTATCATGAAACCGGTACTAAGCTTATTTTTCTTCTCCCTATAATTAGGGAATAAAAAATGGACTTTTCCACCTAACTTTGCTAAACAATTTTCCCACGTTATGATCCGAATTTTTGCATATGATGACAGTAAAGAACGTCTCCACAGTTTGCAGGCGCTTATTTCGCTGAGCGATAATTTAGAATATATCGGTGATGCAGAAAACTGCGAAAATGTACTGGTAGAAATGATGAAATTTACGCCAGATGTTGTGTTGATGGACATTAACATGCCGATCGTAGATGGAATTGAGGGTTTAAAAATCATCAAGTCCAAATTCCCACACATCAAAGTTTTAATACAAACTGCTTTTGACGACAGTGATAAAATTTTTGAAAGTATTTCTAATGGTGCGAGCGGTTATATCTTAAAATCCGACAGCCCAACGAAAATTCTTCAGGCCATAGAAGAAGTTTATCAGGGAGGAGCCGCTATGAATCCTGCTATTGCAAAGTGTGTTCTGGATTATTTTTCTCCAAAAAAAAATATAGAAATTCTAACAGTAAAAGAACAGGAAGTTCTGAAATCTCTGGCGCAGGGAAACAGCTACAAAATGGTTGCAGATCAATTGGGAGTCAGCTATTCTACCGTAAATTCCCACACCAAACATATTTACGAAAAACTACATATTTCCTCTTTGGGTGAAGCCATCGCCTGGTACTATAAAAACACCTGATCCAAAAAAATCTACTCTATTTCATCCCTATTTTTAGGGATTTTTTTTTGTGCCTAAAAAAATAATCTTTGTAAACACAAATGATGAAAATCAATTTAAAATTGAGATTATGAAAACACTACAGAAAAAATTAATGATGAAAAGTTTTAGATTTCTTTTACTGCTGCTGTGTGGTTTTAACTTTGCGCAGGTTCCTAACGGAGATTTCAGCAGCGGCACGACCGGATGGAGCATAAGTCCTGCAACCTTCAGTATGAGTGCTACAGCCGGGTATATGCAAGTGAACCAATCTGGAATTTACACCAATACCTTTTATTTAAAATCTTCGACTTTCCCTGTTCCTTCCGGAAATCTTTCCATTCAGTACAGCTTCACCAATGTCTCGTTTGACCCTATGATGGGTTACCAACCGATGGGAAGTCCAGATGTAAGAGTTAGAGATACCAGTGGTAACCTCATCGCTTATTACAACGGCGGAACCAGCTGCAGCAATAATACCCAAATATATGGTCTACCCCCGACAAATTCCTGCACGACCTTAAATTTACCAATTGCGATTGCGGGAAATTACTACGTAGAATTTTCTGCTTCTTCAAATCAGGCAAGATATTTTGTGCTGGACAATATTGCCTACACTACTTCCGTCACTTTACAGACCGGAGAAATAAGCACTGAAAAAATTTCAGTTTATCCAAACCCTGCTACAGATAGAATAATCATTAAAAATGCTAAAAACATAAGAGGTATTATCATCTATGATTCTGTGGGAAGAGTTGTAAAAATCAGCAAAACAAATTCTGAAATTCTGGATGTCTCCATCTTAACAAAAGGCACTTACCTCATTGAGATTTTATCTGATGATGGATCCGTCCGAACAAAATTTATTAAAGACTAAAAATCACAACTATGAAAACGATACAAAAATTTGTAATGTTCTGCTTCCTGAGTGCCGTTTGTATTTTGCAGGCGCAGGATAATCAGAGAAAAGGTTGGGATGGCGTTGTAAAAGGAGGAAGTCTGTCTATTGGTTACAATAATACGATGCCTAATTCTACAAGCAAAGATGTTTATGTTCTGAATTCATCAGGAATTAGTGCAGATGCATTTATTCCTTTTTCTCTTTTCAGAAAAGATTGGGACGGAACGGTGAAAGGTGGAAATTTTGGTATTAACATCGGTGGTACTTACAATTTTGGAGCAAGTGGTGATCCTGAAGTAATGTTACCCAATGCTATTAATATCATTGGACAGACTTCTTCAAATGTTGCGTATAAAACATCCAGTTCTCAACAGACTGGTTTGCGGTTTGGCGGTGGTCCACAAGTCAATTTCAACTTTAGTGAGCGGTTTATTTTTGCGCCGATGATCTTAGCGGAATATTTTTCCATGACCCAGAATGAGTTGAATATTATACAGTCCAGCGAGATCAATGGAAAACTGAAAGAATACAATTTATTAACGTTGCCAGAAACTAAGACCAGTGGTTTGGCAATTACTCCAAAAATAAGACTGCAATATTTTATCTCTAAAAGTTTAGGAATTTTCGCGGACGGCGCTTATGTTTTTGGTCCAAAAATAAATACTCAGGTCACTACTTTGGTTCCTTTGGGAAAGACCAATCAGGAAGGACAATATGAGCAACAGCAACTTGATCTAGGAACAAAAGTAACGGGTGACGTTGTAAAAACTTCCTATAATGCTTTCAGTGCAAGTGTGGGTTTAAGTTATTCCTTTGGCGGAAATAATGGATCTGGAGAGAATCCCACTCCCGCAAAAGCTAATATTAACAAATCACGCAGTAGTATTAAGCAACAAATTAATACGAATCCTGTTGATTCGGCTGATAATCCACAAAAACCCGAACCTGCAAAAGCTAATATCAATAAATCAAGAAGCAATATTAAGCAGCAGGTAGCAACCAATAACGATAATGAATCTGATGAAGATGGTAAAGATATTTTCACTGCGACTTATATTAAGAAAGAATCAAAAGATGATTTTTCCTGTTTAAAAATAATATATCCAAACAATGGAAGTAATCAAAATATTGAAGAACCCATTAAAATAAGAATAAACACTGAAAATCGATCTAAAAAAGAAAACTTAAATATTCAAGTTTATAAAATCTCAAATGATAAAACGTTTTTTACAAAGAAGGAAAATAGTAAAGAACTATTTAATACGTATAGTACGAGTCTGCTATCAAACAGTTTTGAGAAGGAGGCAAAAGAAACAGGATTTAAACCGATATCAATTTCTTCAAAACAAAGTGGCTCAATCATAGAAGCGACGATTGAAAAAGGAAAATTAACGGAAGGTGCATATAAGATGGTAATTATTAACGAATGTGGAGTAGCAATGAGTAATTTTATGGTTTCTTCATCTGCACTAAAAACAATTTCTCTAACTACTAATTGTAAAGAGAAATTTGGAGATTATTCATATACATTTAAAGTTCAGAATGTAGGATCAAACGCGATCAACATTACTAGTATTCCCGCCTTTACAAGTTCGACAGGCACGGTTAGCGGATTTTCAGTTTCACCGTCTCCTACTCTGATCATAGCCTCAGGAGCAATACAAACTTTTACGGGAAATTTTAGTTACACAGGAACATACACGGGAACTGTTTACGCTTCTATCTCTGGCCATCAGGTTGGTAACACCTTTCTCCTCAGCACGGATACAGAAATGGGAGAGCTAAAGTCTTGCATATGTGATTTTTGTGATCAAAAAGCAGATTTTGATTCAGATCCCACTCCGGGTGCAACTTATAGTATTGCAGGAAATTCTTTAACCATACAGCAAAATTGGTGGGATATGAATCCTGCAACTGCATCTACAATCATAGCGGCAAAAGCAGAAATAATTTTTTTCAGTAGAGAAGTAAGTGATGAATGCATGAAATGTGATAGAGACAGCAACCAATGGGGAAACTTTATCGGGGGTCGCGCTGGAAATTCTTTTGGCACTTTTGGAAATACCACAGGTTCTGTTACTGGAAATACGCACCACACCCTTTATTTTGCAAACCCAAATAGATATTCATTTAATACTTCAATCAGTTTGCCACCACTTTCTACTTTGAAATGCTGCTGCGAAAAAATAAAATTTAAAATTAGATATACCTATACGTACAGAGACCAAAATGGGGTGTGTAAAATGTGCAGTCAGGTCTTTGAATATAGTTATCAGAGAGGAGAATGCAAAATAATTCACAATCCACGGGTTCCGCGTAGAAATCCTGCAGATGCAATTTTAAATTAAAAATATTAAAAACTAAAATCATGACAAATTTTAAATATATATTCTTTTTAGCTTTATTGATAATTAATTTTAAGGGCTCTGGACAACTCCCATTAACATTTGGAGATGGTGTTATTACACACAACAGCAGTTTTAATGGAGCTTCTACTGGTAAAGTAGTTCAAATTATTAAAACTCATAACACAGCAACGGCACCACTGGGACAGAACTGGAATACGCCAACAATGACACCTCCTGGAACCAAACCCGCCAACTGGAGTGCTCCAAATTGGGGCGGTTCAACACTTGGTACTGTTTTCGGAATTACTTTGGATGAAAATATACAACCGAATATTTACGTTTCTTCTACACAGATTTATAGCTGGTCTGGTGCTCTCAATTTCAGGAAAATTTGGAGACTCGACGGTAGTGCATCTGGTGCAGGATCTCATTCGCTCGTTTTTGATTTTAATAATATTTCTGGCACAGGCACCTCTAATAGTTCAAAATCTCTAGGAAATTTGAAATTTGCGAAATTTGGATCAATTGAAAACATCTACGTTTCTGACTTTGAAACAGGTGAGATTCACAGATTAATTGGAGCAACTAATACTTCTACCCTTTGGAGTAATCAACCTGCATTTAATCCCAAATTTGGTAGAGCGAATGACGATGTAAATGAAAAACCCTACGGTTTAGCAATACGTAAAATTTCAGCAAGTTTGTCGAAATTATACTATTCCAAAGTTTCAACTTATAATAATACAAATTTAGCAGGAGGTTATGGTAATAACGAAATCTATTCCGTCGATCTGGACGCTACAGGCAATTTTATTCCCGGAACAGAAACTTTAATATCTATCCCAAACATCAATGTGCCTGCTAGTCAATGGAACGGATCGGGCTGTGTAAACTTACCAGTGATATCAGATATCGCCTTTACAAATGATGGTAAAAAGATGTTGATCGGACAACAAAGTTGGAAAAGTTTTGGCGAGCTCGCTCCGCACAATTCAAAAGTTGTAGAATTTGAAAACATTCCCTTGGGTTCAAATACTTGGATAAATACACCAAATCTATTTCCTTCCGGAGTTTTGCTTGGAACCGCCAATTCTTGTACAGGATTTCTTGGAGGCAATACTAACGCGGTAGGTGGAGTAAGTTATTCTGATAACATTTTAAAAACAAATGCAGATTATGAATGTAATTCCTCTGTTTACTTTACTTCAGATTACATTAACAATAGTTACGTAAGTACATATTCTAGTAATAATAATTTAGTTTATGGAGTTCAGGGTATGGCTGCAACCGGTGGCACTTTAGCAACTTCACTATGGATTGACGCTGATGATAACTTGGTGTATTATGACAAAATAAAACTTGGTGATATTGAAATTTACAGAAAACCTGCTGTTTGTGCAGCTTGTGAATGTGGCAGTTGGGAGTCAATTACTCTTAACGATAATGAACAATGGTGGGTTAATTCTTCTGCTCCACCACTTCCTCCCGTTCCACCTTTAATTTTTAACCAAGGTGAATCTACTGGCGTAATATTTCCTCATTATAAATGTGAAGGAACGTGCGACCCAAGTTTTAGTTATGAATTAATGACTGCGGGCAAGCCAGTATCTTTGGGAACCGGTACTTCTTTAGACTTAAATCAACGCATCATTAAAAGTTTGTCTTGTGGAAGTTATACCATCTCCATAACGCCTAAATGTGGTAATAAAAATTGCCCGCCAATCATGATCCCTCTAGTAATTGTTTGTCCTCCACCGTGTAGTGATTGTGGTGGGAATGCGAGTGTAATTTCTCAAGGTAATCCTGTATATAAAAACGGTCTTGTTTCTGCCAATTTTGTAATCAATAACAGTACTCCCGTATCTGAAGTTCGTTTATTGGTAGAAGAATTTAGATTAGTTTCTTCCACGGGAAATGAAAACTGCATCCTTTGCAAAAACACTCCAAAAACTTGGGGCAGCATACAAAGAGCATTTCTTTCTTTAATGGGAATAGCTTCAAATAATTCAGAAACGATAGATAATAGAGAAGTAGTTTTTAAAAATTCTGGAATTATTTCTATGCCAGGAAATTTATCATTCTCTCTGGCATTGCCCCAAACAACAGGTTTAGACTGTTGTGATTTAAGAGCAGAGATTTGCGTAAAAATTATAATCCGTGATGTTAACTGTTGTGAAAAAGAAAATTTAAAATGTTTTACGGTAGATTTATAGTAAATTTTAAAAACAAATGCAAATACTGAAAATTAAACTTTTAAACAGGCACTTTCTACAAGGGTCTGTTTATGTTTTTTTTAGCCTTGTTCTATCAATAAATATAAATGCTCAAATATTTACCGCTAAAAATGTAGAACTCTATGACAATTTTAAAGAGGCATTTACCCAAGAAATTCTCCTGGAAGTTTCTGGATTACCAATGAATATTAACGGAATATTCGGTCTGGAAAGTGTAGAAATAACGCTTCATCACAATAGAACCAGTGATTTAAAAATTCAACTGCAGGCTCCCGACGGAACAACCTCCTGGGTGACCAACAGAAATGGCGGATTAACTGGAAAAGATTATATAAACACAAAATTTTCTCAATTTGGTAAAAATGGACTAATTAATACCGGAAAAAATCCTTTCACTGGAAACTACATTCCCGACGGACAATTTGCCTATTTCAACAACAGTCAAAATCCAAACGGAACTTGGAAGTTATTAATCGAGGACTTAAAGGCAGAAGAGAAAGGTTTTCTGGATGAGGTGAAAATAACGTTTGGTAATCAGCCCGCAATGATTAAAAGTAAGAGAGTTTGTAACTTCTTGACCCCTGAATTTTGCAGTAATGACATTGGAACAAAAGAATTACTACCCGATTTGGTCATTGTTCCATATTTCACAAAAACTCAATTTCAGGAATTTTCAAAAGATGATGAACATTATCCTTCTCAGCTTAAAATTTCTGTTGCCATAGCCAATATCGGTTCCGGTCCT
Organism: Chryseobacterium sp. UYP7; assembly: GCF_056279225.1. Classification (NCBI taxonomy): domain Bacteria; kingdom Pseudomonadati; phylum Bacteroidota; class Flavobacteriia; order Flavobacteriales; family Weeksellaceae; genus Chryseobacterium; species Chryseobacterium sp. UYP7. The sequence goes on from NZ_JBWBQW010000003.1 coordinate 254,692, forward strand.
TTAGAGGTTTTTCCAGATACTTTACAGATGAACACTCAGAAATTCAATTTGCAGAAATCCGAAAAACGCTTTCCGCTTTTTCAAAAAATATATTCGTTGGAAGGAAACAAATTTATATCTGAAAATAGAAGATCCGGTTCTATTTATTACGAAAAAATGCTGGGACACGAACATTATCATGTGGATGACTGGATTGAAATGAGGTTGGTGAAAGATATAAATGGGAAAAGAGTCATTGTTTCAAAAGGAGGTAAAGTAAGCTATTGCCTTTTTACAAATGGAATGCTTAACGAAAACGACCAAAACAGTATAATAAATAAAAAACAATACGGAAGCGATCTAATAAATTACGGATTGGGCGACTATTCTGGTTGCGAACTTATGAAACAGGGCATCGCAGTAGGCGGATATGATTATTACGGATTAATGTACGAAGGTCAGTTTTTAACTTTACCAAAAGACATGAAAAACGGAAACTACTTTTTAGAAATTGAGATTGATCCTGACCATAAATATTTCGAAAGCAATCGAAAAAACAATCTTTTTTCAATGCCCATAAAAATTGAAAATCAATAATGATCGAAGAAAAATAATTAAACTAAATCTACCTTTTTGAAGATGGATTTTTTTAGGCATAACTTCAAATATTTACTAACAGATCTCCGTAAACCCAAATTAATTTTATAAATTTAATCCAGTTCTGTTTTTGGAACATATCTTTTAATAATCAAATAATCCTGCCATCGATTTTCCAACAGATTTTACCTCCATTCAGAAAAGAATTCAAGAAATTGATCCCATCCAATATGGCATCACCAGAAATTTCAAAAACGGCACAGTCACAAAACTCAGTCCCTACATTTCCCGAGGTGCTATTTCTACGCGCGACATTTTTGAGCATTTAAAAACTTTAAATTTAGAATGGTTTGAAGTCGAGAGATTAGTTCAGGAATTGGCGTGGCGCGATTTTTTTCAAAATGTCTGGAAAATGGAAGGAGACCAAATTTTCTCTGATCTTAAACAATCACAGGAAAATGTAGAAAATCACGGAATTCCAACCGCTATTTTAAAAGGCGAAACTAGTATCGAAATTTTAGATGAAGCCATAAAAACCCTCTACGAAACTGGTTATCTTCACAACCATTTGCGAATGTATCTCGCATCCGTTTGTTGTAACATTGCGCATTGTCATTGGTCGGAACCTGCGAAATGGCTTTATAGTCATTTACTAGATGGAGATTTGGCGAGCAATCATTTAAGTTGGCAATGGGTCGCCGGAAGTTTCTCCAAAAAGAAATATGTTGCGAATCAGGATAACCTGAATAAATATTTTGGTGGAACTCAGAAAAATACCTTTTTAGATGTCGATTACTCAGCATTTGAAACTTTAAAAACGCCCGAAATTTTAAAAGAAACTGAGCAGTTTACTTTAAAAACTTCTTTGGATCAATCAAAGATTGACGAAATTTTAAATGAAAAAACAATGCTATTCAATTATTATAATCTTGATCATTTATGGCACAAAGACGAAGAATTTCAAAAAGTACTTCTTCTCGAACCATCTTTTTTTGAAAAACATCCTGTTTCTCAAAAAGTTCTGAACTTTGCTTTGGATCTTTCTAAAAATATTCCCGACCTTAAAATTTTTGTTGGAGAATTTTCTGATTTAAATGTTATTATTTCTACTGAAAACATTTATTACAAAGAACATCCAACCAATAATCTTTATCAGGGAAATAGTGAAAAGAGAAAATCACTTTCAACTTTGGAAGGTAATTTCCCCTCCTTTTTCAACTACTGGAAAAAAATCAAAAAAGAATTACAATACGAATTTGAGCTCGATTCAAATTAAATAATAATATTTCTTTAAATTTTTGAAGTTCAGCATAATTTACCTTTGAAATATTCCAATGCACTGCGCTAAGTGAAAAGCCTTTGCGAGCTTTTAATTCAGTGGTTTTTAAAGAAATCTTTGCGTTTCTTTGCGTTAAAAATTAAGTGTTTTGCTATTCTGATTTTCAATACTTCCTTAAAATAAATTTCAATGTCAAAAATAGTCAACCTCATTTTTCCCAATCAATTATTTGAAAATCATGCTTTGCTTAAAAATGGTGGTGATATTTATTTAATTGAAGAGTACCTATTTTTTAAAGAATTCAAATTTCATAAGCAGAAAATAGCTTTCCACAGAGCAACCATGAAGTTTTTTCAAACTTATTTGGAAAAGAAAGGGGCGGAAATAATTTACATTGAAAGTGATGACGAATTATCCGATATCAGAAATTTTCACTCTGAGATTAAAAAGAAAAAAATAACGGAAATAAATATCGTTTCTCCCAGCGATGATTGGCTCGAACGAAGATTAAAAAAAGTTTGCGAAAATATCAAACTCAATATTTTAGATTCTCCACAATTCATCAATAACAAAAGCGATTTAGCTGAATTCTTCAACCCAGAAAAAAAATTCTACTTTCAAACGGCATTTTACAAACAGGAAAGAATACGCCTTAATATTTTAATGACACAAGACGGAAAACCTGAAGGGGAAAAATGGACTTTCGACGTCGAGAACAGAAAGAAATATCCAAAAAATCAGTCGCCACCTTCCATTCTTTTTCCCGAAAGTTCTGAACTTTGGAAGGAAGCCGTAAACTACACTGAAAAAAAATTCACCAACAATCCTGGCGAAGTTTCCGAAAATCCGCTCTACCCTATCACTCACCAGGAATCTCAACAATGGCTGGAACAATTCTTCGATTACCGATTCCACGATTTCGGCGTTTATGAAGATTCGATCGTGCAAAAAGAATCCTATCTCAATCACAGTATTTTGTCTCCTTTGATTAATTCCGGACTGCTGAAACCGATCGATGTCATTAATCAAACGCTAATTTTCGCGGAGAAAAATAAAATCCCCCTCAATTCTCTGGAAGGTTTCATCCGTCAGATCATTGGTTGGCGCGAGTTTATGCACGGAATGTATCTCTACAAAGGTCGGTTTTCCCGCACTCAGAATTTCTTCAACTTTACCCGAAAAATCCCCAAAAGTTTTTATGATGGAACCACCGGAATTCCACCCGTCGATGAAACCATTAAGAAAGTTTTAAAAACCGGCTATTGCCATCACATCGAACGTTTGATGATTCTAGGAAATTTCATGTTGCTCTGCGAATTCAATCCCAAAGAAGTTTACAAATGGTTTATGGAACTCTTCATCGATGCGTACGATTGGGTAATGGTTCCGAACATTTACGGAATGAGTCAGTTTGCCGACGGTGGGACTTTTGCGACGAAACCCTATTTAAGCGGTTCCAATTACATTAAAAAAATGAGTGATTACGCAACTGCCGACTGGGAAAAAATTTGGGACGGATTGTTTTGGCGGTTTGTCGGAACTCATGAAGAATTTTTCAAAAAAAATCCACGCGTCTCCATGATGCATTATTCTTTTCAAAAAATGGATGAAGAGAAAAAGAAATCTCACTTAAAAACCGCAAACGATTTTCTGGAAACTTTAGATGCAATTTAATTTTCTTTTTAGGAGTAAGAAAATTGATATCTCTTCCGAAGATCACACCCGCTTTCTATTCCAATCTTTTTGTTTGGGCTGTCGCCAAAACAAAAAGGATTTCCATGTCAATCGGGACTAGAATAAAGATTTAGATTTTTTCATAAAATAGAAGAAATCTATAAAAGTTTTCAGTAATCTTCGCTAACAGAGTTCATAATCAGGCACTTATCCACAATTTACTGTTAGTAAGCTGTTAATTTTAACATTAAATTCACATTTGGTCTTCAATTAATTCCTATTTTTACTTCGAGATAAAAATTGAAATGAAGACAATTTTCTTTTTCCAAAAATATAAATTACTTTTAAATTGAGTATAAAAATTTAAGTACAGCACCGTCGGCTGTGCTTTTTTCTTGATGTCTAACTAAAAAATGAGATCTTCTTATCTACTGGATCCGCTTCTAAAGAGCGGATTCTTTTCATAAGCGCTGTTAGAGCTTTGAGCTCTAATAGCGCTCCCACAAAAAATTCCTTAAATTTGACTCCTACTTAAGCTTCATAGTTCAACGGATAGAATAAGAGTTTCCTAAACTTTAGATCCGGGTTCGATTCCCGGTGAGGCTACTTTTTAAAAGAGCCAGGTAAAAAGTAAAAAGAAACATATTTCGCTCCTCTACTTTCCACTTGGCTCTTTTACCTTTTACCTTGGCTCTTGAACAAGTCGCGACTTGTCTCTACTTCTTATCGACTACAATGCGATCTTTTCTATTCGCAATTTCCCAGGCAGTCGCAAAAACCAGTTGGGTGCGTTTTTGTAAAGCAACATAATCAATTTTATCTGGTGTGTCACTTGGTTTGTGATAATCGGCATGAATGCCGTCAAAGTAAAAAGCAACCGGAACTCCGTTCTTTGCAAAGTTGTAATGATCTGAGCGGTAATACAATCTTTCCGTATCGTTTGGGTCGTCGTATTTGTAATTCAGTTCTAATTTTACGGTAGCAGCGTTGGCTGCAACATTGATCTTTTTTAATTCCTTGCTCAACATTTCTGATCCAATCACGTAAACATAATCCTTTCCACAATTCGCAGGATCGCATCTTCCGATCATATCGATATTCAGATCGACTACCGTATTTGCCATCGGAAAAACCGGATTGTCTGCGTAATATTTCGAACCTAAAAGTCCGTGTTCTTCTCCTGTAACATGTAAAAATAAGATGGAGCGTTTCGGCCCGTTTCCAGAGTTCTTCGCCATTTGAAAAGCTTTTGCAATTTCAAGAACAGCTACTGTTCCACTTCCGTCATCATCGGCTCCGTTATAAATTTGTCCATCTCTCATTCCCAAATGATCGTAATGTGCTGAGATCACAATTACTTCTTCCGGCTTTTCAGAACCTTCGATGAACGCTAAAATATTCTCAGATTCAGGTAAGTTTCCGCGTCTTCCCATCAAAGCTTCTTTCGGTACGATCTGATAATAAGAACTCATCGATTTTGGATGAGAAACTCCCATTTTTTGATACTGTTCAATCAAATAGCGACCAGCTTTTTTCTGACCTTCGCTTCCAGTATCACGACCTTCCATTTCATCAGATGCTACCACATAAAGATTCGTTTTCAAATCAGCAGCCGTAATCGACTCGTAAGATGTTTTAAAAGATGATCCAGAATAAGATAGATTAGCCGCGCAACTTTGTAATAAAGCAAACGCAATAATGGGTATTAGAAACTTCGAATTTTTCATGTATTTATCAATTTTTGAAGCCTAAAGATAAGTTTAATTTTTAGGATAAGTCCATTGGATTTTTCACTAATTTTGATAAAAACTAAAATATGTTTCTCCCGAAAAAGCACTCCGGTTCCGACAATACGATCTTCTCTGAAATGACAGCTCTCGCTCAAAAACATGAGGCTGTAAATCTTTCTCAGGGATTTCCAGATTATGAAATTGATGACCGCTTGAAAAAACTACTGTGCGAAGGAACAGAAAAAAACTTCAATCAATATGCGCCAATGTCGGGAAATCCCTTGCTCATTGAAAACCTTATTGAATTTAATAAGCAGAGAACAATTCCAATTTCGATCACTGCGGAAAACATTACGATTTCTCCCGGAGCAACTTATGGAATATATACTGCATTAGCTTCTGTCATTAGTTTTGGTGATGAAGTAATTGTTCTCGAACCGAATTATGATTCTTATGTTCCCGCTATCGAAATGAACGGTGGGAAACCCGTTTTTGTAAGTCTTAATGATGATTTTAAATTAAATTTTGAAACTTTAAAAAAAGCCATCATGGAAAAAACAAAAGCGATCATCATTAATTCTCCACACAATCCTTCAGGAAAAATCTGGAAAAAAGAAGATTGGGATCAACTTTCTGATCTTCTGGAAAACACCGAAATTGTCGTTATTTCAGATGAAGTTTATGATATTCTGACTTACGATGGAGGAGAATTTTACAGCGCTTTTCATCATCCAAAACTTCGGGAAAGATGTTTCAGTATTTTTTCTTTTGGGAAAATGTTTCACATCACGGGTTGGAAAGTCGGTTATATTTTAGCTTCTCCCGAACTTTCCGAAGCGTATCGTCGGGTTCATCAATATCTTGCTTTCAGTGTAAATGCTCCGGCTCAATATGCTTTAGCCAAATATCTCGAAGTTTTTGATCCTAAGAAGAACATCAAACTCATGCAACAAAAGAGAGATTTTTTCCTCAATGAAATCCAAGATTTACCTTTTACTTTAAATGAAAAAGCTGAAGCTGGCTATTTTCAAATTCTCAGTTTCAAAAACATTTCGGAGCTTTCAGATAAAGACTTCGCCGTTTGGTTGACGGAAAAAGCAAAAGTCGCCACCATTCCGGTTTCCGCATTTTATCATGATCAGAAAAGTACAGGAAATGTGAGATTTTGTTTTGCGAAAAAAGAGGAAACGATTTTGAAAGCGGTGGAGAATTTGAAGAAGTATTTAGAATAAAAAAAACCTTAATTAATTTAAAACTAAGCAGTAACGCAATACATCTTATAACCAGATTTTCTTATCTCTGCAGCGGTCCAAAATATATTTTTTCAAACTTAAAATTGCTTTCTGATATTGCGGCGCCTCATACCCGAAACGGTCATGTTCCATCTGTTCTTTTTCCAGGTCATTGCATCCTTTTATGACTTCTTGCAGCATATCGATCATTGCTAATTCTTTGCTGTTCGATTTCTCAAATTTAAATTCTATAATTTCGGTTTCCAGGTCCCCACAATATTCCAAAAGTTCGATCACTTCAGGTTCTTGGAGTAAGGAAGGATTATTTTTGAAAATTTCCCGTGTAGATTTCATCGCATAAAGTTTTAAACAAATTTAGGGATTATCCTCAAAGTCTTTACGAAAATATAAATCTTCGTAGTAATGATGATTTCAATAAGCAAAAATTTTAGATGAAAAAAATCCTACCCCGTTTTGATATTGTTCCATTATTAGTTAACTTTGCGTATTGAAACAATTAGAGAAATCGTTTTTTATAAACACTACTTTGACGAGTTTTTTGAAACCCTTACCGATAAAGTAAAAGACAAAATTGACGAAGTTCTTTTTATGATCACTATTCTTGAGAGAGTTCCTGCTAAATTTTTTAAAAGTATTGAAGGGGTAAAAGATCTTTTCGAAGTCAGGATTGAATATGAAAGTAATATCTATATTCTGTTGTTTAGACAAAGGAAATTTAGTAGTCCTTTTTAATGGTTTTCAGAAAAAAAGTCAGAAAACTCCAACCAAAGAATTAAATAAGGCAGAGAAAATAATGGCGGAATATTTTAACGAGGTAAAGAATAAATAATGGAAAATAAAAATATAAAAAACTTCGCCGAACATCTTGATAAAAGACACGGTAAAATAGGTACAGAAGCAAGAACTAACTTTGAAATCAAAGCCAAATCTTTTGCAATTGGAGCGTTAATTAAAGAGGAAAGAAAACTGGCAAACATGACCCAAGAACAATTGGCGGACAAAATCGGTGCTAAAAAAAGTTTCATTTCCAGAATCGAAAATGGACATAGCGACATTCAACTTTCAACACTTTATAAATTGATTGAATTGGGACTTGGACGAAAAATTACTTTTACTATTCAATAGAGAAATTACTTCACCACCATTTTATTTCGCGGCAACCCAATCTCATGTTCCTGCGGATAAGGATTTCTGGTCGTCATGCTTACATCTTCATTAATTTTTTTGTGTACTTCATAACTTTTTTCTTGATCTTCCGCATAACGTGGATCCGGAATAAAAGGCATTTTTGCCATCTTGAAAATCGTAATTGTTGGGAAATGAAAATCAACTTCCACCATTCCCAACAACAAATAACAACCGCCACCCTGAAAAGGATATTTTTGCAAATTATCCGGGAAATGAGCCGTGTCGAAAAAGTTTCCTTCCGTATCGATCCAGGTTCCAAAAAACATAGTTCCTTTTTTCGTTGGAACGTGTTTACGCGAAATTAAATACGCCAACATTCTCACCTGTCGTTTATGATGCCGCGGTAAATGTCTTGCCATGATGATACTGCGGTATTTCGTCTGTAACAAATCAAAAGGACTGCAGGAAACGGAAAATCCGAGGATTTCTATTTCATCAAAAGCATCTTCAAACCGGTTTCTATTCAATACTGGAAGTTGATATTCCTGAACGGGCGTTTCAAAAAAAGTCGGCAATCGATATTCAGGTTTAAAATGGATCATGAGTAATCTCGCTTCAATCAACAATTCATTTTTAGGTTTTCCCGTAAAACGAAAAGCACCAACAAAGATCAAGGTCTGCAACGTTTCAATCCCAACTGGAACACGTTTGATGAAATTCTCCAAAGAATTATACGCTCCATTTTTCATTCTTTCTTCAGGAATAAAATTAGCGATCCTGCTTTCGAGTTTTTCAATATGCATGAAACCTAAAAAAACATCTTCGTCATAAACCGTCGTTTCAAACAAACTTTTATTCACACAAGGATTATGAATTTTTCCACCACCCATTCTGCATTCATGAACGTACACTTCGGTCCGGTAAAAACCACCGCCATTATTGATGGCAGAAACCATAAATTCAATCGGATAATAAACCTTTAAGTATAAACTTTGATAACTTTCTACAGCATAAGACGCGGAGTGAGCCTTGCAAAAAGAGTAACCCGCAAACGATTCGATCTGTCGGTACACTTCTTTGGATAATTGTTCCGGATGACCTTGTTCCGCACAGGATTTAAAGAAATTCTCCTGCACTTCTTGCAACTTTTGAATCGACCGACTTTTTCCACTCATCGCGCGTCTTAAAACATCGCCGTCGTCTGCAGAAACACCGCCGAAATGTAAAGCGATTTTAATCACATCTTCCTGATAAACCATAATCCCATAAGTTTCGCCGAGTTGTTCTTTAAACACGTCGTGGAAATATTCAAACTTCGTGGGATTATTGTGTCGGAAAATATATTCCTTCATCATGCCACTTTTTGCCACACCCGGACGAATAATCGAAGACGCCGCGACCAAAGTTTTATAATCTTCACATTTCAATCTTCGAAGCAAACCACGCATAGCCGGACTTTCTATATAAAAACACCCAATTGTTTTGCCGATGCTTAAATAATCATTGCAATTTTTATCATTTTTAAAAAGAGTCGTATTTTGAATATCGATGGTAATTCCCTGATTTTTTTTGACGAGATCCAAAGTATCTTTAATCGTTCCCAATCCGCGCTGAGAAAGAATATCAAACTTTTCAAATCCAATATCTTCCGCCACATTCATATCAAATTGCACGATGGGAAAACCTTTTGGCGGCATTTCCAAAGCGGTGTAATTGGTGATCGGTTCCTGGGAAATAATAATTCCACAGGAATGCATGCTTCTTTGATTCGGGAATTTTTCAAGCAACATTCCGTACTTCTGAACGAGTTTTACGACTTTATTATCATCGTGAGTTGCCATAGGATTTTTCGCCAAAACATCGAGTTCTTCTTTCGGTAAACCAAAAGCTTTCCCAACTTCCCGAAAAATCGAACGATATTTAAACTCGACATTCGTTCCGCAAAAAGCCACATGATCTTTTCCGTAGCGTTCAAAAATATATTTTAGAATTTCATCGCGTTCCCGCCAACTCCAGTCGATATCAAAATCGGGTGGATTGTTTCGGTTCTTATTTAGAAATCGTTCAAAATAAAGATTGAGTTCAATGGGACAAATCTCTGTAATGCCAAGTAAATAACTAACGATACTATTTGCGCCACTTCCACGTCCAACATGTAGGAAACCTCGACTTATGCTGTATTTCACAATATCCAAAGTGATCAAAAAATAGCCTGAAAATTTCATTTCGGTGATGACTTTCAGTTCTTTCTCAATACGTTCGATGACCTCTTTTGATTTTTCAGGATATCTTTTTTCCAACCCATCGTAGGCGAATTTTCTTAAAAGCGCATCGTCATTTTTTTTATCTCGCGTAAAATGGATTTTATTTTTGGGCGTTTTAAAATCAAAATTAAAGGAACATTGATCTAAAATATATTGGGTATTCTTAATAATCTTCGGGTGATTTTTAAATTGCTCTGCAATTATTTCTACGGGCTGAAAAATTTCATTTGCTGAACAACAATCACTTTCCGAAAGTTTTGAGATCAAAGTATTTTTGTCAATGGCTCTTAAAATTTTATGAAGATTAAATTCTTTTTTTGTTTTAAAAGTAATCGGATGCAAAACGACCATTTTATCTAAAAATTTTTTCCATTGAGGCCGAATTAAAAGATTCAATTCTTCTGCACGAACTCCAATAAATTCGTTTTCCTTTAAAATTTCTGGAATATTTTGAAGCGGATAAATCACAAATACTTTCTTAAAATCAGGCGAAACTTGCGGAAGTGCTGCACCCTCGCAATTGTGATTGGTGAGTAAACGGTTGATCTCTGCAATTCCGGTTTCATCTTTGGCGATGGTAATATAAAGGAGTTGGTTTTCCTTTCGAATTTCTACGCCAACAATCGGTTTAATGTCAAACTTCTCACATTCTTTTTTAAAATCATAAATCGCGGTGACGGTATTAATATCGGTCAAAACCAATTCTCTTGCACCAAAATCGACGGCTTGCTTCACCAGTTCTTCAACTGATAAAGTGCCGTAACGGAGGCTGTGGAAAGTGTGGGAATTAAGGAACACGCTATTGATTATAAATTTTAGATTTTAAAATGAAATAATTCAAGTGTTTAAACAGATTGTCATTAAAAATATAATCACAACAGATTTTAAAAAATGAATTCTAAATGAGAATTTAGAGCATAACTATATTCTTCTTCATTCTTTTGTCTTGAAACAAAAGAACCAAAATTGCCTCTCTGATTTTTAATATTTTTATTTGAATCGGCGAATCTTCGGTTTCAAGACTGGAAACTCACCTAAAAATTAGAATTTAATCCTAAAACTTCCGAACTTGTCTCGTCTTCAGGACGAGACTTCAAACACCTGAAGTTTCTTTACGGCTCAAATTTTAATTTTCTTAACGGCTCCGTTTCCTAGGTCAAAAAAAAGATTTTCATCTGATGTGTTCTATTATTCAGCTGATTATTCTAAAAATCTTATGTGACTTATGTGTTTGAATAAGTTTAAAACAACTCTAAAATTTTCTATGGAAATTAAAATACGCAACACCTTTTTTGGACTTTTGAGTATTTAAAAAAAGTACGAAAACTTTTGTGACTTTTACTTCTTCTTATTTATTGTTTTTAATGGAATCAGTGAATCTTCGATTTGTGGTTAAACAGCAACCAACTCAAACCCCGAGGCTCGTCCCAAAGCATTTTTGCCGAAGCGGTTTTTCATGCGATCCATCGCTTGGTAAAGATTCATGAGTTCTTCGCTGTCTTCGAATAAGTTCATTTGGTAGGTTCCGTGAACGAGATTCGTAAATCGTAAACCAATCAATCGCAGCCGCATTCTTCGCGTGTAGAGTCTTTCAAATAAATCAAGCGCGACTCTTGACAAAGTGTGATCAATGGAAGTATAGGAGATTTTGCACTGTTTGGTTTCGGTGTCGAAATTGGCATACCGGATTTTTAAAACAACGGTAGAAGTCAGCCATTTTTCCTGTCGAAGTTGATAGGCTAAAGATTCTGCCATTTCAGAAATGAGTCTTTTCAATTCGAATAGATCCATCGTATCATTTGTAAATGTATGTTCTTTGGAGAGTGATTTTCTTTCGGAATACGGAATGACAGGATTAAGGTCTATTCCGTTGGCTTTTTTCCAGAGTTCGGCGCCATTTTTACCGATCATTTGTTGCAAAACCAAAACGGGCATTTCGGCTAAAGTTTCTATTTTTCTTATCCCAATTCGGGAAAGCAATTGAAAAGTGACGTCTCCAACCATTGGGATTTTTCGTACCGATAAGGGATTTAGGAAAGATTTTATATTTTGAGCCGGAATATCTAATCTTCCAACAGGTTTCGATTCTCCGGTTCCGATCTTGGAAACGGTTTTGTTCGTAGATAAAGCAAAACTGATAGGCAAACCGGTATTTTTCGTGACGGAATCTGCGATCTCTTTTGTCCATTGGTAACATCCAAAAAACTGGTCCATGCCGGAGAGATCCATGTAAAATTCATCGATGCTGGCTTTTTCTAAAATGGGAACTTTTCCCTGAATAATTTCGGTGACTTCTTTGGAAAATTTTGAATATCTTTCGTAGTCGCCACGGATGACTTTTGCTTCCGGACACAATCTTAAAGCCATCTTGATCGGCATCGCAGAACGCACGCCAAAATACCGCGCTTCGTAAGAACAAGATGCTACTACTCCACGATCGCCACCACCGATGATGACGGGAATTCCGTTCAGTTTTGGTTCCTGTAACCTTTCACAAGACACAAAAAAAGTGTCTAGATCCATATGTGCAATTGCTCGATTCATGGGTACAAACTTAGTAGGATTTATATCAATTTTTTGTATCTTTGTTGGTATAATTTATAGCAATGTCAATTTTAGCAGAAAACATGCGGTATCTGAGAGCTCAGCAAAAATACTCGCAACAGAAAATCGCCGACGACCTTATTATTACGCGCGGACGGTACGCCAAATACGAAGATGGCGCCACGGAACCGCCTATTGAACTTCTCATTCGGATCTCTAAATATTACCGCGTCAGTATTGATTTACTGGTGGGAATGGATGTGCGCAAATATTCTTTGGAAAAGATGATGCAGCTGCCAGATAACCGCGTTATTCTTCCGATCATGGTGGATGAAAAAGGAGAAAACAAAATAGAAATTATTCCGGAAAAAGCTCAAATGGGTTATCTTCAAGGATATAGCGATCCGGAATATATTGAAAAGTTGCAAACCATTTCTCTTCCTTTTTTGAGGAACGGAAAATTCCGGGCTTTTCCCGCAAGTGGAGATTCGATGCCGCCTTTTAAAAATGGAACTTACATCGTAGGGAAATATGTGGAAAATGTGAATGATCTGAAAAGCAATAAAACTTATATTTTTATTACTCAAAATGAAGGCGTTGTTTATAAAAGATTTGAAAAGAAAACGACTAGAAATATCACGGTGAGTTCGGATAATCCGCTGTATAAACCTTATGATATTAAACTTTCGGATCTGGTGGAGATCTGGGAATATTCCTGCAGTATTAACACGGCTGAATTTGAAACGGAGACTTTGGATATGATGACGGTAAAGGAGATGTTTTTGAGTTTGAAGAAAGAGATTGATTTGATTAAAAGGAAGTAAGTGGCTTAACTTTTAAGATTTTTCAACATTAAGATGATGGAGGTATTGAGAAATATTAAGGTTCCTGAGGGGAATTAAGATGGATGAAAATTCGTGAATTTGTGGCTTAATTTTTAGGATTTTTCAACATTAAGATTTATTAAGTGATGGAGAAATATTAAGGTTTCCTACGGGAAATTAAGGTGGGTGAAAATTTGTGAATTCGTGGCTTAAGACTGAGTTTTTTAAACACTAATTGCACTAATATTTTGCACGGATTACACAAATAATGAAGACGAATTTTGAATAAAAAAACCTCCCAAATTCAAAATGATTTGAGAGGTTTAAATTGCGGTAAGGATTATATTTTACTATTCTGCAATACTGTTTTAAAATACTATTTTGTGATGATCAACTTTTGGGAAGTTCGATCTGAATTATTTGAAGCAGAAATGATATAAACTCCGGGTTGTAAAAATCCAAGGTTTACTGATTTGCTTTTTCCACTTTCTAAATTAACTTTCTGATTTTTAATTCGTTGACCAACATAATTGGTTACGGTTAAATCATAGTTCCCACTCTTCATCGATTTAATAAATACATTTCCATCAGATTTAGCTGGATTTGGATAGATTGAAAGAGATTTAGTATTACTAATTTCAGTGGTTGCCAAAGTTGCAGCTTCTAAAATATTGTAGATCTGATTGGTTGCAGGATTCGTGATTATCTGGTGAATTCCTGAAGGCCAAAAAATTTCAATTTTATCAATCGCAGTTGCGGTTCCAAGACCAAAAGTTTGAACGAGTGTACTGCCGGTATATTCACCTGAAGCGGACGAAACTTGTCGGCTTTGAACTTTTCCATTTGCATAACAAACAATTCGCGCACCGATGCCAGAACGGTTAGATTGTACTCCTTGCAAACGAAGACTGATCCAATTATTGGTACCTCCATTATTTTTATAAAGTCCGTGAACCAGTGTGGTCGAGTAAGATGGCGTAAAAATATCCGGATATCCATCATTATTATAGTCGGAAACCGTAGAACAGTAATCCCGAAGTGGTGTTGTGGTAACATCGTCAGCTGCCTGATTGGTAAAGGTTTCGTCGCCATTATTCAGATACAGTTTGTTCAGACGTTTTTGGCTGCTTCCATTATTTGAAACGGTAAGATCCAGAAAACCATCATTATTCATATCAAGCCAGGCAGAACCGAAACCTGCTCCACCATCAATTGAAGGAGCTGCATTAACCACTTCAAAATTTCCACCGCCTAAATTTTTATAGAGAAAATTATGTTTGATATCCGCGAAATCATTAACCGTCATAAAAAGATCCATCAAACCGTCATTGTTATAATCTCCCCAGGAACTTCCCTGCGAAGCTGAAGCATCATTCGCGATGAGAGAAGTAGTGTTTTTCGTGAAAGTTCCGTCGCCGTTATTGTGATAAAGACAGTTATTTTGACCCGGCAAAGCATTATTAAAATAATTCACCACATACATATCCTGAAAACCATCATTGTCATAATCAACCCAGGAAGCGCTGTACGTATTAAAATCGTCGGTAACAATTGCACCTGTCGTAATTTTAGTAAAAGTTCCGTCCCCATTATTATGATACAAACGATTTGGCTGTTCAAAATTCGCAACATAAAGATCTAAAAAACCATCATTATCATAATCTGCCCAGGCTGCACCCAAAGACCAATCCTGATCTGTTACGATATCTCCTTCTAAAACACGGGTGAAAACGCCGTTACCATCATTTCGGTACAGAAAATTTGCAGATTTTGGCGCGCCACTGTTACCGGTATTGCAAATGTATAGATCAATATTCCCGTCATTATTATAATCGCCCCAAGTGCAGGCAATTGAAGGTCCTGTAGTGGTATAAATAATGTTATCCGTTTTTGCGGTAAAAGTTCCGTCGCCATTATTTGCAAATAAAGTGGAGTTATAATCGATGTTTCCTACGATAAGAACGTCATCAAAACCATCATTGTTATAATCCGCAAATGAGGCACTGTAGGTTTTAATTTGTGTTTCAACTAAAGTTCCTGTACTTACTTTCGTAAAATATTGTGCGGTTAGAGGAGTAACAGATAAAAAACTGATCATCATACCACACAACAGAGCGCTGCGACTTTTCTGAAACTTAAATAAGGAGTTTTTTTTCATAATAATTTTTTAATTAGGTGATAGAACAGAGAAGATTAATAAATCATTAAATCTTTACTGGCGAAGTTAATTTTTTTTGTAGGTTGTCGTAAGCGTATTTTTACGTGATTTTAAAGTTTCTATTTTCTGCTTTAATTTATTCTGAAGGAAAATAGAACCCGCCATTCATGATGACTTCATAAGCATTTTTAAGTTCTTTAAGAGTTGGCGGTTTCGGAATTAAACCTTTTAGACCTGCATTTTTCGCTTCCTTAATATAATTATTTTCATTAAACATCGTAAGCAATATGATGCGCAATGCTGGAATTTTCGCAAGAGCAATTTCGGCAGTTTCAATTCCAGTTTTGTCCTGCATTCTATTATCCATTAAAACTAAATCTGGGGTAAAATGATTCAGATGAGAAATAAATTTTAAACTGCTATCAACTTCGGTGATTTCAATTTCTCCCGCAATTTCCTGCAACATGAAACGCAGGCTTTGGCGAAAAGCAGCATGCGGATCCACAATTACAATTCTTATCATTCAACTCATTTTATAAAGGATGAAATTAGGGTAAAAAGTGGATGTGAGACAGCGTAAAAATACCTGATGTGAAGAACAAGCTTATCAAATATCTATCGGAAAAAAACTTTAAAAAAGCTGTAAAAATTTTCTTTTATACGATCGCCAATTTATTTCTTATCGCATAAATCACCAAATCGACAACATTTCGCGTCGCAGTTTTAGCGATAAGATTGGCGCGATGTCCTTCTACGGTCCGCTTACTTATAAATAATTTATCGGCAATTTCCTGCGTAGACAGACCATTGACAATATATTGTAGTACACCAAGTTCCCGCTCAGTAAGGCGCTCATTTAATTCCTCCAGAAAAATGCCTGAAGATTCTGCTGGATCAAATTCTGCAATTTCGCCGAGTAATTGTGGAGAAAAATAGGTTTTCCCTTTGTTCAAGGTATTTATTGCAAACTCCAGCTCCGATTTACCAATACTTTTTAGGATAAATCCACTTGCTCCGGCTTCTGCCATGAGTCGAAGGTATTTCAGGTCGCTAAACATAGTGAGCGCCATTATTTTTAAATCTGGATATTTTTCGATCGCTTCTTTCGTAGCGTCCACTCCATTCATAACGGGCATTTTAATATCAATCAAAACAAGATCTGGAGTCACTGTGGTCAGAAGTTCTAAAAATTCCTGTCCATTGGTTGCTTCTCCGATCACTTTAAACTGACTGCATTCGTTGATCATCAAGCTTAATCCCTTCAAAAAAATCGTGTGGTCATCAACCAAAATTATTTTAATAATGTCTGTCATGTTTTAAGAAAGTTTACATTATACTTTGTTCGTGTTCTACAGCGAGTGATAAAGTTATATTTGTTCTGAAATATTGTCCGGGAACTGACTTAAAATTACAAAGTCCGTTAATCGATTTTACGCGTGAAGTGATATTTGATAAGCCCAAACCTTTCGAAGGTGATGTAAGTGTTTTTTGAATATCGCACCCAATTCCATTGTCCGAATAAGTGATGTTCACCTCTCCTTGCATTTTTAAAAGTGCAATTTCTATCTTAGTTGCGGCGGCGTGTTTCAGGGTATTGTTAATCAATTCTGACATAATTCTGTAGAGGGCGACTTCCGTTTGCTTGGGTAAATCAGGAAAATTTTCCTCAATTTTGAGGGCAACAGAAATGGTATTCATTTTATTGATCTTATCCACATATACACTCAATGCTTCAATAAGTCCAAAGTCGTTCAACAAATTTGGCGCTAGATTATTGGCAATTTCGCGGGTACTTTTTATGGATTCAAGTAGCAGATCATCTGTCATTTTTATAAATTCTTTTTGTTCCGCAGGTTTCTCCATACGGGCGGCAATCAATTCCAAATAAATCTTCGCTGTAGATAATAAAGGTCCTAAACCATCATGCAGATCTTCTGAAAAGCGCTGTCTTTCGCGCTCTTCGGTTTCAATGGTATTTCGTAAAATTCTCTGTTCCATTTGCTTTCTGTCAGTTATATTTCTAACAACAACAATTAATCCCGTCGACTTTCCGTAAGAATCACTGATGATCGCAGTTCTTAGCTCACCTGAAAAAGTACTTCCGTCTTTGCGTTTTAAAAGTACATCTGTATCCGTGTTAATTTTTTTGGAAGTTTGTAATGTCAGTTTTTCAATCACTCTTAGCTGATCCGTTTTCACGATCCATTCGTTGATATGGGTACCGATTATTATACTTTCATCTGCAATCCTGAAAAGTTTTTTACTTTGTTGGCTCGCGAAAACAATTAATCCCTCCGCATTTATTTTGAAAACAGCGTCCGGTGAAGCGCTGATTAGTTTTCTGTATAACTGTTCACTTTCAATTAAAGCCAGTTCGGCAAGTTTTCGTTCGGTGATATCCTGAATATTTCCCTGAACTAATATTATCTTCCCTGAATTATCTTTCGTTAATTCCGCGTAAACACTGATGTATTTCTCTATTTTATTGTCTGCTACTATTCTAAAATCGAAAATAAGGTGGGAATCAAACTCACTAAATTTCTTTCTAAGAATTTTTAAATTTTTCGGCCGGTCTTCTTCATAAATACCGCGAAAAACAGTAACCCAATTCATCTCCTTGTTCGTTCGACCCAGAATAATGGGAAGTTCATCTGACCAGCTCAATTGATCATGTACCAAATCCCAATCCCAACTTCCTGATTTTCCGATACGCTGCGCTTCGGTTAGTTTTGATTGATTGATGAGCAGATCATGCGTTCTCTTATTGACTAAAATTTCCAGTTTAGCACTGAGCTTTTTCTTCACCCTGAACCGAAAAAAGAGAATAACTACCGCGACCAAAACAAGAATGGAGAGATAAATAAAAGTGTTCTTCAAAGTACGTTCTTTGGCAATCTGTAGTTTCTGCAGCGCATTTTCTTTTTCCTTTCGCTCCGTTTCATACTTCACCTGCATCTCTGCAATGGAACTCGTATTTTGAGTAGTGAAAATAGCGTCTTTGGTGGCTTCGTATTTATTAAAATAATTATCGAATTCCGCATGATTGCCCACCGCACTGTAATATTTTGTCATCGACCGATAACTAAAAAGCAAAACATCTTGATTTTGTAAAGTTTCAGCAACACGCAAAGCTTCATTAAAATATTCAAATGCCTTCTGATAATTTTTCATCAGCAAGTACGTTTCTCCGATTGAATTAGAAATGTAAGAAACATCCCATTTCCGACCCATATCTTTATTAATTTTTAGCGCTTTTTGATCGTATTTCAAGGACTTTTCATACGTTCCGTTTTTGCGGTACAAAAGGGCTAAATTATTATAAGAACTGCTCAATGTCGGGGAATCGTGCTGTTTTTCAAGTAAAGCGACCGACTGATTTAAAAGTATAAAAGCAGTATCAATTCGATTATTAGAGATGTACAAACTTCCCATATTATTCAAAATGGACGCTTCTCTTTTTTCGTCACCTAATTTACGCGCCAGTACTAAAGAACGTTTGTAAAATTTAAGTGCTTCCGTAATGTTATTAAGATTAAAGTAAACATTGCCAATACTGTTTAAGGTAAGCGCAATTTTTTTAGAATCCCCCATTTTCTCTCTTATGTACAAAGACTGGTACAAATAATCCAGAGATTTTTTGAAATCATTGGCATAGAAATAAGCAATCCCCAAATTCTGAAGCGCATCTCCTTTTTCTTTCTCCAAATTCATTTTTTTTGCAAGTTCCAAAGCTTTTGACGCGTAATGCATGCTGCTGTCTGGAGATACTTTTCGGTAAGAAACACTTAAAGAATATAAAATGGAAAGTTGTCGCACATCATTACCTGAATTTTGATTAAGCTCCTTTTTTAAACTATCGATTACACTGTTAGACGCCGGGCGTTTTGCGGATGAAAAATCGGCGATCACTAAAAAAAGGATCACCACCAAAGCACGAAATCTGAACTTTGTTAGAAATAAAAAACGTTTTGTAGGTTCTCTCAAAATGAATATTGATGTTTCAATATTACATAAAAAAATATCCAAAGCTCAAACTTTAACATAAAAGTTGTTTTGAATCTGTTCGTAAAAAATATCAAGACATTAATATATTATTGAATATTTACGAAGTCAAATTGGTTAATATAAAAATTGAATCAACTCCTAAAGGCAATATAATAACTTAAAAATTTGATAATTCTGAGGCAAAAAGTTGATGACTGTTCATGATTTCAACAATATTGCGATTTTTTTCCTCCTGATTTTTTGTCGCAGCAGCAATGGAATATAATTGGTGTAGAACTGCATCCTCTTCGGACTGATAAAGCAATTTTTCTTCGATGTAAACCTAAAATCTACAATTTTATTGCAAGCATACGCTACAGAAATAAAAATATCAATACTAATTCTGGCAATAAAGAATTTTATAATTTTTCCGCATTATTTGTAATGATTGACTTTTAAGGATTATACTTTTTTTCCAGGGTGTAAAATATAATAGTTAAATGAAAATTTTATCATAGACCCTTTCAAACATTTCCGATACTAAATAACTTTGATGGGCATAAAATTTGAATCTTTAAAATTAGATTTTCTTCATATTTTGAATTTTATATGATCTTTAAAAAATCATATTTAGAATTGAAATAATTAAAATCTTTTTCTGGAAGTGATTAATAGTAGAAGTCCCTTTTATTTTATTTAGCTTCTGTTTATCCCAATTAATATTTAAAAAAAAATTATGAGCGATTTAAAAAAACGTCCGAGTTCCGAGGAAATCAAAGGTCAGAAACTTCCTTATCCAGCGAAACAATCAGAAATGGAAAGACAGCCGGAAAGTGATCTGTCACATTACAGTTCTGCGGGAAAACTTAAAGATAAAGTTGCAATTATTACGGGTGCAGATTCTGGGATCGGTCGTGCCGTAGCAGTTGCCTATGCTATGGAAGGTGCAAATGTTGCCGTACTTTATAACACGAATGATGCAGATGCGAATAAAACGAAAGAAATGGTGGAACAAACCGGCCAAAAATGTTTACTCATCAAAGCAGACGTAAGAAGTCGGGAAGCATGTTTCGATGCCGTTAAAAAAACCGTCGATGAATTTGGAAAATTAAACATCCTCGTTAATAATGCTGCTTTTCAGAAATCAGAACAACGCCTGGAAGATATTACGGAAGAAAATCTCCGCACCACTTTTGAGACGAACATTTACGGATATTTCTTTATGGCTCAGGCAGCTCTTCCCCATTTAAAAAGCGGAGATTCTATCATTAACACCGGAAGTATCGTAGGAATTTCCGGACTTCCAATACTCGTAGATTATGCTTCTACAAAAGGGGCAATTCACGCATTTACTAAATCTTTAGCATTACAATTAGGAGAAAAAAATATTCGGGTGAACTGTGTAGTTCCAGGACCGGTCTGGACTCCGATGATTCCAGGAACAATGCCGATCGAAGAAGTAGAAAATTTTGGACATGAAGTCGCTTTGGCCAGACCAGGACAACCAGAAGAATTAGCGCCTGCTTACGTTTTATTTGCATCCCAGGATGGCAGTTTTATGACAGGAAGTTTGGTTGAAGTTACGGGTGGAAGACTTTAAGGAATGAAAATCTCAAAGGACAAAGAAACAGCTATTGCTAACTTTCTGCAAAGTGACTATCTCACAGAACCAACCTCTAAAGTTTTACTGGAGCGTTTAACGCAGGAATTTTCTGCGCCTAAATTTTTCGATAAAGATGAATTTGAAATGCTGGGAATGATTGTTCAGATTTTGATGGGCGAAGATTCCGATCAATATAATATAAAAGTTGCTGGTGCTATTGACCAGCGACTTTTTTTGAAAGAAGGAAACGGCTGGCGTTTTGACCAATTGCCTCCAGATCAAGAAATGTATCATTTAGGTTTAAAAGGCATTAAAGAAGCAAGTGAAATCCTATTTCAAAAATCATTTCAAGAACTGGAATTTTTAGAAAAAACCGAAATTCTTACCAAAGTTCAGGAAGGCGATGTTCCCGGAAATAGCTGGGAAAACCTTTCAGCTAAAATGTTTTTCACGGAACTTCTAACAGAGATTACCGAAACTTATTACAGCCTGCCCGAAATTCAACTGGAAATGGGATATGCCGGAATGGCCGATCAACAAGGCTGGACTCAAATCAAACTGGACGAAACTGAACCGGTAGAAAATTTAGTAAGAACAGAATTTCAGGAAAATAAAATGCATGAATAAATATTCCCCTAACGAAATTGTAGATGCCGTAATCATCGGCACGGGAGCTGGCGGAGCACCATTACTTGCCCGACTCGCACAAGCTGGTTTGAAAGTGGTGGCGTTGGAAGCCGGAAAAAAATGGAATCCGGAAAAAGATTTCGCAACAGACGAAAAAGCACAAGATAAACTATATTGGAATTATGAAAGATTAAGCGCCGGAAACGATCCGCTTTCTTTCGGGAAAAATAATTCTGGAATTGGTTTAGGCGGTTCTACCCTTCACTTTACGGGTTATACGCCACGACCTCTGCCTGGCAATTTTCAGGTGAAAACAATTTCAGGAAAAGGAAAAGACTGGCCTTTATCCTATGACGATCTTGAACCCTATTATGATGAGATCGAAAAATTCATCGGAGTCTCGGGACCCAATCCTTATCCGTGGGGACCGGAAAGAAAATTAGGATATCCACTTCCGCCAATGCCGATGAATGCAGCAGCACAACTGATGCAAAAAGGCTGCGAAAAAGTTGGAATAAAAACTGCTCCCGGACCGAATGCCATTATTTCCAAAGATTACGAACAGGAAGAAAACGGCATTCGCAAAGCCTGCAACAATCGCGGTTTTTGTCAAGCCGGATGCAGCGTAGGAGCAAAAGGCAGCACTGATGTTACTTATATTCCACTGGCGGTTCATCACGGCGCAGAAATTCGAACAGAAAGTTTTGCACGAGAATTTACTTTAGATGATAATGGCTATATTACTTCAGTTATTTATTTTGAAAACGGTGTTGAAAAAACGCAGCTCTGCAAAAATATTTTCCTTTGTGCCGGAGCAATTGAAACGTCACGATTATTATTGATGAATAACCTTGCGAACAGCAGTGGTCTGGTCGGGAAAAATTTCATGGCGCATGTCGGAACGCAGCTTTGGGGAGAGTTTGACGAGTTAACTCATCCATATAAAGGAGTTCCGGCTACATTAATTTCAGAGGATATGAATATTCCCGGAAGTCATGATTTTGCGGGCGGTTATATTTTGCAGTCCATCGGAATTATGCCGGTTAATTACGTTTCGCAGCTTGTTCGATCAACTGGAGTTTGGGGTAAAAAACTGAAAGAAAGAATGCAAAATTATAATCATGTCGCCGGAATTAATATCCACGGGGAATGTTTGCCTTACGAATCTAATTTTCTGGAATTATCGGAGGAGAAAGATGAGTTAGGATTGCCGAAACCCCGGATTCATTTTAGCAATGGAGAGAATGAGAAAAGAATGAGTGCACACGGAACCAACATCATGCAGAAAGTGTGGAAGGAAGCTGGTGCGAAAAACACGTTTATTGTAGAAAGAAATGCTCATATTATCGGTACCTGCGGAATGGGCGAAAATTCTGCTGACGGTGTTGTGAACCGGGACGGACGATCATTCGATATTCCTAACCTATACATCAGCGACAATTCTATATTTCCGGGATCGCTCAGTGCAAATCCGGCTTTAACAATCATGGCACTTTCTTTAAGAATAGCCGATGAGTTTTTAAAAAACAGACCTAATTAGTACTTTATGAAAAAAGATAGCTTTCTAACCCTCATTAATAATAAATATGGTAAAGATGCCTTTTACGAAGGAGATCAGTTCGGAGGTGGCAATGGAAACGACGGCAGCGGATTACCCAAATTAAACAGCGGTAATTTTATGTTCGCTACGGGCATTGAATGTTCCTTTCCAACCATCAATAATGGGAAAACCCGTCGGGATCTTTTAGAAGAATGCGGACATTACGAAAACTGGAAAAAAGATCTTCAATTGGTGAAAGACTTAGGCCTGAACGTTTTGCGATATGGATTACCTTACCATTTAATCAGTAAAAGCAGTGGTCGTTACGACTGGACTTTTGCCGATCAAGTGATGAATGAAATAAAACGTCTGGAAATTATTCCGATTTTAGATCTGATGCATTTCGGCGTTCCAGACTGGATCGGAAATTTTCAAAATCCGGAGTTGCCCATTCACTTTGCGAAATATGTAGCTGCGGTTGCTCGAAGATATCCGTGGGTGAAATTTTATACGCCGGTCAACGAGATTTACGTGACTGCGAAAATGAGCGCAAAAGAAGGAATCTGGAATGAACAGCTAAAAAGTGATAAAGCTTTTGTAACCGCTTTAAAAAATATCGTCGCCGCAAGTATTCTGGCTACGCATGAAATTGCAAAACACCGTCCGGATTGTGTGATCGTACAAAGCGAAAGTGCCGAATACATTCATGAAGCCTATATTGACAAACTTCCGGAAATAACCATGAAAAACAAGGTGCGTTTCCTCGCATTAGACCTTTTATATGCACATCAACCAGATGCGGATGTTCTTATTTATTTATTTGATAATGGCATGACGCGCGAAGAATATGACTGGTTCATGGCTGGAGAGCCGCCGGGTTACCAGATTACAGGAAATGATTATTATGGCAGAAATGAAACCATCCGGCTGAAAGATGGAAAGATCTTTAATGCTTCTGATGTTTTAGGTTGGTACCAGATCACAAAAGAGTATTACGATCGCTACCGAAAACCCGTTATGCATACAGAAACTAATATTTTCGATGCGCAAGAGGCGCCGATCTGGCTCTGGAAACAGTGGCTCAATATTTTACAGATGCGTAAAGACGGAGTTCCGGTTTTAGGTTTTACGTGGTACAGTTTGATCGATCAGGTAGATTGGGATATTGGACTCGCCGAAAAAAAGGGAAATGTAAACGAATGCGGTTTATTTGATATGGATAGAAATCCGCGCCCCGTTGCTGAAGCTTATAAAAATTTACTCCAGGAGTTTGGACAGATCACCATTGTTCCCTACGGCGAAATGTTCGAGATCACCGATCGTCCCGCCAGTTTAAAAGTTGAAGTATAAATTGAAATAATTAGAATTTCTTTCTCACAGATTTCTTCCATTGGAGAAAATTTTCAAAAATAAAAAATGCGAATTTTATGATTCGCATTTTCTGTTTATACTTTAAATGTTTTCTTTTTTTGATAACGCGATCACATTCTCGTGATGCGTTTTTAGTTTTGAGGATTCGCGAATATAAACTTCCTTTCGGAGATTCTTACTGGAGAATCGGTGATGCCGTTCATTAAAATAGAAGGAAATGTTTTGTTGCTCGCAAAAGTCTCTGCCGGTAAACTCTTTGTCTTTATATTCTACACCAATGATCCTCACATCAATATCATACAGTTTCAAAATATCTTCAAGATCTTCTTCGGTCGTATAAGGAATAATTTCATCTACAAATTTGCAGCCCTGCAACTGAATATATCGCTCCACAACGGTTTGCGTTGGTTTGTTCTTTTCCGGGCGATCGATCGTTGGATCAGTTTGTAAACCTGCGATCAGATAATCACACTGCGTTTTTGCCTCGGCTAACATTCTAACATGTCCGGCGTGCAGAAGGTCAAAACAGCTGAACGTAATTCCCACGATTTCTCTCGATTTTTCCATACTATAAATTTTTAATGTTTTTAGTTTTGAAGGCCAGTTGAATTTTCAACCAAAATCTGTTGCTTTTTCAGAGATTCAATGTAGTCATTTTCCGGAATGCGATTCTTGTTTTCATCCAGATCATAAATTCCGCAATGGCTGTAACTTTCTAAATTATCCCAGTCGGGACGGTCTGTGATCGGGTAAATACAGATGCCATGAAAATCCACGCCTTGTACAGAAGCAATTATACATTCCTGCGTGATTTCTTCCAGCCATTCAACGCGGCCTTCGCCGAAATGTCCGGTTTCGGAGAGAAACATTGGCTTTCCATATCTTTTATAAGCATCCTTTAATAATTCGTGAAGTGGCGTTCTTTCTCCGGACACATTGGGCCACCAAATCGTTTCACCTTCCCCTTTCCACTGGCAGTTCCAGTAATAATTGAAGCCTAAAATCTCCAGGTAACTTTCGTCGCCACCCAATTCGGGACACAATCTTCCACCAATAATATCCATGGCTTCAAACTGATATTCATTTCTGCGAAAAACATCATCCGGATCTTCGTCGCCTTTATTATGAATTTTTATTAAAGGTTCCACCATCACAATTTTGCAGCTTGGAAGTTCCTCTTTCAGAATTTTAATTCCCTGCAATGCTGCTTTGCATAAATGGTATTTAATGTCCCATCCATTATGAATAGCAAACGGAATTGTTCCCCGCGCTTCCCCAGAAAACCAGGACAAGAAACTAATTTCATTTACGGGAACCACGTACAAGATCTCCGAACTGTTCTCCTGATAAAATCTTGCAAAGGCACGGCACAAATTTTCAAAACGGGATACAAAATGCGGATGGGTCGGAAAAAGTCCGTCGGGATAACCAAAATGGATCAAATCCCAGATTACCTGAATCCCATATTTTTCCGCAGCTTTCATTCGGACAAGGACTTCAGAAAAATCAAAGAAACCGGCTTCTTTTTCTACGTTACTCCAGCAGATTCCTTCGCGAGCCGTAAAAATGTTTAATTCGTTTAAAAGGCGATAATCTTCTTCAATTCTAACATCGTGTTCTGTTTCCTGAAGCAGATTTACGCGGATTGCGTGACGATTCACCTGATCTGCACATTCGAAACCACCCTGAAAGTAACTCTTAAAAAACTGCTGCGACATCATAACGACGACATTTTTGCAGGTTCTAACGTTTTAAACAAATCCAAGGCATTTTTAAAGGCCTGATCCATATTAAAATATTTATAATTAGCCAATCGGCCTACAAAATAAACATCCTTTAATTTGTCGGCTTCCTCTTTATATTGAGCGTAGATCTCGGAGTTTTTTTCGTTCGGAACCGGATAATAGGGTTCTCCATCATCAACGGTGTATTCTCTAACAATACTGGTTTTAGCTGATTGTTGATTGCCGAAATGTTTATATTCGATAATGCGTGTAAAATCAACTTCTTTCCCCGGATAATTGACGACCGAAGTTTCCTGAAAATATTCCTGATCCAGATGTTCCGTCACAAAATTAATGGATCGGTATTCCAATTTATCCAGGTTTTTATTTTTGAATTCGAAGAAACGATCGATCGGTCCTGTATAAAATAATTTCTCATAACCAGAGATCTGGTCTTTCACATCGAAGAAATCTGTATCCAGCATCACCGTGATATTGGCATTATCGAGCATTTTTTCAAAAATTTTAGTATATCCTTTTGAAGGCAAAGCCTGATATTGATCGGAGAAATAACGATCATCATAATTATTACGCACCGGAATTCTTTCCAACACAGAAGCATGCAACTCTTCCGGATATTTGTCCCACTGCTTCTTTGTATAATGTTTAAACATTTTTTCGTAAAGAACTTCTCCTACTCTATTTAAAACTGCTTCCTCCCCGTTTTTCGCCGGATCAAAGGCAACACGGTTATTTTCTAACCATTGCTGCATTTCTTCTTCTGTCTGAATATTTTCATCAAACAAAGTATTTACCGGAATAGGAACTGTTTTATCATCTACCCGCGCAACGACCTTGTGTTCCCATTTGTACCAGTCGGAAAAACGGTTCACATAATCCCAGACTTCCTGTTCGTTGGTATGGAAAAGATGAGCGCCATATTTAGAAACTAAAATGCCGTTTTCATCATAATGATCGTAACAGTTTCCGGCAATATGATTGCGTTTTTCAATAATTAAAACCTTTTTCCCGGTCGAAGCATACCTTTCCGCAAGTGTTGCTCCAGAAATTCCCGCACCTATAATTAGTATATCAACTTTCATTACGCAATTACTTTTTTAATCATAGAATTCATTTTTTCTGCAGTGGCATCCCAGGAAGTTTTTGCCAGAATATGCTGATATTTCTCTTCGAAATTTTGCATCGGATGTTTTAAAGCTAAAGTGAATTGTTCCGCATTATCTACCAGCATCACACAATCGCTGTAATCTCTTTCCACATCTTTTATTCTTGTAGAAATAATAGGTTTTCCGGCCGCCATATATTCTAAAGTTTTAGTCGGACTGATAAATTTGGTGGAATCGTTAAGCGCAAAAGGCATCATCGCGACGTCAAAATATTGTAAATAATCCGGCAACTCGTCATAGGATTTCATTCCTAAATAATAAATATTTCTGGCTTGAGGAAGATCTTTCTCTTCAATTTTACAAATCGGACCGATCATTACAAAGGACGAATCCGGGGATTTTAAAGCTGCATTTTTTAAAAGCTGCAAATCAATTCTTTCATCTATTACTCCATAGTACCCAACAATTGGTGCGGGAATATTATTTAAATCTTCCGGCATCGCTGTTTTTTCATCTTTTTCATTTGAGAAATGGGAAATATCTACAGAACTTGGAAAACAGAAAACGTTGTGATGCTTATGTTTCTTTGCTTCGTATAACGATTTTCCGCCCGTATAAACCAGATCTGCGGAATTAAGAAGCGTCTTTTCCTGATCAACCAATTTTTGAGAAGCTCCTTTGAACAAAGTCAACTCATCCATGCAATCATAAACTACAGTCTCAAATTCTAAAGTTTCTAAAACATTGACGAATGCTGCAGAATAAAACCATCCTACAGAAAAACCCGTTGTTTTTAAATGTTTTTTTATGTACACACCAATATCATCAATATGCGCAACATGTGGCTGACAGACGTGTATTTGAGAATTAACCTCGCGAATTTCGAAACTTGCTTTTTTGGACGCATCATAATGAACGGGTTCCTCGACAACCAGAATTTTGTAGTCGTTGGAAAGCCGGCTGATAATATGTTGGGGTCTTTGATAAACAAAGTCCCAGCGCAAATGACAGAATACGATCATATCGTAACTGTGCACAGCGCTTTTAGATAAAGCTTCTGTTTTCATAGTATTTATTTTAATAATGTTATTCTGAAGTCACAATCCATCTTCTGGTAAAAGATTTCAGTTTTCCTTTTAGTATAAAATGATCGACCTAAAAACACGCAGAAAAGTGAAAAAATTCAAAAGAATGGAAGCGTTTTTAAGAGGTCTGTTATGAAATATAATTCCACGAGCCCCCGAAACCGCATCCTTAAGATATCAAACAATATACCATCAATTACCTACCTCAAAATTGATTATTGGTATACATAGTGATAAGAAAGGTGTTCAAAAAACAGAAGAAGAAGTTTAGCAAATATTACTAAAATGAAAAATATTTTTATAAATAATAATTGTAATTAATTTTATCAACTAAAATTAGAAAAATTCAATAAAATATTATCTACTTTCGAAACTTGAAATAAGAAAATAAAAGGCAAATGTTGACCAAAACTGCGAACGCGTTAGACAAGATGATCGGCAGTTCATCTTTGATGAAACCGTACCAAACCCACAAAGAAAGGCCGACAATTAAGGTCGTGATCATTAACCAGGAAAGATCTTCAACGTCTTTTTCCTTTAAAACTTTAATAAGTTGGGGTAACATTGCAACAGACGTGAGGACACCGGCGATGATCCCAAGAACATTTTCATTCATCTTTCTGGTTTTGAAAGCGAATTTAGTAAAAAGTCTTTAATGGTGAATTTTTTTCCTAGATTTTCCGCAAGAAAAAAGCAACTAATTTAGAATTAATTGCTTGAATTAGTGGATTAAAAAAGAGGTTTTTACGGACGGACTTTTCCATTCCGCATATTGTCTAATTTGGTTTTTTCTTTTAGGATTTGATGGTTACTTAACACATTTATTCCGCCGATCCTGCGATCGATCATCGATTTAACGCCGGTAAAAAATGAACCGGGAGTTTTAGAGGTGGGAATTTTAATAGGTAATTTCATGGTATTTATTTTAATTATTTTGAAAAGTATCGTTGTTTGCCTGAAATTTTTTTCTAAAATTATTAGGACTTTCTTCTGTTATTTTTTTAAAGTATTTCCCGAAATGTGATTTGTCGGAAAAACCGAGTTCAAATGAAATTTCGGTGACGGATAAATGGGTGTTCAGGAGCAGTCTTTCTGCTTCTAAGATCACGCGGTTCTGAATATAAGTTTCTGCTGAGATATCGAGCTTTTCTTTGATCAGGGCGTTTAAATAATTCGCTGAGATCGTAAGTTTATTCGAGTATTCCGATGTTCGCTTGAGTTCCTTAAAATGAATTTCGACCAGGTTTTTAAAATCTTCGATATAGGAATTCTTGCGGTTCGTCTTAAAATCGATATAATCCGGATTATCTGTTTTCCGAATATATTTCAGCATCGAGGTTTTCAGCAATAAGCAAATAATTTCTTTACTCAAAAGAGCAGGAGCGTTAAATTCTTTACGAATATCTGAAACTCCGGATTTAAAGTTGACTAAATCACTTCTGGAAAAATCCATGAACGAAGGCAGATCTGCAAAAGCCGTATCGTTCTTTATTTTTCGGTTCCCGGTATAGATCAAATTATAGAAGGACCGCGTAAAAAGAACGGCTTGTCCTTTAAAATTTTCTACTTCAGCAAACCGAAAAACCTGATTATAATCTACAAAAAACACTCTGCCTTTCTGAAGTTCATAAACTTTTTGATCAATCGTCAGATTTCCGGAACCACTTTCTACAATGAGTATGGTATAAAATTTAGTCTTAAAGGAATTCTTTACAGAAAACACTGAAACCAGATCAGAAACCGTGAGCAAAACAAATTCACCATTAAATGAAAATGGACGGTTTAAAGAATCGATCGTCATGGCATTAATAAGCGCGCTCTGCATGAAGTAGTCTGTTTTAATAATTTCACAAAGATAAAACAAACCATTTTAATAAATAAAACTACTGACGCACAGGAAATTTTATTTTCAGTTCAGACAGATAAAATGATCATCGCTGTTTTCTAACGGTGCGATCTCCGTTTCTATTTTCTTATCGACGTAATCGGAATTCATGGCGCGTAAAACCGCCATATAATTCATGCTGAAGTTGATCGTATCACCGACTTCAAGATTTTCTAAGTTGTCGCCCAGATCCAGGATCAACATATCGGAACTCGCACCAATGATCTCAATTCCGGGCAATAAAGCTGCAATATCTTTGTGATCAATATCTAACAAACCAACATCAACAATCGCACGAAGCGAGGATTTTCCTTTTTCTTCTTCGGAAAAAACCGGTGTTTCTCCCGTAAGATTAGTTCCTGCAGTTCCGGAAGGAATGGTCGGCTTTTCCTGCATTTCAATGATTTCGGCAGTTAATGTAAAAACATCGTGATACATTCCTGTGATCAAGGAATCTTCGTACACATTGGTCCCAAAATATAAAGTTTCACCTACGCGAAAATGATTAATGCCAAACGGAATCTGATCTTTAAAGATCAAAGGTATCGTAACGGAGGAACCGCCGGAAATATAAGGGATCTTTTTGCCGGAATTTTCTTCAATAATTTCTTTGAAGCGGTTAAGTTTGATGAGTTTTTTTTCATCGGGCAAAATCCCGTTCAAACAGTTTAAATTGGTTCCTAAAGCGACTACTTCAATATTTGGCAAAGAAATCACTTCATCGTAAAACTGCATAAGATTTCGCGCCATAATTCCTTCGCGCAACTCTCCCATTTCTACCATCAATACAACTTTATGGATTTTATTCTGTTTCACTGCTTCTTCCGAAAGTGCTTCCAAGGTAGACAGTTCTGTATTGAAACTTACATCTGCAAATTTCACAATACTCTTAACCAGACGTTTTGCGGGAGGTTTTATATAGATCGTCTGCGTTTTTGGCGAGAGTTTTTTAATCGTTTTTAAATTGCTCAATCTGGAATCACAGATCTCTTTGCCGGACAAGTTCAGCAATACTTGCAGAAATTTTTCATTCCCACACAGTAATTTGGCAACAATCGCCCACTCAATTTTGTTCTGCGCGAAAAGCTGATCGAGCACCTTAAAATTATGGCGAAGTTTCGTGGAATGTAAAGTAATATATGACATCTTATTTTTTTAATCTCATCTCGAGATATTTGCTGGTAAAACCCAGTTTTTCGTATAAATGTTTGGCAGGATTATCGGGTTCACAATGCAAGGCCATATCGCCTTCTGACAGTTCGATCGCTTTTTGCATCAATTGCTTCCCTACTCCTTTGCCGCGCATTTCTTTATCGGTAGCGATGTAAACCAGAATGTTTTCCGGAATATATTTGTGCATTCCTGTTTTATTAACAACAACTGCACCTACCATTTTCTGACTATCCTCATCGATGGCTGAAAGCACAATTCCGCCGGGTTTGTGATCTTCGCCAAATGAATATTCGATGGCTTTTTCGATATCATCTTTGGGATCGCCGTATTGTTCCAAGCTTTCAAAGAGGAAACCGATTATTTGCTGCTTGATTTCTTCTGAAGCTTTATCTTTTTCTGAATACGTATTTATTTTTATCATTGGTCTGTTTTATCCCGGAATTGGTAAGGATATATCGTATCCTGTCGCGATTTCCGGATCATTTTTAATTTTCTTAAGTTTCGATTTTACGATGAGCAAAGGAACATCAGTTCCATTAATTATTTTTTTAAAAAAGTTATCTGCCATAAAAGACTTCCAGGAATCTTCGTCCTGATCCGCCAAAATTATAATATCGCTCCCTTTTTCATTTGCCGCTTTTACAATACTGTCGGCATTATTATCGGAAAGGTGAAATTCGGAAATATAATCGGCCGATTTCAACAATAAATTTTTCTTCATTTCCATAAAAGCCTTTCTTACTTTGGCGACTTTATTTGGAGTTCCGACGCCTAAAAGACTAATATCGCCCTCATTTTTATCGGCCAGCAAAATCGAAAGATCTGCTTTCTGATCCAGTTCATGTTTCACACGAACCGGAAACAGGATCTTCTTAAAACAGGTTTTATCGAATTTTTCCGGAACTAAAAGAACAGAACAATTTGCGTGAAGAAGCATGTTATAAGAATTGGAACCCAGGATCAGCTGTTTCACATTTTGACTTCCAGAAGTTCCTACCACCACAATATCAATATCTTCGGTAGTTATGAATTCATTCACGGTATCGACCATATTCTGAGTACTGATCCTCGTCTCTACTTCTACTTTAAATTCCTCATTTAACTGAAACCGGAGCTTTTCTAACTTTATAACAGCATCGTCAATATTTCGTTGAACGGTTTGAGACCCGATCACCTGTTTCCCGCCGTGGTCGATGAGATTATAAGTGTAAACAACATGCGTCACCAAAAGTTTAGCTTCATGACGTCGTGCCATATTTGCTGCAACTTTCAGCGCGTTTTTCGATTTTTCGGAAAAGTCGATCGGTACTAATATTGTTTTAATTTCGGTTTTCATCTGCATTCAATTTTATATTCATAAAAAGTCCTGATGCAAAATTACGAGGTTATAACTGAAATCCGTGTTAGAAAAAACCTAAACCGTGGTACTAATTACTTATTTCGTTTTGATGTTTGATGCAACTGGATACATTTTGGAAAGAATTTTATTAGGAGGTTACTATTATTTCGAAATTTAAGGTGATTCCCGGATCTCTCAAAATAAATTATCAATGCAGCTTTGATCGAAGGTTTCTCAAAACAGTCGAATGATTTATGACAAGAAATCTATTTTTTTTCCTGCCGATCTACATACAATTTGTTTACCACCTTCATCACGATCGCAATTATAGGAGTTGCCAATAAAACGCCCCAGAATCCAGCAAGAACTCCCATCGCTACCTGTCCAAACACCAGTAATCCGGGTGGAACGCTTACCATTTTTTTCTGTATCAAAGGTTGCGTCACGGTGCTTTGAACAATCTGAATCAACATATACAGTCCAAAAACTAAAAGTGCGGTGTCGGTTCCCTGCATTAATCCTAATAAAAGTGCCGGAACCAAAGCGATCAAAGGTCCGAAATTCGGAATAAAATTTAATAAACCCGCGACCAGAGCCAAAGCTAAGATCAGCGGCATTCCGAGGATCCAAAGTCCTAAACCCGTGAGAATGGCGATAAAGAAGAAACCAAAGATCTGCCCTTTGAGCCAGTTTTTTAGCAAAGTATGCGTTTGGTCCCAAAGATCGGCGGCAGTTTCTTTTCCTTTTGTTGGGATCAGATGAATAAATCCTTTGCGGTACGTGTTGGGACTTGCGGTGAAAAAGAAACCGAGCAATACGACGATATAAAAATCACTCAGAATTCCAAAAGTTGAAGAAAAAAAAGATTTGACAGCAGAACTTGCTTTTCCGGAATCGACGGAATTGGTAAAATAGTTCAGCACTTTTTGTCCCATCGGTTTTTCGGCGAGCCAACTTTTAGCATGCTCCAGAGTTTGGGGAAGCGTTTTGGAAAGTTCATCAAACTGAGAATTCAAGCGCGCTCCTACGAACCAAAAGAAAAGTCCGATCAAAATAAGATTCAACGCAATAGACAAAATGAGCGCGTAAGGAGAACCCATTTTTAATTTCCTTTTTAAAAGTCCGGCACAGCCATGAAAATATACGCACATTAAAACGCCGGCCAAACATAGAAGAAGAAGATTAAATAAAGTTTTAAACAGTAAAGTGGTGACCAAAATTAATAATATAATTCCGGAGGAGATCCAGATTTTATTTTTAAAATCGGTGACTTTCTCTTTGTTATTGGAAGGTTGATCCATGAAAATAGTTTGATAATATTGAAGGAAAATAAGAAGCGTTACCGTAAAGGTAAAAATTTTAGAAGAATCGCCATGTGATTTCAATATAAATTATTATTGCTACGAATGAATCTTTAAAGCAATTATTTTGAAATGGTTGTCGATAAAAAGAAGCGTCTTTTACTATTGGTAAGTCAGGACTTTTCTTAAAAATTCGATTCCTTTACTAAACAAAATTGGCTACCTGCTTTTTTGATTTACATACATCACAAAAAGTTCAGCAATCATTTGCGTAGATGCTTCAACCTATCAAATTCAATAATAAAGAATTTAAAAAACTTTGGAAAAATCAATCAATAATTTGGAAAACAAGATCTTTTCTTCGGCTTTAAAGCGGAAATTCAATTTTAATAATAATGAGGAAAAGGAGATGGCAATCTTAATGAAGTAGAGTCTGAAGAATAGATCGACCCTAAAGAATTATTTCAGAACAAGTGAATAAGCGTAAAAAACACGCTGCTTTGTAAACTAGTTTCTGTTACGCGCAACCCTATTTCTAACGCGGACATAAACTCTTTTCATTCTTCTTTTTCTGGCAAGAATGTTAGAAAAGCTGATCACCGTGAGTAAAGAAATAAATGCCAAAGCTCCGAGAGCACCGCCAAAACCTTCGAAGAAAAGACTTTTGTTACAGTAAATGATACTGAATAAAGTTCCGGCAATTCCTAAACTAAAGTAGCTTCCGTAATATTTGTTGGAAACCATTCCGATAAAAGAAGTTCCCATAAACACGAGCGGAATATTTTTAGTCAAATAAGAATTGAGAAGATTCGGAAAACAATAAAAAAACAAACCTACCACGATCGAAAGTAAGGCTGACGACCGAATTGGACCGATCTTAAAGTTTTCGCTCACATAAAAAGTGAGTGTTGCACCAAGAATTCCAAAAAATGTGGTGAGGATCAGATCATTCATAAAAACCAATTAATTAAAGAGATAATAACCATGCTGCCAAAAGCGATGCTTCCGAATTTTCCACCGATGCCGACAAACAGATTTTTTGATAACATAAAAAAAAGACCGGCTAAAATTCCGGCTGCAATGACAAAACCGATTGAAGGCGCAATTTTAACGCTCGACATTCCGATAAATGCGCCACAGTAAATCGCTGCAGGCAACTTGCTGAAGTATTCTGATTCTTTGTCAACAGCAGGTAAAAAAGAAGCAAATGCGCCTGTAATACCCACGGATAAAACACTGCCTAAATCAGTAGAAGTATTTAAAAGGTAACAAATCACGGCACCAATCGGAACCCAGATGACCACCGAAATATTTTCGTAAATATATTCTTCGTGGTGAAGATCGAGGTATTTGTATCCAAATAAAAGCGTTACCGTGACCAGGATTATGGACAGAATGGTTGCAATATTATTAGATTCGTATTGCTCTTTAATAATCATTAGTAAAAATATAACCTGAACAAATAGAACAGTTGATATCATCAAAAACCTCGCGGCTTTGTGTTTTTTCATGGCGTAAAATCTTTCTATTTTTTAGCAGGTCAGATCAACCTTTGTGCGTTTTTTGAGGATTGCAAAAATAGCTATATTAGATGGAATATTTTTAAGTCAGCGATCTTTTATTGAAATGATTGTTATAGACAGAGAATCCATGGATATTGAACCTCAATCTTTCCACCAAATTCTAAAAACAAAACCCCGGGATAACCAGGGTTTTGCATATTATTTACTTTTTCTGATTATTTTAATTCCCTCTGTACGTGGAATATCCGTACGCAGATAAAGTAATTGGGACGTGGAAATGGTTTTCACCTTTAATTTCAAATACCACTTCTATAAAAGGATAAAAAGAATTTTGGTTTAAACTTTTAAAATAAGGCGCTGTAAAGTAAGTCAGTTTGTAAATTCCCTCGTTAGAAACTCCTTTAGTTTCCTTTAGAAAATCGGTGATCCGACCATTTTTATCGGTAATCTTTTCGTCAACGGTCATCCACTTTCCAGCTTTGTCCTGTTTTGCCAAAGCGATCTTAACTCCTGAAGCAGGTTCGCCTTTAGTAATATCTAAGATGTGACTTGAGAGTTGAAATTTTGCTTCCTGTGCGAAGCTGAAACTTGCAAAGGCAAGCATAAGTACGATTAAAAAATTTCTTGATTTCATTTTAATTATTTTAATTATTTTATTTATTTGTTTTAAATCCTAATTGCTGTACGGCTTTCAAGGCGATATTGTGATCGTTTTCTCCACTTCCACCGCCGGAAACTCCTAAACTTCCTACGAGTTCACCATCTTTCCAGATTGGTGTTCCGCCTCCTAATAAAAGTAATTCGGGAAGCGTATTTAAGTTTTTGGCACTTTCGCTACCTGCTGTATTTTTCATCAGGTCGTAGCTTGGTGTTTTTGTAGATAACGAGGTGAAGGCTTTTCTTCGGGAAGCTTCTGTATTGTGCGGTCCTACTCCATCAGCTTTCAAAAGTAAAAGCGTCACGCCCGAGGAATTTAGGACGGCAATCGATACCTTTTTGTCTAATTTCTGAGCTTCAAGTCCGGCTTGTTCTGCTAACTTTAAAGCTCCTGCTTGATTCAGACTATTCTCTTTCTGTACATATTGCGCCGAAACCAGGCAAGTCATAAAAAGGAGTAAAGTGGTAATAATGATGTTTTTTCTTATGTTCATAATTGTAAAAATTTTAAGTGAAGGCAAAGTTTTATACTGCACCTTTTTGGTGAATGGTATTTGAACCTTTAAAAATTGTTAAATGGAAAATTGACTTGCTACTTACGCAAGAGTCTCTTTTTTACTTTACTCAGGAATTCGTGAGAAATTCCTAAATAGGCAGCGATCTGATGTTGCGCTATTCTTTGATTGAGGGTTGGGTATCTTTCCGTAAAATCCAAATACCTTCTCTCTGCAGTTTTATGAAGCATACTGATCATTCTTAAATGCATGGAGGATAAAGACTTTTGGTTCATGATCCGGAACAGTTTCTGCACTTTCGGAATATCGAGATACAATTGCTCTTTCGTAGCGCGGTCGATGCTTAAAATCATAGAATCTTCCAACGCTTGAATATTTAACCTGGAGGCTTTTCCAGAAACAAAACTTCCAATATCTAAAACCCACCAATCTTCGATCGCAAAATATAGAATGTGTTCTTTGAGGTTATCATCCAGATAAAAAACTTTAAAACAACCTTCGAGCACATAGCTTTCAAATTCGCAGACTTCGCCTTCATTTAAAATAATGCTGTTCTTTTCTACGGTTTCTAGCGTGTAACAAGAGATAAACCGGGCTAACTCATCTTCCGACAAATCAACGTATTTCAGAATGTTTTTTTCAAAAGAAGGGAACGACCCCATATTGTTTTAGTATTGTTTGATGTAGCTTTCACTTGTTTCAAGTGCTGCATACAATCCGCCCAAAGCGTTAAGTCCCACCAAAAATGATTCGGTCACTTGCTGAGCTGGAATCGTTTTTCCATTCAGTTCGCGATCTCTTGTTGTTACTGCATCTGCGATAATTGTATTGTGAAAACCAAAATCCATCGCAGCTCTTGTGGTTGAACTGACGCAAACGTCGGTCATCATGCCGCAAATTACTAAATTTGAAATAGATTTCTCTTTTAAATAATCTAATAATTCAGTTTCTCTAAAACTGTTCGGAAAATTTTTGATGATAACCTTCTCTGTTTCTAAAGGCTTTACGCTCTCATGAATCTTTGCGCCTTTGGTCTCGGGTAAAAAGAAAGTCGCTCCTTCCTGAACGCCGATATGTTGAACGTGAATAACCGGCAATTCTTTATTTCTGAAAAAAGTCAGCATTTCACCTGCTTTCTGAGCCGCTTCATTTGATCTTGATAACTCCATGGTTCCGCCCGGAAAATAATCATTTTGAATGTCGATGATGAGCAATGCTGTTTGATTGTTAATTTCTTGTTCCATAATTTTTTGCTTAACTATTTTATAATGGGCGGAATTTTTTTGAATTTTAGCTAGATCGTTTTGTATTTCAATCCAGTGTTTTCTCCTCCATTACTATAGTGCAAAGATAGGTTGGCCGGAGAAAAGAACTTGTTGAACTAGTTCAATAAATGATTTTTAAAAAAGGATTACCCTCAAAAATAATTAAATCCATTATCTATCAACATCACATCAATTAAAGAAGTAATATGCTTCATTTCAAGGGGTTTGATAAGTATTGAAAATCCTGTAGCGATCAAATAACAGAGAATTATTAAACTTCGTCGCAGAAAAATTAATAACTTAGATGTTCATTAAAAACATAACATTATGAAAACTAACAGACTAAAATCCCTCTTCTCCTTTTTTGGACTCCTGGGAATGATTGGTGTGATCATTACCTTAACCACCAACTCTACAAAAATTTATCATCCCGTAGATGAAACCAATACGGAGTGGAAAAATCTCAAAGTTTTACCACAAAATATTACGAAGGACAGTCTGATGTTTGTGATGAAAACTTTTAACGCGTCTTTAGGGGTAGACTGTTCCCATTGCCATTCCGCTCAAAAAGACAATCCCGAAAAACTGGACTTTGCTTCTGATGCAAAAATGAATAAGGAAATTGCGCGTGGAATGCTGGTCATGACGAATGACATTAATTCGAAATATTTTCTGCCTCATGTGCCGGATCCGAAACCGAAACAAATAACCACCGTTTATTGCATCACCTGTCACCGCGGAAATTCTAATCCGGAAGTTTATCTGCAAGGCGTTAGTAAAATGATCCCGATTTTGATGCCGCTGAAGAAAGAGAAAATGAAGTAATCTAAAACTTTGAAATTTTTAAAAACCCTTGATCAATGCTATTTTCAAGGTTTTTTTGTGCATTTTTTTTCGGAAGAGTTATCTGTTCTGGAAAAAAATGAAAGAGCAAAAGTTTTTTCAAATTTTCAATTAAAAGATGACGTTGCAATATTCACCTTTTCAATTAGGTTAATTAAGATTCTTGGATAATTTTATTTCTATTCTAAACACAAATGGCACTAATATTTTTCACAAATTTCACTAATTATAATGTTTGGAAGGACTTAAAATGGAGATCAATTATAACACTTATTATTTTATTGAAATTCTGCTTCATATTTTATTTTTGAAATAAATCAGGTCGAAAATGGATTCAGAAAACCGTGTTAATGGCTATATTTGCAAAATTCAAAACTAAAGCGATTTTCAATGATGTCTTTATCCCTCTTTAATCCTTTCACTGATTTAATTTTCGACGAACAGTTCTGCTTTCTCACGGGAGATCTCACCACCGAAAAAATGACCGTTTACCCAGAATGGTTGATGGATCATTTTAAATTTGGCACCGATCGCATCGAGATGATGGATAAATCGAAGTCTTACCATTACGAAGATCTTCAATTGCCGTGTTCTCCACGTGTCAAAAAAGCCTTTGAAGCGTTAGAAGAAAAAGTTCAGGAAGCCTACAAAAAAGGTTTTGAAGGCATGAAAGCCCTTGATGAACAATTGCTTTTTCTTTGGACGGGAAGAATGGTTTATGGAATGCTGTATTACGAAATGCGGTATGAAAGTCAGCGCAAACTCCGATTGAGAGACGAATTTAATTTGTCTGCAGCGCTTCGGGAACGTTTTGGGAATTTCCATTTGATGATGCAGTCGATCGTGGAACCGATTTCTTTTGTGGGTCAAAAACCCTGGAGCATTGCGGTATTTCCTTTAAAATATTCGTCTGATATTTTCAGTTACCGGGACGATACGGTGAATTTGCTCTTTCAGTTTGGCGTTAATGGTTTCGGTTTTATTGCATGTTTACAGGACAACGGAATTATCGGGGAGAAACAAAAGGACATTCTGCAAAAAATGGAAGGTCACATTTTGCATCCTATTCAGTTTGAAGAGCTGTTTGCCAGGTTTCATTACTCCGATTATATTTTACAGTACAAACCGGAATATAAAATTGAAAATACGGCCGACGGAATTACGATAGAAGCCATTCCCATTATGGCCAATGCAAACCGTCCGGTTTTTGGATTTTGGGACGAAGATGTTTTCGCGCAGTTGCTCACCAATTACTGGTCGGTGTATGGAATTCAGAGAGAAGATATCGTACAGTTTCAAAAGCCTTTTTTAAGTTTCCTGGAGAATCCGTACACGAAAGAGTTTGTGGTGCCGGAAAGTATTGATCTGCCGTTTTAAATTGAAATTGCAAAAAATCTTTTTGAACCGCAAATGGAAGATTCACTGAATCCATCTAAAAATAATAATTAAGTGAAGTAAAAGTCACAAGAGCATTAGTTTTGGAAGTTGTTCAAAGTTTGCAGAAGCTGGGATTTTCAACCTCGTCCGGAGTAATAATCAAAGTGAATTTCATTGTTATCTAGAAATTCGGTGAAGAGATCGAAGGCCGTCATTTGATCTTCTACTAGTAAAAGAAGTTTAGATTCTACATTTTCAAAATCGGTTTTTAAAGCTTTGCACACGGCGGCAACATCGGAAACAGTTGCGCATCTTTCGTACTCGTAATCTGGACTTAAATCCTGGAGATCGAGGCGGATGGATTTCGGATCGATGGTTAAGTATATGACGCGGCCGTGGTTATCGGAGTAGATTTGCATGGAGATTTAGGGTTTCATATATTACCTTACAAGAAAATCAGGTCTTAATAAATAAAATTTAGAATAAACTTAGATTTGAACGCACTGGTATGTATAACAATTAAAATACCATATTTTTTACAATGTCATTCAGAAGAAAGTTATTTTAAAAATCTTGCAGAAATTTTGCAGCGCCAGTATTTTCAACTGTTTCTGTAACTTGTTCAACTTCATCAGAAGAGATCAATTTGAAAGTGGACACCTCTTTCATTTCTTCCCAGAATTTATGCGCGGGAGTTTGATTTGAAGGTTCATCAGCAATTAAAAAGAATTTATTACTATTTAAATTCTTATCGTACTTCTGACTTAATAATGCAATTAACGTCACGTAATGCGAGACATTTTTCTCCAGTGCTGGAACCGTGTGTTCGAGAGAGAGTGATTTTGCCCCAACAAAAGAGCCATTAAGGCCAATACAATCGATTTCGTAATTGAAATAAATGCTCTTTAAAACTGAATTATCTATTGTGATTTCGGTGTGAATCTTATTCTCTACTTTTTTGATAAGCCGATCTTGTACATTTTGTTCTAATACAGAAATATTATGATGATTTAATTGAACAACTTCATGAGTTTCAAACTTGGCTTTTTCTATTAACAAGGAGTACAATTTTGAAAATTTCAAATCATCAAAATCGTCATCTATTACAGAGGCTTTTGAAAACTGCAAAATTCCGTTCGCATAAACATTTAAGTAATTGATGTAATCTTCTGTGATGAATGATTCAAATGTAAACAAATCACTTTTCTGCGTTTCCTGATTCAATTTATTTAGATAAGTTGACAATTGCTTGATTACAAAGTCGACAGATTTTTCTTTATCGCCAAGAAGTTTTTTCGCAATATTTTTTTTGTGATCGGATACTTTTAACCAATACTTATTTCCTCGACATACCAGTAAGCCAATAGATAAAGAATCACCAACTATTGTATTGGGCGACAGTTTTAATATGGTGTAGTAGGTTTTCATTATAATATCTTTTCTAAATAATCTGCAAATACTTTTCTATTTCTTTCAGCATTGAAGAGAAAGCTTTTTAAATTTGCCGCGTCTTCGATCGTAAAATTCCATTCTTTTGGAATAAAACTTTTTATTTCA
Source organism: Chryseobacterium sp. UYP7 (assembly GCF_056279225.1). Taxonomy (NCBI): domain Bacteria; kingdom Pseudomonadati; phylum Bacteroidota; class Flavobacteriia; order Flavobacteriales; family Weeksellaceae; genus Chryseobacterium; species Chryseobacterium sp. UYP7. The sequence goes on from NZ_JBWBQW010000003.1 coordinate 296,618, forward strand.
TCAAAATATTTTTCACATTTAGAGATGCAAAGGTAGAAATAATCTTTATCTTCCTTATCCCAGTTTCTATTTTTGTGTTTATATTTTTTTAAACTTCTAACTAAATCAGTTACCAGAAGGTTTTCATTGGCGATTGGTGAAAAATCTTCAGGCTTTAAATCCTGATACTTCATCGTACTAAAGATATAACAATGATCAATAGGAATAATATTAAATTTTCCTTCATCATTTTCTAAAAACATAAGATTAAGATTGGTTGGTTTCCGGTCATCATTCTCTACCCAAATATCAAATAAACCTATTTTAAATAGGTCATTGTAATCACAGAAAACTTTTGCGTCAAACTTTGTATTTGCTTTGAAAAACGCAGTACCATCAAATGCTCCTTCTAACCAACTACTTCCGAAAATTGGTTTTTGGTAATAAGAGGGTCTATGATGACTTTTTGTATAATCTGGCAATAATAAACCAGGAGAGAAATCTAATATCGCAACTTCTGGCGTTCTTAAATTCCATAATTTGAGAAAACAGTGGGCAAGAAGTTCATTTATAATATCAGTTGCAGGATTAAGTGCTTTACTATTTTTAGCTAAAAATGCTTCGTAGTTTTCCGCAATCACTTTTATAGGACTATTTCCCGTTGTGCGAATTTCTTCGCCACAGGAAATAACTCTGTAATGGGGGATCTTATCCATGATAATTTTTAAACATTCGTTCTTCTAACTTTTAGATCACCGGTTGATGTAGACCATTTGGACTATTTCTACATCTACCACTTGTTAAACTACTTATGGTATTTCTTTCAATTCCGCAGAAGTTACAAGAGTATTTACCATCTAACTCTCCTTCAAAAGGTTGATGGTAATTGTTAGAACTATTTCTACACGATCCAGATGTTAAGCTTGAAATTGTATTTCTTTCAATACCGCAAAATTTACATTGATATTTTTTACTCATTATACCTACAAATGGCTGATGCATTCCATTTGAACTATTTCTACAATTTCCACTTGTTAAACTTGTTACTGTATTTCTTTCAATTCCGCAAAATTTACATGTGAATATTTGTTTTGGAGTTCGTTCAATTGAAACAGGTTTTTGATGAGGTATATATCCAGCATTAGTTGGTTGTGCTATTGGTTTAGAAGTTAGTGTTTTTGTAGGGGAAGAATTACTTTTACCACTAAAAAGCTTCGCTAAAAGCAAAAATCCTATTATCGATAAAAGAATCTGCCACCAGCTATAAGATTTATTATCTATTTTTGTTGAAGAAGGTTCAGCATCTGTCAAAAATTTTGAAGATACAAAACCTTTTATGCCAGAATCCATTTGGATTTTTGTCCAGTTGCCTTCTGTTGATAATTCGTTAACTTTTTCTCCTTTTGGCACAGTGTCTAAAACCTCATAGTTTTTACCAGGACCACTGCGAACATTTAAGAGTTCTGTATTTACATATTTTGTTTCCTGTGAAAATAAGGTCTGTGTAGAAAACAATATTAAGAAAAATAGCAAATATTTTTTCATATTCTACTTATTTTTAATACTTACCACTATTATTGCGTGATTTGTCCGATTAAGTTTTTTAAATCTATATAACCATTTGACAATGAAGTATGTCTCCATCCATACCAAAATTTTTCTGGATCTTCCAAACTATTTTTCACAAGTATTGTCTGCAAAGATGATGGTATTTCGCATTTAACAGAACCAGTATATGTAGGGCTAATTCCAAAATATAAATTTATTTTTTCTCGTATATCACACTCAATAAGTACAGAAAACTTCTTTCCCTCTACTGTTAATACAATCCCAAAATTAATTAGCTCATTTCTAGTAGTTGGGTCATCTTCTACAAATTCTAAATTAGGAAAGTCTAATTTGAGTTCCTTTTTCCATTCTTTAAACTTATTTTCTACAATTTGACTTCGGTAGTCAAATTTTAAAAGTTGTATTTGCGTAATGGCATTATGTAATTCAATTTCTTTCTCAGACAGAATATCAATTGCTTCGTTAGGATTATCATCTACTAAATTGAGTTGCTCTTTCAGAAATTCCTGTAGTCTCATGTTCATTGTTTTATTTATTGTTCGCAAGCTAAATAGCCCTTCTAAATGGTCGATGTATTGCGCTATTGCACTTTGTAAATAAATATCCTTTTCCTCGAATATTAATGTTCTGTCTTTTAGCCAAGGATAAATATCATCTCTGTAAGAAACTGACTTGAATCGTGATTTAAAGTTTTCCTTATAAGATAAACCTTCTTTATTAATCCAGCATTCATCTGATGGTTGTCTGCTATATTTTGGCGTATAAATAACAAAAATATCTTCTGCATTTCTCTTATAACTATCTATAATAGTTTCGATATATCTTGCCAATTGTCCACCTCCTTCTGTGTTTTGATCTGGTGCTTTATCAGTGACTTTATTTTCTATTAAAACAACATAATTTTTATCAAAAATAGGAATATCAATACGACCACATGAATCAACTTTTCCTACGATTGGATTTTTGACCGTCATTTCAAAACCGCATACTTCGTGAAGAAAACCTTCTAATAATGGATACTTGCTATTCTTTTTATACCTTAACAACTTTGCAAAGATGCGGCTGTGCGCATTTTCGTCTGCATGCAATTCATCGATAAGATTAATATGATATGGCAGTTTTTCAGTTTCACGATCATACTTAATTGTAAAGTCTTCAAGTAGAATTAGTAACTCGCCAAAATTTACTTTCATTCTATTTGAAAGACAGGTGCTGATGTTTAGAGCGTTTTCAATTTGTTGTAATTCCAAGTTGTTTATTTTCTATTTCGTGAATTATGCAGAGAATGACTTTTTCATTTTTTGTAATTATTATACTTTTTAATCTACATGATTTTATCCCACCTTCCTTTATAATCATCACTATTTAAAGACGTACGATTTACAATACCTCTTGTGGCATATTGTTTTACTAGTGGTTGTGTTTCTGCACCTGTGCAAATAAAATATTCTGGTTCAGACATTGTATCTCCCTTTAAATTGACAAATACGTAAAAACAATCTTTTTTTACTTTGTCTTGCATTATTGGCCATCCCACATTTTTCTTCTTATAAATTGCTTTTACTTGAATGGTGTATTGTTTACCTTCCCTCTCTGCAAGTATATCAATACCTTTTGCATTTCCCATTGTGATACCGACAGTAAAACCCCGTCTTAATAGTTCTGCTGCTACGAAATACTCGCCCGAAGACCTGTACTACTTGATTGAATTTCTGCCATTTTTTTATTTTAATATTTCACTTTTCACTTTTCCAATTTTATGAAATGACCTTATATCGTGTTTTGTTTCAAAATGCAATTTTATTTATTAACTAATTTTTATTCTTATTAAATTTCTCTAACAACGCACAAATCTCCACAAAAACCTCATTTTTATCAACTGGAGCAGAAGCAAATCCATAAGCAGTATTATTTACAATTTTCTATACTTTAATTTTCTTCGTCAGTATTTATTATTATTAAAAATTGAGGATTATAAAATTCATTATCATTACTTTTCTCGTTAGTTCTTGTTTTAAATTCGCTAATTAGTTTTTCAGAATTAGTTTTTTGAATTGGTATTAAATCATCATCACCTTTAAAATAACCATCTAGATTAAAAGGAAAGAAAATAAAGAAATTTAAATTTCCTCTTCTTTTAAATATTCTAAACATCCTATTAATCCTTACAGCCATTTCAATAGTGAAATAAGATAGTTCATGAAACGGAACTGCTACATGCTTTCTACTTTCTCTATGAAAATAAAATAAATGGGTAAAATGTCTTAAAGAATATAAACGAGGATTGATTTTAGATCCATCATTGAAATGATAATCACTAAACTTTTTACTTTGAAGCATTTTGACAGAATAAGCAGAACAAATCGTGATTCCCATACTTTTCTTATCAAAAGATGTAACAGAATTGTAATGATTTTCTAACGTTAAACTATTTGTAATAACATGGTTAAAAAAACTGTACATAGCTAAACTTTGATTATCTCTAGAATACTTTATTAAAACTTCTGTTTGATCAAATTTTATTGAATCGTATTTATCGCTAATCTTTTTTCCAAATAATCTTTTTGCTTGAATAAATAATCTGATGTATTGACCAGTTGTTTTTTTTCCTATAGCTAATTCAAAATCATAACCTTTAAGTGATTCTTCAGTTCCGGAAATCATCTGTATATTTTCTATTTGAGAGCAAGAAGATTTAATAATTTCTTTTAGTGCCATTGTTGTAAGAGCTTCTTCTCTAACCTCAAATATCTTGAATCCTGTTCTACTTGGAATAGGTTCTAGTTCATCCCAAACTTTGTAGGCAGCACTTTTGAGAGTATCCTCTAATGTTCTCATTATACAGTTTTTAAAATTAAATCTTCTCTCCCACAAAAACCTCCCTTAAAACACTTTTCATCAACTGCTCATTCAGGTTTTTGCTTTCTTCTATTTCTTGCTCCAGTTCATCACACAAAAGCATTAAAGCATTTACTTTTTCTACGATGGCTTTTTGTTCTTCGAGTGTAGGAAGAGGAAATATTAAATTTTTAACTGCATCCTTTGTTATAGTTTGAGTTGAAGTACCCGCAGCAAATGATTTTACATATGAAACATTACCAATTAAGTACAAATAAACTATACGGCTAAGAGTACCATAGTTAACTGCTCTTAATAAAAAGAGATTCATTGCCAAAGACATTGGCTTACCTCTATCATCTACCCAAAAAACAGTACCTGGATCTCCAATTTTGTTCATTATAATATCTGTTGGAAAAACTTTTGATTTATCTAAGAAGTTATAAGCATCCTCAGTTATATATTTATAAGTACTTCTATTACGCTCACTGAAATTTGTTGTACGAATCATTATTGCATAATTTTCATCATCTAATAATTCTGTTTTCTCTTTCAATTTTTTATAAGAGCCATTTGCGTGATAATCGGATAATGATTCTAAAACACTCCCCATCCTGCACCAAACCCAACTCTCAGGTAATTCATAAGGAACCTCATCATTGGAAATTAGAGGTAACGGACTTTCTTTTTTTATTTTTTTCTCCTTTATCAGCTGGGCTTTCTCTTTTTGAATTCGTTTCAAAAGTTCAGTCGCAGGTTCTGTATCTGGATTATTTTTTCGCCAATCGACTGTGAGTTTTCCTTGAACGGCTAATTGTAAAACGGCTTCCCGTAATTTTTTAACAGCACTTTTTTCGGTGAAGAAAGATTTAAAATGATTTTGTAAATAGTTCCATTCCGTTTCCGTGGTTACACTTGTTAATTGTCGCAAGGCCGAAGTCACAAAATTTTCTTTTAAAGCAATTCGCTCTTTTGTCAATTGTTCTAATTGTTCTACTTCTTTAAAAAGTATTTCAACTACTCGGACGATTTCTTTTTGTTCTTCTACAGGTGGGAGTGGAATGGTGAATCCCTTGATATCTGCCATCGAAATATTATCATTCGTTGAATTTTTCGCATCGTTAATAACATCCTGTATTAAAGGAGTAGGAATTACACAATTTATATATTTTGCATAAATTGTTTTAAAAATTTTTATTGTTGCAACCCTTTGATTAACAACCATTTTTTCTGAAATTCCATCAACAAATAAACTTTTGCCGACCGTGCCACCTGTCATTGCGATTAAAATATTCTTATTTTCCAAAATGTAAGAAGTCAAATCATTTGAGAATAAATGTCTAACTACTTTATGATTTTTAAATCCATTTTCATCGAAATCGGAAATACGTATAACTCTGACACCATCTTCAACATAATTTGTACTTTTAAATGCAAAACCTCCATTTATAGAACTCAATTCTATTAAGTATGTCCACTGCCAATTAATTGGCAAAGTAAATGGAAGATTTTCTTTAGAAATTTTTGATAAAGTTTTCTCTTCTTTAATTTTCTTTTCCTTAATTAATTTCGCTTTTTCTTCTTCAACTTTTTTTAATAATTCAGAAGCAGATTCTACATCGGGATTTTCTTTTCGCCAGTTTGCCGTCAAGTTTCCTTGTATTGCCAATTGTAAAATCAGTCCTTTTAGTTCTTTTGCATTTTTAGGATGAAGAGTAAGGTCTTTAAAATGTTGTAATAACTGCATCTTATTGTAGGGCTTCAGTTAATACTTTAATAATTTCATCTTGTATAGAAGAAATTTTCTGTTCGGCAACATTAAATTTTTCTAAGATCACTTCTGGGCTTGCCAAGGTATCGTCCGCTTGATGTGGGTTTTTAATATCTAAGTTGTAGTTCCGCTTTTTAATTTCTTCTACAGAAACTTTCCAGGCATGTTGGTTCTCTTCCCGATTGTTCCACCAAGATTTTTCTAAATCAAATTCTTTAATGTGAATCGGTTTACCTTTGTTATAACTTTTCACACCTTCTGGATAAGGATGTTCGAAATACCAAATATCTTCTGTCGGAGTTCCTTTTTCGAAAAATAAGACGTTGGTTTTAATTCCGGTGTAAGGATTAAAAACGCCATTGGGTAAGCGCACAATCGTGTGCAGATTGCACTTCTCTAAAAGTTCTTCTTTCAAGCGGGTTTTTACGCCTTCACCAAATAAAGTTCCATCGGGTAAAACCACAGCACAGCGTCCATTATTTTTTAACAGTTTGATAATTAACGCCAAGAATAAATCGGCGGTTTCTTTGGTTCTAAACTTAGCTGGAAAGTTGGTTTCGGTACCATCTTCTTCCACGCCACCAAAAGGCGGATTGGTTAAAATAATATCCAGTTTGTCTTTGCTTCCCCAATCTGAATAAGGTTTGCTCAGTAAATTACCTCTACTCACTGCAGGTAAATCAAAACCATGTAACATTAGATTAGTGGTACAAAGCAAATGAGGTAAAGGTTTTTTCTCAATCCCACGAATAGAATTTTGTACGATATCTCTGTCTTTCGGATTATTAATTTGATCTCGCAAATGATCGATGGTACACGTAAGAAAACCACCCGTTCCACAGGCAGGATCCAATACCGTTTCTCCCAATTGCGGATTTATCATATCCACCATAAATTGGGTAACCGCTCTTGGCGTATAATATTCCCCAGACGAACCTGCAGATTGCAGTTCTTTTAAAATGGTTTCGTAGATGTCATTAAACAAATGACGTTCGGTGGTACTGTTAAAATCAATATTATCAATGACATTAATTACCTGCCGAAACAATGTTCCGTTTTTCATGTAATTGTAAGTGTCATCAAACACAGAACGGATAATATGTGTTTGTGGACTAATGGAAATATCCAATTCTTTAAGTGCCGGAAATAATTCGTTATTCACGAACGCCATAAGTTGGTCACCTGTTAAACCTTCATCATCTGCAGCCCAGTTTTGCCATTTTAAGTTTTCAGGTATGGGCGAAACATAATTGTCGATGGTAATTTCCCATTCTTCTTCTTTGTTTGAAAATATTTTCATGAAAAGCATCCAGACCATTTGCGAGATGCGTTGTGCATCTCCATCTACACCTGTGTCTTTTCGCATGATGTCGCGAATGCTTTTTATGTTTGTTGTGATGTTACTCATATTTTAATAATATAATAATAATATTTTTTTTCAAAGTTTATTAATTCATTTTGTATAAATGGATAGCAATTTTCTATATCTAACTCTTTAAAATCCTTACTCATAAATGCTTTAATATCACATTTATCAACTTTGTATATTTTCTTCTCTTTTCTGAAATAGGTATAAATACCAGAATTTTTGCTTTTCTCGTCAAAAAATAAATGTAAAGGAGTTATAAATATCGCATAACCTTCAATATTTTTTTTCTTTTTTAATTTTTCTAAAAAACAAACGTCTTGAATCGCTTGATAAATTCTCTTCGGGTAAGCACCATTAGTGGGAAATTTAATTTCTATAGATATTTTTTTATCAATTAGTATATCTATAATGCTTTTATGAAATATTTCTTCTTTTTTATTAATACCTAAACATGAAATATTTCTCTCAAACTCAACTAAAATATCTGGATGTTTTAATTTTAAGAATAAACCAAATTCAAATTGAAAACCGGCCTCATTATAAAGCTCTACTCTATTTGTTTTGATTTTATTTTCTACAAAATCTCCAAATTCACTTATTAAATTTAATTGCTGCTTCAAATCTACTAAGCTATATTATAAATTTCGTTTTCTAATTCTTTCATGGCTTTTTCAAAATCTTTATTTTTTCCAAAAGCTCTAACTAATTCAACCGGTGATCCCATTTCATTTAAAGGTTTTATTTTTAGAATTGATCCTTGTTCGATTGAATAAAATCCTTCTTTCTCATATTTATCTAACAGACTATTGAGAACTTGTTGCGCCATTTCACTATACTTTCCAAAATAGTTTCGCTTTCGAACATTATCCGCTCTTTCCTTTCTAGTTAACGATGGCTGATCAAAAGCAATATGACAAATTAAATCAAAATCATCTAAATCTTTACCTACTTCTTCCCGAAGTTCTTCCAGCAAAACGCCATGGTCTGCTAATTCTCTTATTAACTCTTCTTTCTTTTCAGATTGAGTCCATTTTTGAATAAAATCATCTAATGAATTGAATTCTTTTTCCAAATTCTTTTTAGAGTAGTCTTTTAGAGATTCGGTAATTAACTTTCCATCCTTTCCGTAGTACTGCACTCTTTCGTTAACAACGGAAACCTGAATGTCATTTACGTAATATTTTTTAACTTCCTCTACAGGAGGATCAGTAATTGTAATATCTGGTGGATCTTTAACATCATCAGGAGGAACAACTGGCTCTACAGTTGGATCTGGCTTATCACCTTCTTCAGGCGGAACAATCGGATCATCTGGACCTGGTTCATAAATTTGAACAGGATCGCCATCGAAATCAGGTCTTGCGAAAATGTTCGTTGCCTTTCTAAAATCTAAAATGGTAAAATATACTTTGCCTTCGGCTTCCCGAATTCGGGTACCGCGTCCAATAATCTGTTTAAATTCTGTGACCGATTGAATATTAGATTCCAACACAATGAATTTTACCATCTTGGTATCAATTCCGGTAGTCAGCATTTTTGAGGTTGTTGCAATGACTGGAAATCGTTCTTCAACATCTGTGAAATTATCTAACTCTTGCTTTCCTACATCATCATCACCCGTAATTTTAACACAGTAGTTCCAATTTTTTGCGACTAGATCTGCGTTTTCATTTATTAAAGCCTGTCGCATTCTATTCGCGTGATCAATATCAGTACAAAAAACAATCGTCTTCGCATATCGATCTGTTGCTTTTAAATACTCCGTAATTTTCTTGGCAATAATTTCAGTACGTCCATCAATGACCAAAGTTCTGTCATAATCTTTTAAATTATAAATTCGATCCTTAATTTCATTACCGAATTTATCAAGCATTCCTTTACTTGGCCTCCATCCTTCATCAACATTTGTCGTGACTCTAACCACTTTGTAAGGAGCTAAAAAACCATCATCTATTCCTTGTTTTAAAGAATAAGTATAAACAGGTTTTCGGAAATACTCCATATTAGAAACATCTTTAGTTTCCTTTGGTGTTGCAGTTAAACCAACTTGCGTTGCAGACGAAAAATATTCAAGAACTTCTCTCCACGCAGAAGCTTCTGAGGCACTTCCACGATGACACTCATCGATTACAACTAAGTCAAAAAAGTCACGGCTAAATTCTTTATAGGCATTTTTATCTTCGTCAATACTTGTTAATCCTTGGTAGAGTGCAAAATAAATTTGATAAGACTTGTCTATTTTCCGGTTTTTAATAATGTGCATGATGTCATTTCCAAAAGGAGAAAAGTCACCATTTTTAGTCTGTGTCAGCAAAGCATTTCGATCTGCGAGAAAAAGAATCCGTTTTTTAAGACCAGTTTTCCATAAACGCCAAATAATATTAAATGCCGTATAAGTTTTTCCCGTACCAGTTGCCATCACCAAAATTATTCTATTCTGTTCTTTAGCAATAGCTTCTATTGTTCTGTTAACTGCATTTTGCTGATAGTATCGTGGTTTCATTCCACTCGTATCTACATAATATTCCTTCTCTACAATTTCCTTTGCTTTTGGTTCTTCGAGATTCTTAAACTTTAAATATTTTGCCCATAATATTTCAGGCGAAGGAAACTCATCCAAGGAAATTTCAGTTTCAATACTTTGTCCAGAATTGGTTTTATCATGAAAAACAAAGGAGTCGCCGTTAGAAGTAAACACAAATGGGATCTGCAAAATTTCAGAGTATTCCAAAGCTTGCTGCATTCCCGAACCTACTGGTAAAGTATTCTTTTTTGCTTCTATAATTGCAATCGGGATATTCGGTTTGTAGTAAAGAATGTAATCTGCTTTTTTACTTTTACCTCTTGTATATAATTTTCCTTGAACAATTATTCGTCCATCAGTAAAAAATACTTCTTCACGAACTTGTTTATGCATATCCCATCCAGCGTTTTGAATCGCTGGATTGATGAATTTTGTGCAGATATCTCTTTCAGTAAGTAGTTTTTTATCCATTAAATATGTTTCTTAAGAGTAAACATTGCTAAGATATTAAAAAATTAGAATCACAAAATAAATGATTGGGGAATACATAAAAATAAATGAACATTTTAAATAAAATTTAAGAATTTTTAATAATGCGAATTTAATAAAGTATGATTGTTGGAATTCACTCCACCAAACTCCCCTCTTCCCGCAAAATCATCTTCCCATTTTTGCGCACTTCTAAAGTAATTTCAGAATGTCCGATTTCCCCGATAATTCCGCGGTAAATTTCGTAAGTGTAAATGCCGTTGGTGAAAGCGATGGTGTGGTTTCCGCCGCTTCCCTGAAATTCCAAAATGCCGTTCTTCAAGATTAAATCGGGTTCTACAGATTCTTTCACACCCAGTTTCCAGGAAGCAAAACGATAAACGTCATTGGAAAGCTGATCGATGCGAAGGTGATAGGTTTTTGTATCAATGCGGTATTCGGGCCGGAGAAAAGTTTTTAGAGAAGGATGAACGCTGTCTTTTTCCGTTTGAATTAAAGTTGCCAGCCATTTTTTTTCAAAGGTACTTTCATAATTAATGGCAATAATTTTTCCGTCCTCACTGTTGATCCAGACCGTGCCGTTGGCCAGCATGATTCCGCGCCAACCGCCATCTGACCAATCTTCTACTTTGGAAGTGATAATATTCCGAAGCAAAGTTTCATCGAAAATTTCTGCGTACCGTTTTTTAAATTCTGCAGCATTTTTAATATCCGGAATTGGATAAGTCTGGTGCAGTGGATATTGAAATAGATCTGCAATCGCGTTGACATCCTTACTTTTAAAAACTGCTTGAAGATGGTTGATGTTTGCAATTTTATGATCTGCTAATTTTTCAGTCTGGGAAAAAGCGAAAGTGGAGATGAGGAGAAAAAGGAGGATTTTTATTTTCATGGGTGATTTTGTGAGCGATTGAGCTTGTGAAGAAGTAATTGAGTGGTTGAGTGGTTGAGTGATTGGGTGAATGGGTGAATGGGTGAATGGGTGAATGGGTGAATGGGTGAATGGGTGATGGGTGATGGGTGATGGGTGATGGGTGATGGGTGATGGGTGATGGGTGATGGGTGATGGGTGATGGGTGATGGGTGATGGGTGATGGGTGAATTTAAAAAAAAATATTTTGATAAAACTAAAAGCTCGATTTTAAACATGCAATTTCAAGCTTCCTGTTTTCATCTTTCTATATCTAACATAATGCTTTAAAATTCCAACTTTCAACTCCAACATCACGCTTTGAATTTCCATCTTCTTACAATCCCACGTATTCTTCAGACTTCCAGCTTTCCACCTCCAACAAGATGGTTCTAACTTCCAGCTTCCAACCTTCTTCAATACTCCGAAATCGGCAGCGGGCAATATTTCTTCCTTCCGCAATTGGTGCATTGGGAACCGTTCCAGACTTCATCGAACTGAGAAATGGCAGCTTCCGTTGATTCTGATTCATCGGTGAGAATTCCTGCTTCGAAGTTGCGGTTGTGTTCGCCTTTCATACCCATTCCGGCACCAGTGAGATTGGCAGAACCGATATACACTTCGCGGGAATCAAAAACAAAAATTTTAAAATGAACGCGCGGACAAAGCGCCTGCTCCAGATGTTTAGCAAGCAAAGGATATTTATCAAAATCCTCCCGAAAATTTGGGCCCGGATCTTTTGCATAAAGCAAACGGATCTCAACACCGCCCTTCAGCAGATCATTCAGCACACCCAAAAAAGGTTTCGTTGCGGAAAGTCCGTCCTTTACATAAGCATCCTTGATATCCGCCGTCCCGATCCAGAGACTGCGTTTTACCGTTTTGCACTTTTCCAGAACTTCGGTGTAGTGAGCTTTATTATGAATGTATCTGATCAAGATGATGTGGTGATTTGGTGATTTGGTGATGGGGTGATGGGATGATGGGATAATGGGATGATGGGATGATTTGCTGATGGGATGATGTGGCGATGTGATGATGTGGCGATGTGGGGATTTGGGGATGTGGTGAATGGGTGAATATAATATCTTGGAGAATTGCAATGATTACATGGCTTAAAGTTATCCTTTTTCTTTTACCGGGGGAATACTGATGTGAAAACCAATACCTCGTATCGATTCTATTTTAATGCTGTCATCATGCGCTAAATTTTTTCGTAATCTACTGATGAAAACATCCATACTTCTTCCCGTAAAATAATCGTTAGTTTCCCAGATTTCCTCTAATATTTCCTCTCTTTTAACCGTTTGGTTATTGAATTTTAAAAGATAAATCAAAAGATTCTTTTCCTTTAAAGTCAGGCGCACATCGCCCTTTCGATGATGGAGTACTAATTTATCCACATTTAAAATATAGTCGCCAATTTTAATTTCACTTTGAACCACTCCATTATTGGTCCGTTTTAGAATATTTCGAATTCGTAAGATCAATTCTTCAGGATCACAAGGCTTGGCAATATAATCATCTGCACCAATTTTCAAACCTGTAATTCGGTCAATTTTCTGGTTTTTTGCGGTTAAGAATATAATTGGGAAATGTGGCTTTTGTTTTAAAATCATTTTAGCCAAAGAAAAACCATCTAATTTCGGCATCATAATGTCTAAAATTGCAATATCAAAAGGGAAATCTGCTTCAATTTTTGCAACAATCTCTTCCGGATCCTGATACCAAAAAATATCGAAATCACTTAATTCTAAATAATGTTTAAGAATCGTTCCAAAATCAGAATCGTCTTCCGCCAAAAGTATTTTAGTTTTCATACGGCAGTTTTATGGTAAAAGTGCTTCCTTTATTCACTTCACTTCTTAAATTGATGGTTCCATTGTATTTTTTAACCAGCTTATTAATCAGAAAAAGTCCCAATCCCAAACCTTTTGTATTGTGAATATTGTCATGCTGAATTCTGTAAAATTTTTCAAAAATATTTTTCTGCTCTTTTTTCGCAATTCCTTTTCCATTGTCCTGCACTTCTATTTTTAAAAATTGCTCGGCTAAATCAATGAAAATTGAAACTCTGGAAGCGCCATATTTTATGCTGTTTTCAGACAAATTTCTCACCATCGTTTCCATGTCAGTTTTTGAGAAGGAAAGTGTTTTTACAATATTATTTTCAAATTTAAAGTCAATATTTGGATGCATGAATTTCAGATCTTTTAAAAAATAATTCCAGTCTTCGATAGAAATAGGGTGGCTTTTGAATTCATCATTTTCATCTTCATGAATTTGCTTCATTAAATTTTCTAAACGGGCAATCTGTCTTTCTACCAAGGGTAAATTTTCTTTGTTCCAATCTTTGTTTAAAGCCTTTGCGGCAATTTTTAAAGTGGCAATTGGTGTTTTAAATTCATGGGAAATATTATCTACAACGTTGTGCAGAACTTCCACCTGTTTTTGCTGTTTAATAAGATTCTTAACGGTTAGTATAAAAAGCCACAAAACCGATCCCAAAATAGAAACACACAAGAGAATAAGCAATATCAATTCCTTAAAAACGACTTCTTTAATGTTCAAGATTTCAAAACTAGTGGTGCTTTTTACATTAAAGTTATTTTCTTTCTTCAGGTTTTTATCATCCTGATCTGTCGTTACGGAAGAAGTTTCCCAATTTCCTGTGCTGACTGTTCCAGGTTTTAAAACTTTATTTTTTGTCTCGAAAATTGTGATGGGTTGATCGATTAAATTTACTTTTTCAGGTAAAGAAACAATGGATAAATATTGAATTTTTACAGCAATTACATAGCCTTCTTTTTTAAATTGACGTTCTATATATTGACTGAAATCCAGTTGAGATAATTTATTAGATTTTTCAAAGTAGTTCAGAAACTGTTTTTTACTTAATCTTTTATCCCTGTAAAGTGCGAAAATATTTTGGACAGCATCATCGTTCGTCACTTTTTTCAGTCTGTTTTTATCTTCCAGCTCATCCGTATAATCTTTCATACGATCAATAACAGATCTGTTGATCTCGCGCTCTTTTACCTGATACGTTTTGTACAGCAAATATCCCTGAATTCCCAAAAGAATAAGGAACAAAGTCGCAAATAAGACGATTAGATTTTTATTGTTTTTTAACATCAGACAAATATAAAATTTTATTGAAGGTGAAAAACACGTTAACCTCTCATTAACCTTTCGTTAACCGAGTTTCTAACAGTTTAAGCGCACTTTTACAGTATTAAAATCATCAAAATGAAAAAAATTCTCGTGGCTTTGTGTCTTCCTGTTCTGGCTTTTTCACAACAATTTAAAATTACGGGAAAAGTAATTAACGATAAAAACGAAAATATTCCGCAGACAAAAATTGAGGTTTTTGACCAAAAAAATAATCTGCTTAAAACTTTTAATACTGATGTAAACGGGAATTTTAATTTGGAAGGAATTACGGAGACGCAGGTGAAATTTGTAATTAATGATCTCGAATATAAAAAATTTGAGCAAGAAATTGATCTTTCGAAACCGGATCAAAACTTAAAAATTACTTTGTATAAAGACATTGCAGAAATTGAAGAAGTGGTAATGACGAAGCAAAAACCATTAATTAAAAGGAAAATTGACCGTCTGGAATTTAATGTAGAAAACAGCAATATTTCCATTTTAAACGCGTGGGAAATTTTAAAGAAAACGCCAGGCGTTGTTTTTTCTAACGACGGTTTCAAAATTAAAGGAAGTTCGGCAATTCTAGTCACCATTAATGACAAAAAAGTAATGTTGACCGGTGATGAACTAAAAAATTTACTGGAAAACACACAGGGAAATGACATTAAATCTGTAGAAGTCATTACAAATCCGCCCGCAAAATATGAAGCCTCCGGAAGTGCAGTTTTGAATATCGTGATGAAGAAAAATAATCTGGAAGGTTACCGCGGAACAGTGGTTACAAAATACATACAATCTCAATATGCAAAGGGTTTAACAGGAATATCACAATATTACAAAAAGGGAAAAATTTCTTTGATGGGAAGTTATTACCGCGGTTTTGGAAATTACTATCGCGAAGGAACCGATTACGTAAATTATGTGGAAGATAAAACAACGTGGATCAGTAAATTGGATAGAAAAGACACCAATAACACTCAAAATACAATCAATTTTAATGTGGATTATAAGATAGACAGTTTAACGAATGCGAGTTTGAATTATTCCGGATTTTTTAACCCGAAAAGTTTTGGAACTTATGATGTTCCGACGCATATCTTTAATGCTCAGGATGTAGAAGAATCCAATTACAGAACGATTAATGATCACAATTCCCGAAGTATCAATAACAGTTTAAGTTTTCAATTGGACCGAAAATTAAATGGTAAAAGTTCTTTGACCTGGGTGAACTACTTCGCCTCTAATAATCAAAAAAAATATCAAAATGTAGTCACCTATTTAGATTTTATTAATGAAGATCCGAAAACCAATAACTTTTTAAGCAACAATAAAAGCAATGTTCAATTGTATTCTACGCAACTGGATTACAACTGGAAAAACGAGAAATGGGAAGCTGAAGCCGGTTCGAAATACAGTTATGTAAAGACCAACAGCATTCTTGATTTTTCTGATAATGAAAACGGAATTCTGGAGCTACGACCTAAAAAAAGCAATATTTTTGATTACAAGGAATACAATTTTGCACTCTACAGCTCGCTCACTTATAATTTAAAAAAATGGAGTTTCAAAAGCGGTTTGCGTTTGGAAAAAACCGATCTGGAAGGTGTTGTTTCTGAGCCTTTTGAAGAAAATAAAAATAAGTACTGGAAAATTTTTCCGACTGCTTATGTTCAATATAGCACAGAAAATAACCATCAGTTTTCTTTGTCTTATGGAAAGCGGATCGACCGCCCATCGTATTCCTGGTTGAATCCTGCAAAATCATACTATAACTTATTCTCTTATTTTCAAGGCGATCCAAAACTGAAAGCAACGATCATTCATAATATTGATTTTTCTTATACTTTCAAAGAATGGAATGTGGATTTGTATTACCGAAAAGAAATCAATCCTTCTATGGAAATCTCTTACCAGGATCCGGCGACCAACAGCTTAATTTACCATTACACCAATATTGAGAAAGGACAAGCTTACGGAATAAGTATATACAAAAATTTCCAAATGAAGCCTTGGTGGACGGCTAGTTTTTCTGAAAGTTTAGAACACAACGAAAATTATTTTATTGGGGTTGATGATCTTTTGCGTAAAAATAAAGTCTGGAATTTTGACTCTACCATTTCCACAAGTTTCACTTTAAATAAAGCAAACGACTGGAAATTAGAAATTGGGAATAAATTTAATACGCCCTCTATTCAGGGAAATTTCGATATTTCCGGTTCAAGCAACACCTATGTCATAATGAACAGGAAATTCTTCAGTAAAAAATTAGATGCAAGTCTTTATTTAAATGATATTTTTAAAACAACGGATGAAAAAGTAAGTACGAAATATGCCAATCAGAATAATTATTTTCTGGATTACCGAGATACACGAAGTTTTACCATTACCTTGAAATATAATTTCGGAAATCAGTCTGTAAAAAATACGAAAGCGATTAAAGAAGCCGATGAGCAAGGCAGAATGTAACATTATAAATAGTAATATGTTTAATCCTAACACACAGAAATATAAAAAAAGATTGATAAAAATGATCAGGAATTTATAAGTTATTTTGAGCGGAATAAAAAGGATAAATCAAATTCTTTAAAGCTTTATTTATGTCGGAAGTACAGATACATTATCGGACTTTTTTCGATGTTAAAAAGATATACGATCTAATAACGCAGAAAAAACCTGCATAGTTAACAAAGACACTGATGAAAAAAGAGTTGTTATACATAATTGCGGATCTGCAGGATTAGCGATTGGATTTTCACTTGTTTTAATTCATATTGTTGGAATAAAAAATACTGGAGTTTCGGTAAATCCTTCGCGAAGTTTTGGCCCTGCAATATTTTCTGGCGGTAAGGTACTTTCGCAACTCTGGCTTTTTCTTCTGATGCCGGTACTCGGTGGAAAAGCAAAAATTTACATCTATAACTTTTAATTAAAAAAGTCGACAAAAATTTAACAGTATGCTTCCTGATGTTAATACAATTTTTTTGAGCTTAATAACTTAAAATAATGCAATTTTGTTGTGGGGACGAATATTTGTTAAATAATTTTTCACCACTATAATTTGACTAGAAAAGATAAACAAGATATAATCCTCTCTCACACCAAGAAAATCAAAAAATCCGATCATGAAAAAAATTTTAATAATTATCTCCATTTTTTCGCTAGCCTTAATAAGTGCTCAAATAAAAAATAATGAGGAAGTATTGGTTGAGCAAATCATGAATAAATACGATTATATAGCCACCAATTATGACCAAGATCTAAAAGGTTCTGTTTATTCCAGAGATCATAAAAAAATTTATATTGAGGGAAATGATCTTTACTTCATCTACAAAGTATATTATAAAGGTAATTACGATGTTACCAACAAAACCAAAATTGATCTGACGAAAATCAGCGTATTCCGGTTACAAAAAATGAATAAAAATTTTGCTTTTAATTATCAATTTCAGTGTAAAAAAGAGGTAGAATGTATAGAGAACACGATAATTAATATTGATGAAACCACGACCGTTGAAAATAAAGAGAAATTTGAAAGTCGTTTTATTCTAACATCGAAAGCGGATGAACTGGGTATTCGGTTTGCAAAAGCATTTAAAGGTTTATTATTTTCAAAAGGGAATACAGACTGTGACTTTATTTTAAACAATAAGTAATTCTTTTAATGTCCTAAATATGTATAAAATAGAAGTCTAATTAGCACTGCTTTATAAGACTTGAGATATTCTGCAAAAAAAATATTCATATTTAAAAGCTACTCAAAACTTGTCTAAAGGTTTATCCCATTTTCCTAAGGAAATAATTACTTCAAAAAGCATTTCGCAACCCCTTTTTTTTATTACCTCAATTTGTCATCATCGTCCTTTCTTACTAAACCAGATAGAACACTAACTGTAAGTTTGCATTGATAATGATTTAAATGTTAATAAATGTATATCTGAACCTTTAAACCTACAAGATGTTCAATAGCTTGTATAAATGATGAACAGGCTGTTTATGTTAAAATTCGGTGCGTACCTATTTTTTAATTCTTGGTACTCACCTACCTACTCACCTATGATTTGTATTATAATGATATATTTTGATACATCAGTAAAAACAAAAAAGCCTTTAAATACTACTATTTAAAGGCTTTTGATGCTTTTTAGTTCCGCTACTAGCGGAGAACTAGGGATCGTTATCAACTCTTTAAATACGTTTACAGACCGGATTTGAGATAGATTTTATAACACCTACTCACCTAATTACTCACCTTGAAAAATGTAGATTTTTGATTCGTTTTGGTAACTTCAAATTTAGTAAATAAATTTGTTTAAACAAAAAAAAAGTTTATTGTTAGATTCGTTCTTTATCCATTCAATAAACAAGATAATATTTTCATCACCTTTCCTTCGCACAAACTCATTAACTCAAAATTTCTATAGCTTCCCAATATAATTTTTTTCGTGCTAATAATCTAAATATTATGAAAACATCTTTCTCTTTATTATAGTCTATTTCTGTATGGTAAAATTCCCTATTTCAATCTACTTTTGCAAGCACACTTTTCATTTTCCCCGTCTCTCTCTAAATTTTCGCAGTAAATGATTCTTGAAAATATCTTTGATTTATGCTCCAGACAAAACTGAATTTCTACAATTTATATTCTTACTGTTGCAAGCACTTAGCTCTATCTTTGGATAATCATTATTAAACTTTGAATCTGAAAGTTTATCACCCCAAAATTATGATTGGTGCAGAAAAATAGTATTAAAGATCGAGACCCTATAAAAATGTAATATATCTTGCATATAATCAGAATTTTTTCGATTGTTTTCAAATATTTACACATAATATATTTGCTTTCACAAATATTATTCAGCAGTATTATATTCCTTCCTATGCGTACTTCTGGACCAACATAGACACCGCCAGATTTCCCGACGCCGCTTTTATCATAAGTTAATACAGTGATACCATTTTTTGATAAGAGCGGCGCCATCTTAACCATTCTTTTCTCCTGACCAGAACCGTGTATAAGAAATAAAGAAGCATATGGTTTTTTTGGTTTATAAATAGTTACTGAAAGATTGATTCATTCACTCATAATGTTCGCCTCTTTCATTATATAGTAAATTTTAAAAACTGAAACGATGCTTTTTTGAGAAAAAATATTAATGCTGAAAGAGCAAATAAATTAGAGTAAATATGATTTAATAATATTTAATTTAAATGATTTTGTTTGAAATTATAAGTCTACATAATATTTCATTTTAAAGGTAAGTACATTTCGCTAACTCATTAGAAACTATTTCTTTTTAATTATTGTATAAATCATTTCAATTCCTTCATCTGCAATTTGAATTCCTCTACTCAATTATCTTTTTGGTCCTTTCCTAGTTTTCATAAATTATAATACTGTATTGCGCATTTCTCGCAATTACGCAAAATCGATTATGTGACGTTTTTCTTTTCGTCATTTGATTTGTCATTATAAAATTTATTCGGTTTCATATGTAGAATATCATAGTCGATATCTAAAAATATTGTGAACGTTTTCAATACCTCATTTCCTAAAGTGTCTACATTTTTATCTTTAAGTAGTTTTTGTGCATTTTCGCAGCATGGGCTAGGAACAATTAGTATCAAATCAACTAGGTGCTAACATCTTAATATACCGAAGCAGCAATGTGTTCATCCATTTATTGTATGTTTAGTTCAAAGCGGCACACTATTAGTTATTATGTTAAATACAAATGATGATTGCAACTCCCTAAAAGTTTAAAATAGTTAAAAGTAATCATGGAAAGTTCAACTTCACTTCGCCGTTCTGACGGGCCAAATTTAAGTATAGCATCCAGCTCAAATTTACAGGTGATTTTTAACGAGACGTTGAAAGAACTTTATTTTGCGAAAGATGCCATTGACGCCCTGTTTCTTCAAATCCAAAGCAAAATCAGATCTCCAACGATTGATAACCTACTAAGGAATCATTACTGTCTCAATTTGAACCAAAAAAAGCGACTCGAAAAGGTATTTGTCCTTCAAAATATCGCATTAGAACCAAAAAAATGCATATTTGTTATTGCAATAATTGACCACGCACAAGATCATTTGAAAAGTTGTTTGCATGATCTGAGCGATTGGGAGATAGCGCTTCTTCTTACCGCCCATAAGTTGGCGCATTATAAGATCGCCTCTTATGGCGTTGCTACTCATTTGGCCATTAGCTTAAACCATACCAAAGAAGCTACCCTACTGGCTCTCAGTGTACAGGAAGAAGAAGAGTTTATTCAAAGATCGCTTGACGATGTGATAAATGAATATTTAAGCCCTCGTCTGTAAAAGCAACAGAATTTAGATCATTACGCACCCTGAACATGGCAATAACATAGAAAAGGATGCAAAATTAAGACTCCTGATATAATTACACCTTATTTCGCTCCACTGCCCACATTTGGCATAATGATAGGAAGTAGTTTTATAAAGAAAAACATTTTCATTTACTTGTCGGTAAAAATTATCTTACGGAACCATCTCAACCAAAATTGATGGTAGAAGAGTTGCGGAGTAATTATTCTTCTACTTGCATGCACTAATTTACAAATAATACGCTAACTATTAAATGGTTATATTGTTTTATTTCTGAATATCTACAAAAATATTTTAAGTATTTTTGATTGTGCAACAAGTACAGCGAGTATAAAAAATACCCATTTAAGTTTTTACCAAAGATTTGTGCGTATTTGTGAAGATCGTAAAATTTTTGGCAGTACACTTTCTAGCAAAAATTTTTGCTTTTTGTACAGTTTGTTTTCAAGTCCGCCGATACCCCATTCTTTTTGATAATTTTTTTCCAATGATTTAGCTTTTGGTAAATATTCCTAACTGCAAAAACAAAGGGTACTGATAATTCAATTTGTTGTGATTTGAAGAAGTAAATTGGATATTAATTAATGCGCACATTTCTGCTTGAGAATATCTAATCTATTACTAATCATTTGTTCATACTTCTCTTAGTTTTCAATCTGCAAAAACTTAAAATAATATGCTGCGGCAATATTTTTATTGCCATCCAGGCTCCTGCACATCGACTATTTTTAATTAATTTAATTGCACAATTTTTTGTTTTGTGATACTTAGAAAATAAATTGTCGTGTAACAAAAATAAATTTCTATTATTTGTATATTTTGTACCTCGCAAAAATTAAATATTGAATAATTTCAACATAAAATCTTAAATACTATTTCAAGGAATTACAACCGCATCTTGAACTTCAAAATCTTCCGACGAAACAAACTGTTTTCCGAACATATCAATAGCTTTGACCTCCACCTTGTGTTTACCTAAGCTAAGTTGACTGCCAAAATCTCCGATCCATAAATGTTTGGATGATTCTGGATTGGACGGTCTTCTGCCTGCAAAAAGTTTTTCGGTAGTATCCCATTTAAAAACCGAAAGCGCAAAATTGGGATCAATAGTTTCTGTGTATTTCATATCCTTCCAGTCCTTTCCGTCGATGCGGTATTGTACTTTATCTTTTTTATTTCCCATAAAAAAATTAGCCACTATTTTCGCCGATGTTCTCGAGGGAAATGGGATTACTTTGGGAAGGTAAAGTTTTATTTGATAATCATCAGGTTCACCGGCAGTTTTATATTTAATCTGATACTGATTATCTTTAAAACTAATAAAAGAATATCCCTTTGCAGTACCGTCTCTCATGGTAGAAATAGGAAGTCCTTTATCATCTGCGGTACCGGACCACCAATCTCCACATGTTGTTCCTGCATTGTATTCATGCAAATCTTTGGAACCGTTCCAACCATCGCCTTTTCCGTAGAAAATCTGCTGCTGAATATGTGTGTGTGCCGAAAGGATAAGCGCGTTGGCAAAAGGCGAAAGAAAATTAAAAAGCTTCTGACGGTCTGAATTTCTAAAATTATCTTCCTTATTGTGATCTAAAGGAATATGCATGGAAACAACAACCAATTTATTTTTATCTACTAATTTTAGATCATTTTCTACAAACTGCAGCTGGTCTTCGCGAAAACCGCCCCAATAACTTTTTCCACCTCTTGGATCGGGGTACAAAATATCATCAAGAATGATAAAATGAACGTTTCCGTAGTTGAACGAATAATTGGCTGGGCCGAAATTTTCTTCAAAAGTTTCATCCGAAAACTGATCTTCTTTTGCGTCAAAATTCATATCATGATTTCCCATGACATTGTACCAGGGAAGCCCTATTTCTTTGATCACTGTTTTATACGGTTTTTGCAGCTCCAGTTCATTCCACACCAAATCTCCCAGACTGATTCCGAAGATTGCTTTATTCTTCGTGTTTTTCACTTCATTAACGATGCTTCTTTTGAAATAATCTAACTCAACTTCGGTTCTTGGTTGAGGATCTCCAAATACGAGGATATCAAAATTTTTCTCCTCCGCATTTTTTTTCAGTGCAAAATTGATTTCTTTAGGAAGAACTCCGGTAGGTGAAGTTCCTTTATATTTAAAATCTGCGGGAGAACCTTTTGGCTTGTACTGGTAATAATATTTTGGTAGATTTTCATTATTCATGGCTACCTGATAACCTTTTGGCTTGATGACAAAAATGGTTTGGTTTTCTTGAATTGGCAGACTGTATCTTCCGTTTTTATCTGTAAGCATCACTTGGACTCCGTTGGAAACGGCTACATTTCCAATTCCTTTTTCGCGATTTTCTTTCAGTTGATTATTGTTGGCATCTTCATAAATAAATCCCGAAATCGAAGTTTGAGCATAGGATGTTGCCGAGATCAATAAGGACGCTGCTATTATTTTAATATTCATTATTTATAAATTTAAATGTTATTTGTTCCACCACATTTTAGTATTGATATTATCGCCACCCATATTTTGCGATGCGGCTGCATAATTATCATAATTCTGAATTTTTGTAGAGCTCGGATACAGCATTCTCTGTGGCATTTTCCCCTCATTTAAGAGTCCGCCATTATTTGGCATAACAGGGAACCCGGTTCTTCGCTGCTCGTACCACTGCTGCTGATCAACAAAAAATAATCCCACATATTTTTGAAGCATAATGCGTTCTAAAGTTCCATCATACGAAACATTGGTATTCGCAAAATAATTAGCAGGAACTACACTTCCCCATTGTTCTATGGCAGATTTTATACCGTTCTCATAATACGTTTTCGCACTTCCGGCTATAACCCCTTTCAAAGAAAGTTCTGCAAGTATAAACTGTAGTTCTGTGTAAGGCAATACTAAGATTCTTAAAGGTGCTTTTGCTAAATTCTGATTAAGATTAGAGGGTTGATAATTAAATGAAGTTCCCAATGCATATCCAGATGGAGCACCTTTGTAGCCAATATTTGCATTTGCAGGAATACTTTTAGCTTGGGTGAAAAATTTGCTTAACCGGGGATCATTATTATTAACTAAAGTTTGAGTGAAAAATTCGCCACTTGCTCTGTAAGCAGTAAAATCCTGAGGTCTTGCAACCGGCGGAAGCAAAGGCGCAACTCCAGAAATATCGATTCCTGCACCATCAGCATTACTCTGAAATATAGGATATACCGCTGGATCATTTACTATTTCCGTTATTCTGGCATGTACATTTACTTCACCATTCCTACTCAAAATTCTGGTAAGAAGTCTGAGAGAAAGAGAATTACAGAATTTTTTCCATTTTACAATACCTTCTACACTTGAGTTTGCCTGATAAAATAAATCTCCTTCGGGCAGTGTTTTCGTAGGATCAAAAAGTGAGTTGGCCGCTTTTAAATCGTCTAAAAGAGAAACATAAATATCTTTCTGAGAATCGTATTTTGGCTTTAGCGTATTTCCTTCCAAATCCAAAGCTTCAGACATGGGAACATCTCCGAAAGAATCTGTTAAATTGGCATAAATCCAAGCATTTAGAACCTTGGAAATCGCTATATAATTGGGATTATTTTCAGCTACAGCAGCCTGATTGAGTTCCTTAATTTGTTTCAGCCATCTGTATGAAGTGTTCCAGTAACCGTTTCCGGTGCTTTCTGTTAAATAATATCTGCTGACGGTATTTCCTTCACTAGGAAAATCCAATGCTACCTGCATAATATCAAAAGTAAAATCATCGGATCTGTTGTAGCCATAAGATGCCATTTCATATTGTATAGGTATCAAAAAACTACCCGCAGATGGCTTCTTAATTTTGCTCGTGTCTGTATTAATTTCTTCAAAAGATCTGTCGCAAGAAGTAAAAGCTACAAGGGACAGTAATAGAGCTGTATTTAAAAGTATTTTTTTCATAGTATTTTAGAATTTTAAATTTACCTGGAAACCAAAAGTTCTGGCGGATGGTAATTGCCCAATCTCTGCTCCAGGTGTAATTGTAGCATCATTTAGAGCGGCAACTTCCGGATCAAATAATGGAAAATCTGTCCACATCCAAAGGTTTTTACCAAAAACAGCAAGTGTAAGTTCTGTTAGTTTTAAAGGAGTTATGATCTTTGTTGAAAAAGAGTAGGCTATTCTTGCATCTCTCAATTTTACAAAGGAGGTGTCGAAGGTGTTTGTTTCTATATTGGCTCGTCTGTAGTAATCTCCGTAGTACGATGATATACTAACGGCAGTAGTATTTGGGCTGAAAGAACCATCAGCATTTTGTACTACACCTTGCCCCACTATGGTTCCGGTGGGATTGTCTCTACCGACTAGTGTTTTTGTTAATTTACCCTGTTCAGACATTTTGTGGTGTGTCTGCGAATAGGCCATTCCGCCATACTGTCCGTCGAAAGAAAAACTTACCGTAATATTTTTTATTTTGAAATCATTTTGAATTCCTGCTCTCCATTTTGGGAAGGCATTTCCTACTTTCTCAATTTTGTCTGGTCTTGCAGGTAATCCGTTTGTTCCGTAAATGACTTCACTGTTTGCATTTCTTAGAAGTTTAAACCCATAAAGATCTCCCAAAGAACCCCCAACTACTGCATTATAATAAAGCACTCCTCCTACTGTAGAAATGGTATAGCCATCCTCTCCAGCATATTCTTCAGGAAGAGACAAAATTTCATTTCTGTTTAATGACCAGTTTGCGCCTACATTCCAACTAAAGTTTTTAGATTTTATAGGAAAACCATTTAAACTCATTTCTATACCTCGATTCCGGGCTTTACCTGCATTGATAATACGACTTGTGTAGCCTGATTCTATGGGTGTTGTTACAGGTATGATTTGATTTTCAGTGTCATTCTGATATAATGTAAAGTTATAAGAAAGCCTGTTCTTAAAAAAAGAAAAATCCATTCCTGTTTCTATATTGGTGTTTTTTTCAGATTTTAGATTTGGGTTTGCATAGATAGAAGGATTAATTACCGATCCTACAAAATCACTTGGTGTGTAGTATTTTTCGAGCTGATAAGGAAGTCCTGACACGCCTACTTTCGCCCATGAAGCTCGAAGCTTCCAGTAATTAAATTTCGACGAGGATAGTTTAAATATATCCGAAAGTATAAAACTTGTACTTGCTGATGGATAAAAGAAAGAGCGATTGTCTTTCGAAAGGGTGCTACTCCAGTCATTTCGTCCAGTCACATCTAAAAAAACTTTGTTGTCATAATTAGCAGTTATCAATCCATATACACTATTGGTCTGCTGATCATTCGGTCGTGGGACTCTGGTTAAAAGAGAAATTGCATTGTTCAAGGTGTAATCTCCCGCTACTTTCAAACCTTCTGCGCGGTAATCATTCATAACATATTGATTATAACGAATACTTCCACCAGCATTGGCGCTGAAGTTTATTTTATTAAAATCTTTTTTATAGGTAAATAAAATGTCATTGTTAAATTCATTATTTTTTATATACTGCTCGCGATAAAATCCTTTTAAATAGTTGGCAGAACTGTATGGTCTTTTGGTGGTTCTTTCTTCATTCAAAATTTCAATTCCTGATCTCAGCATCACATTAAAATCCTTCGTGAATTGGTAATTAGCCATAATATTCCCCGTGATCAATTTTTTGTCTACGCCATTTAGCATCTTGTAGGCAATGAGATATGGATTATCAATAAAACTACTGAATGGATGTATTTGATCAAGATCTTCCTTTCCATTTTTCCAGATCGGTTTGTACCAGGCTAAATCTACATTTGGATTTTGAAAAATCATGAAATATGAAATAGATTGATTATTATAACCTGTTGCCGGCAGATTATCGCTCTTTGTATCGGCGTAATTAAATTTGGTTGACACTCTTAATTTTGAACTAAGTTTATGATCAACAGAAAAAGCAAAGTTGAAACGATTGAAGCCCGTATTTGGCATCATCCATTCATTATCCAGATACGTAAGAGATGTTCTGAAATTTGTATTTTCATTTGAGCTTTCGATAGAAACAGTGTTAGAACTGGTAGTTCCGACTTGCCAAAAACCTTTTATATTATCTTCATACGGTCTCCACAACTGCCTTTCCTTACTTTGTCCCTCTACGGTAGGATCATACTGAAAATAACTCTGCCCATTAAATTTTGGGCCGTACGCACTGCTTGTCGATCCTGTATTTACACCATCAGGTGAAGCTCCATAAGAATAGAAAAATTCTCCGGCACTGTTTTTCGCCAGTGTTCCTTGTCCATATTCGTATTGATAATCTGGCCATTTCAATACAGAATCAAAGCTTAAAGAGGAATTAAAGGAAACGCGAATTTTGCCATCTTTTCCTTTTCCTGATTTTGTAGTGATCATTAATGCCCCATTTGCAGCTCTCGAACCATAAAGCGCCGCTGCAGATGCGCCTTTCAAAACAGTAACAGATTCTATATCATCTGGATTGATGCTGTTAAGTCCATTTCCCAAATCAATTGGCACATCTCCGCCTGTTCCTGCACCGTAAGCTGCTGTTCCTGTACCGGTAGTAGAATTACTGAGTGGAACTCCATCTACAACTATAAGTGCGTAGTTACCATTTAAACTAAAAGATTTTTCACCTCTCAGGGTAATTCGGGACGAACTAAGAGGTCCGGCTCCTGCTGTCTGAATTTTCAAACCGGCAACTTTCCCTTCGAGACCCTGCGCCCAGTTATTATTCTGAGTATTTTCAAATAATTCGCCATCTACTTTTTCAGCAACATAACCAAGAGATTTGTCCTGTCGTTTAATTCCCAGCGCTGTTACAACAACCCCTTCAATATCTTGGATAGTATCTTTTTTTACTGTTTGCTGAGCGGTCAAATTTAAATTGACTAAACCTAAAACAGATAATACTAAAATCTTATGAGTCTCTTTACGCATGTTTTATTTTTTGTTCATGCAAAACTATACAGACTATCCCCGAATGATTTAAACAGAACCTTAACATTTCCTTAAGAATTCTTAAACATAATATTAACTCAATTTTAACATAACTCATAGTGATCTGTAAAACAGTATTAAAAGGTAGTTAACATATTTTTAATGTGAGAAAGGAAGTTATTAAAACGAAAATGTAGAGTGCGTTTTTTGTGAAATATAATCTTAACAAAAAACCTGTCTAGTGAGACAGGTTAAAAAGAAGTAATAAACATCAAAGACTTTAAGTCCTAATGATTTTTAAGTTGATCCGGAATGTTAGTAGTAACAAAATCTATATTCTGAAATTTCAGTTTTTGAAAAATCTCGATATTGTTCACCGTCCATGAATTTGTAATTAATCGCAGCGCTTTTGCGTCAGCTATCCAAGTTGGGTTTTTCTCGAAAATACTATAATGATAATCAATCCCGTCTAAGCCTGCATTTTCAATTTCTGCAGGTGACAGGTCGCCATTTAAATACTGAACTTTAAATTTTGGTTCTATTTTTTTAATCTCTTTACAAATATTAAGACTAAATGAAATAAATTCGCTTTGATCCGATAATTTTATTTTATTAATCATGTTAATTGTTTTCTCCACAATCTCATTTTCTAATTCTATAGATGAAGCAGGTTTTATTTCAACAATTAATTTTAATTTAGAATCTTTTTTACCTTGTTTGAGATAATCTTTCAACAGAGGAAAATCCTCTCCGTTGGAAAGTTTTACTTTTGCCAACTCTTTTAAAGCAGTTTGCTCAATTATCATGTTGCCATGATGCTCATCATGATTGACGACCAAAAATCCATCTTTCGTCATTCTGACATCGAATTCAGATCCATAAATTTTTAATTTCTGGGCATTTTTCAAAGATTGTAAAGAGTTTTCTGTTGTTAGAGTTTTCGTCTGCCAATAGCCTCTGTGAGCAATAATTTTAGTTTGTGCATTCATTCCTACAACACTTAAAATAACTAAACCAAAAATAATTTTCTTCATAATAAATATAAATTTTACTTAATTGATTGTTGTTCAAATAATTGTAAAAAACAATAATTGTAAAAGTAAAAAGACCTTTCGAGCTGAACCAAAATTCTTATTTAACAATTTTTGAACATAATGTTAAATTTTATTATTATTAAAGAAGTTATAAAAACAGATCAATATTCGTAATATTTTTCTTTTTTATTTCTTTAAACTCTTGAATGACAAAGCAAGCTGAAGTTCTATTTAAAAAAAATATTTCGTTAACGTTTTTTTTTAAAACAGTACTGTGATTTGCAATTTTTATAAAAAGTTAGTTCCTTGTAGTCATGGTCGGAAGAAATTTCGACCATTTTTTATGTTGTGAAAACGTTAGATGTATCACCTCCGGAAAACACTATAAGAATATCGGTTATCATCTCTCGTAATTTCATTGAAATACGTTTTTTAGATCAATAAAATAATTGCTGCAATCATCGTCATATAAATCATTACCCCGAATCCGTTTTCGTTAAGTTAAACTAATAGACTTAGTTTGATTTCCTACTTCGACAACTTGAAAAACATTTCGATAGTAATCTGCCATTCCTTTGACTGCAAGCTCAAATTTAATTGTCAATTAACCAACTAGGATCGCTATCAACTCTTTAAATACGTTTACAGACAGGACTTGAGATTGATTTTGTAAAAGCTACTCACCTAATTACTCACCTTGAAAAATGTAGATTTTTGATTCGTTTTGGTAACTTCAAATTTAGCAAATAAATTAGGTGAAACAAAAAAAAGTTTATTGTTAGATTCGTTCTTTATCCATTCAATAAACTAGATAATATTTCATCACTTTTCTTGTACATAAACTCAAAAATATCTATAACCCCCTCCTTAACCTAGTGTTATAAGCAGGTGCACATTGATTCCAAGTAGTTGAAGGTAATCATGTCAAACAGATCCTTCTTTTAATGCTTTTAAACCTCTGTTATACTAAATAGCACGTTTATTTGACGATCTAAATTAGCAAAAACAAAAGTGCTCAAAAACACACTTTAGCACTGAAATTATTTTACGTATTCATATTTACAATTTAAAGTGCACTAAATAGCACTATTTTCATAGTATACTAAAAAATTCTTCATATATCTGTATAAAAGTGCATTATATGGCACCACTGACATTAGTTGAACAAATTAAAGAACGCAGGCGAATTTTGGATGTTACGCAGGAAACATTATCAGAAGTTTCCGGCGTAGGGTTGAGAACAGTCAAACAATTCGAAAGTGGAAGGAAATCCCACGCTTGAAACAATACAAAAAATTGGAGATGCTTTAGGCATGGAAATAAAATTTCAAATTAAAAAAACTGAATAATGAGGGCAGCTAATGTTTTATATAAAGGCGATTCTGCGGGAATTCTAACATAAAAAGATAATGGTAGTTTTCATTTTAAATACAATGGAGATTGGATTTCTAATCCGTTAAAACCAGCAATCAGCCTAACATTGCCAAAAAGTCAAGATGAATTCTATTCAGAAACTTTACTTCCTTTTTTTTATCACCTTCTACCCGAAGGTGCCAACAAACGAATGGTCTGCAGAACTTTTGAAATTGATAAAGATGATGAGTTTGGAATTTTGCTGCATACTTCTAAAATCGATACTTTTGGAGCAATAACCCTACAAAGAATCTAACATGGAATTAAAGTTCACCAATTGTCCGGGAAGTTTAAAAGAAGGATTTTCCTCGTATAGCCCAGCCGTTCTAAAAAAAATGTTTCTTGGACGGAAAGTAAGTCCTGTTCTGCCTTATGCATCTCCAACTAATAAAAAGGAAAAGAAAACTTTCAATGAAAATCAAACTCATATTTCCATTTCAGGATTTCAGGAAAAATATTCTTTAATTCTTGATGGAAAGAATCTTCGCTTAACTCATAAAGATGAATACGGACAGTATATACTAAAACCAATATCTGACTTACCAACAAACAATGAGTATGCTCCTGGTAATGAACATTTAACGATGCAGATTGCACAACAAATTTTTAAAATGGAAGTGGCTGAAAACTCACTGATATTCTTTGAAGACGGTAGTCCTGCGTATATTACAAAACGTTTCGAAAGATTAGAAAATTCTTCACTCGTCGATAACAAAAAGGAAAATAAGTTAGCTGTGGAGGACTTTGCATCATTGTTGCAAAAATCTCCGGCAACGCATGGTGAACAGTATAAATATGAAGGGAACTACTTTGAACTTTTTGAAACCTTGCAAAGATATATTCCGGCCTGGAAAGTGGAAGCACCAAAATTGTTCACATTGATTCTTTTCAACTATTTGTTTTCAAATGGTGATGCTCATTTAAAAAATTTTTCAATCATCGAAACGCAGCAGAGAGATTACAAGTTAAGTCCAGCTTATGATTTATTGAATACCAGAATCCATGTTGAAGATTCTAAATTTACTTTAAAAGAAGGACTCCTGCCTAAATCTATTGCAAAAGGAAATGATTCACTACAGTTTATTCTATTAGGTGAAAAAGCAGATATCCCTAAAAAAATCATTGAGAAGATTATGCGTAATTTAACTTCAAGCCAGGAAAAAATAACTCAACTTATTGACTATTCTTTTCTGAATGAAAAATTAAAACGCAATTACCTGCAAGCTTATCAGGGAAGATTGAATACATTAAAGAAATAGATGTTATAAAGAAGACATCATTCTTTAAGTTAGCAACCTTATTGAGATTAAAAACACCAAACTGAAACAGTCTGGTATTTTTATTAAATATTAATGATGCTTGCAACATAATATATATTTTAAATCCATTTTTTAATTTTAAAGTAACTTCACCGCCTTATACCAATAATAAAATATTGACTTGTCAGGTTGTCGCTTCAGTTTGTTTAAAAATGCCCAATCAGTATTCTCAATAGTGAGTTGGCTAATGTCCTGATCGTTGTAATATTCTATTTCAATGATTTCAGAATGTAGCAATATTGCATTCAAATAAGCTATTCTGGCCGAAGCTGCCATTGCATCTTCAATTCTAAAATGTCCATTCATTAAGAATGCACTACCAAAACTATTGATACCTGAACTCAAATCTGCAAACTTCTTTTTTGTTTCTGCAGTTGGGTTACTTTCTCTTCGAGCAATAATAGCACAGGTATTTATGGAATCCAATAATACATCTGTTTCAGTAAGGGTTCTTTTATTGAAATCTTCAGTAGAACTTCGATAGGATAGTTCTGCCTTTGAAAATGCAGAAAAACTTTCCTTTACTATTTTTAAGTCAGTTATATTTTCAAATAGTTTTCCTAAATCAAATAATTGTTTGCAAATTTCCATTGCAAAAAGTTGATTGTGCTTATAGTAAGGAATCCCTATAGTTTCTGGTGCAAAGGCAGTGAGTTTATCACCGCAAATAGCATTTATGGATGGTGTGGTTACAGTTGTTGCAATTCCTTCAATTGAAAGCCACGGCGTATTTACTGAAGACTTAATAAGTTCCGGATAGTGTGGACTGTCAAAAAGGATGTCAAGTAAAATTGTTCCCGGAACAGGAGGATTATAAACTGAATCAAATTCAAAAGTATAATGAGCCTTCGGGACGCCTTCTTTGTAACTTCTACGTTCATTCATAATATGTTTTGAAAAGTGAGATTTAGTAACTACAGAATCTAGTATTTGTTCTAATGATTCACGATCTACGCTGGAAATAATATCAATATCGATTGAAAACCGATTATCTTTCTCTAACAATAATACTAATGATGTTCCGCCTTTAAAGACAAAATCAAGTCCGGCTGTTTTTAAATGTTCAAGCAATGATAGTGCGTGAACCATTTTTTCCAGAATGGTAACATTAATACCTTTATGTTCCTTTTTTAAACGAAAACTGTCTAACCACTCTTTTGTAAAACTTATTTTATCAATCATATTGTATATCTTCCAGAAAATTTGGAATGTGCTGGCTTATAAATGATTTAATCTCTTCTTCTTGTTTACGTCTCTTTGCGTAGCTGAATAGTTTTGTTAGATTGATATTGTAACGCTCTATTATCCTTTCAAAAATGTGTATCAATTCAGAACCTTGATAGAAATGGAACAGATTTTCATCTGCAAATAAATCTACTATTATCTTTTCAAGTGTAGAAATGGGAATGGTCGTTTTTTTATATTTTATTTTATCAATTGGAGCTCTAGTGACAAGTCTTTTTATGACTATTGGAAAAGAACTTTCAGAGATATAGAATTTGATTTGCTTTTCATCGGGATTTAAAAAAAGGTTCATTTTTAGGGAATCATTTAGATAATAATAAAGTGACTCTTCAAACTCCTTTTCTACTTCTACGACAATCATTTCATTAGATGTCTGGTGTTGCGAAAACTCGTTAAGCCATTGAGTTTCCCATATAGAATATTTAATATCTTTAAACCGTTCTATAGTTTTTCGGGCAATCTTTACAGCATTATCCGAGAGCACTGGTCTGTATATAGATTTATAGGAAATAACATACAATTCACTCCCAATAGTTTTGAGGATATTCTTTTTTTTAAGGTCGTAAACCCGCCAATTAAAAGTGCTATTCTTTAGATTTGGTTCAAAATTCAAATAGAATTCATAAAGTTCACTGCGACCAAATGAGGATCGCTCTTTAAATGCTTCTATAATCTTATTTTCTATAATCTTTGCCATAATCGTCAAATCAAATCTTTGCCAAAAATACGAAAAAGTGGCGTAAATTTGAAAAATAATTGTTAATAATTTTATAGATGAAACTGTTAATTTTTGAGGAATGATATAATTTTTGGCAGATAACCTTTTGTAACTGACTTAATTAGTCAGCCATGAAAAACCATTCAATTTACTGATTATTAGTTAATTATATGTGATATTGCTTGCTTATTTCTGCCACTTTACGTATTTTTATGGAGTAAACCTTGCATATTTTATTTATTATTTCCAAACAAATATCGTCTCCACAGGCAAATTTTTTCTTCTATCTTGAAGATACGCTCAACAAAAATCACCCATTGTTTATTTTGAGCAATCGTATTGACTGGCAAATCTTTCATCATGCTTTTGCCACTATACTGCGCCGATAGTGGTTGTACTGCAAAGCCAATTCGGTAATGGATCGATTGTTAATTTTAAAACATCTTCGCAATGTTCCGATGAAAGTGTGGTAGAACAATGGACGGAAAATTTGTACTCCAATATTTTTGCGGACTTTAACAATTTTCCACAGATTTCCCCTGTGCTTCGAGCGATTTGACTCATTTTCGTAAGAGAGTTAAGGAAGCAGGAATAGAACTAGTCTTTAAAGAGAGCATTCGGATTAATGGAAAAGATAGTGATGATTCGGATATAAGTGTTGATACAACCGCTCAGGAAAAAAATATTACGTTTCCAACGGACAGTAAGTTGAATAAAAAAATGCATGGATATTTCTAAAAAAGAAAACATTATTCTACGCCAAACCTACACCCGAACTCTTAAAAAATTGAGTGTGGATCAGCGGTTTCGCAATCATCCAAAAAATAAAGGCAAAGCTCGAAAAGCAGACAGAAAATTAAAAACCATTGTGTAATCTTCCCTAAAATATTACCTGTTATTGCTTTAGATATAATTATTCCTAATTAAGACATACACCATATGTAATGCAAATAAAACCAACGGTTAAAGTAAAGAGAAAATTTATACGTTATTTTTTGATTGTTAAATACTCTCCCGTCTTAAAGGATCTGTAAAAATCCTTGTTGTTTAATAATTCTCCTTTGTCAATCATAACTGTATAAATTTTAAAAATATTAGAAAATTAATAGAACGTTGCTTACCATTTCATTTTTAAAATTCATTATCTCCTCCTTCCACTGAATTCTTTCTGCTCTACCTCTATATTTTCATTTATGTTGATTTCTAAAGTATTATAAGCAGACATCAATACATCTGGCTTATTATAATCGACTTTTCTAAACAAAACGCAGTTCTCAACAGCCCTCTCCTTCACATAATCTTTATTCTCATTCATCATCAATTGTTGCTCTTTCTCTTTTTGATACTGAGCAATTAATACTTCTTTTGTTATCGGAAGTTCTTCCAATTTCGCATCGAGTTTCGCAATATTATCTTCGGTAGCTTTCGTTTGTTTTTCGATTTCTTTAACATTAACACCTTTCCCAGCAAGATTTTCAATTGTTTTTTGAACTTCGACTTTAGCCAGATCTACAGTTTTCTGATAAAAAGGAAGTTGGTTTTTCCAATACTCAGAATTGCCGTCCTCTGAATCTTTTGCATAGCCTAAAATCCTGTTGTAAGAATGTTCTGCCTTGGTAACATCCTCTTTTACTTTAATAAAATCTTCATACTTTCTCAATACAAAAACAATATCTGCAAGAAATTTATTTTTTTCGCTCTCAATTCTTTTCTTCATTAATTCAATTTCAATATTCGCTCTCGTCTCAGGATTGGTGATGATTGAAGTTTTCAATTCCTGCGTACTGATGTCGGAAATATCTAAAACATTCGCTCCCTTTTTCATCGCTTCTAAATATCTCGCTTGTTTTGACTGTAATTTTTGAAGCATAAAAACATCAATACTATCATTGGTAAGCATGAAGTTTACACGTACGTTTTCATTTTTATTACCTTGTCTCCACGCTCTTCCTTCTATCTGCCGCAGCGACGTAAAGTTGTACGGTAGCGTCAGTAAATAAACGTCGGTTGTATTTTCTTGAAGATTCATTCCTTCTTGAATAGCTTCGCTTCCGATAATAACTTTAATTTTTCCAGAATTAAAATCATCCTGTATGGAAATTCGTTGCTTCTTACTTGTTGCTCCAGTAATGATTCCTATTTCTTCAGGTTTAAAACCCACTTCATTAATAAGATATTCTTTCAATTTCGGAAATTGAGAAACTGCTAATTCAGAATAAATAATTTGTCCAGAATCTGGGATGTCTTTTTTGTTCTGACGAATCAGATTCATTGTTTCAAGCAATTTTGGTGAATTTTCTATAAACTCTTTCGTGGAAGGATCTTCACCAGTATAATAAAGCGATAAATAGGGAGAAAACGCAATTAAGCGAGCGTTAAGAATATGCGTTAAAATTGCACCTTTCTCCGTATGATTGAAGTTTTCATTGAGTAAAGTATATTGTTCTTTCGTCAGATCGTTCTGTTCAATTTTAAACTCTTTATTGATTTTTTTTGGACGAATCAATTCACCATTATCTTCCTCCCCTTTTACATCAATAAATTCCGAAAGGAGTTGTTGGAACAGCGAATTATTTTTAAATCTTCGGACATTTGCTTTAAACTTCACATCGCCTTTTGCATCAATTTCCATATCGTTATCCGCTTCCATAAAGGTTTCAAAGAAAGTATTCACATTGAAATACCCAGACTCTTCTAAACGTTTATTTGCAATCAAAGATAAAATAGAATAATATTCCAAAGGTTTGTTGGTAAAAGGAGTTGCAGAAAGAAGAGTAACATTTCTACCATTCTGTTTATCCTGAATATATTGAGCTGCCATCCAAGTATTAATCCCCAATTTTGAAGTTTGCTGATTTTGATTTCTAAAATCTGAGGAAAATCGTCGGTCTTCAATTTTCACTTTCCCGACAATATGGTTGGCGTTATGAATTTCATCGTAAGTCAAATGATCAAATCCGAAATCCTCCCAATCATATATTTTCCCACGTTTCATTTTCCCTTCGATTTCTTTTTCTTTCTGCAACTCTATTTGATGATCTCTTTCAGTATTCGTAATACTTTTCAACTCATTTGCTGAGATATAGTTAAATTTAGAAGACAGTTTTTCAGTAATGTCGCTTGAAAACCCAATATTATTAAAGCCTTCATAAGTCACGATGGTAATTTCTCCGTCTTTATTATCAAACTTTGACAGATCATAATCCTTACCGAGATTTCCTAAAACATTTACTCTAGCATTTGGAATGGTTTCAAAAATAGTTTCAACCCACTGCTTCAATATACTGTCATTGGGAACTACGATTAATGGTTTCTTTGCATTTCCTCTTTCCATCGCTTCGTGCATTGAAAGAATTCCGGACAATGTTTTTCCGAATCCAACTTCATGCGCCAATAACCCTACTCCTTTTGTTGTCTGTCTTCCAATCCCGGCTTTTTGAACTTCGGTCAATCTC
Organism: Chryseobacterium sp. UYP7; assembly: GCF_056279225.1. Taxonomy (NCBI): domain Bacteria; kingdom Pseudomonadati; phylum Bacteroidota; class Flavobacteriia; order Flavobacteriales; family Weeksellaceae; genus Chryseobacterium; species Chryseobacterium sp. UYP7. The sequence goes on from NZ_JBWBQW010000003.1 coordinate 333,665, forward strand.
AATTCCTGTCCTTTGAAATTTTGATGAATTTTTGAAAATAATGGGAATTTTGAATAATCCGGAACGTGAATATGATTATAATTTCGATTGAAATCTTTAATGAAACGATCTCTCAATTCTTCAGTTAATTCTTCTCGAATAAACTTTTGAAACAGATCATTGGCTGCGGCTTTTCTTCTCTCTCGAATTAAAGCATTTCGTTCCTTATCACTTCCTGTAACCGTTTCGTTATCTACAAAACTTCGTACTTCCCAAGCTGAAGAACCTGCAAAAGCTTCACTTGATAATGTTCCTACAAAATCTTTAAAATTATCTGCAAGATTGTAATTTTCCGTTACTGCTTCTGTTTGTCTGGTATTTGGATTCCAACGGTCTTTTTCTATTGGTCCTAAATCAAACTTTAATACAAATTCATGATTCGGACTAATGGAAATCTCATCTAAATTTTTAAGTTTTGGCAGCACACTTTCTAGCAATGATTTTTGCTTTTCATATTGCTTATTTTCCAGACCACCTATTCCCCAATCTTCACTGTAATCCTTTGCTAATTGTTCCAACTTTTGGTAAATATTCCCTTCAGCATAATAAAAATCATGAATATATTCTCCATTATAGTAGTTGGCAAAATCAAAGTGTCTTGTATGATTTTTTATAGTTCCATCATAGGAAGTCGCTTTAAATGCTGCACCTTGTTCCTCTGTGATATCTGAACTATTTTGCAATGATGTATTTACAATTTCATCCTGTTTTATAAACTGGTATTTTAGAATTCCCTTTTTAATAAACGGCTTAGATTGAATTTCATATTCAGAATTCCTTGTATTTTGCGATTGAAGGATCTTATCTGCTTTCTCAACGATATCTTTAATCTTTTCAAACAAAAATGAGTTGGGATTATCAGCGATCTGGGTTTGTAATTTTGAATACTTCCTAATTTCATTTAATATAGAAGGTGATTTAAATTTGATTTCATTCAATCTTAAAAGAACCTGTTCTATTTTGTCTTGAGCAGTTTCAATTGAATATTCACTTTGATTTTCAGAACTTAATTGGTTTTCTTTTTCTTTCTTTGAAATAGAAGTTTCATCAGTAGAAATAGCATTTTTAAAAGAGACTTCTTCAATTAACAAATCGTCGAAAAGGTTTCCGATTCTAAATATTTCCTTTTTATTTTGAAGATTCTCAAGCAGGTAAATAGCTTCATCTAAACTACCATAAACGTAATGCTCTGCCCTACCAAAACGATTGGTTTTCTCCCGAATCTCCCCTAAAACATTTAGTGGATTTTGCTCAAAATAGCTAGAAACATCATGACTAATATTTCGTGCTGATTTTTTTAAAATGATAATGTCCACACCTACTTGTGTCCCAGAAAACACCCCGCTCGGTAAACGGTAAGCATTCACCAAATCTGCATTTTGCATCTTCTTCTGCCGATTGATCCATCCAGATGGAAGAACCATCGCCAAAATCCCGTCGTCTTTTAAAGAATCGATTCCACGCTTAACGAAGTAATCTTCGTATTTTGAAATTTTGCTTTCTTCGCCCAATCCTTTATATAAACCCCGATGTTCACCATAAGGAGGATTACCAATCACTAAATCATATTTTCCAGAAAAAACAGTTGAACTTTTTTTATTTCCTTTTTCATCAATAAATTCAGTTTCAAAAGAACGAAGATTAATTTCTGCTTCCGGATGTAGAACTTTAGCAATTTTAGCCGTGATTTCGTTGATTTCAAAACCTGTTATTTTGAATTTTACGGCTAATCCATTTGCAGCATAAATGAAATTTCCAGTTCCTACGCTTGGTTCTAAAATAGAAATCTCATCTTGATTTTTAAAGTGTTTTTTGATCAAGTTGCGAACAGAATTAACAATTTTAAGGTCTGTATAATATTCATCTAAAATCCCTCTTCCCGCTTTTTCAATTCCTCCACTTTTAAACTGGTTGCAAATATCCTTCAACTCATCTGTAATTTTCACATGATCTTTCAGAAGGATTCTGTCATCATTAGAAACAAAACAAGTTGCAGAAACTACTTCTGCAACTTGTTCATTGGTCAGTTTTTGACCTTTACATTGATCAATTAAAATATCTAATTCCGAAATACCGGTTGAGTTTTCTAATAATCTTCCGTCCAGGGAATATTTTGTTTTTTCATTTTTTGGAGCATTACTTTGTTGTGTTCCGTCAGTGGATTGGTCATTTCCTCTTCCTGACGAACCGCTCCACTCTGACTTTGTAAATCCATTTCTAACATCGTTGCTGCCCAATCTTTGTCCGCTTGATTGATGTCCATTTTGCTCGGATTGGAAGTTTCCGCCAAGTTCACCAGAGTCTTGTTCAAGTGATTTTTGTTCCACTTGCTCAGTTTCGGATATTTTGTTTGATTTAATGGTATTGGTTTCATTTTCAGAAGAGTTTTGTTCTACTAAATTAGTATTTTTATTTTGAAGTTTTATTTTATTCTGCAGGTAATCGTTCAAATCATTATTTCCAGTTTCAGAAATATTGTACATCGAACGAATATCTTTGATTTCGATCTCATTGAAGGCTTTAAAAAGTTGCTGCGTAGCGATATTCCCTGCCTTATCTCCATCAAGGCACAGAAAAATTTTACCGGAAAAATCTTTATAACGGTCTAAAAATCTATTGATATTGGTAATCGAATTAAGCGTAATAAGTGTTCGATTATTTTTTTGATTATTTGCTTTTAAAAGTTGTAAAAAAGAAAACATGTCTGTCATACCTTCAAAAACAATCATTTCGTTTTTGGTACCTTTTAGTTCAGAAATATCATTTCTCCCAATCTTACTTTTCATTAATGGATTGCGAATTTCAATACCTTGAGAAAGATTTTCGATTCCAATTCCAAAGTATTTCTTTCCTGCAGACTCATAATGGATTTGTCGCGTATTTTCTATTAAAATATCGTTCGATATTCCTCGCTTTTCAAAATAAGAAACCAACTTTTCATTATTAGGAATAAATGAATTTGTAATAATAACTTCAGAAAAATGCACATCTTTTTTCCGAAAGTCTAGTATTTTTTTTTCTGCAACTCTACTTTGTTCCGAAACTAGTCCATTAAAATTCTTTAAAAATTGAAGTGCATCTTTCCACTCAATTTTTTCCAATTCCATTACTGCTTTTATTATTTGTCCGCCTTCACATGTTTTAAAATCATAATATTGGTTTTCTGAGACTGAAAACTTATTATTGTTTGTCCTAAAATAATAGTCATTTCCTGTTTTTCTATCAAAATTCACTTTACCTTGCTTTTCAAGATGAAGGAAATAATCTAGGACAGATACGCGATCTGAAATTTCCGCAATTTCTGCAGTCGTATAAAGAGTTGGATTTATATTCATCACTTTTTCTTTTTCACAAACTCATTAAACTCAAAAATTTCTTTGGCTTCCTCATCCCAGTTTTTTCGTAGTAATAGTTGAAGGGTGACAAAAACATCTTTCTCCTTATTATAGGAATCAATACGCTCAAGCCTTCCTCCGTAGTCGATTTCAGCGTGCTTATAAATAGAATAAGGTAAAATAGTGTCCGTTGGATAAATGTAAAATCTTGAGAAACTTTTGGCAGAGTTCACTTCAAATCGTTTGTATTTTTTATTGAACAAAACCGTGTCCCTGATATTTTTGCGATGAAGATAATTGGGAATCCATTCTTTTGAAAAAAGAGCGCCTTCTTTCTTTTTGTCAACCAAAAGTGGTTTCTTTTTTTTTGAAATTTCTGAAAGAACAACGCTGCTGCTATTTTCTTTTCCAAGCGAGTAGCATAATGAGTCTCTTATATAAAAAATTTTATAGGTGATTTCAGGAAAAGTGAGATCAGGAACTAATTCTATTAGGGTATCTCCCGAATAATTAATCCTGGATAAATGAAAATTTTGCATTTTGTCCAATCCTTTGGAAGCGTCAAAATAGACATTTGAAATAAGGTCAATTCCTCCTTTTTCGGGTTTAATTTCTTTGTTACAAGAATTTGTAATAGAAAGGAAAAACAGTGCTGGTAATATAATGGTGATTTTATGCATTCTAACAATTGTTTTTGTGGTAAACTCGTACATCTGTGATTTCATAGTAAATCGATTTAAAGAAAAAAGCGGCAAGCTTATGAATTAAGACTTACCGCTCTTTAATAGCAATTAGTAAGTAATTATTATCTCTTAATACTCTGTTCCTTGATATTGTTTTTTTCGTGCTTATTATCATTCTCCAAACCCTCCAAAGGTTTATTGGTATTAATTCTGTTCATATCCTGATCATAGAGACTCAGATTTTTGTATTGAGGATTGAGCACTGCTTTTCCTTCTACCGTTTGATCATCGTTCTCAAATTTCACTTTCACAACATTTCCTTTTTCCAAAGATTTTATAGTACTTTCTCTATATTCTGGTTTATCAAAAATTAGGTTGGACTTCTCTACAATTTGATCAGTATCGACTCCATAATTTTTGTAGAAATTTTGGAAACTGTAATTTCCTTTTTCAGTCTTAGGTTCCGCAAAATTGAGTTTAACGAAAGCTGGTTCCAGTTGTTCCGTTTTCGGATTAGTGAATTCTATCTTCACGGAACGACCTTCCAAAAGGTTGACTGCTTCTTTAGCGGTAAATGTATTTTCTCTATTTACAGGGAAATTTTGGGAGATATCTTCACCTTTCTCATTATTCAAAACGGCATGGTAGGAATTAAGAAAAACACCTCCACTTTCTGTTTTGTTGAATTTTAAGGTAAAATCAACCTTATTTCCCGGCAATGCTTTGTCTGAATTTGTTTTAATTTCAAACTGTTTTTCCGCAGAATTCATTCCCGATTCTAAATCCTTGTGAAGTTGTTCTCCCTCACCAAAACCAAGGTATTTTAATTGATTTCTTAAATAATCTACTTGGTTGAAGTCTTTTTGTGTTTCCATAATTTTTGGATTTTGATTGTTAATATGATTTAATTTATTTTCAGATTCTTTTTTTTCCTCCCGAAATCTATCTGCCCATTGTCCGCTATCACTTAATATATTTGTGTCATAACTAGATGGCATCTTGTGGATCATTTTAATTTTTTCCGACTTTTTGTAATCATTAGTTATTTCATTTTCCTGTACTTCCCCATTCATTTCTTTTTGAGTTCTAAGTACTCCACTGTCAGCAAATGATTCGTACAATTTTCTTCCATTTTCACTATTGAATAGAATAGCATCTAAAATTTCGATTCCCGAAAAATGAAGTTTTTTATTGTAGGTGTTAACTTGCTCTGGAGTGATGTTGTTTCCGTATAAAATGCACTTTGACCCACCGAACTTTGCAACTTTTCCAATGATAAAATCAAGCTGATTATCTGGCGGCATGATGAATTTCCCAACGATATTCAACTGATTGTTGAGCACAAGCAATTCCGTCTTATCAGATATGCCGAATTTTTGTGACGTAATAAATTTTGCAATATCTGTTGAACTGGTTATTTTAACTGGTTGATAATTTTCGACCAAAACCTGTTTACTGAAAGAATACGGTTGTATTTCTTTAAAAGATTGTGGGTTTGATTTCATATAAATATGTGATGATTCATTCTCATCAAATACGACATACTTTCCACTTCTCAAATTGATAATGATTCCATTGTTGACTTTTATATCTGAATCTTCTAAAGCTCTGTTTAATTTGATGATACAATCCTTATCAGCTTTTGAAACTTTCAAATTTCCGCTTGGATGGTTATGAACAAGAGTTATTGATAAGGGTTTAACTTCCAACACATTCCCTATTAAAAGTCTGTTATCTACAAATGCTGCATCAAAAGTTCCGGTAGATATATGCTGAACAAAATATCCTTTATCCTCAAAATCATAGACTAAAAAAGCATGTTCTACGGCTTCATCTTCCAATGCTTTAAATAACCACGCAACATCATCAATACTTCCTATCTTTTCATTTCCAAAGAGTTGAAGTGATTTATTCTCAGCAAAACGCCGTTCTACTAATGCAAAATCGTTGGACTGCAAAGAATTTTGTGATTCCCGTAGTAAATTGGATCCGGCACCAGTTTCATTGGGATTAAACAATTTAAAAGGTAATTTTTCGCCCGACGAGGTTTTTGCATACCTTGTTGTTTCATCTTCCTCAAAAATAAAGTTTGAGTTTGCCGATATTTTCGTTTTTGCTTCTGTTGCAATCGATTGAACTTCTTTTTCATTTTGAGTTAAACTGGGGTGGTATTTATGTTCGAGTTCTTTTCTAATTTCCTGGATGGGAACAACTGCATCGTAATCGATGAGATGTGCCTTTGTTCCTTCTTCTAATCTCACTATCAAAGATTCTCCAGTTTTAAAATAATTGAATCCCATTTTCATAAATTCCAGATTAGCAATCGCTTCATCGATGTCAGAAAATTCCATTTTCTGAAAGCCCGCAGATTCAATTTGTTCGTTGTACTTGCCTATTTCTAATGTTATGCTCATATTTAGTTTTTAGGAATGGTGGAATTTTTAACTGTTTATCTTCTGAAACCTCGCGATTTTTCATGATTTTCTTTTCGTTCGAGTTCTTCCTCTCTTATTCGATTAGCATCTTGATACAAATCAGGATCGTTCACATTAAGTTGAATATCTGACTGTTCCTGTTTTTGAGAATTACTCTCATTTTGAGAAATACCATTTACGGTGTTAATTTCTTTTGACACAATATTTAAATCGTTGGTTATTTCTTTTGCCATCTCAGGGAATTGATCAATTTTATCCTGAAGAAAACCTTTCAGTTTTAAAAGTTCAAATTTGTAGCGGTTTATCTCGCGAGCATCATTTTTATCAACGATAATTGCTGTCAATTCTCTTGCATTTTTAATTAAATCAAACTCCACCAATTTGTTGGTTTCTTTATCAATTACAAATGCTTTTTTCTCAAAATTCAATTCATTATCAGATTTTGAAAAATCTTGAATATTGGAATATTCGATTTTATCTTTGCTGTTTGTGAGGATTTCAGAAATGCTCTTATCTCTCTCCAGAAAAATCACATTCAGTCTGCTGTTATTTTCAAGGAGTTGGAAAGTTGCTCTGCTTTTGTCATTATCTGCGACAATGGTATATCCCTGCAAAAACTTTTGAATATCGTTGGCAGAAAGTTTTTTTGAAAAAGAGTTATCTGCATCGACGATTCCGTATTTTTTTAAGTCGTCAGTTGGTAAATTGTTAGTTTGCATAATAGGTTGCGATTAAATTGTTTGCTTTAATAAGATCATTTAGAAATCGGATAGGATTTATATAACTTCCACTTTCAGTAACAGAAAAATGTAAATGTGCTCCAGTAGAATTTCCAGAATTTCCACTTTTCGCGATGATAAATCCGGCTTTTACATATTCTCCGACTTTGTAATAGATTTGTGATAAATGGAGATAGGAGGTTACATAGGAATTGGAATGTTTTATTTTAATATACTTTCCACCACCGCCAGAATCCCATCCTGATTCCGTTACGATTCCGTCCATAACAGAATGTACATTTTCATAATTCGCTTTTAAATCAGCACCATTATGCATTTTCATTTTTCGAAATAGGGGGTGAATGCGAGTTCCAAAAGGTGAGGTCACCACAATTCCGTTTTTCAATGGCATAAATATTTTTGAAATTGCATTTGGTTGATCATCATTAACAAAATCATATTGTTTAATAGATGTTCTTGAATTAATTTCGGTTGAATTTTTCAATTTTTTTTTCATCATTTGTATTAAGGAATCTTCAATCTTTTTGAAATTGAGTTTTTCATTTGTATTCTTAGACAGACTATACTTGAGCATAAGCGATTTTAAAGAATCCAATTCTCTTTTCAAATCTGATTTTGAAGTAGTATTAAAGAGTTTTATTCGACTGTTTTTCTTTTTCTCATTTTCATATTTGACTTTTTCATCTTTGTCTTTTCCCACTTGCTGCACCTCTTCTTTTTTAGGGAAAACTTCATCCTTCTTTATTGAATTTCTGGTAAGCGTATTGAACTGCGCAAATAGCAGCGAACCGCAAAACAAGATTAGAAAAGTGACCTTATATTTAAATTGTAGTTTCATAATTTTAGGCTGTGATTGTTTCGTTAACAATGAGCTCTACTTCTTTATTGATTTTTCGAAAATTTGTCATTAGAACTTCTTCTTTTCGGTCATTTCCTTTTTTGTCGATGAATGAATAGTAATTTGGGAGTGCTACATAATTATTTTCCTCATTTTTAATAGCCTCCATATCAAGATCAATTTTACCATTGATTGCCGATGTTTTATACTCTTCAGTGCCATTTTCTTCACCTTGTGCGATCATCCCGACCATTTCCCCTGTTTTGAGTGCAGCGATTTTACCTGCAGGAATCATAAAATCCATTTTTTCATTAATACTGATAGTCGTTCCTTGTTGTGAAATAGATTGTGAAAAACTTTTCTGTTTAATTTTTCCAAACATTTTCTCCATCCAATCCAATGTGTTTTTATCTCTTGCTGAACCTGAAAGAATATTTCCAACAATAGCAGAGATCGTATCAGCAACTTCTTTTTTGTAGAACTGACGAAGCTGAGGAATCTCTTGAAGTCCTAGTAAGACTGCAATCTTATTGCTTCTTGCAGTGGCCACAATGTTGTCTATTTTATGAATGTAGATGGTCGGAAATTCGTCGGCGATAATTCCTCCTGATAAATTATCTTTGGAATTGATCAGTCGCAATGTTCGATTTAAAACCGATGAATACAATGCAGAATTAATATCTTGTGTTCCTGGGTCAGAAGCCAAAATTAGGATGGACGGATTTTCTTTATCTGTAATTTTCAGTTCTACTTCATCGCCTGAAAACACCCAAAAGCTTTCTTTGGTAGCCAATCGGGACAGGAATATTTTCAAAGTTCCAACTTGTCCTTCTAACTGATCAAATGCTTTATTATCATAAGCTGTTTTGAAAGGTGAAAGCAAAGAATAAATTTCTTCGTTGGTAAATAAAGTATCGAAAATATCTTTATAACTTCTATTCATAAAAGATAGAATATGAGGTAAATCCGAATACTTTCCATTTTCGAAAGTCGCAAAAAAGTAGATGCAAGAAGAAAGAAAGTTAATCGCAGATTGCGTAAAAAATGCTTCAGAACCACCTCCGGAACTAGAACCGCCTTTCTGTAAAGATGAAACCATCGACTCTGCCATCTCCTGTGCTTCCGCTAAAGTTCGGATGTATTCTTTTTTGAATGGATTAACTCTTTTAGATTTCTCAACGTCGTTCAGATTGATGACATGCAATTGATGTTGATAGTTAGAATCGCTTCTTTTCTTTATGAGATAATGATAGTAGGCGATTTTGGCCAAATCAGGAAACTTGAAATCATAAATACAAAGACAAAAACCCTTATCAATCATTTGTCGGATTGCCGGATTAATAACACCGAAAGATTTTCCAGACCCAGGCGTTCCAATAACCATCGTTCCTCGAAATGGATTAATGTTAATCCAACCTTTGTTGGTTTTTTTATTAAATCGAAAGAGGTAAGGAATATTAATCGATGTGTCAGTTTTCACCAGTTCTTGATTTTGAGCAAAGCTTTCTTCTTCAATATTCCAGCGGTCTTTGCCCATTTTCTGTTGCATCAATTTTGAAATATTATCTGCACCAACTTGCGCTACCAATGCCCCCAGAAAAGATAAAAGTGTATAAATAATTTGATAAATATTTAATGGCGGAATTACTTTCGGAAGAGTATTGTTTCCAGCTTCAGAAATAAAAACAAGGGAAGAAAACATCAGTGATAATCCGATGATTATTGGTAACAGAATTTGTTTACCGATATTTAAATCTATCTTTTTCTTTGCCCTTGTTCCTATTGCAACCAGTGTAATAAGAATGATCGTACAGATTTTAGCATTTAAAGGTGGGTAAAAAAGACCCATCTTCGCGAACTTTGTCATAAGATCAGTTACAAATGGAATTTTTGCAGAAAGAAAAAACAAAGAAGCACAATCCAACAAGACGATAAAATAAACCATCTTTTGGAAAAAACTATAGATCTTAATTTGATTCTGTTGTTCTTGCATTGTGAAATATTAGAAGTTAGAAAACTGGAGATTGAAGAGATTAAAAAGTATCTGCATTTAAAATGTCTGAATACTTCACCGTCATTTCAATGGCTCTCCCAGAGAGTTGTTCTTCCAAAAGTCGAATTTTCATCACCTTACTATTGGGATAAGTAAATTTTTTGAAAACGTAAATATTGCGGTAACTTTTCTTAAATTGTTTTTGATCGTATAATTTAAATACTGGATCAAGTGCGATACTCTGATTATTGGTTGCCTTGTAGATTTTTTTATCCTCTACAGAAAATTTAATTGCATCGATATCATAACCTAAATTGGAAGAATTTAGAAAAGTCATGTCCAAAAAGATGTAATCATTTACCACATAAACATTATTAATCTGCATCGTAAGTTTAAGACCTTTTACTTCTCGAATAGGTTTATTTAATTTCTTTTTACGCAGAATATCTAAAGAGAATCGATGCAGTTCCGAATTAGAGAACGCCATTTTAGGATACTCAAGCGGCTGCATGTCTTCAGGTTGAATTTGGATATTGGTCACGGCGTTGCTTTTAAAATCTAAATAATTGACTTTGTACTGAGCCATAAAAGATTGGCAAACGATGGTAATGATTCCTAAATTATGTACATCAATATTTTTATGAAATGAAGTTGAATCCGTTTCATTAGCATCGGTGATTTTTATTCGCGCGATATTTTCAGCAGGCAAATCACCAGTGAGATTACTGGTTGATAAATCCACAAACTGGATAGGTTCTGGCGAAATAATATGGAGACTTACTCCATTTGAAATATCTAATTTTGTTAAATCTGTTACGCGCTTTTCGGGCATTTCTGTTTGAGCAGAAATTGATAGTGATGCAAAAAGTGATAATGCAAGAAGTAATCTTTTCGATGTATGTTTAATCATTTTCATTTTGTTTAAGTTCTTTGTCATTAATAAGGAAGATGTAAGAGTTGTATTTCAGTTTTGCTTTGTTCTGGCGGATCATGTTAGAAATGGTTTTAGAAGTCGAACTGAATAAACTGCTAAAAAGACTGGTGAAAAAACTTTCTCCGCTGCTGTCCATTTGAGTTCCCTGTACAGAATTGGCACCCATTTCTCGGAGCATTTCTCGGAAATCACTTTGTGGAAAATACAATCCCTGCATTCCGTCCATGTCAAAAACAGAAAGATTGATGGGCAGAATTTCACCGTTATTTAAAATTGAAATCACATTCAAATTCACTCTCTGTAGAGAAAATCCTGATATTTGGCCATATAAAATAGACCCTTTGGTAATTTTATGTTTTCCAACATTGATGTCTTCCAGCAGGCGAAAGCGGATTCGGCTTCCGAGATATCCTTTTAAATTTTCATCAATCACTGCTTTGATAAAATCATTGTCTTTTTTCTTCGAGATTGAATTGAAACTTGGATTCAATGATGACTTATCTACGCGAAGTGTGGAGTTTAAAAAAGCGGCCATCTTTTCTTTGTTTTTTTTCAACTTTTTTTCTGAAGCTAATGTAGACTGGTATTCCGGATCTTTTGCTTTTTCCAAAGAATCCATCATCAACATTTGTTTTCTTAACATTTTCACGGGATCATTCTCTTTTTCCTGTTTTGCAGAATTTAAACCTGATGGAGAATCAGAATAATTGTTTCCCTCTCCTCTTTGTCCATTAGTTTCATTATTTAGCATGCGAATCATTTCTGCAGAACGCTGGAAATCTTTTTCATCAGAATTTATTTTTGACTGTTGCTTGTAGTAACTACCCTTTCCCAAATCAGTTGAACTTCCATTATTAAGTGCTCGAACTGTTTTAAGAGAATCGATATATCTCTTTTGTTGATCGTCAAGATTATCCGAATAATTTTGCAAACTATCTTCTTCTTTATCAATGCCGTCAAGCATTGATCTTCCATCTCCCTTTTTGAAAAAATCATCGTAAGCTGCATTTTTCGACAATATAGAATCCTGCGTTTCTCCCAGATTAAGGGATAAATCTTGGGTTACTTTCTGTGGCTGTTTTTCTTTCCCTAAATATTTTGTCGTCTGATAGCCAAGAAAAAGGATAACTGGCAGAAGAATCAATGGAAAAATATATTTTGGATGTTTAAAATTGAGTTTCTTAATGTCCATTTTTCAAAGTTTGATATTGGTTGAATAAATATTCGATTCGGAGACTGTCACTTTTAGTTAAAGGACCATTTTCTCTTTTGTTTTTTAGTTGCTGAAGTTCCTTCACCACGCCACTAATTTTCTGTTCAGTTTTATCCATGTCAGATTTTATCTGATCGCTTTTTGAATAAAGGTTTGGAATGTTATTTTTAAAAGAAAATTTCGGTGTGAAATAAAAATATTGAATGAAGATCAAACTAAAAGAAAGTTGTAAAACAATCATTACGTAACCGTAAACTTGTTTTGGGTGCTTTATAATCCAGTGTTTAAACTGAAGCGTTTGTTCTTTAACGAGGATGTATTTTTTACTGATCATTAGTAGTTAAATTTTGCTTTGTTAGACACTTCACTATTATCAAGAATTCTCCAGTTTCTCAAAAGAACACCATGAGGATTATTTGGACTTCTTATCATGTCCTCAAAATTCCCCTCGGTAATCAATTTTCGAATGATTAGGGACTTTTTCCGGTTGATCATCTGTGTACCGTAATAGATAAATTTTCTATTTGGTAAATCTATTTTTATGGAATCGTTCCTTACTGTAACCAGAGAATTTCCAGAAATAATCTGATTATAAAATCCTTTCTCTCGCAGATTCGTATATTCTTTTTTTCCACTATCATCAATGAGGTAAAGAGATTTCTCAACGTTTTCCTTGATGTATCTGTCGTCTGGCGCGAGGGTAAAAAATAAGCGGTGAAATAATTCGATCTGAGATTGATATTCCACTGGTCTGTTTAATAATTCGTCTGTTTGTTTAACCAAAATTGGAATACCGTTGTCAATCACGTACAGCGATTTCCGCGAATCTTGCACCATTTTGTAAGCCATCACAAATCCTGCAATAACAACGAAAACCGCAAAAAGTATCGATGCTATTGACACGGCTTTATTTATTTTTATTTTCTGTTCTATGTTTTTAACTAGCATGATATAAAAGTTGTAAGTGTTATACTTTAGATAGGAGATTATCATTATTTCTTATTCATTTTACCAACCGCTTTTGCAATTTCTTTAGCCGCAACTACGGTTCCTGCAACTCCGCCCGCAGCCGCTGCTGTTGCGGTTCTTCCCACTGCTTTTCCTGCGCTCGCTACCGTTCCTCCGGCGGCTTTTCCTTTGCTCATAATTCCAGCACCGCCAGCGGAGACAATTGAATCAGAAATCGAAGGAACCATCAAAATTCCTATTCCGGTTATGATATAGGCAACTGCAGGAAAAAGAGCGGTGTACATCATACCGCTGTTTTGTACGTAAACCCGAAGCGTGTTCATATCTGCAACACCGCCGGAATCAATCATGAGCGCATATCGATCGAGTTCCATTTGATATCCTGACATAATCAATTGCTGACCAATATTGATGATCGTGTAAGTGATGAAGCTGTAAAGATTAATATTGATAAACTTGGTAACCCAGTTACTAAAGGAGTTCTCAAATCCTGGTATGAGCGACATTCCTACTGCAAAAGGACCTAAAACAATTAATATATAACTCCATATTTTCTGAATAAAAAAAATTAGATAAGTACAGACCCGAAGAATGGTAAGAGAAACTGCTTCAATAATTTCTGATAATGTTTTTTGAATTTTAAATTCCATTTTCATGTACCACTCTTTAGCTGGTGAAAGTAATTTATCAACATCGATGTCAAACCAGCTGTCATCAGCTTTTTTTTCTAACTTATCTAACGTCTCTTGCTTGGCCTCCTCTTCTGCCTGAGTTTTAATAAGAATTTCTAAAATTTGATTTTGTTTTTTGAATCTTTCAACCCGAAGATCATTTGCATCTTTTTCGATGTCCTGAAAAAGAGCGATTCCCGGTTCTGCCAATGATTGTAAGGGATATTGAATCAAATGGGTAAAAGCACCCCAATACATTAAAATAAAAGCAATTATTGTGGGGCGGATCATGGGTGTAACTTCCCAAGGTCTTGCACCTTCCTGCATCTGCCAACCTAAGTAACCCAAATAACATAAAGCTCCGAACCCACCAACTGCCTGACCGAGCATTACCGCACCTGCTGACTGTGCTGCCATTGTAGTATCTAACCTAGTGAATGCTTCCATAAACCATTTTTCGAAAGCGCCATCGCCTTTTAAGAATTGAAGAAGTTTGTTATAACTTTCAGTATCCCCAGTTTGTCCAAAAACAACTGTTGGCAAAAGGAATAGTATCAGGCAAATGGTTAGTGTCAAGTATTTTTTCATGATTTAAAATTTATTTTTGTATTCAATCATTATTTGTTGTGCGATCTGAAGATCTGCCGAACTCCAATCAGAGCCTATATTTGTTTTTGATTTAGTCAGAAGCTTTTTATAGTCGAGAAATAAATTATTTTTTTGGTCAAAAGCTCTCAACTGATTTACAAATTTTCTCCAACCAATTAAGGTTTCGTGATACATTAGGAAGCGCTTTCCGCGAGGCATGTCCAAAGTCCGCGAGTTATTGTACTTATCTTTTAGTAGTGTAAGTTCTTTTTCAAGATGTGCAATTCCTCCATTAGCCAACATATTCTGATACGTTTTATCGTCCTTCATTTGCCACTGAATATAGTTTTGAGGATTTTCTGGAAAATTTTTCAACGGTTTTAGCATTCTTTTATAATAAAGTAGCCAAAGGGGATCAGCTTCAACAGTTAAAGAAGTCCAATGTGCAAAATCTTGTACGTTCCTTGTATATACAGTATCAATCTGAAGTTTTATTTGCTCAGCATTCCTTCTTTGAAATTTTAACTCTGCAAATCTTTGAATTTCTAACCCGGTTGGTTTTAACGGACGAATATCTGATCCATTCTTGTAGTCCCTATTTCTTGATGGAGCGAGCCAACCCCAGACAGTGGCATAGGCAAAATTTGTTTGAATTCCTAAAAAATACTTTGGATAAGGACGAAAATCGCCCCAAGATTCGAATACGGTTCTCTTATTTTGGGCAACAATCGAAAGGTCATTCAATCTTTTTACCTGCCCATAGATTAGTGAGCTTCCAAAAAAAATTGTAAGAAATAGCGAGATTTTTTTGAGATAACTTTTCTTCATCGTATTAATAAAAAATGTATTTATAATTGATCATGATATTTTTAACAATAGCTCTGTCAAGATTCACGTAGGTATTGATGGTCGGGATTTGATAGATATATGGAATTTTTTTAGCGTTTTTCAATCTAATTTTAATACATATCAGATATCCGTTTATCATTTGTGCTTTAATCGATAAATTTTGAATAAGTACTTGTCGGTCGTAAGGATCCATCAGGAAATCGTTTTCTTCATGAAGTATATCCTGTGTAAGTTCCGTCTGCATTTTAAGCAGTTCCTGTACAGCTGCTATGTAAAATCTGTTCATTAGAATAGCATATTCGGGATATTGAGCAGTTAGAATAAGAACGTCATCTGCATTTTGACCGATTTGTACAAAAGTTTTAGATAAATAATACAGTTGCTTTCCTTGCTTGATTGCTGAATTTATATTGGTGAGTTTATCATAGATGAATTCTTGAATAGCAACAACTTGGGCAATTTTCTTATTGATATTATTGTATAACTTTTTCTGTTTTTCATAGGAATTTAGAAAGGATTCGTTGCTTGCCAATCGCACCGCTTGATTTTTGGTCAACTGTGTTAATAATTTGTCGTTTATGACAATAGTTTGTCCCTCTATAGGAGTTAATCCACCTATAACAGTACATAAAGCCAGCGTTATTTTTTTCATTTTCCTATTATTAAAAGTGACTGATGATCTGTTCAACAATTTGTTTGTCCTTATTGATATACCGGAGGACAACAAACTTGGTCCACTCGACTTTTCGCTTGATGTCTCTAATTTTCATGAGCATAAAAAGGGAATTTCTGCGAAGATTTGTTACTTCTTCTAAAGCATATTCTAACAAAATTTTTCGTTCGGCCTTTTCCATTTGATTAATTGCGCCATAGGAAAGAACAATACCCGTTAGTAATCGCACAATCATTTGCATATCATCAACAAATTTTATTTCTGCAGGCAAAACAGCAATGAGCGAATAAGGAGCGGTTTGAATTTCTTCAATTATCTTGGATTGAATATCTTGTATTTTCTGACTTTCTAGAAAAATGGCATACCCAGTGGGAATGGCCTGCATTGCAAAATCAACAATTCTCAATCTGTCTTGAATTTTAGTCGTGGTTTCCTTAAATTTTTCCCATTGTTTTTTATTGAAAACTTCCGTTGCTAAATTGGTGTCTTGCCAATTTTTCATTTCTTTCTGTCTTTCATTTTCCTGCATCGTGTGCCGAATCTCTTGGTTCATCATCGGAAATGAAACATTCTCCTTCTCCCACGGAGGTGTCGTATTTCCACCAGATGAAGTAATGAACAGATAAACTGCAGGAAGCATTACTGAAAGAAATAGTCTTTTTTTCATGGTGCTTTTTTAAATATTAGAATCTGTTTTTATAAGTCCACATAATGTTTTGTACAATGCTCATATCAGTATTGATATAACCTTGAAAGGGATTAATAGACTGAAACCATCCTAACCTTATAGCTCTTTCGATATTCAGTTTGGTAGAAAGCAACCAGATTTTGAGCATAATGACGTTTTGAGAAACCGAAAAAAGTAGTTTATAACGATCTCCTGCAGTGGCAAGATTTAATTCTCCCGGCTTTAATAAGTCTGTCACATCTGTGGTCAATTTTATGACCTGTTCATACGCTTTTTGAGACGCCCTAACTCCAAAAACAGCATATTGCGGTTTGTCTTTTGTTAGAATTAAAATATCACTTGAATACTGTAAACAGCGGTCCAGTTCGTTATAAATCCCAATCACCTGTACTCCATTTTTCAATGTTCCAGATACCTCATTCAAACCTTTGAGAACGGTGTTTTGAATATTATTTGCCACCACCATCTGTGTTCCTACCCAAGCTTGAGCTTGTTGCAGTTTTGTTTGTTCCGTAATTGTTTTTTCCTGCTGATTTTCAAGATTATCCGAATATAATTTTAACGCAAGTGTTGTTGTCACATCGATGTAAGTGTTTTGTGCTGAGACGAAATTTCCTATGATCAACAAAAGAATAAGTCTAAACTTTTTCATAATCGTGCTTTTTAGAATGAAGGAGTTCTTTTAAATTCAATCCGCGATCTTGCATTTCCTGTCCAATTATTTTCAAAATATTTTGGTCATTGTTTGCGTTTCTTATTTCCTGATAATAACCAAGAATATCTTCATCAAGAGGTTGTTGATAGAGATTGACTAAGCCAACCATATTTTCCATTTTGTCCTCCAGTTCAGTTAAATCTTTGATAAAAAGTTGCAATGCTTCATCATAACTATCAGATTGGTGCGCGTAATATTCAATGGCAATTTTCTCAGGTTTCTCTGTCGTATAGGTTAAATATTGCTCCAAGGCAACTTCATTCCCATAGACTTCTCCTTTCGATCCTCGTTTTAAATAGAATTCCTTGAAGCGGCTTCTTCCGAACTTATTATTCAAATTATTAATGGTGAATATTTTGTTTTGTTCCACTTTGTTTAGTGATAGCAGCGACGAGATTTTATCAAAATTATCTTTGAATTTCGTTTGATCTAATAGTATAAAAGTGTCAGAGTTATTAATGATAGAATCCTTCACAACGGTGTTCCCAATAATATCATCGAGTTCCTGAGTTACCACGACCGCCTCCCCCCAGAACTTCCTTACTGTTTTGTACAAATAAAGAATATAGCCTCCCATTAATTTTGAGGCAATTGCTTTCCAGGCTTCTTCAATGATGAGTGCTTTTCTTCGGTCTTTTCTTAATCGCATTTTCTGGATAAACGTGTCCATAATAATCAGCGTGACAATTGGAAAGAGTTTAGGATTATCTTTTACATTATCAATCTCAAAAACAATAAAGGGCTCATCGAATAAAGTACTATCTGCATTTTCATTCAGTGTTGTGCCATATCTACCACCTTTATAAAAGTCTTTTAAAACAAATAAGAAGGTTCTTAGTTTGAATTCACTTTCATCAATTCGGTGCTTTTTATTATTGAGATAAATCGGTAAGAACTGATCACAATAGTCGTAGAAACTGTTAAATGATAATTCTGCAAACGCAAGTTTATTTTCTAACTCAACAATTCTTTTGATGAGCGCTTTTCGTCGTGCATCTTTCCATTCTTTCGTATTCTCCGGTCTTTTTATTACAGATTTAGCTTTGGTCAAAATGAGTTGCGTTTCGTCATAAATCTTTCTTCTTTCTTCGTCATTCAAAGTTTCGTAAGCTTCAAAGACTTGAAAAAATTTAGAAGAATCGTAATCCGGGTTATCCAAATTTTTATCGGGATGATAAATCTGAATCATTTTTCGTCCCTTTTCTCTAACATGAGCAGTTGTTGCATCAAAAGGAATTTCCAGAATATCATAATAGGTTTGATGTTCTTTAATTTCGCTTTCAAAATCAGAATGAATATCCTCTTCGTGAATGTTGTATTTTTTCAAATAATTAAACAAATCTTCAGAACTTTTCTCTTCGTACCAATTGTTGCCACCATTAAAAAACTGATGATAATAAGACATCAACACATTGTCTAAAATAGATTTTTGAGTCGAACTCATCGAAGCATCTGCACCTTGCCAAATCAAAAAAATAAGATTAGTTAAAAACTCAATTTTTTCAATATTAAACTCCTCTTTATCCATCAAAAAAGGATTCATTGTAATTGGCTTTTCCTCTGTATATTGAATATATCTTCCACCCTTGTACGCACAAAGACCGGAATAGGAATCGCCGGTATCTACAATAATTACGTCATAATTATAAGTGAGATATTGCTCCACGATATTGTTCATCAAAAAAGATTTACCAGAACCGGACGGACCAAGTACAAACTTATTTCTGTTATTTATTCTGCCGGTTTTCATTGGTAAATCTGATGGGTCTATTTTTAAGGGAACACCTTGTCGATCTGTGAAGCGCAAGTGAAAATTTGATTCTTCGTTTACGGGATAACTTTCTTTAAAAAAAAAACAAAGCGCAGCTTCGCTTGTCGTTGTAAATAAATCGTATGATTTCAGTTCCACTGCATTTCCGGGAATGCAACATCTAAAAAGCTCCAGTTGATTGTATGAATTTTGGGAAACGATAATTCCTTTCATGAACAATTTATTTTCAATTAAGGATTGAGTTTCTTCCATTTTTTCAAGAGAATCTGTAGAATAAGAAATAGAAAAATGGGCATCGACGATGAGTTGACCATCCATCGCTACATTATGAAGCAGTTCATCAATTTCTTCTGCAACGATGGCATTGGACGGTGAATTATTAGCGACGCCTTCATGCTTTTTCTTCTTTTTTTCTAATTCTCGCTGTTTTGAAGCTTGATGCGGAATAGAAATAATTTGATTGTAAACGATGGTTTTGTAATCATCTAATTCATTGATAAAAGAAAAATTGTCCACTGCTGTTTCTGAAGCGGAACCGTTACCACCTAAAAAGGAATAGGTTTCAATTTCTGAAGGCAATTCGATTTTTTCTATGTCTACGAAACTAATCGTTTTAACAAATTTGTTACCGATGTTAAGGAGTTCATGCGTGGCTTTAATATTATCAAAAGAAGGCGTTTGAGCAAAATTCATTGATAAAATTCCACTGATATAATGTTCGAAATCCCTTTCCTTTAAAAACTTTGGATCGCACTCATTTTGAGAAAGAAGCATAAAGATTTTAAGGCATTTATCTCTTAATATTTTGTAAGCCTTTTCGGAAAAATTGTATTTGGTTTTCTTTTTATTTTGATCTACTATCTCCGTAAACAATAAAAGGGTATCGATGGTTTTGAACATCCTGCCTTCAAAATGGTCGGAATATTTTTGCTGTAAAAATTCATTTGATTTTTCAGCAGTATATTTTTGTTTACTGAAAATGTCAATCTTCTGAACAATATGATTTTCTCCAATGATCGCAACAACTTGATTCAAAACCGTATGAAATTGTAGATAAGCTTCAGGGTCAGCAGAATATTGTTCTACATTATTTTTGATTTGTATTCCGATAACAGGATTGCCGAACTGACCGATGAGCACATCAAAATTCCAGTTATTGTCTTTCCCGTAATCATACCCGATAAAAGGAATATCAAAAGTTTTTTTCTTTAAGTTCATGATTTACTTTTTTTGGTAAAAGTTTTACATTTCTGAATTTTGTCGGAATAATGTGCAATTCTTCTTCATTCCTTGTTTTGTTATATAGTCCTTTGCTATCCTGCATTTTGTAACTGAGAAAGACTCCAGTTCCTCCTATTGCTGCGCCGATGATCATTCCGAATAATCCAAACAAAGAAGAAAGTATCGCAACTGTAATAAGTCCACCAATGGCGGAACCCATTGCGAAGTAGATATACTTGTCTTTTAGTCCGAAAAATATAAGGGGCTTTTTCAACCCCTTATAAAGGAAATATCCCATTAGAATATTGCCGCAATAAATGTTGGAACCAACAAAAGGAAAATACAGGCACCTCCCCAACCAACAATTTCTTTGTTGATGTCTTGGTCTCCATTCGTCCATTTGTTGTAAATCCTAATTCCTCCGACCGTTCCTACGATGGCACCAATGGCATAAATCAGCAATCCCAAATCGGTGATGTAACCGGAAATTGTTGCAGCTGCTGCACCTAAGGCAGCACTACCGCCATTTCCTGCAAGCGCAGGAGTTAAAGACAGAAAAAGTGCAAAAACAGTTACTGCTCTTTTCATCATTTTGTGTTTTTTGAATACTTGATTGATCATGTTAAAAAATTAAGGGTTAAAAATTATTATTCATTTACATTGCGGATGATTCATAAACCTTGAATCCATCGATGTTCTTAATTAATTGAACATTGGTTTCAGATAGATTTAGCATTTTCTTCCACCGGTCACTATTTAATTTTTTGATTGCTAGATTCACCGTTTCCTTTAGTTGGTTCTGGATTCGTTCACCGTCGATTATTGCGGAATCAAGTTTCTCTTCGAACTTTTGTTCGGTCTCGTAAACAATTTTATCTTCGGCTGGTTCTATCAAATTTTCATCATCAAACAAATCAATATTTTGTTCAGATTCAAACCGCGCTCTCCAATGATCCATATTTTGTCTTTCTTCTGACAGCGTTGTTTCAACTGGAAATTCACGTTGAGTAAATGATTTTGGAGTATTTAAATTTTCGACATCTTCAATACCTACAGTTGTGACTTCGGTTTTGTTTAACTCTACAAAATCAAGTTGATAGAAGTCTTCATTCTCTTCAGAATTCACAGCAGACTCCTTTTTAAAAAAGAGGTCATAGACGATATTCCCAACGTAATAGAGTGCATAAAGTGCGAGTAGAGTAATGATAAATTTTGTCATTTGTTTCAAGTGTTTTTTCTGGTAACATTTTTTATTAAAGCGAAATTTCCAGCGATCCGTTGATGCAATTAATGAGCTCATCCATTGAGTTTTTAACTGCATATTTTTGATGTTTCGTTAATTCTCTCGTACTAATTGTTTGTAAACAATTCCTTTTGAAAACAGGGTTCTTCAATAGAATACCATATTTTACTATTTCCGAATCCATTCCTTCTTGATTAAGATATTTATAGCCTTTATCATATTTTGACCGAATAAAAATTCGTTCTGCCTGGCTTTCTAACTGTCCCATTAAATTGACAAATACTAAAGTTGATTTTGCAGAGACATCAGAATACTCAAAAGGGATAATGATGAAATCGCTATAAATCAATAAATCGATATATTTTTCATCAAGCGTTCCTGCCAAATCAAATAGGTTGATGTCATCACTTTCTTTAAGTCCAATAATGGTTTCAAAATCGGAAAACGGCTGCTCCACTTCCTCATCTATAATTTCTACTTCGTAAAGCTTTGGAAGATTCAACGCTTCATCTTCCTTCCATTTGTGATAAAATGATTTTTGAAAATCAAAATCAAAGACATTTATCTTTCTTTCTGAAATTGTCGAAATGTAATTTGCAAAGGCAATGGCAAGTGTAGTTTTCCCAGTTCCTCCTTTCTGAGTAGCAAAAGTGATAATCATTTTTTCCGTTTTTATTTTCTACGTTTTCGTTTCTTTTTAAGATCATTCTCAGCAGGATCTTTTGCAGTTGTCGTACTCTTCATCAATTCAAATAACATTTGATCTACTGCTTTTATAATCTCATTTTTTTCATTATTTTGAGTTCGGTTTTCTATTTCCATATTGAAAATACCTTCTGGATTAAAATATCTTTGGTATTCATTTTCTCCCAATAATGATCGAAGTTCTCCGATAAAATGGAATCTGGTGTGAACTGCGTACACTATTCCATCCTCACTTTTAGCAATAGAAATACAATCATTCACTTTTCCCTTCGTTTTAATAAAATCCCTTACTTCATTTTGAACTTTTCTATAGGTATCTAAATCTTTTTTTCCTCTGTTTTCAAAAAGCATAAAATCTTGTAATCTCGCTTTTGGATTTTTTATTTTTAAAAATTCAAGTAGAATCATTTTTGACTCTAGATTGGGAATATTGTAATCCTTCAATATTTCAAAAAGCTTTTTATCAATTTTATCAGAAGTAAATTCAAACAATTCATTCATCCTCAACACTTCACTTCCTTTATATACCTTTCCTGTTTTGTGGTCGATTAAAGTGTATCCAAATGGTTTTAAATCTTCTTTTTGATGAAACACAATATCAATCCCGAAAACATCTTTTAGTTTTTTTTGAAGTTCACTTTCAAACTCAATTTTCATTTTTGAATGATTTTCTCGAAGAGCTAATTTTTCATCTGGTTGCATTGATTCTTGCCGCCTGTTATCTTCCACTTTAAAAACCTTATTCGAATGGATCTCTTTGTATTTTATCAAAATGGCTTTGATCTGATTTTTCCTGTTGTCATTCTTTTGGTGGTCGAAAATGATTTGGTTATTATTAATAGTTTTCTGTTTCACTCCGTTTTTTAGAATATCAAAAGCGTTTTCATCTTTCTTATTTTTGACCATTTTGTATCCGCTTCTTCCGAGTAAAGTTTCCAGTTGGTTAAGAGAACTGATATTATATTTCAATAATTTGTTTAATTTTTCATCCTCATTGAGTCCGTATATTTTTTCCATCACTTGAGCCAACGCTTTTTGTGATTTCAGTTTTTCATAGCTATCATTAATCTTCTTCCCCGTTGTTTTGTCCACTCTTGTGGTAACCACATGCACGTGGTTATTATCGGTGTCATTATGAAAAACAACAGTAAATGGATGTTTTCCGTAACCCATTTCATCCATGAAATTCTCTGCAATCTTTGCCAACTCCTCTTTCGAATGTTCCTGAAACTTTGTCGAGATCATCGCATGAAACTGAGGTTTTAGTACTTTTTTATTCCCAACTGAAATCGCTCTCAAATAATCTCTGACTTGCTCTTTCTTAATGGACTCATTAATGACTGGTGGGAAATTTTTCATCAGCACTAATTCCCCTTTTCCTTTGTCAATTTTCTTATCGTTGTAATTGACTCCAGGAAAACTCGAACCCGCTGCAGCCATAACCTTAACAATCATTTTGCAAGCAGAGAGTAAATTTTTTCAAACATTTCATTTTGCTGTTTTTTAAGAATTGTTATTTCTGATAACTTCTCTGAAAATTTTTTTAACTCTATTTCACTTATAAATTTTTGCCCATTCACGAATTTTGCAACCTGATTAATATTAGTTTCTATTTTTACAAATAGGTTATCCTGCTTTTCAATGAACAATATTATTTTTCTTCTTTCGTCGTCCAGAATTCTACCTTCTACAGAATTGATGATTAAGCTCGTCAGAGAAATATTTCTATTCGCACAGTATTTTTGCCAATCTTCTTTTTTAGAATTCTTAATTCGTAGAATAATCAGTTTTTCTTTCACTATCTAATTTTTAAATATTTCCTAATGTTCATCTTAATAATAGGACCATTAATATTTTTAACTATTATGGTAAATAGGGTTTGGTCCAATTGGAGTATCCTTGAATTGCTCCGTAGGTATCGTAGGTATTAGATATAGTTTGTAAGGAGCTTTTCGGAATTTTTATCGCAACCTTTTCAAGTAGTGCCGGAAAAAATTGCGTTGAATTTTCGTTATGCAGCAGCATAATTTGATTAAGAATATATCCGATAACACTGTAAATATTTCCTATATTAATAAAGGCGTCACACACAGTACTGTTTTGATCAAATGGTAATACAATTCTGTATTCAATCGGTTGCTTTTCTTGTGAAAAAGATTGCCACAGACTACCATCAAAATAATATAAGCCCGGTTCGATTACATGAATGACCTGTCCCGATAGAATAGATGGTACATATGTAACAAAAATGACCGGTTTTTTTTTGCTGAAGAATAAGATTTTTTCGCTAACTGATCACCCGTTATTTGCGGTGGAATAATACCATCATAATGATTCATATCATTTGGCTTTCCTACCACTTCTAAAGTTGTCTTTGCAGTTTGGGTATTGATACCAACTTTTCCCTCAACGGATATTGCTATTAGCAATAATAAAAAATAAATCAATTTTCTCATCTGTATTTTTATTAAAAACTTCGAGACAAAATTGAGCGTTAAAACCTTTCAAAACAATAGTACTCAAGGGAGTTGGCCAAAATATGAACAATCTGGCTTCATCTGGGTTACGAAAAGAATAAAAAAGAATAATCCGGGTTAATTTCAAATCTTATTTTTAAAGATTCTAATAAAATAGAAAAATGAGTTCCAAAGTTTTTCTCCCTTTTTGCAAAAAAGGCAAGATCGTCTTTGGATATAAAACTTGAAAAGTTTGTATATACAAAGACACATCTTGCTGTTAAAATCCCGATCATTTAAGCACAGTCTGAAAAGATAATTTTAGAAGTGAAACGAGAATCTTTATCACCAAATAAGGGTAATAATACTCTTGAAAAAGATTAGAATTTTACCATGGATCATATTACGCAGGCAGCATTTAAACCTTTATTCAGTTTACTCAGGTGCTGCACGCAGGTTCAGAAAATAACCTGAATATATATTACACAGGTTGCTGTATCTTCTTTACGCAGGTATACGAAATAACCTGTAATTATTTTACGCAGGTTTGTTGCAATTAATCTTTACATTATTTAGACTTGTGCATCTTGTAAATTAAGAAACGGTCTTTTGGATTGTGAATCAAATTTGAATTACCTCCTATTTCCTAAAATGAATATTTAAATCTTAACCATTTAATAACATCATATTATTGCTGACCCTACGGCCATTTTACGCAGGTCATAATTTTCTAGTAGTTGAAAAATTGCAGCTGTGAATCGTTACTTCTGCCCCTATTTAAAAACAGAAACAGCCTTCCTGCAGATTATGTGTTAAAAGATAAAAATTGACTATAATTTTAATTTTGGTCTATATTTCGAATTTATATGTAATAAGTATTTTCAATAGTTCCCACTTTTTAATACCAGCCTAATAAAGGTTTATACTAATTGCAAAAAAATGCTTCAGATTTTGTCTAAACATACAAATACGAATTGAAAAATGTCGCTTGCGGGGTGCATACCGGTCGTTGCCAATCATACGAAGAATTATCGGTAACGTTTAAAATAAGAAAAATCCACCGAACATCGTATTTTTTCCAACCTACAAATTCATATATTTCTTTAAAAAGTAAAACGTAAGCCAAATCTCATTGAACTAAAAAAGTAGTCCAAATTAAATCTATTTTAAATCAAAAGAAACCTCTTTTAAATTGCTTTAAGAGAGGTCGATTTTATATTCTACTGTCTGGAATACCTATAAAACTAGCAGGTTATGCTTTTATCAATATTGTGTAAAGTCTTTATTTCTTCATATATTAATTCGGTATTAACTGTACTAACATTCATTTTTTTCCATAACTAATTATTGCATCTGCAAATAATTCTAATTCATTATTCTCTTTTCCTGAATTCACGTCAAGTTGCAAAGAGGTTGGCGTTTCTGGAGGAAAGGTATTTGCTTTTTCAAATGTTTTAAAAATAATGTCGGTAATCGCCAACACCACCTAAACCAATGATAATAATATTCTTTTTATGCACGTTTTATTTTTTCACAAATATAAAAGTTCATAAATGAATTAGAACTTGATAAATGACAAGAAATTACATTCTGCTAACTTCTTTTCTAATTCTGCTCAGTGTACTATCTGTTATACCTAAATAGGAAGCAATAATCTTTAGCGGAACATTTTGAAAAATATGCGGTTGTTGTTTTAAAAGATTTAAATATCTTGTTTCTCCTTTTTTACTTATTATCTCGATCAGTCTATCATTAAGTTTAGAATGATTTATCACAAACAAAAGTCTGCTAAACTCCCTAAATTCGAGAATACTATGAAAATTTGACTGTACGTTTTCTAAACCCGTCTCCCAAAAAAAACAATCAGTTAAGGTTTGATAGATCTCTTTTGCAGGTTGCTTTGTAAAAAACGATAAAAAGTCATTAACAAAACAAGGAGCTGAATAAATATTTGTAGTTACTTCTTCTTCTTCCTCATTCAATATATAGGAACGCATGTAGCCAATTTCTAAAAAATACGTTTTTGTACTAACCTGATCTTTGTTGATTAAAATAGTGTTTTTGTTCAACGTAAAGTCACAAAATGTTTCTGTAATTTTTTCTACTATTTCATTTTCAATAGGAAATAATGAATGGAAGTAATTATTTAAAGTCAGTTTACTCATAATTTTTTTTCAGTTACGTATACAATTTAGCTCGAACTATTAACGGGAATAATTTTACTAATTTTTACTATCAAAATAAACGAATTAACGGCTGAATAAAAAACTGTAAAAAACCAATTTTAGTGATATACTAATTTGTTTTTTATCATTTTATTGAGTTTGTTTTGCCTTTGTAATATTATTTAAAAAATGCAAAAGTGTAATAAACGCAAAGTAGAAATCAGGATATCAATAAGATGATTTTGTTATAATCTCTATAGTAGCCATATAACCAATAAAAAATTTTATATGCAATAAAGTAAAATAACATAAATATCGCTCGTAAAAACGGTGTATGTGAGTATTATTCTCAATAAGATCTGCTAATAATTGGATAATAAAATCATCATTAGCAGTAGCTTTATTCCTTGCTAATATAAATTTTTTATTTTCGTAAAATGTTTTGGTCTAATGATTAAAAAGGTTTGATGCTCACACTGTATTTTTTAGTAAACTTCAACTGAAAAGGCAACTTGAATGTATTGCAAAACAAATTGCCAAATCGATATCATTCGAAAATTACTATTTCTTCTGTCTACCAAATTGTTCAACTTCGGCAATCCATTTCTGTCTTACAACATCTTTAGCGTTTTTTACGACGCCAAAATAGGAAACTCTGACTTTGGCAATTCCGCAAAACTGTAAAGTTGATTTTTTTAGTTGGTTTACGCTCGGTCTGCCATAAACTAACCTGTAGTACCAACTCGGTTGGTCAAGCGTTGTGATTATATGGGCAGTTTTACCTTTCAACAACTTGTCCCAAATCATGGAATTTTCTCTATATTGAAAAGCGAAGCCTGGTAAAAAAAGTCTATCTATAAAACCTTTCATATTTGCAGGAAGTCCTCCCCACCAAATTGGATGAATCCAAATCAAATGATCTGCCCACTTAATCTTCTCCCAACACTCTAAAAGATCTGGCTCTAACTCTGTGCGTTTTTGATAACCAAATTCAAGATTCGGATTGAACTGTAAATCGAAAATTTTAATTTCTTGCACTTCCGCATTACTTTCTAATGCGCCTTTTTTATAAGCTTCTGCAAATCCAAAATTTAGACTTTCTTTGTTTGGATGTCCATTAATAATCACAATTTTTTTTGACATTTCTTTTTGTTTAAATATTAGAATGACAAAATTACTATTGGATATTTGGATAATTTAGGACAAATGTCTAAAAATTAAATTCCTTTCGAATTCTGCTTAAATGTCGTTGTGAAATACCTAAATAAGAGGCTAAATAGTGCAATGGAATTTTCTTAATATATTCTGGCTTATTTTTGATCAAGTCAGAATAACGATTTTTTGCATCGCTTTTTTGCAGCTGAAATATACTTTTTTCTAATTCAAGGTATTGTTGCTCCGCTATTTTTTTTAAAAAATGAGTCCAGTTGGGACTTTGTTGCATTAATAGATCAAGCTTATCCTTCTGAATAATAGATAATTCAGTTGGTGTAATAGTCTGGATATTTTCTTGCGTTGGTTGACCCGTTAAAAAAGAGGAATAAGCAGTCATCAAATTGTTAGGAAACGTTATGCAGTAGGTGATATCTTCGTCTTTATCTGAAATATAGTAAGAACGTAAGCTACCCGATAAAACAAATGCTATTTGTTTGCAAATTTCACCTTCTCTGATAAAGTATTCTGATTTTTTCAACAATTTATAAGTTGATAGTTTAACGAAATTTTCAATTTCGATATCGGTCAATATATCGAAGGATTTTAAATAGATTTTAATGTTATCGTTTGCCATTATAAGAGTTCTACTAGGGTTTTGCTACTGCAGGATATTCATCACTGTTACTTATTTCTGCAAGTAAGGAATAAATATCCCAAAATTTTGTGCTTATAAGAAATTAAATTAATGGCAAAATCTCCACTAAAATGTTCCGTACCACTTCTGAACAAACTTTCCATGTATTTTTTAATTAAATCTGACTCAATTCCTAACCGTGAAAAAAATTCTTCCTTATTATTAGGAGAAATCGTAATTTTCTTATCAGAATTTAATTCAACAACATTACTATTTACACTTCTAACCCCTTTCTAAATTAATAATAAAAGATCGTTGTAATTTGAAAAATTATGGAGGTTTTAAAATTTCTTCCATTTTTTTAAAGTCATTTGAGTCGAATAAACTTTGTGAGTTGTGACAATCTTTATAAAATCATCTTGGGCTTCTATAAACTGATTCTCTTCTAATAAAATCTTTATCAGTTTTCCATCTGATTTAATAAATAAACGGTCAGAATTAATTGAGGGTTAAATGAAATTCGTTTTGATTCAATATAATTTTTGCTTTATTGACCGCCTTTAGAAATCATTCGAAACGAACAGGTTTCACCAAATAATCGTTAACATCATTCTCAAAACCATCAATAGAAAAGTCGCGATGCTCAGAAATAAAAATGATCACTGGAGGATTTGAGAGAGATTTTAATAATTCTATCCCATTAATTTTTGAAATTTAACTATCACTAAGAACAATATCTACTTCGTTGTCTTGCAGATATAATAATGCTTCCATAGAATCGCCTAGAGAATTTATAAGCCGCAGAAAAAGAATATCTCTCACAAAATTTTCAATAACTTGCCTTGTCGGTGGTTGTTCGTCAATAATAATACAACTTATGAGATTCATTGGTTTTCCAGATTTATTTTTAAAATTATTCCAAATTTATGATCATAATTCTTTATTTGCAATTCATACTGACCAAGATATAAAAGTTGAAGACTTTTCCTATTATTTTCCATCGCAATCCCACCTACTTTATCACTTTTAAGAACTTGACTAAGATCATTTTTTAAGCGAAATTCTAATACACGGTTATGAATATTATTATATATTTTCAGAGACAGTTTATGGTCGCTTATTAATCCATATTTTAAGGCATTTTCAATAAATGTAAATATCAGAAAGGGAGAAATATTCAATAATTTAATATGATCTTCACCTTGAAATTCATATTGAATATTACGTCCGCTGGGATTTCTAATTTTTTAAAGCTCAAAATAGTTTTTTAAAAACATTAATTCCTTTTCAACTGATACCCTTTCAATGTTACTTTCATAAAACGTATAACTCATCATTTCTGAAAGATTTAAAATGACTTCCGGCATGATATTATCTTTTATACGAGCCAAACCATAAAGATTGTTCAAGGTGTCAAAAAGCAAATGTAGATTAAGGTGTCACTTTAACAAGTCTCCTTCAATATTAATATTTTGAATTTCTAAAGCTGATTTTTCATTTTAAATTTTTAAGTTTTTCCTATAAAGTCTAGAGATTTCGTAGAGAATTAAAAAAAAAAGGAACAAAAGTGAAATGATAATGATCGTTTGAAATAACATTCTTTTTAGAGAAATCGCCTGAAAAATTTGTTCAGCAGCAGTCGAAATCACTGCTTTTAATTCACCTTTCAGAATTTTAAAACCTAATTTTTTACAAAGAAAAATAGTAATTTATAATAGTCCAAATAGATATACAAATTGGCAAACTAAAAACTAGTAAAGCAATGCTTAGCAACCTTTTACGCGAAATAATTTTAGGTAAAATTAACGTAAAACCAAATATAAAATATCAACGCATTAACAAAGGCCATACTAATTGTTAAAATCACTGCATTGAAATTCGATAATTTGTAATTAAGCTTAGATAACAAAAGGGTTGAAGAGATCATTCACATCAATAGATGCAGA
Source organism: Chryseobacterium sp. UYP7 (assembly GCF_056279225.1). NCBI lineage: Bacteria > Pseudomonadati > Bacteroidota > Flavobacteriia > Flavobacteriales > Weeksellaceae > Chryseobacterium > Chryseobacterium sp. UYP7. The sequence goes on from NZ_JBWBQW010000003.1 coordinate 364,324, forward strand.
AAAATTCGATTTCGATGAGTAGAAGGTTGCTCGAAATCAAATTCCGTAATTTTGTTGATGTTGGAACTTGAAGGGTTATTTGTTTTTTGCATTTAAAAAACTTTAGAAGGACAAGCAACTTTTAACATAGTTTTAAAGTCGCTTCTTAAGGTAGACTTTTTAGTATTCTGATAATTGCATTAAGAACATTGATAATATTGTGTCCAACAACAGTATTGATAAGATTTCCGGAAAATCTCTTCGGTATTCATACACTTAGTGACGAAATTATGGTGAGATAAGTGATCGTAATGATGTCAAAATTGAGACCGTAATTAGCTATTAAAACCAAGCTGTTTCAAGGCAAAAAAGACTGATAAAAATAATACATATACGCCCAAATTCGGTTGGTTTTATATTAGACAATCATACATTTATACAAGTTAGTAGCAAAGAACAAAACAATTACCCAAAATCTAGAACGATAAAGCAAATTAAAATTCAGCACCAAAACCTAAACGAGAATAGGCAAGTTTTGAAATGTTTGCGAAATAATGCATAATAATAATCACCGAATCCCTATTTTTTATTTATTTTGTAATACCATTTTTTGATTTTCTTAAAAAATAATTATGCTACCCACAGAAATTATAGCAAAAATTCGATTAAAATTTAATAATCAACTTCCTGAGGAATTTCTGGTGGAACTGCAGAATAATTCCCAACTTGTAGAATTGAAAAAAGGTGAAATACTTTTTTCAAACCATTCTAGAAACAACCGGACTTTTGTAATTATTGTCGGCAGTTTAGTGCGATATATTACAACTCCAGAAGGCAAAGATCGTGCGATTATGTTTCATACAGAAACTTTTTTTCCAATGATTGGAAATAGTTTTACAGATAAAAAGAGCTCCGATTTATCGTACTATACCAAAGCTAATGAGCACGCTTTACTGGTAGAATTTAAACTTGATTTTGCTGTAAATTGTATCCAGAAGTATCCTTTTTTAGGAAAATTATCATTTCTCAATACAATTGAATTTCTGCAAACTCACCATCTAATACAAAACCATCTTATTGTGCTTTCAAGTCTTGACTTCTTCCAGTGGTTTCTCACACATTACGGTATTATTTTTAAATCCTTCCAGTCTCAAGATATCGCCAGTTTTATGGGAATAACTCCTGCTTGGTATAGTAAACTCAAACGAAGATCAAATCAAAGATAAGTTTTTTGCGCACAATGTTCTTTCTTGTCTTAATTCAAGTAACGACTTTTTTTTTCTTTATAACTTGCATACTTAATTAGTTGAAGGTATATAAGGGCTTCAAAATTAGTAACATAAATTATAAAGTAATGAATAAAGTAACGGAAAGAATGATTTTCAAACCAGCATTTGAATACATTGACAATAGCATCGAACACGGCGTACTAAGTCCGTTTGAAAGCAAAGAAACAATTTTGAAAAAGGGCACACAAATAGCACCGGGATTTAAACCTCTTGCCTGTGATATTCGTTATTTAAAAGATGTTCCTGTAGCAATGAGAGATGGTATTATAATTTATACTGATATTTTTCTACCGGTTACTCAAGAAGAAGTTCCAACCCTAATTGCATGGAGTCCTTATGGAAAAAGTGCGGGTACAGCTCCTCGTTACATCAATTTATTTAATATGCTTGGAATGGGAAATGCTTGGGGTTCGGGTTTGACAAAGTTTGAAGCGCCTGACCCTGCTTATTGGGTTCAGCACGGATATGCGGTGTGTAATCCTGACGCACGTGGTATCGCACATAGCCAAGGTAACATTACAATGATCGGCTCACAAGAAGCAGAAGATTGTTACGATCTTATAGAATGGTTAACATCGCAAGATTGGTCTAACCAGAAAACAGCTTTATCTGGAACTTCTTATTTGGCTTTCTCACAATGGTTTATCGCATCCGGACAACCTCCTAATTTAACTTGTATAAGTCCTACTGAAGGCTTACAAGATGCATATCGAGATTTGGCGTACATTGGCGGAATCCCCGATCCTAATTTTATTCACCGTTTGCAAATTAATCATGTAAGTGATACAGGAGCAAAAAGAGAAGATATGGTGGCTGAAATGGAGGCCTACCCATTGGCGAATTGCGAATTGTGGGAAGATAAAATAGCGGACGTATCAAAAATTACAATCCCCGCATATATCGTTGCCAGTTACTCCAATACATTGCACACAATGGGAACTTTTCGCTCTTGGCGTTCCATAGGATCTGCGGAAAAATGGCTACGTATTCACGACACGCAAGAATGGCCAGATTATTACGATACCAAATCTACTGAAGATCTACGCCGATTTTTTGATTATTACTTACTTAATAAAAAAAACGGATGGGAAAAAACACCTACTGTTCGATATTCAATTTTGGATTTTCATGGTACTAATCGTACCGATATTACTTCAGAAACTTTTCCTCCAAAGGAATCGGAAATGACACGATATTTCATGAGCGGCAGCACACGTACTTTACAATTAACTCCGGAAGCCAATGCTTTGCATGTGCGCTATTTTCCAGAATCCATACCATGCCGAGTATCTTTCCAAACTACTTTTGAAAAGGAAACCACTTTTATTGGATACCCAAAGGTAAAACTCTATATGGAGGTAGAAAATAGCGATGATATGGATGTTTTTATTTGGGTACAAAAAATCGACAAACTAGGCAATGTTTTGAGCGAATTTATAGTGCCAAACCAGAATGCTGCTTTGCAGGACTTTACACAAGATGGAGCTTCTGCATTGCGTTACAAGGGGCCAAGTGGTCGCTTACGTGCCTCATGTAGACGTTTAGATCCACTCTTATCTACGGATATTGTGCCAGCTTACAGTTTTGACCAAGTAGAAAAACTTTTAGAGAAAGAAGTCGTAGAATTAGATATTGTTCTTAGCCCAATAGGTTTAAAATACTATGCGGGTGAAACTTTACGAGTTATGATCAGTAGTAAAGACGAAATTGGATCTGTAATGCCAGGAACTCCAGGGTGCATCTACAACAATAAAGGCATACATATCTTACACACTGGAGGAAAATATGCCAGCTATCTCCAAATGCCTTTAATTAAATAAATGGTTGCCATACATTACTGCTATTCCTGAAATGAAATGGAGTGATTGGTAATATAACTAACTAAAAAAGAATATTTTATGAAGACATATATCGTACACTACCTTCATACCGACATGGAAGGTTGGAAAGACATGTTAATTCCGCACCTTGTTTACTTAAAAGATCAAATAAAAGCCGGTCATTTATTGCTTTCAGGTCCAAGTTTTGACTCAAAAATGGGCGAAAGTGAAACCAAAAAGCAAGCTACTCTTGTTTTTAAAGTTAAAAATCAAGAAAATCTACAGCAACTTATTGAACTTGACCCCTATTGGATTGAAGGACTTGTTGCCGCATTTAAAATCACGGAATGGAATCCAATGTTTGGAATATTAGGCGCGTCAGCAGATCAAATGGAGGAATACATAAGTAAATTTAATAAAAGAATGATATAAAATATGACTAAAAAATTGTCTCGTCCAGTATCCATTATTGGAACTAGTACTTTAGGACAACGTTATTTTGACGACCCTGAATATGAAGGCTTATCTATTTACGAATTATGGGCATACGCCTGCCATCAAGCTATGGATGATGCAGGAGTAAAACCTAAAGAAATTGATAAGGTAGTTTACGCACATATGGCAAACTTTCAAACAGGTGGCAACGTGCTCGCTCCTGTAGGAAGTATGATGGAATGGGCTGGTCTGCGAGGAAAGCCTATTGTACATATCGAGCAGGCTTGTGCAAGTGGATATATGGCCTTCGTTGAAGCATGCGATGCAGTGGCATCAGGAAAATATGATATTGTAATGGTAGCAGGGGTCGAATCGCCCAAGCACTTTATTCCACGAAACCAACCTGCACACCAAATTAAAGACCTTAAAGAATATGATGCGTGGTGGCATCCAGGACGTGCATTGTTTGATACCACTTATTATCGATTTGACGGTGTAAGTGACAACTTGCTAACTGAAGAACATGGCAAACTATATATTAAAAGATATGGTATTTCAGAAGAGACTTTAGATGATGCATACAACGCCATGGCGGTAAATTTACGTCGTGGAGCCGCACAGAATCCTCGAGCTTGTGAACGTAAAGAGTTTGCTGTAACAGCTGAAGAAAACGGATACGATGATGTTTTAGAATATATGCGCTCTGAACATAATCCTAAAATAACGCAATACATTCGTAAAAGCGGAAGTGTACTGCACAATGTAGCAGCAGGTGCAATCATTGTTTGCGCGGGAGATATTGCTGAAAAATTCAGTCAAAAACCAATTAATGTAGTGGATTATGCGAGTTCAACCAATACACAGCGATATCCTTTCTGTTTTCATCAGATGAATGTAGACGTCAAAGAAGCACTGCTTAATAATGGAACTAGTTTAGATAATTTGGATTTAATGATTACCACAGTAATGACCTCAGGAGAGCAAATGGACAGTGCTGAAGTATTTGGCTATTTACCCGAAGGAGAAAGTCATAATTATGAACTACAAGGCCGGACAGCGTTTGATGGTGATAAACCAGTAAATCCTCATGGTGGTGATATAAGCTTTGGTCATGCTTTTGCAGCCTCTGGCATCAATATGATTAGTGAAGCCATATTGCAAATGCGCGGTGAGGCCGGCGGCTGCCAAGTTAATGAAAAAGTTAAACGATGTTTAGTGAGAGGAATGGGTGGAGGTCATACCACAGTTGGTATCATTCTAGAATCTGATTTTAAATAAAATAATAAAAGTTTATGTATAAATTAAGACCAATATTAAAAACCTATTATGATGCTTTAGAAGATAGTAAGGTTTTGGGGATGAAATGTGGTTATTGTGATGATGTAACTTGGCCACCATTACCAATCTGCCAAGAATGTGGCAGTACCGACTTAAATTGGCTCGAAATGGGAACTGAAGCGACAATTGAAGAAATTCGCTTTGAGGATTCTAGTGTTGGAGGTGATTATACTTTCCGTAAAGCTAATGACTTTTTTGCTAACAGAGAAACCCCATATTGCATTTGCGTAGGAAAGTTTCCTACGGGAACACATAAATACCATGCGGCACTGTACGGCGTCAATGAAGATAATTTAGAAGAATGGAAAGCAAAATTACCTTTCATTGCTCCTGTTCATTTCATTGAAATGACAGGCGGATTTAAGTCGGTAGGTTTTAAACTACCCACGACATAATTTTCAATTTATATTCCCTTAAATGCTGAGCATTTAAGGGAATATCTAAATTACATCAAAAAAAAATTGACTTTGACTAAAACATCATTTTAAAGATTCTTATCATAGCAACCATATGTGGTTTACGCTTATTGCAGGAGAATATAAGGAATAAATTTTGAAATTATCCCTGCGTTTCAATGGGCTTACGCCTATCCTCTTGTTCTATTCGTGATGATTTTATGTTGTTTTATCATACATCTATTTCAAAAGAAAAACGTGGTTATAAAATAAATTTATACATTCATCTCAAGCTTTATAAACTAATGCTATTGCACCGTAGATTTATAAATATTTATATTGGGTTTTATATCATATAGATTAATCCTAAAAAAGTATACAATTTATTAAAACCTAAAAATTGATGGATTTAAAAGTTTTTAACGAACATACTCTAAATACAGCAATCGAAATAGGAAGAACTTATCGCCCAGGCTATTTTGCAATTCTTCTTGTCCAGAAGGGAACTATATCTTTAAAATATAATCTCTCCGAATATGAAATAAACAAGAATAGCGTTTTATTTTTGCTTCCAAATTCGATATACGAATTTTATCGTTTCAGTGCTGATGTAAAGATCATTGGAATAGTATTCTCCATGAAGTTTCTAAATGAAAATGGGATCCATACGGTGAGCTCACGGGTAATGGAAGCCTTTGCTGCCGGATTTCAACCTTTTTATGAAATATCAAAAACTGAGTTTTCTTCCTTCCTAAACCTCGTAAATCTACTAACCTCAACTGTAACTGAAAACGATGGTACTTCTTTTTTTGTGGAATCAGAAAGACATCGTTTTTTAACGATTTTTTATGAAGGCGTTTCGATTTACAGAAAATATAACAATGCTTACAAGGTGAGGTTAAATCGTCCACAGGAACTGAGCATTAATTTTCTTCAATCCCTTTCTTCCCACTTCCGCGAGGAACGCAGTGTTCAATTCTATGCACAACAACTGTTTGTGACCTCTCGACATTTAACCCAAACTTTAAAGCAATTAACGGGAAAGACCGCAGGTGAATTTATCGCCCGTGCGGTAATTATGGAAGCTAAGTTCCTGCTGAAAGACCCATCTAAAAATATTGGCGAGGTAGCAAACATGCTCCATTTTAGCGATCAATTTTTTTTTAGTAAATTTTTTAAGAAACATACCGGAAAAACGCCTACTCAATTTCGTGCCCAATCCTAAAAGGATAAATACTACATCAAAACTTATTTATTGATCGACTACATAAGTCATAAATCAGAAATATGCTCGCTAAAAAATACAATACTACATTTTGACATATTCTCTAAACGCCTAGACATTCTTTTGCTCCTAATAACATTCGACATTTGTATAAATAATTTCAACGATATAAATGTGGTTGATAGAGATAATAAACATGAAAAGAATAACAGTATTAATAGGGATTTTTTTAGCATTATTTACCCCTAATTTTTTGGTTGCTCAGGATTCAATTAATAAACGAATTGGAATAGATGAGCTGTTTAGATTAGCTATCGAAAATAGTCAGCAATTAAAGGTTTCTCGTCTTAACGTAGATATTGCAAAAAAACATACTGAAGTAGTTAAAACTTCAAGAAATCCTACGTTGTCCGCTTCGGCATCAGCTTTCTATCTTGGAGACGTGTCAATTTTCGATAACAAGCTTAAAAATAGAGTTACAGTAGCAATGCCTCATTTTGGGAATTCCTTCGCTGTACAAGCTAACCAAGTAATTTTTAAAGGGGGAGCTATTTCCAATAACATTGCTATAGCATCTCTTGAAGAGCAAGTCGCAGTACTAGGATTTCAAAGAACAAATATGGATGTCAAGTTGTTGATGGCTGCTAATTATTTCGATTTGTTTAGAATGTATAATCAGCGAGAAGTTTACCAGCGCAACATCAAACTGGCAGAACTTAGAATAAATAATCTTAATAAGATGTACAAATTGGGCATGCTTACCCGTAATGATATTATCCGTAATGAACTGCTTATTACCAATCTCAGTACAGAAGTTCAGCAATTGGACAATAATATCGCCATACTTTGCCTGCAGCTTAGCGTTACGTTAGGGTTGCCAGAAAATACCATTATTCTTCCGGATACATCTATTTTAGAAAATAAACCCTTGGCTGATAATTTGTCGGCGTCCTTGGACATTGCCTTTCAAAACCATCCTGATTTGCAGTCCGCAAGAATTGGAACACAGGTCGCTGAAAAAAATGTGGCTGTTGCAAAAAGTGACAAATTGCCAATGATAAGTTTAACCGCTGCAAATTCATTGTCAAGACCCGTAACAAATATTTCTCCATCTGTCGACATGTACAGTAACGGTTGGCAGGCAGGGGTGAGTGTATCTTACAACATCTCTTCCTTATACAATTCCACAAAGAATGTCGGGTTGGCTAAAATACAATTGAAACAACGGCAGCAAACAATAGAACTAGAGCGACAAACTATAGAGATTAAAGTAAAATCGGCTTTTATTAAACATCAGGCAGCTCAGGATCTTTTATTACGTGCGCAAAAGAGTTTACAACTCGCAGAAGATAATTTCAGGATTGTTGAAAAAAAATATCTGAATCAGATGTCTATTTTCACGGATCTACTCGACGCTACAAACGCTCGTCTGGAGGCACAACTTAATCTTAATAACACAGAAATAAATATAGTTTATACTTATTATCAACTACAAAGAGAGATTGGAACTCTATAACAAATTTTAACAGAAAAAAAGACATGGTACAAAAAAAACAAAATAAAAAAGGATCTGGAAAAAAGACCATAACTGTCATCAATGCATTATTGGTAACAACTCTATTAGCCGGACTCGTGTGGGGAATAAATGCGTACTTCAAACTCGACAAATCGGAATACACGAACGATGCTCAAGTCGAAGAATTTATTTCTCCGATAAATACGCGAGTAGGCGGATATATTAAGGAAATAAGATTTACTGAGCATCAGCAAGTAAAAAAGGGAGACACTCTAATTATTATCGATGATAGGGAGTTGAAAATTGCTTTCGATCAGACCGAGGCAGCTTATTTAAATGCCAAGGCTTCGGCAACGGTCACCTATTCTGGCGTAAATACCGCGAAAAACAATATAGGAGTATCCGATGCCAATATTGCCGCCGCTGGAGCACGTCTTTGGAATGCTGAAAAGAATTATCAGCGCTACGCAAGTTTAGTGAAAGACGAAGTGGTATCGCAACAGCAGTTCGAACAGGTAAAAACGGAATACGATGCGTTAAAAGCACAATATAATGCTTCGGTAAAACAGTATCAGACTACGCAGCTATCTGCTGTTGAAGCTGGTAACCGTGTTGGTGTGAATCATGCGGAGATAAAGCGCACTGAGGCAGCTGTTGATATGTCAAAATTGAATCTTTCCTATACGGTAATTATTGCACCTTTTGATGGTGTCGTGGGCAGAAGAACTATTCAGGAAGGTCAACTTATACAACCTGGTCAATCGATAGTATCTATAGTCCGTAGTGCTCAAAAATGGATAGTGGCCAACTACAAAGAAACCCAGATTACAAAACTGAAGTTAGGACAGATTATCGAAGTTAAAGTGGATGCGCTTGACAACAAAATCTTTAAAGGGAAAATTACAGCAATATCACAGGCTACAGGTGCCAAATTCTCTGCCGTTCCGGTCGATAATTCTACTGGGAATTTTGTCAAGGTGCAACAGCGGATTCCAGTAAGAATTGAGTTTACAGAAGACAACAATGCAGATGATCTACAATTACTTCGTGCAGGCATGAACGTAGAACTTCATTCATTATACCATTCAAAATAATTAAATATGTATAAAAGTGGCTTATTTCACGATTGGGTACCGCGACCGGTTCAATTACTTCTATTCATAATTTTCCTTATACCATTTCTCACTGTTAGTGGTGTTTATGCGGGAAATATCAGTGAAATGGTTGGCGGGCTTGGTTCTCTTTCCGAAGACATTACCATGGCTAATTATGCTGGCACAATCGGCATGGTTGTTACATTTCCTTTATTAATGCGAACCAAGCAGCGTTTTAAAGTCCGGCATCTGCTCTTATTTTCATTCATATCCTTAACGGTGCTAACGTATGTTTGTTTAACAACAGATAATATGCAACTACTTATAGCAGCAAGCTTCCTGTTAGGATGTGTCAAGATGATTGGCATGGGCGAAGTAATTGTCCCGGTAATGTTTATTATCAGTCCTCAGGGTGACCGAACAAAATTTTATTCCGTATTCTATCCGCTAGCCATTGCTATGACTATGCTGTCCACATACTTCACGACGATAATTTGCTACGATTATAACTGGCAGCACGTGTATTTACTTGTAGTTACCATGCTATTGCTTTGTATCTTTTTGGTAATCATCTTTTGTCATAACTCGTATGGATCCAAGCCCATTCCTTTATACCGTTTCGACTGGCTGAGCTTGACGGTTTTCGCTACGGCAATGATGTTACTCAACTATGCGTTTTCGTATGGTAAGATGCTTAACTGGTTTGATTCTAAAACTATTCAGAGTGTACTTTTTGCTGCCGTAGTCCTTATAATTATATTTTTCCATAGGCAATTAACAATCAGAAGACCCTACCTACCTTTAGTAGCATTTGGTAAGAAAAATGTATATGTGGCACTAATCCTTATCCTTATTATGGGGATATTCTCTTCTACATCCGGTATCCAAAACTCTTTTACGGGGGGTATTCTTAGATACAGTTCGCTAACAAATGCCTCCCTGAACCTCATGACTGTGGTCGGTGCGATTGCTGGTGGAATCTTAAGTTTTCTCTGGCTGAGGTACAAATTAGGAATAAAAGGACTGATTTTAACTGGTTTTTCAACCTTTATACTTTATCATATCGTTCTGTATTTCCTTTTCAATCCCATTATTGAGATTAGCTACATGGGTTTTCCATCATTTCTCAAAGGTCTCGGAACTATGCTGTTATATATAGCCCTTGGTGTATATGCTGCCCAAAAGCTTGGTATCATGCAGTTTTTAAGTACAGTTCCCATTCAAATATTATTTAGGTCATTTATTGGCCCAGCCTTATGGGGATCTGTCTACTCATACCAACAGCATAACGGTCAAATGAAGCACACAGTCGCTATTGTACAACAGATGGACAGCAACGATCCGTTTTTTACGAGTCGATTAAATCCAATTGTTCAAGGGGCTATAGCTCAAGGACAAAGTGTGGAAGCAGCACGATCAACAGGAATGCAGAGTATGTGGGGAGCGGTACAGTCTCAAGCTAGCTTGGCAGCATCTAAAGAACTTTTTGGATATGTTATTTTGCTAGGTTTTATCGTACTCATAGTTGTGCTGCTTCTTAGGTTTGAACCTATTAACTTAAGACCTTGGGTGAAATTTAGAAAGAGTTTCAGGAAGAATGAGCCAACACCAACTGAAACGGAAATTTTGGCTACAATTGCTCCGTAGCAGGATTGTCAAAATAATTACTAATATATTTGAAAGTCTATATAAAATTTCATCAAAATCATTTCCCCGAGAAATACTATTCATACCTAAAGCAGTAGTTCAAGTCTAGCAAATTGTAAAAGAATAGATCCTGACTTTCCACTAGAAGAAACTGTGGGTGCTATCGCCGATTTAAGCAAAGAGGGAAAAGTCAAATAACTTGGAATGTCCGAAGTAGGTGCAGATCAACTATGAAGAGCCAACGCCGGGGGGTCAAGGTGGAGCTATTGGTTCAGAAATAAGCACATGCATATCCTGAAAATGTAACAGGTTTATACTTAATTACATTTCAGGTTTTTATAAGCCTATTTAAAAAAGGGAGAATAATTAAATGAAGAAGTTGTAGCTTTCAAGAATATGCAATGGACTGTGCGTCCAAGGAAGGTTCTTATTTACATGAAAAGCACAAAACCGTTGACTTTGGCTTATGGATTAAATGATTTGCCAGTTGAATTATGTGCTTTGGATTATAGAACAATTTATATGGAGCGATAACAAGGGAAACATTAACTCTATGTTCACTACTGATGAATTACTTACAAATGTGACACTTATTCATTCCTCATTCAGAATATATAATGAAAATAGCAAGAATCCTTTAAAGTTTGGCGAAAACGATTTTATAAAAATTCTATGCGGTTTTGCGAAATTTCCAAAAGAATTGCCTACCCATCACGTTCTTAGGTCGAAAAGAGTTTCAAAATTACTCACTGGACTGAATTGCCCGCTGGTGGACATTTTGGAGCAATGGAACAACCAAACTTATTAGCAAAAGATATAAAATATTTTTTTATAGGTTGAGTAGATTAACGTAATTTTCATCAATGAATAAATTAATAAATGAAGCAGATTGCATAAAAATGTGGCTATCGAATTAAATACTATGGACTTTAAAACAATGAAATACGTCCCTTAACAGCTGTTGGCCGAGAATACGTATTTTGTAAAATAACGTTTTTTATCTTATCTTCGTTTCGAGAGAAAACACTCTTCTTTAGAGTCCCTAACCTCGCCAAGGCGCATCATTGCGCATCATTTAAGGAACGTGAATTATGATTGAAATATTATTGAAAAACAAAGACCTGTTAAAGGTAGAAAGTACAAATGAAATTCCAGTTTCAAATTTGGATTTTCACATCATGCAATTTATTGCCTATTCAGATTCTGAATTGAATTGGCTTACTGAGAAATATGGTCTCGATTTCACGATAATGAAAAATTATGAAGATATTGAGATAAGCTCACACTTTTTAGAGACTGATCATCAAGCATCATTTCACTTCTCGCTTCCATATCTTAATAAAGAGAAAAAAATGGTTGAAGAACCCGTTTTTGTTATTGTTTCCAAAGCTGGAATGTTCCTATTTTCAAGTTCCGAACTTGATGATTTTTTCAATGATATATATTCAAGTAAGATAAAAGCAATTCAAAAAACACCAAATAGTGAAAATATCTTTATGTTTCAATTTGAGTTTATTTCCGACTACTTCGCAGATATTACAGAGAATTTAACGAAGAAAATTAAAGCACTTGCAAATAGAATTTTAATAGAAAAGGAATTTTCTAATCAAGAATTAAACACGATCACCAAACACAATTTTAGTAATTTATTAATTAAAGAAGCATTATTGGAGGCTACTAGAGTTTTTAGCTTGTATATGAAAAGTAATTGGGAGAAAAAAACAGGAATTAAAGAAAGACTTAAGATCGAACTGAGTGACCTATCCGCTGTTTCAGATCATATACAGTTCAATTTTGACCGCTTGAATGATTTAAAGGAAAACGTTTCAAATAAAATTGATCTGGAACAAAACTATATTTTTAAAATGCTGACAGTTGCAACAGTATGTATTTCATTACCCACTTTTATAGCCGGAGTTTATGGAATGAACTTTGAAAAAATGCCTGAATTAAAGTTTGCTTATGGTTATCCGATCGCACTATTTTTAATGTTGTTATCAGCACTACTGCCTTTCATTTACTTTAAAAGGAAAAAGTGGTTGAAATGAAATACGACCAAAAACAAAACAAATTATGTCCAACATTTTTGAAAAGTCGTCAGGTTTTTAAATTTGAACAAATATCAAAAGTAAAATAATAAGTAAAATCTAAAAATTCAGCCTTTGCTTACCCGAAACCAAACCTTTTTAAGACGTAATGTTCTTTTGGATTTCAGGTATAAATATTAAAAAAACCTTAAGGCAATCAATAAAAAAACCACTTCAATTGAAGTGGCAAGTGAAAAATTTAAAGAATTTAATATTTAGAAAAAATAATCGCGGTTCCGCCGCTTCGTGCGAGGTTTAATGGTAATATTGTATTTGAATTAACATTCATTTCCAGAATTTCTACAGGATAAGGATTTTTTTCAAAATCTGCATTTTTTCCATCCCGGAAAATCTTTGCTTTGTACTTTACATTTTTATCCAAGAAAGCGAGAGAAACGTTCAACAATCGGTTATCTTGATTGGTTATACTTCCAAGAAACCAGTTGTCAGAATTTCTGTCTTTTCTGGCAATGGTAATATATTTACCAATTTCAGCATTTGGAACTACGGTTTTGCTCCAAGTTGTAGGGCAAGAAGTGATAAATTCAAAAGCGGGATTGCTTTCATAATTTTCAATCATATCAGAAGCCATTTGCAAAGGACTGAAATTGATGACCGATAAAGCCAGTTGTTTTGCTAATGTGGTGTGAACTTTCGTATTTGGAAGAGCCGTATTTGTAAAATTAAAAATTCCGGGTGTGAAATCTGTTGGCCCCGCTAAACCTCTGGTAAAGGGAATAATTGTGGTGTGTTCCGGTGGATTTCCGCCATCTTTAGACCACGCATTCCATTCCTGTCCACGAACGCCTTCCTGCGTCATGAGATTTGGATAAGTTCGCTGCAATCCAGAAGGCATCGCAGGTTCATGGTTATCAATCATGATTTTATATTTCGCCGCGGTTTCTATTACTTTCCGGTAATGGCGAATTCCATATTGGCTGCTGTGTTCTTCTTTTCCATCCAGCAAACCGCCTACGTAACCTGTTTTCACTACGTTCACGCCATATTTTTTATAATAAGCGAAAGCATCTTCTAATTGCGATTCATATTTTATGGTATTTCCGCCTGTCTCGTGGTGTCCGATCAATTCTACATTTTTTGATCTGGCATAATCTGTTATTTGTTTAATATCAAAATCCGGATAACTTTCGAGAAAATCATAAGATTTCCAGTCTTCCCATCCGGGATTCCAACCTTCTACTAAAACGCCGGCAAATTTATTTTTGGCTGCAAAATTAATATATCTCAAAACATTCGCCGTTTTTGCTCCATGATTCGGGCCCATCTCCCAAGTGTATTTTTTCATGTGCATTCCCCACCAAATTCCGATATAACGACCAGGTTTAATCCATGAAGTATCTTCAATTTTACTGGGCTCATTTAAACTCAACATCAATCTGGAAAGCAATAAATCACCCGCTTTTTCTGCAATAATTAAAGTTCTCCAAGGAGTTTGAAATGGCGCTTTTGCAAAAACTTTTTCGCCTGTCGACCACGGTGTTAAATATACTTTTAGATTAGATGTGTGTTTGTCCGGATAGACATTCATCGCGGGATAATCTGTGAGATTTGCTTCATGAAGCGCGAGAAATAATCCAGTTTTAGTTTCTAAAGTTATCGGGACAGAAACTGTATCTTTTTTTGAAAGTGGTTCTCTAGTATATAAACCTTCATAAAATTCTGTGGCATAAGGAATGGACCAAGTTGGACTATCTTGCGCAAAATTAAATTCCGTTAGTTCATCCATAATTACCACGTCTTTCAGATTCGGTTGGTCAGGAAATTCATATCTAAAACCAAAACCATCATTAAAAACTTTGATATTTAAAATAAATTTTCGTTTTAAATCTTTAGTTTCCTGCACGAAAACCTGCATTTGGTTATACTGGTTATGAACCTCAACTTCCTCACCCCACGGCTGAGACCAACTTTCATCCGTTTCTGAATATTTTACATCTGTAATTGCAAGATTGTTTTTTAATTCGAAAGATTTGAATTTCATGCCCAATAAAGAGGGCTTTAAGATCTCAACGCCATTGTTTGAAACTGTATAAGACAAACCCCTTTCAGAAGTTTCGACGGCAAAGTTTATCGCACTGCTGGGAGACTTAACATTGTATGCTTTGTTATTTTGTGAATAAATATTCGCACTTTGAAAAAGAAAAAAAACAGATAATATAAATTGGATAATTGAATTTTTCATTAAAAACTTTTTATTTTACAAATATTGAGTATCCTTTTTCCATTAAAATATTACCCTCAGTAGATCTAAAATTTTTATCCTCCCCTGTTAAATAATTTTTAAAATCACCAGTTGGCACTTCTTCAGTCCATTTGAAGTTTACTGCTACATTATTAAAGTTTAACATGACCAAAACTTCGTTTCCTCCTTTGATACGTGAATACGCAAAAACATTAGGATTATTAGTTTTGTAGATTTTTAAAGCGCCACGGTTTTCGCCGTCTTCCAGTGCAGGTTGAGTTCTTTTTAGTCGTGTTAATTTCTGAAAAAGATTCAAATAAATTTTGTTTACAGGGTCCCATTGCACCGGGCTGGAGTTGAACAAATTCATCGATTTATTCATTCCAATCTCTTGCCCGTTATAAATTAAAGGCTGATCATAAATCGTAAAATACAGCACACTTAGGGGTAAAACATTAGCGCCATAACGCACCATTTCAGTACCATCGTGCGCATTTAAATCATGGTTAGTTAAATAAAGCATTCGGCCTTTCTTTGCATATGCCGGATTATTGTAGAGATCTTTACATGCCTGAATTAAACCAGAGGCGTCACTACCAGAACCAAATTGGTTCAATTTATTACTAAAATCCCATGCATAATCGTAATCAAAAACCGACATATACTCTGGCTTGTTACCTTCTGCTAACCAAGAAATTTTTCTTACGGCGTTAACTTGAGAAATTGCCTGTTCCCAGAAATCTAAGGGAACAAACACCACCGCATCACAACGATAACCATCAATATCAAAATTTTTCACCCAATATTTCATGGCATCTATCATCGCTGCACGCATATTTGGATTATCATAATTAAGTTCTACTACATCATTCCAGCCATTTGGGGAATAAGGCTGTTGGCCATTTTGAGAGGAATAATAATCTAAGTGTTCTGTGACCCAAGGGTGATCCCATGCTGTATGATTGGCTACCCAATCAATGTAAATCTCCATTTTTAGATTATGAGCAGCCGCTATTAAAGCTCTAAAATCTGCTTCAGTTCCCATCTCAGAATTAATGGCTTTGTAATCTCTGACAGAATAAGGACTTCCCAATGTTCCTTCTCTTTTTACAATTCCAATAGGGTTAATTGGCATTAACCAAAGAATATCTACTCCTAAATCTTTCAATCTTTGCAAATCTTTGGTGACACCATTGAAGCCTTGACCGGAATAATTTCTTACATTAATTTCGTAAATAACCTTATTATGATTAGTAACAGGGGTAATTTCGCTATTGGGAATTTCAGGAACTTTGATCGTGTCTTCACTACTGCAGTTACCCAAAGTAAAAGTGAACAAAAATGCTAGCAGAAGAATTTTTATATTGTTAAATTTTTTCATTATAATTTTTTTATTGTTTTACGATTGCATAATGATTTGTTAAATCATTAAAATAAATATCATAGGTTCCGGCAACTGAAACTGTAGCACCAGGACCATCAAAAACTCCTTTTCCATAAGGAATGTCTGAAACATTTCCGCCCCAGTTGTTTGCCCAGTCTTTATTGCCTCTAAATTTGCAGGCACTGGAAGAAGTGAATTCATAGCTAAGCTTCCACTGGTGCGGATCAAAACTAGATTTGGTCATAAGAGGTTCATTATCCCAATTACAAAAACCGCCAATTGGACCCATTTGATTATAGATTGCAGGATCTGAAATTGGAGGATCAGAGATTTCCCACGTCATCTCATTAACATCAATAGTAACAGTATGATAACCACTACCAACTGAAAATGACGCAAAATCACCTTGTTTTAAAACTCCATTTTCCCCAGCACAATAGAAATTACTACTGGTCCCTAAAAATTCTTCAGAAATAAATTTGAAAGTACTTGCAGTTGCGAAATAACCGGTGTAAGTATAAACACCGTCCTCATAATTGTTAGAATTACGGAACATAATAAAATCCTTGCTATTATTACTGTTTCCGTTCATATCACCAATTATGTAAATATTCTTCACCGTGGGATCTACGTTGTAATACGATGTCAAGGTAATATTCAAAGGTTCTGAAAAGGAATCACCATGCTTTGATATCGTTTTTATCCTCAAACTAATATTTGTAGGTTTATTAGTTTCCTTGCCTTTTAATTCATCTAATGCTTTTTTAAGCTCCACATTAAACACATCCATATATAATCCAGCTGTAGAAAAAATTATTTTTGGTTTAGAAAAATTATTTTCAGTAAGATCTGTCTGCACTTCATAGGAAACATCTTCTGTGTAAATGTAATTTCCTCCTTCATAATTGAATTTGGCTTTGGACCAGCTTAGTCTGAAAACCAGTGGATTTTCACCTGGCGACGGTCTCATTAATAACCAGTCTGTCTTAGACAGCGAATTAATTACAGGTAATGTTATTTTCAAACCAATATCTTCTGTCCGGTAGTCGGTTGTACAGCCGATTAGCATCAAAAATAGGAGGAAAGTATTTAAGATTTTTATATTTTTCATAGTCTTATATTATTGTTGTAGAATCGTATAGTGTCCTGTAAGATCATTAAAATAAATTTTATAGTTTCCTGTCACGTTTACATTGGCACCTGGACCATCAAATATTGCTTTACCGTAAGGAAAGTCGTCGGCATTACCTCCCCAATTATTTGCCCAATCTCTATTCCCCCTAAATTTACAAGCTGTGGCGATGTCGAACGTAAAAGTTCCGTTCCATTGGTGACCATCATACGTAGACTTTGTCATAAGTGGCTCATTATCCCAGTTACAAAAGCCGCCGATTGGTCCCATTGTATTATAAAAATTATTAATATTTGTTCCTGTATAATCTACAATAGTGTAGGCTAATGTCTGGGTATTTATTGTGGCAGTAACATATCTTTCAAATTCATTATAAAAGGCGCCATCATTACTTTCCTCAAATACAAGGGTTGTATCATCTTTTCTGCAATAAGCCTTGTAAGTGCCAAGTGATTCTTCAGGAAGAAACTTGTAATAAGTGTTCGCCGCAAGCCGACCTGTATAGGTATAGGTTCTATCATCAACACTATTGGAATTTCGAAACATAATGAAATCTGTATTCGTATTATTCCATCCATTCATATCACCTACCAAATAAATTGCAGAAACTGATTCTACTGGTTTATAAGGTGTAATTTTTAACTGCAGTGTGTTCGTTGAAAGTGCAGTTTGACTTTGCCCGTAATGGGCTACAATTCTCAATTCCACAGCATTTTCCATTTCTGGGATTGCGCTGAGTTTTGTTAGAAGAATAGCATTAATATCCTTTATAAATAAATTTGAGGTAAGCCCGTTTGTGGAGGCTACCGGTATAGCTTTCGCAAAATTATTTCCAACGATATCCATTTGCAAAATATAATTAACAGGTCCACTGGGCTCTGTATGGGAAGCACTGCTTAAGATAAATTGAGTTTCAGACCAGGTAACTGTTAACAAAAGTGGATTCACATTCGCTCCTGGCTCCTGCAGAATGAAAGTTTTAACCGCTACCTCATCAATCTTGCTTGGTACTATTTCGTTTAAAGTAAGTTGATCATCACTTCTGCAGGAAAAGAAGAGCAAACTTCCAATAAATGATAAAAATAAAATTTTTATAAATTTTTTCATATCGTTAAATTTTAATAACCAATATTTTGTTTAAGATTTGGGTTTGCTGAAATTTCCGTCGCTGGTAGTGGATAAACTTTATACTTTTCTGAAATATTTGGTGTTCCGCTGTACACTCCATTTTTCCAGGGCCAATTATAATCTTTTGTGAATTTTCCAAAACGGATTAAATCTGTTCTGCGATGTCCTTCCCAATATAATTCGCGTGATCTTTCATCTAATAAAAAATTAAGATTTAAAGACGAATTTCCAACAAGTGGCGCATTAGCCCGGTTTCTCAAAAGATTGATATAAGTTATAGCCTGGGCTAAATTGCCACCAGTTCCTCCACGAACAACTGCTTCCGCATACATTAGATAAACATCTGCTAAACGATACATCGGAAAATCAGTATCTGCAAAAACGGTACTTGAACCATTAGTGCCATCTTTTCTCTTATTACTGAATTTAGTTACAGACCAACCTTGATTAAAGTCTCCCCATTCAGCGGTTTCTTTGGTTCTGTCGGCTTTCCAAAACATTGCACGAGAGTCTGCCCCTGCGAATTGATCTGACAAGGTTTCTTTAGACCGAATACCTGACCATGCTTGTGAAAGTCCGAAATTGTCTAATGGATTCATATCCGATTTATAAGATGCGGCTAATAGAAAAGTGGTTCCGCCATAAGTGGTCGCACGTTGACCATCAAAAACGATTGAATAAATTATCTCCCTAGATAAATTATTATCTGCATTAAAAATGTTTTTATATTCTGGTTCTAAACTGTAACCTGCGCCAATTATTTTATTGAGATAGGTTAATGCTTCTGTATATTTACTGCTATTGATGTACACCTCTGCGTTCAGATATAATTTGGAAAGAATCATCCAGGATGCAGGTGCTGTTAATTTACCATAATTATCAGGTGAATTATTAGGCAAATCTGCCTCTACCGCCTTTAATTCGCTCTCAATAAAATTAAAGAGAAAAGTTCGGTCTTTTTGCTCCGGTAAATAAGACCCTACTCCAGCTTCTTCTGGAATGTAGGGAACGTTACCATAAAGATCTACAAGAAAATAATAAGCCATTGCTCTTAGCGCCCGTGCTTCTGCACGCATTGATTTTATCTGTGTTTTCAATTCTGGCGAAACCCCTCTCTCTGTGAGTTTTGCATCAGAAGTTTGCCTCATAAATTCATTTGCATAGGCAATGTTTAAATAAATTCTGCTGTAGTTTAGCAAAACAAAATTGTTATCAGAATTCCATTGGCAGAACTGAAGTCCGCGCAAAGTTTGGTTATCCCATGCACCAATAACTTCATCAGTACATAACTCCTGCAAGTCCCAATAAGATCGTATAAATGTTGCTTCTCCCTGATCGCCCGAATTAATATCTGGAGAACCTGCAGGACCCTCATTCCCTGACAAAGCAAACGAAGCATAAATTTTTGCCAGGAATTGACTGTATGACTGCGGATTCTGCCACGCTGCTTCTGGAGTCAGAATATTATCTGTTAATGGCATTGTATCTAAATCATTCACACATGAAGACAGCGTAAAGAAAGATAATCCAGCTATTATTAAATATCTATAAACTTTCATATAATTAGATTTTTAGAAGTTAAAATTAGTTCCAAGCATAATAGTTACCGGTCTTGGATATTGGTTTCCATCTATCCCCCCAAATAATTCGGGATCTAAACCTTTATACTTTGTAAAAACAAAAGGATTTTGTACTGTCGTATAAACTCGTAAAGCCGACAGCATTTTATTCAGATCTTTAAATGTATAACCTAATACAAAATTATCTATCCGGTAAAATGAAGCGTCCTGAACATAATAATCAGATAAATTTTGAGTATTTTGAAAATTAGTTTCAAAAGCACTTTTCGGGCGGTTAACTAAAAATTCATTCGCATAAATTGATTGAGGACTTAATGCTGCGCCATTTGCAGCTACTGAATTGTGAACATAGTTCCCAATACTTCCGTGGCTTGCGATAGAAAAATCCCAGTTTTTATACTTTAATCTTGTATTTAGTCCAAAGGTGTAATCCGGCGTAGGTTTATGGTAGATGCGCAGATCTGATTCATTAATAACGCCATCATTATTTTGATCTTTGTAAAAACCTTCAATGGGTTTTCCATTTTCATCATAAATCTGCTCGTATACATAAAACATTCCCGCTGCGTAACCTACTTTATGGATGTTTAAACCAAACCTGCGGGAGGCTGTAGCATTACTTCCATAACTTAATGAAGTTATTTTATTATAATTATAAGCAATGTTTCCCCCAATATCCCAGGTAAAATTATCTGTAATTACAGGTTTTACATTTAAAGAAAATTCTGCTCCCATATTTTCCAGCGATCCTATATTCGCTGCAACATATTCGGAAAAATTCGTTCCTGCGGCAACCTTCGTTTCTGCATTGATAAGATCTGTAGTTTTTCTTTGATAGACATCTATTGCACCTTCCACTCTGCTGTTCCACAAATTAAAATCGAGTCCAATATTATAGGTTTCAGTTGTTTCCCATTTTAGATCTGGGTTGTATGCTCCCGGTCGCAGGAGTGAAGTCCAAACAGGTTCACCATTATTGTAACCCTGCAAATAATTTGCTTCTGAACCGATGCTGTATTGGTAAGTGCCGAGGTATGGATAATCTCCTTGGTTAATATCCTGCTGACCAGTTTTACCCCAACCTAATCTCAATTTTAACTCCTTAACAGTAGTTGAACTTTTGAAAAAATCATCACTAATTTTCCAGGCAAAAGCTGCGGAGGGGAACAGTGACCATCTATTTTCTGAAGCGAAACGGGAGGAACCATCATTTCTCATTGTAAATGTAAACAGATACCGATTCTTAATACTGTAATTTAATCTACCGAAAAATGAGACGATGTAATGCTCTGTCGCATAATTGTTCTTATTGATTAAAAGTGGATCACCATACTCATCAAATCTTGCAACCCTGTAAGATGAATTACTACCTTCTCTGTAATAGTGTTGCCAGGAATAACCGCCCATTATATCAAATTTGCTATCTAAAAAGCTAAAGTTTTTGGTGTATTGGGTATAAAAATCAAATGTGGAATTACGGCGTAATTGATCATAATTATTATCAAAACCGCCAAATTGATAATCACTTGGCGCAAGCGCAGGAATATAAACTCTGCCATCACTTTCGGAATAGTCCAGAGCTGCATTTACATTAAAATGGAGATCTGGAAGGAAATGTAATTTATAATCCAATTGTATATTGCCGATAACATTATACACCTTCGATTGATCTTCCCTCATCTCTAGAACAGAAACAGGGTTTTTGGTCGCCACCTGAATAATATTATTATCACTTCCCGTCCACGTAAAAAATCCTCCAAACGGACTGTTATTATCATAAATATTTTGCGTAGGATCCATTATAATTGCAGAACCTACAGCATCTTGCGACGCAAATTTATTCTTAATATACATTCCGCGGCCATTAATATTTACGGAAAGATGATTATCAAAAAAAGTCGGATTCAGTGTTATACTACTTGTATAACGCTCCATATTAGAAGTGCGTAGAATACCCGAAAGATTAGTGTATCCGAATGAAGCACGGTACGGCAGTTTGTTATTAACTGATCCCAAAATACTTAAATTATTTTCAGTATTAAAGGTTGGATGATAGATGGCTTTTTGCCAATCTGTATTTCCATTTCCCAATTTTGCTACTACTTCATTATAGTTACCCAGTCCGGCAAAAGTTCTATCTACAAATGCTCTGTATTCCTCTGCATTTAAGACTTCAACTGTTTTTTTAGGGGAACTTACAGACATGTTAGCATCATAAGTAACTTTTATTTTCCCGTTTGATCCTTTTTTTGTCGTTATCAAAATTACTCCGTTGGACGCTCTGGAACCGTAAATCGCAGTTGCAGATGCATCTTTCAATATCGTGAAAGTATCAATATCTGTAGGATTTAGCGTATTCAAAATATTTCCGGCACCACCTATTCCCTGATTATCGAGCATTACTCCATCTATAATAATTAGCGGATCATTACTTGCCGAGAGAGATGAACCACCACGAATTCTTATAACCGCACCACCACTTGGCGATCCGCCTTCAGTTGTTACCGTTACACCAGCAACTTTACCTACCAGAACATCTTGTGCATTTGGTGCAAAACCGCGGGTTTCATTATTCATTTTTAAGGTAGACACAGATCCAGTCTGATCAGATTTCTTTACTTTACCATAACCAATAAGCACCACTTCATCAATCGCTCTTTCTTTTATTAGAGTATCTTTTGCGCTCTTTTCCTGGGCGTAAATAAAGGTTGGAAAAGTAGCCGTTGCAATTAAAAAAAGAGCAGCAATTGGCAACTTTAATGAAAGTTTATTAGACTTTTTGAGTTCGAATAGATTTAAATTCATAGAAAAATTTTTGAGAATAGAGGTTTGAAATATTTAAATTTCATCAATATTTTGCTTCCTCAACAAATATAAGTGAAGATGCAAAGCAGGTAGACTCAAAAAAATTCAATGTAAAGTGTAATGTAATAATTTATAAGCTAAACACCTGTAATTGTGTAACGTAAAATCAACACAAACATCAACTCAGGTAACTTTAAGGTATAAAAGCAACTTAAATATTGCTAAAATATGTTAAAAACTATAGCAAAATTTCAGTATCAGGCTCAATAATTCCAATATTTTGAATTCGAAGTTCAAAGTTATCATCTTGGTTTAGAGCCTTAGATTTTACCTTACTTCTATAATTATAAATAGTTCGGAGAGTGTAATGTAAAAATGTTGCAATCTGATTATTATTGGTAACACCCAACCGAATTAATGCAAAAACACGTAGTTCTTGATTTAACGATTTATCTTGTCGGATTTCATAACGTTCTTCTGGTAAAAGCAATTCATTAACCTGCTCTACAAATTGTGGGTAAATCTTTAAAAAAGCTTTATCAAAATTACGATACAGCTCTTTTAACTCCCGGCTGCTATCTTCTGCGGAATCCGTCATCTTCAATATTTCAGCAGATTGCCCTGTTTTTATTTTTCGGTTAACGATTCTTTTGAATTTTTCTAGGCGATCAATATATTCAGTACAAATTTCGAAGAAACTTTTTATATACTGTTCTTTTAAATGATTTGCTTCGGACAAAGATGTGTTCGTAAGTTCTTGCTGCAGACTCGCTTGTTTTAAATCTTCATTAAGGAGATTAAGTTTTTCATTAATCTGTGTCAATTTTCGTTTCGCAGCAGATACTTTTCGCATTTGTTGAACAATAAGAAGAATTGCGACTAAGAGGATAATTGACAAAAGAGCGGTAATTATCAATATTTTCCGCAATTTTTTTTGCTGTTTTTCACGATCAAGTTGGTAGGCTTTATCAATAATGGGTAGAACTCTTGCAATTTGAATATTTCGTAATCTCGCATTGTAAAAATTAGCATCTTCCAAACTTCTTTTGATATAAAAATTAGCCCGACTCACCTCGTTATCTTCAAAAAGTAAAATTGAAAGAGTCCGCAAAGAGATATTTTCTTTAACAGCAGCATGAATATCCGAAAGCGCTGAAATTGCAAGATATTCTTTTTGCTTTTTTTCATTTTTTTTATTTTCATACAAGTAGGCTAATATAGAATTTATGATAGCAAATTCGCGTGTATCTGGCTTAACATTTTTATATCCATTTAGCAGAGTTTTTTCTGCTTCATCATAATTTTTTTGTTCAATATTCCTCGTTCCATAATTAATGACGTATTCATAAGAATTTTTCGGAAGTATCGAAAGCAAGGTGTCCTGTACCGCAATTTTTTTAGGAAGAATTTCTTCTATATCATGTCCATCTTGATATTCCATCCAATAAATATAAACCTCTAAATAAGCCTTGTAATAATCGACCAACTGTGTTTCCGTCAGATTTTTTTTATTGATGGTTTTTAAAATCCTTAGAGATAATGGGAAAAAAGCTGCTTTCGCATTGATGCGCGCCAACTGAATTTTGCTTTCAGCAATATAATTTAAATTGCCTACTTTTTCAGCAATTTGTAAAGACTTATTGGTGTAAAACACCGCGGAATCCGCAACAAAAACCTCATACTCTTTTGAAAGTTTATGGTATAACTGATATTTTTTTTCAGGAGTAATTGGTTTTTTAAGTTCTTTAACCAAAGCAGCAATTTCGATTTTTTTTCTTTGTGTATAGATATCTTCTTGTGCTATTACATTATCCAGTTCATTTAAAAGTTCAGGAAGGAGCCTTTGAGAACATACATTTGTAAATCCCAAAAAAAATAAAAAAATAAAAAAAAAGTTCTTCTGCATGAATATAAATAATCTTTCGATTTAATAAGAAGTTTTGATTTTATCAAACCATTAATTCAAAATTATGACATCTTTTGCAAGACCATATAAATTTCAATTAGCAAAATTTGTAATTTTTTAAAATATCACGATTCATCTTATCAAATATAGCAATTTATAGAAAGATAAAATCTTTATGTTTCTAAATTCTGTAAGATCTTTCATTTAACAACTTATGCCTTCTGACTGAATTCCACAATTAACACCACTACTTAAAGTCAATAAATTATTTAACTATTGGAAAATCCTAATGAAAATAGAGACTTTCCTTTAACGCCATGTATTAATAAATTTTTGAGGTTACATCGTTATAGAGATTATCATCTGCTTCGAAAACTAAAATAGGAATATTGGTTCATCAGGAATAAATGAAGTGGATAAAACTAGCGCTTTCAATATCTTTCACAGTTTACAGTATGATTAGAAAGGTATACTGTCAAGACTTCCGTCTACTTCGAAAGCAGAATATAATTTAAGATACATAATTTATTAGTTTACGTACCAAATTACTCAACAGAAGGCAACAATATAAGAGTTTAAAGCCGATTAAATACTAAGTTTTGTGAAAATAAACGAAAAGCAAAAACTTTCAATTATACTAAATTTTGTAAGAAGCGATAAACTTTGATTTAGCACTAAACCCGCCATACTGTCAAACCGATGTTAATGATACGTTGTTTTAATTGCTTCCTGTCATTGTTTTTTCCTAGTTAGATAAGTTAGATATATACCTAACCCAAAAATTAAAGGCACAGGTGCTGCATGTCGTAATGCGGAAAAAGTCCCAATTGATGGACTAAAAACGAAAAAATCTGTTAGTGGAACTACGGCACCAACTAACATTATAATTCCGAGTGCTTTTATTTGGTTACTTAGTGCGAGTGTGACAATCATTAAACCAATCGCAAGTTGACGAATGCCCATGGCTAAAGCGAAAGGTTCTTTAAGTTTATCAATATTAGTAATGTCAAAAACCTTTCCCGCAGCGTCTGGAATGAGTAAAATGAGCAATCCCGAAATTACCAAAAAAAGTCCTGGTAAAAGACAGAGGTATTTGGCGAGTTCAATTTTTTTCATCCGTGCCATATCAATTTTTCTATTTATTTTCATGTTTGTAAGATCTCTAGTGGATAATTTCTAAGAGCAAATACGCGTATACCATAGGATATATTTTTTAATTAAATTGAAAGTCAAAAAATTACAGATATTCAAATCATCAAGTAGCTTATCATCAATCTGATCCGTTTTAGTATTACAAACATCAGAAATGAGGGATAGTACTTAGATCTTTGGAATAAAATGTTTCCAAAAAATAATAATCTCTTATTAGCGACGGAATAGCAAAATTAGAAGGTTGAGATATCGTAGATAGGGGGGGTTAGTATAATATAAATTTAATTCAACTTATTGTACTTCAGAAAAGAAAAGATAGCACTTAAAAATTTTGCGACGCTGAATTACTTATTTAATGGTCTTATTCGAAAAGTTGTCTTTTGTAATCCTGTAGAAATAAATTAGCTCTACTTCATCCCTACCCACCATTTGTCAAATATTTGGGTGGAATCTTTTAGATTTACTATTTTTCCAACAATAGGAGTTACCAGTTTAAAGTTTTGCGCTTTGTTAAGTTCTGTAAGTTTTATTAATGGCTCGTCCCAAGGGTGAATAGAAAGCACGAATTTGGAGGAATGAACAGGAAATATTTGTTTTGTATTCAAATCATTTGCGGCCTTTAACACTTCTTCTGGTGTTTCATGTATATTTGGCCAAGCCTTATTATATTGACCGTTTTCTAAAATCACCAGATCAAAAGCTCCATGTTTTTTACCGATAGCCGCATAGTGAGGGCCATAACCACTATCCCCACCCATGTATATTTTAGTTGAAGGTGTTTCTAGGACATAGGAAACCCAAAGAGTTTTGTTTCTCGTTAAGCCCCTTCCAGAAAAATGTCTTGCGGGTTCAATATGGATTTTTGAACCATTTTTAATATCAACATGCTCATACCAGTCCTTCTCAATAATTTTTCTCGTATCGAAGCCCCAATATTTAAAATGAGAACCTACCCCTAATCCACATATCACGGTCTCGATTTTGTCTTTTAAGCCAATTACAGTTTCGTAATCTAAATGATCGTAATGATCATGTGAAATGAGTAAATAATCTATTTTCGGAATATCTGAAACAGTGAAAATATTTGAACCGATAAAAGGTCTTACAGTATTTCGTATAGGCGACGCATTATTGCTAAACACAGGGTCTACCAAAATACGAATTCCATCTATTTGCATAAAATAAGAGGAATGTCCAAACCAAACAAGCACATTCATCGAAGGATCTAGATTGTGTAAATCTGTTTTTACATTTGGTATTGTATCAACAGGTTTTAAACGCGGGAATCTCTTAAATAGTCGCTCATATATTAGTCTTGGAATAGAATAATTTTCAGCAAGGAAAGGTGTGATTGTTAAGTTTTGAAATTGCCCATCATTATAATTTCGTGATGCGCTTATATTTTTTAATTTGGCACCCTTCGGGTTTTCTCCAAATGTTTTACATCCTACAAATGAAGTCGCAATAATAATAAGTCCCCCGAAAACAACAAATAAAGTTTTCTTTAATATTTTTTTCATTCTAATTGTTTAGGTTTCATTTGTTTCTGAAAGGTTTTCATTTCGACAAACATTAATTAAATCCCCTCCGAAATTCCATCGGCGTCATTTCAGTTTTTAATTTAAACAATTTACTAAAACTTTGTGCATGTTCAAAACCCAATTCGTAAGCAATCTCATTTACCGTCAATTCTGTGGTTGATAATTTTTCTTTTGCTTTCTCTATCAATTTATCATGAATGTGTTGCTGCGTATTTTGCCCGGTTAAAGTCCTTAAAATGTTACTTAAGTATTTTGGGGAAAGATTTAAACTTTCAGCAATAAACTTTACCGTCGGTAAACCTTTGCTTAAAAACGCTTTGTTTTCAAAATAATCTGTTAATAAATTTTCTACTCTACCCAAAATTTCATGGTTAGATTTTTCTCTAGTAATAAATTGGCGGTGATAAAAACGGTCAGCATAATTGAGTAAACTTTCAATTTGCGAGAGAATAATCTGCTTGCTAAATTTATCAATATTGCCGTCATATTCCTGTTTTGCGGTAAAAATAATATTGTTAATTATTGCTTCTTCTTTGTCGGATAAAAACAAATTTTCATTCAGAGAATAATCCCAAAAATCATAATGATTTATGGTTTTTGCCAATGTAGTATTCCACAATAAATCAGGATGAATATAAATAACCCAACCTGATTTTTTTACTTCTTCGCCTTCATGGTCTACTGCAATACTAAAAACCTGTTTTGGTGACATGAAGGACATAATTCCCTCATTAAAATCAAAAGTTTGCTGTCCATATTTCATCTTTACATTATCCATTCGCTTAACCGCTATGCAATAAAAATCAAACAGCATACTTTCCGGTTTTTCGGTATTTTTATATGGCACAGTTGAGACGTCTATCACACTAATCAAAGGATGATGCGGCTTTGGAAGATCAACATAATCATGAAATTCGCTGATCGTTTTGAAGTGTTTCATTTAGTCATTTTCTTTGCGGATTTCCAATACCAATTTTCCTTGCACGTGCCAGGTTTCGCTTTCCCGATGAGCATCTGCAACTTCTACTAAAGGATAAACTTTATTGATAACAACTTTTACCTTGTCATTTTCTATTAACGCAGCAATTTCTTCCAGCCATTCTCTTTTCGGTTGGTTTGCAGATAATTCTCCAGTAACATTTTTAGTGGAAAGGACTTCAATTAGTTCCTCATTAAAAGGTGAATCAGTATTAACACTCACAAAAATTCCACCTTCTTTCAAAACACTTATAGCTTTTATTCGCTCTGTATTATCGCGGTTTGGTGAAGCCTCTAATATTACATCTACATTAGAAACTAAATCCTCAAAATTTTGAGTTTTATAATCGATCACTTCATCTGCCCCAAGTTCTTTCAGATAATCCATGTTTTTAGTGGAAGCAACTGCAATTACATACGCTCCTTTCGCTTTTGCAAATTGCACTGCAAATGTGCCAACTCCACCTGAAGCGCCTTGGATTAAAATTCGTTGACCTGCCTGTAATTTTCCAAAATGAAACATAGCAGTCCAACCAGTAAGTGCAGTTAGTGGAACAGCAGCGGCTTCATTAAAACTTAAATTTTTTGGCTTTAATGCAAACTGCGTGGCTTTTGCAGCGCAATATTCAGCATAACTACCATCTCCCGGAAAATTAGGTAACCCGAAAACAGCATCTCCTATTTTAAAATCCGAAACATCACCACCAATTTCTTCCACAATTCCAGCAGCATCCCAACCTAAAGTCATCGGCAAAGTGAAATATTGGCGCAGCGACTCGTTTCCTCCGGTACGGATCACACACTCTACGGGATTTACACCGCTTGCGTATAATTTTACAAGAATTTCATCTGCTGCCGGAACGGGCCGCGCAATTTCTTCCATTTTTAAAACTTCTGGTCCGCCAAATTCATTGATTCTTATTGCTTTCATAATATTTATATTTATGAGACAAAGGTAGTTTCACTCAAGAAAATTGAGGTAGTGAAAATACCTTTTGTTTTAGCCAAAATAACTTTAGAAAAATTTAATCATATTCTAGAATATTTAAATTATCAGACCTAAAAGATCTTGACTTCCACAAACATTAATTAAATCCCCTCCGAAATTCCATCGGCGTCATTTCCGTTTTTGTTTTAAATAATTTGCTGAAACTCTGTTAATGTTCAAATCCCAACTCGTTAGAAATTCATTTATTGGTAAATCTGTGGTTGAGAGATCTTCTTTGGCTTTTTCTATAAGCAAAGCGTGAATGTGTTACTGTGTATTTGTGGGGTTAAAGTTCGAAGCATATCACTTAAATAACCAGAGTATGACTAGACTTCCGCAAACACATTAGACGGTAGATTTCTGAAACTGAATTAATAATTGTCAGAGCCTTTTTTCTGCCCACTTTTAAGGATTTGTTGCCCAGACATTAACTTCCGGTATAAAGCCTACATCATTTAATTCCAGCATTGAAGCCACGACCTGCGCTATTTCCAGACCTTTTAATTTGTGTTCCGTATTTTCTGAAACGTATCCAATTTTATCCATAAAAGGCGTTACCACTTCACTGGGGTTGATCTGCATGACACGGATATTATTTTTTCGCAATTCTGAACGCCAGCACATTGTAAGTCCCGTAACTGCGGCTTTGCTGGCAACATAGGCGGAACCATTTGCGAAACCGCTTACAGCGCCCATTGAGGATATATTAATAATATTTCCGGTATTTTCTTTAATAAAATGTTTCGCGGCATACTGACCGCAAAGGAAAACGCTTTTGGCGTTAACTTCCCAGATTCTTGTGAAATCTTCAACTTTTGTTTCTACCAGCGAACCCATAAATCCAAGTCCGGCGTTGTTTACTAAAACATTTAAACCGGCCATTTTTTCCAAAGCAAAATCAAATAAGTTTTTGATATCGGCTTCATTACTTACATCTGCTTTAATTCCGAAAACGCCCAATTCTTCTGCAATTTTCTGTACCGTTTTGTTGGTTCTGCCACAGATTACGACTTCTGCACCTTTAGATTTTAAAAGTTTTGCGGTTTCATATCCTATTCCCGAAGTTCCGCCGGTTATGATTGCTTTTGCTGTATTTAAATTCATATTTTTTATTATTTTAAAAACTAATTTTGCGCATTTCGAAAACAGTTTGTAAGGAAGCGAAATGAGAATTTTTTTAAAATTTTTAATTTTATAATCGCGATTTGCTCATTCTCAAAATTATTAATTTCTCCCTTTATTTATTTAAAAAATTCTTTAGAATAAATCACTTTTCCACCTTCAATTTCGCTAAAATCCTTTTCGTTCAAATTGATAATAAATGCCTGCTCTTTAGGAATTTCAATAGGAATTTCAATGTTATAATCGCTTAAAAACTCATATCCAAATTGCTGATAATAATCCGGAATTCCAAGAAGAACAATATATTTATAGCCTAGTTTTTTGGCAACATTATGTGCTTCAAGCACAAGTTGTTTACCAATTCCGCGATTTTTAAATTTAGGAAGTACTGACAGAGGCGCCGGCGCAAGTGAGGGGAAAAGTTTTCCTTTATTCTTAATATTAATTTTGGTTACTAAAATATGCCCAACTAATTCCTTATTTTCATTTTCAGCAACAATTGATAATTCCGGAATGAACGCGGTGGATTTTCTTAAACGCTCAACCATTATTTGTTCTAAATGGTTGCTGTAAGAAATTTCACAGTAGGTGTCTAAAATTAATTTAGAAATCGCGTAATAATCTTTTTCATTTTCAGGTCTTAACTTTATGGTCATAGAAAAGTATATTTTTAAATTAATATATTACATTAAACCTCATCATGATATCCGTCTGGTCATCATCGCCCACCATAAATGAATGTTTAGAAAATCCTACCAACCTATTTTTTTTGTAAAAAGAAATTGCGCGCTCGTTTTTTTCCCAGACACCTAGCCATAAATAATCGAGTTTCAAATCCTGCGCAATACAAAGGGCTTTTTCATATAAAATTTTGCCAACCTCTTTTCCGTGATAATTTTTTAAAACATAGATCCGTTCGATTTCCATTCCGTTGGCTTCCTGTAATTCAGTTTGCGCCTCGCCAAAATTTAATTTTAAATAACCAATGATTTCTTTAGCTTCCCTGGCAAAATAAAACAGCGAATCTTTATTATAAAATTCGGTACTAATCTGATTTAATGAAAAATTAGCATCAAGAAATTTCTGCATATTTTCTTCCGAATTAAATTCAGAAAAAGTTTCGCTGAAAGTTTGCCGGGAAATTTTTTGTAACTGCTCAATTTCTTCGGCTAACACTCTTTCTATTTTAATGTTTTGTACTTTTTTAAAAAATTTCAATGCAAATTACCACTTATAAATTCATCTCCCCGGAAATTTCTATACTTTGAGAATTAACAATTTTGCTTCATTAAAAATAATTATTTTTTACCATCAATCCTAGCCATTGCTTCTGTTGACGTAGGTGTAAAGAAATTGACAAGATTACCATCAGGGTCGCGAAATAAAAGAGATTTATTTCCCCAAGGCATCGTTGTAGGTTTTTGTACGAGTTTGTTTTCAAGATAACTTGCTAATCTTTCATACTCTTTCTCAACATCCTCAACTCTAAATTCTATAATAACGCTGCGGTTTTGGGCCGGCTGGGCAACATCATCTCCACCAAAAACCTCTAGTGTTTTGGTACTTCCAATTGCTATTGTTGCACTTGGTGTTTTTAATTCTGCAAAATCAGGGGTATACTTTACCATTGCAATTCCTGTTATTTTCTCATAAAATTCTACTAATTCATTGAAATTGGCAGTAATAATACGGATTGACATTAAATTCATTTTTCTTATATTTTAGATTATACACAAAAGTAGTTTAACATTATGACAACGTTTTGTCAAAGGTCAGGAAATTCTTTTCTTTTTTGGCTAAATAATACTGAAGTGTCTATTTATATGGTTGAGATTTGTTTCTGTTTCTTTTATTTTTAAAATCCTGTTTTAAAGTAATATTCCGCCACTTGCTTCAATTCTTTGTCCATTGATCCATTTTGCATCATCGGTACATAAAAAGGCAACGATTGGTCCAATATCTGTGGGTAAACCTGCTCTTCCAAGTGGTGTTGCTGCGGCTATTGCGGCATTTGATTCTTTATTATCTCTAGTTCCGCCACCACCAAAATCTGTTTCAATTGCACCCGGCGCAACTACATTCACATTTATTCTTCGTGGTCCCAATTCTTTTGCAGTATATCTTGTCAACACTTCTATCGCACCTTTCAAAGCACCATAAACGGATAATCCCGGATAAGAAAATCTCGCAAGTCCAGAAGAAATATTTACAATTCCACCGCCGTCATTCATTATGTTCAAGGCTTTTTGAGTTAAGAAAAACACGCCTTTAAAGTGAATATTTACAGTATCATCAAACTGTTCTTCGGTTGTGTCTGCAATTGAGGAATAAAGTGCAGTTCCAGCATTATTAACCAGGAAATCAAATTTTTCAATTCCAAAATCGTTTTGCAAATCACTTTTTAAATTTTCAAAAAAACCATCAAAAGATTTTACGTCGCTTGTGTCCAATTGTAATGCAATCGCTTTTTGACCCATACCTTTTATCTCTTCTACCACTTCATCTGCTTTGTCTTTTTGGCTGTGGTACGTTAATACTACGTCTATTCCTTTTTTAGCAATATTGATTGCCATGTCTTTTCCTAATCCGCGGCTTCCGCCGGTTACTAATGCTATTTTACTCATTCTAATTAAATTTTTTAATTATAATTTTTATGTTTTGTACCCGTGCTAATATTCAGGCATAAGTAAATAACTCCTGTCATTTCCTGATTTACCATTCAACACTTAATTATTTTGCTACAATATTCATCAATGCCGCGGGATAACGTTCTCCTTTAATCGCATCATGGTCAAACGCTTTATTTAAAGCAGTCATCTCCTCCGTTGTAAATTCGATTTCCAAAGCAGCTACATTTTGTTCGATTCTACTTGGCTTGCTCATCCCAACTATTGGAATGATGTCTTCGCCCTGGTTTAAAGCCCAAGCCAATGCTAATTGACTGGCAGAAACATTTTTATTGGCTGCCATTTCTTTCAAAAAATCTACTTTTTGTAAATTGTGTTTTAAATTGTCTTCTTGAAACCTTGGAAACATACTTAAGTAATTTTCTTTTGATAATGGAAAAGACATATTCCCAGTCAACAAGCCATAACTTAAAACGGAATACGGAACGATACTTATTCCTAAATCCCTTGCTGTAGGAAGAATTTCATTTTCAATAAATCTTGTCGCTAAAGAATATTCGATTTCCAAGGCAGAAACTGGATGTACTTTGTTTGCGCGTTTTAATTGGTCAGCATTTGCTTCCGAAATTCCAAGATAGCGAACTTTGCCTTCGTCAATCAAATCTTTGATCGCGCCCACAGTTTCTTCGATAGGAACGTCTTGGTCAATTCTTGCAGGTTGGTAAAGGTCAATTTCATCAACGCCCAATCTCGTTAAAGAATAGGCACAAAAGTTCTTGATTGCTTTTGGTCTGCCGTCGAAACCGAGAAAATCACCGCTCGGACTTCTTAGAGTTCCTGTTTTAACACTCAAAAAGACTTTATCTCTTCTATTTTTAATCGCTTCCCCGATAATTAATTCATTCATCCCCATTTCGTAGAAATCGGCTGTATTCAAAAAATTGATACCCGAATCTATGCCTTGTTTTAACGTTTTAATTGTTGAAATTTTAATTCCTTCCCGTTCATATGGGTTACTATTTGATACTCGTGAACCCATTGAGATCGGTGAAACTTTTGGTCCATTTTTTCCTAATTCTCTTAATTTCATTTTCTTATATTTTTAAAAATAATGTTGTGTGACTATCATTTTTTAACTTCTGACTAACGTTTTTCTTTTTTACTCACAATCAATTGGTTGTGAAATTGATTTCTTCGTTGGTCAAACCAAATTTAGTAATTTGTTTTTGAATCCTTTTTACTAAGCCTAGTTTTCTTTTTTCATCCAAAAATAAGTTGCCTTCCGGATTGACATATGCTTGATTTTTAACCACCATATTCCAAATGATGATTGCTAATTTCCTTGCAGTTGCTGAGATTGCAGATACCCGACCTTTTCTAAAATTGATTCGCCTTAAAAAATCCGATAATGGTGTTGAATCTTTTAGATTACCAATCGCATTTGTTGCATTTCTTAAAGCGATTTTTAAACGGTTACTTCCTTTTTGGGATCCTGTTAGAAAGTATTTACCACCACTTATTTTATTGTTTGGGGTCACTCTCAACCAGCTTGCAAAGTGTTTTGCAGTCGGGAATTTCTTGAAACCCTCCAATCCAACATCACTCATTATTGATAGTACGGTTGAATAGGAAACTCCTTCAATTGCCAGTAAATCTACGCCATCAAAATATTGATAAGCCATTAAATTTAAGTCGATATTTTTAGGCGTATTCTTATTGATTTTTTTGTGTTTTTTAGGTTCAATGTGATGTTGTCGTTTATTGTCGTCTTGTCCGATTGTTGAGTTTAAGATTTTCTCAATCTCTACATCGCATTGTACAATTTTACTTTGCAAAACTTCATACATCTCAAGCTCTTGATTCAGGGCAAATAAATAGTCTTCTATTCCATTGGTATGAAGTGCTTTTGAAATTTACTCATTTTTTGTTTTTATTATAAATGGTATTCGTGATTCGCTTCGCTTAATTCTTCTTCTGTTTTTCTGCAATTACCGTGTCTTAATTCGGCTAATTTTAAAGGATCTTTTTCTCCGTTGCAAATCGCATGAATGATGAGCAGTCCGGTTAAACCACAGATGTCATTAACAACAACATCCAATCTAAGGTTTAATAAGCGTAAATATTTTTGCATCTTTTTTGAAGTGCTTGCTGCAGAATCTAATAAATTGGCGCGATCGCGACAGTAGGTTCTGAGCTTCTCTGTTATTTCATCTGGAAGGAAACTCCCTGTTAAAAGGCCTATACTGTATAGTTTTTGAATCCATTGACAAATAAGCGAAGCGATTCATGAGTACCTTTAAAATAAATAAATAGACGAATAATCTTGAACATCTGTTTTTCTACCTTTAATGTTTTTAGTGAATTTGCCATTACACAAGATCACTTGGAATCCGTCAGCCAATAAAATAGCATAAAGAGCTTGCCAATAGGTTCCTGTACTTTCCATCGCAACGGTTTGAATGTCTTTTTCTTTGAGCCAATCTGAGAGGTTTTTTAGGTCTTCATTGAAAACACCAAACTCTTTAATATCTTCATCTTTTTGGCCAACCGCAACCCAGTGAGATCGGCTGCCAATATCAATTCCTGCAGCATTTGAATTGATAATTTCCATTGAAATTATGTTCTCATTCATATTTTCAAAAATTAATAATTAAAAATACTCTAAGGAGATGTTCTTTAGGCTAAAAAATATTCTGAACGGGGTTCTAATAAATGATACCGCCACTGAAGTCATCACATACATCTCAACCAGGATTGCACCCCTGCTATTACGCAATAGTTTTAAAATCGGCCTTGCAAAGAGTGGAATAAAATTAGAAAATATTTTTCATAACTGCCAAACGTTAGCTTGAGAAGTCAATTCTGGGGTATAGGGGGGATTGCCTGTAACGGTTGGGTATTTATGCATGCGGGGTAAAAATACGAAAACTTTGTACTTGCTAAAAAATTAATTAATCGCTAAAATCTTCGATGAAAACTTCAGACCCGCTTGTATAAATACCTTCTTTACTTTACATTCATAAAATTAATACCTTTAAATAAACAAGACAGAGGTGAACTATAAATACCGTTAGAGATTAGAAGTCTCAA